>NZ_CP117460.1:5456646-6062940 GCF_030687145.1 Pseudomonas sp. FP1742 | reverse complement strand
ACAAGCTGATGACTAAAAATAACAAAATGGTCACGGGTTGACCCTATGTGTCGTAAAAGTTGTTGAGGTACACTCGGACACAACGAAATCACTATTCCTACGAACCACCTGTTTAGATCTTGCGAGGTTTGCCATGGCTGACTACAAAGCGCCCCTGCGCGATATGCGCTTCGTCCTCAATGAAGTTTTCGAGGTCGCCAAACTCTGGGCCGAACTGCCTGCGCTGGCTGAGACCGTCGATGCAGAAACTGTCGAAGCCATTCTGGAAGAAGCGGGCAAGGTCACCAGCAAAAGCATCGCGCCCCTGAGCCGTGCAGCTGACGAGGAAGGTTGCCATTGGACCGACGGCGCCGTCACCACCCCGGCTGGTTTCCCACAGGCTTATCAGACTTACGCTGAAGGCGGTTGGGTCGGTGTCGGTGGCGATCCGACCTACGGCGGCATGGGCATGCCCAAGGCGGTTTCGGCGCAAGTTGAAGAAATGGTCAACTCCGCGAGCCTGTCGTTCGGTCTGTACCCGATGCTGACCGCCGGCGCCTGCCTGTCGATCAACGCCCACGCCAGCGAAGAGCTCAAAGCCACGTACCTGCCGAACATGTACGCCGGTGTCTGGGCCGGCTCCATGTGCCTGACCGAGCCGCACGCCGGTACTGACCTGGGGATTATCCGCACCAAGGCCGAACCTCAGGCCGACGGTTCCTACAAAGTCAGTGGCACCAAAATTTTCATCACCGGCGGCGAGCACGACCTGACAGAGAACATCATCCACCTGGTATTGGCCAAACTGCCCGACGCGCCGGCAGGGCCGAAAGGCATTTCGCTGTTCCTGGTGCCGAAATTCATGGTCAATGCCGATGGCAGCCTTGGAGCGCGTAACCCGGCGACCTGTGGTTCGATCGAACACAAGATGGGCATCCAGGCGTCCGCGACCTGCGTGATGAACTTCGACGAAGCTGTGGGTTACCTGGTCGGCGAGCCGAACAAAGGCCTGGCGGCGATGTTCACCATGATGAACTACGAGCGCCTGGGAGTCGGCATCCAGGGCCTGGCCTCGGGTGAGCGTTCTTACCAGAACGCTATCGAATACGCTCGCGACCGTCTGCAGAGCCGTTCACCGACCGGCGCGCAGAACAAGGACAAAGTGGCAGACCCGATTATCGTCCACCCGGACGTGCGGCGTATGCTGCTGACCATGAAAGCCTCGAACGAAGGCGGCCGTGCATTTTCCACTTACGTGGCGATGCAGCTGGACACCGCCAAGTTCAGTGAAGACGCCACCACCCGCAAACGTGCGGAAGACCTGGTGGCCTTACTGACCCCAGTGGCCAAAGCATTCCTGACCGACCTGGGGCTGGAAACCACGGTTCATGGCCAGCAGATTTTTGGCGGCCACGGCTACATCCGTGAGTGGGGCCAGGAGCAACTGGTTCGTGACGTGCGTATCACGCAGATCTACGAAGGCACCAACGGTATTCAGGCGCTGGACCTTGTAGGACGCAAGATTGTCGGCAGCGGCGGGGCGTTCTACAAACTGTTCGCCGACGAAATTCGTCATTTCACCGCCACGGCCAGTGCAGATTTGGCGGAGTTCACCAAGCCGCTGAACGATGCGGTGGACACCCTCGATGAACTGACCGCCTGGTTGCTGGATCGTGCAAAAGGCAACCCGAACGAAATCGGCGCTGCCTCGGTCGAGTATCTGCAAGCCTTCGGTTACACGGCCTATGCCTACATGTGGGCGCTGATGGCCAAGGCAGCCTTCGGCAAAGAAGCGCAGGACGATTTCTATGCGAGCAAACTCGGTACGGCGCGGTTCTATTTCGCCCGTCTGCTGCCGCGTATTCACTCGCTGAGCGCGTCGGTAAAGGCGGGGAGTGAGTCGCTGTTCCTGTTGGACGCAGGACAATTCTGACCCTGTAACGTCATGTAAGCATTCTCTTACATAACGTGCTGCTGTTTTCCCATATGCGCAAATTGGATCCAGAGCTAATCTACTTCTCAAGGACGTCGCGCAGGAAGCGCAAAGCAACAACACGGACACGTAGGATTCTGCCAGGACGGCGGAGTGAAATGGATGTCAGGGAAACAGTCTGCAAAGCCCCGCTTCGGCGGGGTTTTCTTTTGCCTGAAGAAAAGTTCAGCTCAACCCATCCAGGGCCGTCGGGCTACGCATGTGTTCATCCATCACCTCTTCCAGCAATGTCCGCAACAACGCCAGCGAAGCCTGTTGCCGCTGCACATCCCGACACACCAACCCGACTTTCAGCGGCACCCGTGGCTCGCTCAGTGGCTTCCACAACAGCGCCTGGTCGCCATGGGTCTTTTGCGAGCGTCCGGGTAGAACGGTCGCCAGTCGCGTGTGCGGCAGGCTGTCGAGAATCCCCGCCATGTTGTTCAGCTCGGCCTGTACCTGCGGGCGGCGCCCCAGATTGGCCAATTGTGCCTGCCAGATCTGCCGCACCTGGAATTCTTCACCCAGCAGCAACATGGGCAACTCGGCGGCCTGGCTCATGGAGACTTTCTTGAATTCGCGCAACGGATGGTCCGCCGGGATGACAAGGGTCAGCTCATCTTCGTACAACGGCACACCGTGCAAACCCGGCTGACGGGGCGGCAGGTAACTGATGCCGATGTCCAGTGAACCATTGAGTAGCCGCCGTTCTATTTCCAGGCCGGTCAGTTCATAGATCTGCACCACCAGATGCGGCTGTGCCTTGCGCAGGCGTTCGAGCATTTGCGGCACCAGGCTGGAGTGGACGGTCTGCAGCACGCCGATGGCCAAGGTTCGCAGCGCCTTGCCCTTGAAATTGCCCAAGGCTTCGCGCGCTCGTTGCAGGCCATCGAGCAAGGGCAGGGCATGGTTGTACAGCGTGTGCGCCGCCAGGGTGGGCAACAGGCGCTTGCTGCTGCGTTCGAACAGGCTCACATCGAGGTTTTGTTCGAGTTGGCGGATCTGTTGGGACAACGCTGGCTGAGAGATTGAAAGTCGCTCGGCGGCGCGACCGACGTGGCCTTCTTCGTAGACCGCGACGAAATAACGCAGTTGTTTAAAATCCATAAGTAATACTTATCGAAAATGCTGGGAAATCGAAATGGCTCAGCGCCTTGCCAGCGCCTAGTCTAACCGCATTCACAAGGCTTACAGGGCCAGAAAGAACGATGAATACCGTTTACGAAGATGGTGTTTACATAGGCAAGGCAAAAAACCTCGGACGAGGTTCTATCCGATGAATCTGTTCAATCTGCGACGCAAGCCACCGAGCCTTGATGACCTGGCGATGGACACTTCCCTGCCGGCCAGAAGCGACAACTTTTCCAGCGAGTGCCTGATGCCCAGTGTCGAACGACCGAAACAGATTTTCGTGCGTGGCCAAGGCTCCTGGTTGTGGGACAGCGATGACCGCGCTTACTTGGATTTCTCACAGGGTGGCGGCGCCAATAGCCTCGGACATAGCCCCTCGGCACTGGTCAAAGCGATTTCGGAACAGGC
Organism: Pseudomonas sp. FP1742; assembly: GCF_030687145.1. NCBI lineage: Bacteria > Pseudomonadati > Pseudomonadota > Gammaproteobacteria > Pseudomonadales > Pseudomonadaceae > Pseudomonas > Pseudomonas sp. FP1742. The sequence goes on along the minus strand of NZ_CP117460.1, from coordinate 6,059,450 downwards.
TCAGTCGCTGATCAATCCGGGTTTCGGACTGCACAACCGCGGCATGCTCAACCTCGCCGACCGGCTCTGCGCCAGTACCGGCAGTGACCAGGCGTACCTGCTCAACAGTGGCAGCGAAGCCTGTGAAGCGGCGATCAAGCTGGCGCGCAAATGGGGCCAGCAACATCGTGGCGGCGCTTCGCGGATCATTGTGGCCAGCAAAGGCTGTCATGGTCGTAGCCTCGGGACGATTTCTGCGTCGGACAGTTCGAATCTGATCAACCGATTCGAGCCACAGTTGCCGGGCTTCAGCCATGTCCCGTTCAATGACCTGCCCGCCTTGCATGCGGCCGTGGATGCCCAGACGGTCGCGATCATGCTCGAACCGATCCAGAGCGAGGCCGGGGTGATTCCTGCTACCGAGCACTACCTCAAGGGCGTCGAGCGCTTGTGTCGTGAGCTTGGCATTCTGCTGATATTTGACGAAGTGCAAACCGGCGTCGGGCGCTGCGGCACATTGCTTGCCGAACAGTCCTACGGCGTGCGGGCGGATATCGTGGTGCTCGGCAAAGGGCTCGGTGGTGGCGTGCCATTGGCGGCACTGTTGGCGCGAGGCAAGGCCTGTTGTTTCGAAGTCGGCGAAATGAGCGGCACTCATCATGGCAATGCGTTGATGAGTGCCGCCGGGCTTGTCGTGCTCGACAGCGTGCAGGACAAGGGCTTTCTCGATCATATGCGGGAAACCGCCCGGCATCTGGGCGAAGGCCTGAGTCGTCTGGCCCATCGCTATGGTCACGGTGAATTGCGCGGGCAAGGGCTGCTCTGGGGGCTCGATCTGTCCGACGATTCGGCCGACGCCGTAGTCAAGGCTGCGTTGTACGAAGGTTTGCTGCTCAATGCGCCGCAACCCGATTGCCTGCGCTTTACCCCGGCCCTCACCGTCAGCAAGGCCAATATCGACGAAATGCTCCTGCGCCTGGCCCGCGCCTTCTCCCGCGTACGCACCGCGCAACTGCAGTGTCGCAAAGGTATTGCTGTCTGACCGGACCCGCCCTACACGAATTTCCGAACCGTCTCGCGGTATAACGCAGCGCCCCACGTTGGATTTTTTCGCGTGGGGCGTTTTTTTCTTTTCGAGGCGCTTGCGAACCACAACTGAACCCTGATGAACGGCACAGGTCGACTATTTGTATGGCTCGCACGAGCCCACTTCAATCAGGAGCCGCCCCATGGACTTTATTCGCATCATCATCGCCATTCTGTTGCCGCCACTGGGTGTGTTTCTGCAAGTCGGTTTCGCTGGGGCGTTCTGGCTGAATATTCTGCTGACGTTGTGCGGTTACATTCCAGGGATCGTGCATGCGGTGTATATCATCGCCAAGCGCTGAGTTTCGCGGTGCTGGTTGGATCGCCTTCGCGAGCAAGCCGGCTCCCACACTGGAGCTTCTGCGAACCGATTATTTGTGAACACCAGAGATCAAAGTGTGGGAGCGGGCTTGCTCGCGAATGGGGCGGCACAAATATTTGTATTGGGCGCAGACGTCAGACCGCCAACTCCATCACCCGCCGATAAAACAACCACTCCTGTTCCAGCGCATGGGCCTGATTGCCGGCCTTGCGAAAACCATGGCGTTCGTCGGCGTAGTAATGGGCTTCGACCAGAATGCCGTTGTCCTGTAATGCCTTGACCATGTCGCGGGTCTGTTGCGGCACCACCACGGCGTCCAGTTCCCCCTGAAAGAAGATCATCGGAACACTGATGTTGTGCGCGTGCAGCAGTGGCGTGCGCGCGGCGTAGCGTTCGGCGTCCTGCACCGGGTCGCCGATCAACCAGTCCAGATAATCGCCTTCGAACTTGTGGGTGACGCGACCCAGAGCGACAGGATCACTGACGCCATACAGGCTGGCGCCCGCACGAAATACCTTGTGAAAGGCCAGTGCGCACAATGCGGTGTAGCCACCGGCGCTGCCGCCGCGGATGAATGCGTTGTTGCCGTCGATCAGCCCGCGTTCGGCCAGATAGCCGACCACCGCGCAGGCATCTTCCACATCCACCTCGCCCCAGCTCAAATGCAACGCCTGGCGATAAGCGCGGCCGTAGCCGCTGCTGCCTCGGTAATTGAGGTCGGCCACGGCGAAGCCCCGTTGTGCCCAATACTGGATTCGCGGGTCGAACATCGGGTAGCAGGCCGACGTCGGCCCGCCGTGAATGAACACCACCAAGGGTGGTTTCGAGTCGCCGGTCATCGCCGGGTAGAAGAAGCCGTGGGCCTCGCCCGAACCGCTCGGATAACGCAGGGTTTGCGGGCGGCTGATCTGATCGGCGGGCAGGGGTACCACACCACCGGCGAGGGTCTTTACCTGCCGGGTTGTGCGGTCAATGGCAATCACCGCCGCCGAACTGACCGGTGAAGCGGCAATGCAGTAAATGAACTGCTCATCCTGTGCGAGATGGCGGAAGCGACTGTAGTCGCCCGTGAAATCCTCACGGGAGCCATCGCCATGACACAGCCCCAGTCGCCCAAACCCCTCTTCGGTCCAACTCGCCAGATAAGTGTCTTCGCTTAGCGGTAACCAGGTGCAACCACCCAATTGCCAGGGCGCCGGTCCATGGTCGGCAGCAGCGCTCGGGAGTGGGCTCAGACCTTCTGTCGACTCCACCCACGGCTGCCAGAAACCGCCGCGATCAGTCAGGCAATACAGACGATTGCTGGCATCGAATCTCGGTTGTTGCAGTGACTCCTGAGGACCGTCGCCGGCCACACAACGCGGCTGCGCAAAGGTGTGATCGCGCTGTCGCTCGGCAACCATCAGGCGAGTCGCGGTCCAGGGCTGATCCGGGCGATTCCACTCGATCCAGGCCAGTCGCCGGCCGTCGGGGCTCAGGGCCGGTGCCGCGTAGAAATCGGCACCCTCGGCCAGCAGATGACGTTGGCCGTCAGCCAGATCGATCGCCACCAGGCGATGCCGATCGCGGTGCTCTTCAACCGCCAGCACCTGCCCGTTGGCAAATTGTAGATCGCCGTAACGGCATTCACTTGCAGTCAGTACCTCAGGCGTCCCATCGGTCAGTGATTGCCGATACAGCTGCTGATCGGCCTCGTTGACGAACACCAGCCCGTCATCGGTCAGACAAAACGACCCGCCGCCATATTCGTACACCCGGCTGCGCACACTGAAGGTGGGCGGTGTCAGGCAATGAGCCTGACCGTCGCGCCACTGCCAGATCCGGCAGGCGGCATCCTCCGGGCGGTACTCGTTCCAGAACAGGCCATGTGGCCCGACCTGCAACTCGGCGAAGTCGATGCCGGCCGCGACGGCTCTGGCGGCGCTCAAGGGTTCAGCTTTTGGCGATGAGGCGTGAGTTTCGTTCATTGCGAAAGGCCAGTTGTTCGATGGTCTGGGTCGCGTGCTCGGCTTCTTCGCGAGCCTTGAGGATCACGCCGTGATGTTGCGACTTGCTGCACACCGGGTCGGCATTGCTCGCGTCACCCGTGAGCATGAACGCCTGGCAACGGCAGCCGCCGAAGTCCTTTTCTTTCTCGTCGCAGGACCGGCACGGCTCGGGCATCCACTCGTAACCGCGAAAGCGGTTGAAGCCGAACGAGTCGTACCAGATGTGCTGCATGCTGTGGTCGCGCACGTTGGGAAACTGCACCGGCAGCTGTCGGGCGCCGTGACAGGGCAGGGCGGTTCCGTCTGGTGTGACCGTCAGAAAAATACTGCCCCAGCCGTTCATGCAGGCTTTCGGACGTTCTTCGTAATAGTCCGGCGTCACGAAAATCAGCTTGCACGGATGCCCTTCGGCTTCCAGTTTGGCGCGGTATTCGTTGGTGATGCGTTCGGCGCGAACCAGTTGCTCTTTGGTCGGCAACAGGCCGACCCGATTGAGCTGCGCCCAGCCGTAGAACTGGCACGTCGCGAGTTCGACGAAGTCTGCCTCAAGGGCAATGCACAGCTCGATGATCCGGTCGATCTTGTCGATGTTGTGCCGATGGGTGACGAAGTTCAGCACCATCGGATAGCCGTGTGCCTTCACCGCACGGGCCATTTCGAGTTTTTGCGCGAAGGCTTTTTTCGAGCCGGCCAGCAGGTTGTTCACCTGCTCGTCGCTGGCCTGGAAGCTGATCTGGATATGGTCCAGGCCGGCCTTCTTGAAGTCACTGATTTTCTGTTCGGTGAGGCCGATGCCGGAGGTGATCAGGTTGGTGTAGAAACCCAGCTTGCGCGCTTCAAGGATCAACTCGGTGAGGTCCTGGCGCACCAGCGGTTCACCACCGGAAAAGCCCAACTGCGCCGCGCCCATTTCCCGGGCTTCGCGAAAGACCTTGATCCACTGCTCAGTGGTCAATTCCTGGCCTTGCTTGGCGAAATCCAGCGGATTGGAGCAGTACGGGCATTGCAACGGGCAGCGATAGGTCAGCTCGGCCAGCAGCCAAAGGGGCAGGCCGATTTCGGGCTTGGGCGGTAACTTGTCTGACACGAAATCAGGCAAGTTCGATCCAGTGCTGAGCACGGGCGACCTCCATGAATTGCTCGATGTCGTCACCGAGCTCGGGCACGTCGGGGAACTGCGTGCCCAGTTCGGCAATGATCGCCGCAACATCCCGCTGGCCATCGATCAAGCCGCCGATCATCGCCGCGCTATCGTTGAGTTTGATCATGCCTTCGGGGTAGAGCAACACATGGCCTTTTTGCGCCGGTTCGTACTGGAAACGGTAGCCGGGGCGCCATGTCGGGGTTTTGCTGCGATCGAAACTCATAAGGTGATTCCTTTATGCCAGACCCGCTGTTCGGTCACGCTGTGGTAGGGCGGGCGGTTCAGTTCGTAGGCCATGCTCATGGCATCGAGCATGCTCCAAAGAATGTCCAGTTTGAACTGGAGAATTTCCAGCATGCGCTCCTGGCCTTCCCGCGTAGTGTAATGCTGCAGCGTGATCGCCAGACCGTGTTCCACATCCCGGCGCGCCTGGCCCAGGCGTGTGCGGAAATATTCGTAGCCGGCCGGGTCGATCCACGGGTAATGCTGCGGCCAACTGTCGAGGCGCGATTGGTGGATCTGCGGCGCGAACAGCTCGGTCAGCGAACTGCTGGCGGCTTCCTGCCAACGGGCCCGGCGGGCGAAGTTGACGTAGGCATCCACGGCGAAACGCACGCCGGGCAGCACCAGCTCCTGGGAGCGCAACTGATCCGGGTCGAGACCGACCGCTTGCCCAAGACGCAACCAGGCTTCGATACCGCCGTCTTCGCCGGGGGCGCCGTCATGGTCCAGCAGGCGCTGAATCCACTCACGACGAATCTCGCGGTCCGGGCAGTTGGCCAGGATGGCAGCGTCCTTGAGCGGGATGTTCACCTGATAGTAAAAGCGGTTGGCGACCCAGCCCTGGATCTGCTCGCGGGTCGCCCGGCCTTCATACATCGCCACGTGATACGGGTGATAGATGTGGTAGTAGGCGCCCTTGGCGCGCAGGGCCGCTTCGAATTCGGCGGGGGACATTGGGGTATCAGTCATTGCGGTTCTCCGGGGGAACAACCGGTGGATTCTTTGGTGTCTGGTCGGGCGCCTTCGCGGGCAGGCCTGCTCCCACAGAGATAGCGCTATCCCTGTGGGAGCGTGGCTTGCCCGCGAAGAGGCCATCCGCTACAGCACAATACTCATGCCGTCATAGGCCACTTCAACTTCACGACGGGCCAGCTCCGCACGCTCTGGCGAATCCTCATCGAGAATCGGGTTGGTGTTGTTGATGTGGATAAGCACTTTGCGCTGCTTGGGCAGTTGTTCCAGCACTTCGAGCATGCCGCCGGGGCCGTTCTGCGCCAAGTGGCCCATTTCCCGCCCCGTGCGCGTGCCGACACCACGGCGCTGCATTTCGTCGTCATCCCACATCGTACCGTCCACCAGCAGGCAATCGCTGCTGGCCATGATTTTCAGCAGCGGTGCATCGACCTTGCCCAGGCCCGGTGCGTAGAACAGTTTGCCGCCGGTGCCCAGGTCTTCGACGATCAGGCCGATGTTGTCGCCCGGATGCGGGTCAAAGCGGTGCGGCGAGTACGGAGGGGCGGCGCTGCGCAGGGGCAGCGGGGTGAAGCGCAGGTTCGGGCAGGCCGGCACGGTGAAGCTCTGATCGAGTTCGATACGGTTCCAGTTCAACCCGCCATTCCAGTGGGTCAACATGGTGAACAACGGGAACCCGGTACTCAGGTCTTCATGGACCATGTCAGTGCACCAGACCTGATGCGGGCAGCCTTCGCGCAAACTGAGCAGGCCGGTGGTGTGGTCGATCTGGCTGTCCATCAGGATGATTGCGCTGATGCCGGTATCACGCAGCGCGCGTCCCGGCTGCATCGGCGCGAAACTCTGGAGCTGGGCGCGGATGTCCGGCGAAGCATTGCACAGCACCCAGTTCACACCGTCATCGGAAATTGCAATGGACGACTGGGTACGCGCCTCGGCCCGCAGGCTGCCGTCGCGAAAACCTGCGCAGTTCGCGCAGTTGCAGTTCCACTGGGGGAAACCGCCGCCGGCGGCGGAACCTAGAATCTGGACAAACATGGCCGCTCCATCATGGAAAACTGAAAATAAAAACGCCCCGGCAAGCCGAGGCGTAGCACTGCATTCTCTACCAAACGGCAGAGCTTAGCGGCTTGCGAAGTACATGGTGACTTCGAAGCCGATACGCAGGTCGGTGTAAGCAGGTTTGGACCAGGACATAGAAGCGCTCCTTCAGGTGGATGGGACAGTTGAGACCTACACATATAGTCCACCTCCAGCCGGAGATGTTCAGATAGTTAGGTGGCTATGTTACTCAAAATTACAGAGTGATTGGCTGCGAATCTTTGAGAAAGCTAATTGCAGCGCCGGTAATGATCATTTTGCCACTTGCCAACGCGTAGTCGGGCAAGGTCCGCTGGCCAGACAGCGCCAGCCACCTTCGGCCCGATTCAGTCGTTGCGCTGCCGCCAGCAAGGCTTCACGTTCGATCATTAGAATCGACTGAGGCAAGCGTTTCAGGTAATCCGACGAGTGGCCGGCCAGTTTGCCTTGCCAGAGCAGTTCGGCGGCCTGGGCGTTGGGCAGGGCGGTGCTGTCGAATTGATCGGCCAAGTCCTGGCGCTGAGTGATGAAAGCGGTTTCGTCGATGCTTTCGATCATCCCTTCCAGTTCGCTGAGGAACAGTTCGATGTGCTGCAGCAGGTCCAGAGGCGCGACGCTCGGCGATTGCACGCCAAACAGCAACCCCGTCTGCCCGTTTATCTGGCGCAGCCCGCTGAACACGGCGTAACCCAGTTGCAGTTCCACCCGCAGGCGCTGGTAGAACGGTGTCTGGCACAGGTGTGCGAGTAAACGCCAGGCGGCTTCATCGGCGATCTCATGGGTGGCCGTCGGACAAAAGAGTAACAGCGCGTGTTCGCTGGAACCGGTATCGACGGCGTTCCAGAGATGCTGTGAGGCGATCGATAAAGGCGGCGTCGATTGATGGTCTGGCGTTCCCGGCACACGACTCAAGACCAGCCCCATCGCTGCTTGCGTTTGGGCCGACAGACCAGTCGCCAGGCCATCCCAACGTGCGCTCGACCAGAGTTGCTGCAAGTCTTCTGAGGTCGCGGCGTGTTGAAGACATAAATCGGGCAGCGCCTTGAGCAACTGTCGAATCGGCATCAACGGGGGGGCCGTCGGTGCTTCTTGCGAGAAACGGGCATCAGGTTGTGTCAGCGCTTTCAGCACATGCTCGAGGACTGTTGGCATCGGCTCCTGGAGGCCCGTCAGTTTCAGCAGCCATTCATTGCCCGATGCACTGAAGGAAACGTCGACACCCGCCTGACGTGCATCTTCGCGCAACGGCCCCAGGCTGTTTTCCAGATTCGTCTGAAGACGGCTGTGAGGTGCGGATTCCAGGCGCCAGCGCAGATACACCGCACCTTCATCCGTGTTATCCGGCAATGCCTGACTGAACTGCATCGGCGATCGCTCGCGGCGACTGCGCGAGCGATCCTGGGCAAAGGTCCGCAGGCCGCGATGAGCGCTGGTCTGGCCGCGAATCAACCCGGCATTCGCGGCTGGAGCCTCGGTACGCAAAAACGGATTGGGCGTTGGCAGTTGCCACTGGCCGGTGAAGTTATCCACAGCGCCGATTTGTTTCAGGATTGCCTTGAGTGCGACAACGCCCTGTTCGGATAACCCCGGTTCAAGTTGCTCGCTGTCCCGTTGGGCCAGTTGCAAGGCGCTGCTGACTTGCTGTTGGCGCTGCTGCAGGGTTGCGTACTCTTCGCGCAATTGAGCCCAATCCTGACGGGAGGCAAAAAAGCCCAGCCAATCCAGAAGCCGTTCGCGGATTGCGCTGCCCGGTTGCGTGGCGTTCGCCCGCAGCGTGAATTCGATGTGCAGCAAGGCTTGCCCGGCGTAGCGGTAGAGCGGCGCGGCTTTCAGGTTGTCCGCCAGCCCAGAGTTTTGCAGCTGTGCCAACAGGCCGCCGGGTTTTGCGGCATTCAACCAATGACACAGGAACGCCAGTGCTTCGGGCGATGAGTCGGGCAGCGCTTCGAGGGTGATCAGCAGATCCAGCCGACGTTCTCCAGCCTGTTGATAACTATTGGCCGAAGAATCCATCAACAGGGTGGGCTTTGTCTGAGGGACTTTCTCCCCGGTGGTAATGGCCGCGGCAAACTTCTGCGCCATCCCTTTCAATTCGTCGAGACTCTGCGGGCCGGCCAGGCTCAGCGTCATCTGGCCGGTCTGATAAAACCGCTGATAGAAGCCCTGTAAGGCTTGCTGAAACTCGGGCTGCGGAATCGGCAGGCTGTAACGGTTGCCAGCATGAAACGCCCGCAACGGGTGAGCCGCCGAGAGCCCATCGAACAGCGCGAATTGCTGTTGGGCTGTGGCATCCCGCGACCAGGCGACAAATTCGGCGTGCAGCACTTCCCGTTCCCGCCGCTGATCGTCCGGATTCATACGCGGATGGGCGAGCATGTCCGACAGACGCTCCAGTCCAGCGCTGAACGCCTGGGGTGGCAGTTCGAAAAAGAAGTCTGTTGTCCGTTCGCTGGTGCGCGCATTCACCTGCCCGCCATGACCTTGTACGTAGGCCATCAGCCCTTGTTGGGCGGGAAAGCGCTCTGTACCCAGGAACAGCAAATGCTCAAGAAAGTGCGCCAGCCCCGGCCAAGCCAATGGCACGTCGTGACTGCCGGCAGCGACCCGCAACGCCGCGGCGCAGCGTTTCAAACCGGGAGCATGGCGCAGCGTCACCCGCAGGCCGGTGGCCAGGGTTTCAGTGTGAAGGTGGGGGTGATTCAGCGCAGGCATGAGCACTTCCAGAACAGAGAAGCGCTAATGCTAGCGGATTAGGGGGCGTTCTCAATGAGTTTCCACACCGCGCCGGGGAAACTGATTGAGAACGCCCCCTTCGTGGATCAGCGCTTGTTCAGATCACCGTACAGCTCGGGACGGCGATCGAGGAAGTAGCGATTGGCGGCGCGGGAATCGATCATCAGCTGGCGATCCAGCTCACCGACAATCAGCGCTTCATCAAGGCCGGCCTGGGCGATACGGCTGCCATCCGGCGCGGCGATGCTGCTCTGGCCGCAATACTGGATCTCGCCTTCGTGCCCGCAGTAGTTGGCATAAGCCACATAACACTGGTTTTCGAAGGCCCGGGCGCGGACGGTGACGTCGGCGATGAAATCGTAGGGAATCATGTTCGCCGTCGGCACCAGGATCAGCTCGGCGCCGGCCAACGCCAGACGCCGGGCGTTTTCCGGGAACTCCAGGTCGTAGCAGATCAAGAAGCCAAGCTTCCAGCCATTGAGTTCAACCAACGGAAACTCATCCGGCCCGGGGCTGAACATCGAATGATCGAGGTCGCCAAACAAGTGAGTCTTGCGGTAGTTGCACAGCCGCTCGCCATTGGCGTCGATCAACTGCACGGCGTTGTAGATCTGCCCGTCCTCGGTACGCTCCGGGTAGCCATACAAAATGGCGATCCCCGCCGTCTTGGCGATGCGCGCGATTTGCTGCGCCGACTCACCGTTGTGCACCTCCGCCAGCACGCTGACCGCATCAATGCCGATGTTGTAGCCGGTCAGGAACATCTCCGGCAGCACCAGCAAATCCGCGCCCTTGGCCTCCAGCGCCAATTGATGCAGGCGTTGCAGGTTGCCTGCGACATCCAGGGGCAGCGGTGGACATTGGTAAAGGGCTACGCGCATTTCGGATTCCTCTTACTCGGGCAGGGCGATCGGACCGATCTCGTTGAACACATCTCCTGGACCCGGGTTTTCGGCGTGAGTTTCACCGCCGAAGTGTTTCATGATGCCCCACACCGCGTTGAGCGAGGTCTGCACCGCGCCTTCAACCCACGCCGGTGTCCATGAAACGTCATCGCCGGCGATGAAAATCCCGCGCTGCTCGGGCGGCATGTCGTCCTGCATGAAGTGCGCGTACATGCGCTGGTTGTAGCGGTAGTGACCGGGCAGGGCACCTTTGAAAGCCCCGAGGAAATGCGGGTCGGCTTCCCACGACACGGTGATCGGATCGCCGATGATGCGCGCGGCGATGTCGACTTTCGGGTAGATCTTCTTCAGCGCATCCAGAGCCAGTTTCACGCGTTTTTCCACGGGGTGTGGAAGCATTTTCAGGGCGTCGCTCATCCACGAGTACGACAGGCAAATCACCCCAGGCTTGTCGTCGCCGTTATCGAACAAATAGGTGCCGCGGGTCAGGCGATCGGTGAGGGTCATGCTCATCAGGTCGCGGCCGGTTTCCGGGTCTTTGTCCTTCCAGAACGGGCGGTCGACCATCACGAAAGTCTTCGACGACTGCATGTAGCGGGTACGGTCCAGGGCCATCCACATTTTTTGCGAGAACAGGCTCTCGTCGCATTCGATCTGGGTGGTCAGCAGCCAGCTCTGGCAAGTGGTCAGTACTGCTGCGTACTCGCGGGTGTCGCCCCAGTTATCGGTGACCGCAAAACGGCCGTCTGCCGCGTGGGCGATTTTCTTCACGCCAGTACGTGGCGCGCCGTTGTGCAGCGAGCTGAGGCTGGTGCCTTCCGGCCAGTGTACGCAACGCTCCGGCACATGGCGCCAGATGCCCTGGGGCACTTGTTCCACGCCGCCGACCACCAGGTGCTGGTGATCGTCGCAGTTGGTCATTACCACGCGGAAGATTTCCAGCATCGAGTTGGGGAAGTCCGAGTCCCAGCCGCCGGTGCCGAAACCGACCTGGCCGAACACTTCGCGGTGATGGAATGAGAGCTTGGCGAAGGCTTTGGAGGTGGCGACGAAGTCGTAGAACGTGCGGTCGTCCCACAGCGGCACCAAGGTGTTCCACAATTCCTTGAGGCGCGGCACGTCGCGATCGCGGATCGCTTGCTGGATCTCGCCGAAGCGCGAACCGTCTTCCAGGGCATCGGCCCAAGCGTCAGCCACTTCCTGGAACAGAGCAGGAAGATCCGCCAGTTTCTGTGCGTAATGGGTTTTGCCTTCCAGATCGATCACCGTGCTGCCAGACGCGGGGGTCAGCGGGTTCGGGAAGGGCTTGGTCTCGAGGCCGAGCTTGTCGACGTAGTGGTAAAACGCAGTGGACGACACCGGGAAGCGCATGCCGCCGAGCTCGGCGATGATGCCTTCGGCACCGTTGAACGCCTGGGAGCGCAGACGACCGCCCATTTTCGAGGCTTCGTAGACGACGGGTTTCAGGCCCAGTTTCATCAGTTCATAGGCGGCCACCAGACCGGCGATGCCAGCCCCGACAATCGCCACTTCGGCGCCGTGATTGTGCGCTGGAATACTCCCCAGGCCGGCCGGGTGTTCGATCCAGTCGTCAAAGGCGAAAGGAAAGTCCGGGCCGAAAATAGTGACTGGTTTTTTACCGTCTGCAGGATGGCGATTGTTCTTGTTCATGGCTGACCTTGCTGGCGACCCGACGCAGGATGCGCGTCTGAGTATAGGAAAAGATGGTCGCCATTCTAGAGAGCGTAGAACACGTTAATAAGACGCAATGTGTCGTCGTTTTGCTAAATGTTTGTGCAATACGACGATCTGCTGCTGCACACTGTTCAATGTGGGGGCTAGCCGACAACACGTGACCCCAGGGTAAAACTCAAACCGGCTGCCCCCGATCAATCTTGCTGCTCAAGATGATCGAAGTCGTAGTCTTCTCCACCCCATCCACACTGCCGATCTGATCCAGCAACTGATCCAGCTGCTCCGGCGAATCGGTGCGCAACCACGCCACATAATCAAACTCGCCACTCACCGCGCACAGCTGCTGCACCTGAGCCATGGCGCTGAGCCGCCGCAGCACCTCCTTGCCGGAGCGCGGTTGCACGGTGATCCCGACGTAGGCCTGCAACCCTCCATCGATCACGCGCTGACCCAGGCGCACACCGTAACCGGTGATCACCTTGGCCTTTTCCAGCCGCGCCAGGCGCGACGTGACGGTGGTGCGGGCGATCCCCAACTGCCGGGCGAGCATGGCCACGCTTTCGCGGGCATTGATCTGCAGGGCGGCGATCAATTGGCGGTCGATTTCGTCGAGAACGGGCGGGCGAGTGTCAGGCAAAGGGTATCTCCAGCGGTACAGAGCAATGGGCAGGCATATTACAGGCAGTCCATGCCCTCGACGGGTTAATTGGATGGACACAAATTGTCACTCGTAGTCGAATGCGCAACCAGGGGCTGTGAAGCGAGGGGATCGAAATGAAGAGCATGCCGGCGGCTCTGCGCGACTATGCACTGCAGATTGCCAATCACGAAATGGGGCATTACGTCGTGGCCCGAGCCCTGGGTTTTGAAACGGGTGATGTGACCCTGAAAGTGACCATGGGCCTGACGCACCATGGCGGGGCCTCCATTACCTTGACGCGGTCGATTACGTCGATCGAAGCCATGAAGGAACATTTGGAAGCCCGGATGATGGTCCTCTGCGCCGGCGCCATGGCGCAGACATTGCCTCCAAAACATTCGCCCGAGAAACGCGTCGATAAGTCGAAAGCGGCAGCCATTCTGAAAGGAGAGTTTGGAGCGGAACAGGATCACGCAAAAATAAGGGAGTTGCGGTATTTGCTTCGAAATATCGCCTATCCCGATACGGATCCAGCGTTGTCTGATCGCATCATTGCTGAGCTGACAGACATTAATGATCGCTTGTGGTTGCGCACCCAAGAAATCGTAGAGGAATTGGCCGAGACGATTACTGGATTGGCAGGGCTTCTGGTAGAGCGCATGGTCATTGTGGAGCAGTGGGGGCGGCCGGCGGATACGTATGAGGTTGTGTTGACGGGGGAAGTGCTTGAGCGGTTGCAGCCGGTGCAGGCGATCCCTTCATTGGGCGTTTGGACGTAAGCTGATTGGCAGCGACGTCCGGAGAGTATCCCGTCAAAAAAAAGCCCAACAAGGCGGCAAAGTGCCCAAATGCGCCCATTACGCAATTCTCGGAGTTTGCCTACAACCTTGGCGGACGTCATCCGATAACCCACCGTCCGCGCAAAATATAACCTAGACGACAGACAGGAAAAATGACGCACGACCCGCCTCGGAGCCGCGCACAAGGCGCGATCTGATCCCCGACAGGAAGACGCTGTATGTCCTTACCTCCCACGACTCAAGCCAGCATTGAACAGTTGCACCGAGACGTGGCTGCTTTGGCTGAAGACATGCGTAGCCCGGCCCCCACCGCGACCCGAGCGATACTACTGCCGTTCGGGCTCGGCGCCGCGCTGGCCATGGTGACCTTTGTTGTCGTCGCCTTGGTGGCTCGTCTGGTCTGAACCCTAAGACCAAACGTCAATCTCAGAAAGCCAAAAGCCGCGCATTAGCGCGGCTTTCTTGTTTGGTGGGCCCACACGGAGTTGAACCGTGGACCAAAACATTATGAGTTGCTGGGAGAGGTGATATGCCTAGAGAAAGCGTTCGTAGGTGAACGTAGGTTGGCATAGCTGGAGGCCCCGTAATACGTGGTGTTAAGCGTAATTTTGAGAGGGTTGCTCAAGCTGAGTACTGTACCGTGGTTGTACTGATTTTGCGCTAGATCCGTGCTGTCTAGGATCAGAATTAGGCCGCGCCCGCAGAGTTGGCGAGGCTGGTCAATGTGGCATTACACATTTCCGACTGCACCTGGCCTGCGTTACAGCCGCCACCCATCATTTAGCAGTGATTTTGGCGGCATCTAACCTACGTTAGGAGTTACCAGTATGTTCAAAGTAACCCCCAATCCGCCGGCAAGGTCCAACGCTAAGATCATCGATCAACGCGCTGTTGATCGACTGTTGTCCCATATGATTTTGGGTCAGAGACGGCACCGAGAAATCGTGCCAGGGTTTCAGTCCCCCTCCGTGAACCGCCGCCGCGTCAGGAAAAGCACCACGCCCAGCGGCACGGCCAGCAGTGCTAGCAGCTCCAGGTCAAAGCCCAGCACCTGCTGCTCACCAACCTTGAAGATGCTGACCAAGCCCGTTGCCAGCAGCGCCAAACCCAGCCACTTGCGCAGCGGGTATGGTTTCAGAAACTGAACGAGGATCGCGCCCAGCACCAGAAGGACGACAGTTTGCATGATGTAGGGCATGTGCAGTTCCTCAGACCTTGATGACCAGCGTCACGACAGAGCGCTGTGGGCCAATCCCGCCATGGACCTCTCCCTCGATGCTGACCAGCACGTCACCTGCATGCAGGTTCGGCTGGGCCCCTTTGAGGTACCAGTTGATTACCTGTCGTCACGACTGCACCTGAAGCCCAGCCAATGAGCGGCCCGCCCAACGCACCTACCCTCCCGGCAACACCACCTGAGGCCGCAGCAATTCCCTTGGCGACGTTGCCGCGCATAGTGCTGATAGCATCGGCCTGCTGCCGGGTCAGGGGATTGGAAATGCAGACTGTCAGCAGGCATGGCAGGTTTCGAGCCTGCATTCGGTCGTACATATCGACGACCATGCTGTTGACTTGGTAATGGGCGCGTTTCGCTTCGCCAAAGTGCAGCTCGCGCAGGCGACCTCGGTCGCTTTCCATGAGGGTGATTTGAGACAGATTGAAGACGATCCCTTCCTCGGACCTGTACTGCGTGGTCTTCTCGAACTTCATGCGCGTATCCATTCGTGCAAAAAGGCGATGATTTTCTACAAGCGGTGACTAAGATGCAAACGGTCTTTGATGTGAGGCCCCCAGGGAATTTGACGTCTGCACGGGTCTCATCGCCAGCTACCGCACCCGCGCAAGGTCAGTTTTCGGTCAGCGGCAACAGAGACGGCTCATTCGGCGTCCGAAAGTGTGCTGTGGGACCTGAAGCAAGAGAACAATAGCTTCGACCTAGATTCGGCTTACGATCAGTATGATCGTGCTCGGGAGATGTCAGCTGCGTTGGAGCTGGGCACTATGCTGGGACGGTACTCCTTCGCGGTGCCGGATGAGGTTGCACGCGGTGAGTTGCGGCTGTTGCGCAATCCAGAGGATGACCTGTAGGCCAAGGCACCTCCTTGAAGCGCCTTGGCGGCTGGCGAACCAGCATTGCACCCTTGGACCATAGGACTGTATCTGTGGTGCACCAGCCAGAAACGCGAAAGCCGCGCAATGCGCGGCTTTGGAGTTGGTGGGCCCACACGGACTTGAACCGTGGACCAAAGGATTATGAGTCCTCTGCTCTAACCAACTGAGCTATAGGCCCTCAGTAGGCCGCGGATTATAGCGATGGTTTCTCGGCTGTGCTATCCGAAAAATCCGATACGGCCATACGAAGAAACGTCGCGGCGAATTCGTCGGGGGAAAGCGGCAGGCTGACGATGTAGCCCTGGATCTGTTCGCAGCCTTCGGTGGCGAGGAATTGTTGCTGGGCGTGGGTTTCGACGCCCTCGGCGATGACGGTGAATTGCATGCTGCGGCCCAGGGCGATGATTGCGCGGACAATCGCCGCGTCGTGCGGGTCGTCCGGCAGGCCGCGGACGAAGGATTGGTCGATCTTGAGGATGTCCAGCGGCAGGCGTTTGAGGTAGCTCAGGGATGAATAGCCGGTGCCGAAGTCGTCGATGGCCAGTTGTACGCCCAGGCGCTTGAGTTGATGCAGTACCGCCAGCGCTTCTTCGGCCTGGCTCATGATGAAGTTTTCGGTAATCTCCAGTTGCAGATAATCGGGTTTGAGTCGGTTGTCCTTGAGCAATTGCTCGATTCGGCCGAGCAGGTTCGGTTGGCGCAATTGAGCGCCCGCCAGGTTGACCGAGAGCGGGCCGAGGCACTCATAGACCTGATTCCACTCGTACATCTGCCGGCAGGCGGTCTCCAGTACCCAATCACCGATTTGCAGGATCATGCCGTTTTCTTCGGCCAGGGGAATGAAGTGCTCGGGGGGCACGTCGCCGAAGGTCGGGTGATGCCAGCGAATCAGCGCTTCGGCGCCGACCAGTCGATGATCCTCGAGGCTGATTTTGGGCTGGTAGTACAAAAACAGCTCATTGCGCTCGATGGCGCGTCGTAGTTCATGCTCCAGCGCCACGCGTTCGCTGGCCTGGGCGGTGAGGTCTCGGGTGTAGCTTTCGACCCGGTTACGGCCCTTGGCCTTGGAGCGATACATCGCGGCATCGGCGTTCTTGACCAGTGTGGCAACGTCGCAACCGTCCCTGGGATACAGGCTGGTGCCGATGCTGGCACTGATGAAAAACTCATGCTCGCCGGCCTGGAAAGGCGCCGCGAAGCAATTGAGCAACTTGGTGGCGATGTTGTCGGCATCGCTGGCCTGTTGCAGGCCGGGGAGCAGGATGATGAATTCGTCGCCACCCAGCCGCGCCACGGTATCGATATCGCGCAGCTGCTCCTTGAGGCGCACGGCGATGCCTTTGAGCAGCAGGTCGCCAACCGGGTGGCCGAGGCTGTCGTTGATGTGTTTGAAACGGTCCAGGTCCAGGAACAGCACGGCGCCCTGGCCACCGTTTTCCTGCTGGTTGTTCAGCGCGGTCAGCAGGCGGCTTTCGAACAATGTGCGGTTTGGCAGGCCGGTCAACGGATCGTGGTGCGCCTGGTAGTCGAGTTTGGCTTGTGCGTGCTTGAGGCTGGAAATGTCCGCGAACACCGCGACAAAGTGGGTGATGAGTTTGTCCCGGTTGCGCACTGCGCTGATGGTCAGCCAGCTTGGGTAGAGCTCACCATTCTTGCGCCGGTTGGAAATCTCGCCCTGCCAATGACCTTCGGCGGTCAGTTGATGCCACATCGCCGCATAGAAGGCGCTGTCGTGCAGGCCCGAGGCGAGCAGGCGAGGGGTGTGGCCCAGTGCTTCGGTCTCGCTGTAACCGGTGATTTCGGTAAAGGCCCGATTGACCGCGCTGATGTGCTGTTGGGTATCGGTGATCAAGACACCCTCGGCCGTACTCTCGAACACGGTGGCGGCCTGTTGCAGTTTCTCCTGCATCAGGTGCCGCTCGGTGATGTCCCGGGCGATGGTCAACATGCAGTCTTCATCGCCGATGGGCAACGGTCGGCTTGAAACCTCGCAGAGCCGGATCTGCCCGTCCTTGCGGCGGATGTGGCAGCTGAAGTCGCGGACGAACCCGTCCCGGTGCAGCAATTCGAGCATCTGTTTGCGTTCGTTGAGATTGACCCAGATCCCCAGGTCCAGGGCCGACCGATCCACAGACATTGCGCTGTTGAAACCGGTAATACGGCTGAAGCCTTCGTTGACTTCCAGGAGCAAGCCATCGCTCTGCCGGGACAGCAGCAAGCCGTCGGGGGAGGCATGAAAGGCCTTGGCGAATTTCTCTTCGGAAGTTTGCAGCTGTTGCTGGGTTTCCTTGAGCTGACTGATGTCCCGCACCACGACCACCAATGCCGGGGTCGTATCGAGGTCGAAAGGCTCGGCGGAGATCAGGCCGGTAAACACCTGGCCATTGTTGCGGCGAAAGGGCATCTCCAGATTGCGGATGCTGCCGGCCTGCAACCGCTGCAACAAGCCGGGCCCCACGCCGGGTACGCCCCAGATGTTCAGGTCGGTGGCAGTCTGGCCTATGACATCTTCGGCCTTGAGACCGATCTGCTCTTCGAAGGCTTCGTTGACTTCCAGCAGACAACCATCGGAAAGCCGCGCGATCACCAGAATATCCGGGCATTGCTGGAACACCGAGGCGAACTTCTGTTCTGACAGGCGCAGCGCTTCTTCGGTGCGCTTGGCTTCGCTGATGTCGATCATCAGCCCGCGCAGGACCGGTTCATGGCCGTGTTCGATCAGGCTGACGATATCGCGGACCCACAGGCAGCGGCCGTCAGCGGTGATAACCCGGTAATCGACGCTGTAATCGTGCCCGGCCGCCACTTCGCGGTCGCAGAAGGCCTGGGCCCGGGTGAGGTCCGCGGGGTGGATGATGTTGCGCCAGAAGCCCGGAATCAGCCAATGGGACAGGGGGTAGCCGAGGAGGTCCTGGGCGTGGGGCGACACGTAACTGTAGGTGTAATCGCTGATCTGTGCTTCCCAGGCGATGGCTGAAAGACTCTCCACCAGCCCGCGGTAATGGTACTCGCTGCTGCGCAGCTCCTGTTCCAGATTGACCCTGCGGGCTATTTCCGAGCTCAGTCGGCGGTTGATCCGGATAACCACTGCCAGAACGACGATCAGAAGCAGTAGTCCTGGCAGGCCGTACATCAACACATCGGACCAGAAGGTTCGATGATCGAGGACATTACCGACCCAATGTTCCTGGATGGCACTGATTTCACTCGGGCTCATGTCTGCCAGGACTTTGTCCAGGATACTGACCAGCAGCTTGTCGTTCGGCGGGACGGCCATCGCCAATTGGTAGCGGTAGGGCGTTTCACCGCTGACGTAGAGCCCTTCGAGCTTGAGCTGGCGCAAGCTCCAGACGCTGGAGGCAAGATCGCCCACAACGGCGTCCACGGCATCGGTGGCAAGTGCCTGCAGCGCCGAGCTGACGTTGGGCATCGCCACCAGATTCAAGTCGGGATGCTGGGTGCGCAACAGTTCATGGGGAGCGTAGTTTTCCACCACGGCAATCTTCAGCCCGTACAGGTCTTCGAGCTTTCGCGGTTGGGGGCCTCCCACGTGGGCCAGAATGACAATCGGAAAGTCGAGGTAGGGACGGGTGAACGACAGATAGGTCTGGCGTTCGGGGGTCGACATGATGCCCGGCAAGATGTCTAGCTTGCCCTGTTTGGCCTGCTGCAGGACTTCAGTCCAACTGACCGGTTCGATGGGCGTGAGTTTGATGCCCAGCCGTTGCCGGATGACGTTGATATAGTCCGCTGCCAGGCCCTGATAGCGCCCATGATCGTCGCGAAATTCAAACGGCGGCCAGGACGCGTCCACGCCCAGGCGCAATTCCGGGTGAGCCGCCAGCCAGCTACGTTCTTCGTCGGTCAGAGTCAGCGCGCCAGCCGTTGCGGTCCAGGTCATCAGCGACAGCAAAAAAAGCACGGTCGACCATCTGGGCATAACGGTCTCGTTATGGCTTGGGGGAATGTTTCGAGTGTAGACGGGCTATTCGGCGGGGGGGACGTGCGGGGAATTTAATCTGCATAAAGCAAAACCCCCGGCCTGGGCCGGGGGTTCTGTGATCACTCGTCGAGGAAGGAGCGCAGATGCTCGCTTCTCGTCGGGTGGCGCAGCTTACGCAGCGCCTTGGCTTCGATCTGACGAATCCGTTCACGGGTCACGTCGAACTGCTTACCAACCTCCTCAAGGGTGTGGTCGGTATTCATGTCGATACCGAAGCGCATGCGCAGAACCTTGGCTTCACGGGCAGTGAGGCCGGACAGGACTTCGCGAGTCGCTTCTTTAAGGCTCTCAACAGTGGCGACATCGATTGGCGACTGCATGGTCGAGTCTTCGATGAAGTCACCCAGATGGGAGTCTTCGTCATCACCGATCGGGGTTTCCATGGAGATCGGCTCTTTAGCGATCTTCAATACCTTGCGGATCTTGTCCTCAGGCATTTCCATGCGTTCACCCAGCTCTTCCGGGGTCGGTTCGCGACCCATTTCCTGCAGCATTTGCCGGGAAATACGGTTGAGCTTGTTGATCGTCTCGATCATGTGCACCGGAATACGGATGGTGCGGGCCTGGTCGGCGATCGAGCGAGTGATCGCCTGACGGATCCACCAGGTGGCATAAGTCGAGAATTTGTAGCCGCGACGGTATTCGAACTTGTCTACCGCTTTCATCAGACCGATGTTGCCTTCCTGGATCAGATCGAGGAATTGCAGGCCACGGTTGGTGTACTTCTTGGCGATGGAGATCACCAGACGCAAGTTCGCTTCGACCATCTCTTTCTTCGCGCGGCGGGCCTTGGCCTCACCGATCGACATGCGACGGTTGATGTCCTTGATCTCGGCGATCGTCAAACCGGTTTCGGTTTCCAGCGCGGTCAGCTTCTGCTGGCAACGAATGATGTCCGGTTGCAGGCGACCAATGGCTTCAGCGTATTTGCTTTTGCCTTTGGCCAGAGCATCACTCCAGCTTTCGTCGACTTCGTTGCCCGGGAACTGGCGCAGGAAGTCGGCACGCGGCATGCGTGCATCACGCACACACAGTTGCATGATCGCGCGCTCTTGCTGACGCAGACGATCCAGGGCACTGCGAACACGCTCGACCAGGCCTTCGAATTGCTTCGGCACCAGCTTGATCGGCATGAACAGCTCGGCCAGGGCCAACAGCTCGGCAATCGCTGCCTTGTTGTGGCGACCGTGCTTTTTCAGGGCCTTGCGAGTGATTTCCATCTGATCGGCGACAGCACCGAAGCGCTGTGCGGCGATGACCGGATCCGGGCCGCTTTCGGCTTCTTCTTCGTCATCGCTTGCTTCGGCGTCATCGTCGTCGGTGTCGTCGTCCGCTTTCACGGCTTTCGGGTCGACAGGCGGTGGCACTTCGGCTGCAGGCGGCGCAATGCCGTCGTCCGGGTCGATATAACCGCTCAGGACGTCGGACAGGCGGCCACCTTCGGTGGTGACGCGGGTGTACTCGGAGAGAATATGGTCAACCGTGCCAGGGAAGTGCGCGATTGCGCCCATCACTTCACGGATGCCTTCTTCAATACGCTTGGCGATTTCGATTTCGCCTTCGCGTGTGAGGAGCTCTACCGTGCCCATTTCACGCATGTACATGCGCACGGGGTCGGTGGTGCGACCAATGTCGGTCTCGACCGCTGCCAACGCTGCGGCCGCTTCTTCAGCGGCCGCCTCGTCGGTATCGGCGTCGGCCAGCATAAGGGCATCCTTATCTGGAGCAACCTCGAATACGTTGATCCCCATGTCGTTGATCATGCGGATGATGTCTTCCACCTGTTCCGGATCTGAAATATCCTCCGGCAGGTGGTCGTTGACCTCCGCGTAAGTCAGGTAGCCCTGCTCACGACCCAATAGGATCAACTCTTTGATACGAGACTGCTGTTGCGCTTTTCCGGACATAACACCCTATCCACTGAAGGTCTTGGCGGGCAAAAAACAAGCCGAGGATTATACCTGAGCTATGACCTCACGCGCCAGTTGAGGTCGGGCTTGATGCGGAAACATTGCGACTTAAAAGGTCGCGCAGTTGATTTTTCTCTTCGGCACTCAATTCACTTTGACGCGCTTTTCGAAGAAGTTGTTCCAGGTTTCGCTCGCGTTGGCGGGCTGACAAGCTAGTAATGGTGTCGAAAAACTGTTGTTCAAGGTTATCTCCATCAATCAGCCATTCCTTTTCCGCCAGCGCTTTAAGTAGTCGGCCTTGTTCAGTGCCGTGCCAGCGTGCAATCAGTTGAAATGAGTTTAGCTTGGGATTCTTCTGCACCGCTTCGAGCAGGGCGACCAGCAGTTGCGTGTTAGTGTGGTCCTCGGCCGCAAAGTGCCCGGCATCCTCGACTTTTTCGGCCAGTTGCGGGTGATGCAGCAGCGTGCGCAAGGCGGCCAGGGTAGGCGGCTCTACAGCAGCGGGTATCCGTGGTGCTCGCGGTTGATCATGGTCGCCGCCGCGTTTGCCGTTCTTGTCCCACGGTTTCTTGTCCCATTTCTTGCCACCTGCACCGGGTTTCTTCGGCGTCCACTCCTGCTGCGGCACATACATTTCTTGTGCCTGCGGCTGATGGTAGTCGCTGTAATCGGGCATGGCGTCGTAATCGATGCCCGGGTCGTACGCCGGTGGCGCTTCCTGGGGAGCGCTGTGCGCCAGCTGACTCACGGCTTCGCCGCTCAGGCCGGTGATTTCGCTCAGGCGTTGACGCATCAGGGTGCGCAGGTTGGCGCCCGGGACTTTGTCGATCAGCGGCGCGGCCAGGGTGGCCATGTGGGCCTTGCCTTCAAGCGAGCGCGGGTCCGACTCTTCGGTCAATTGTTGAAAAAAGTAATCGGCCAGCGGTTGGGCGTGCTGATTGATTCGCGCGCGGAAGGCGTCAGTGCCCTCGGAGCGGACCAGAGTATCCGGGTCCTCGCCCTCGGGCAGGAACAGAAAGCGCGCCCGACGCCCGTCCTGCAGGCTCGGCAGCGTGGCCTCCAGTGCTCTCCAGGCGGCATTTCGGCCAGCCTGGTCGCCATCAAAGCAGAACAGCACGCTGGGTACGACGCGAAACAGTCGCTTCAGGTGCTCTTCGCTGGTGGCGGTGCCCAAGGTGGCGACGGCATTGCGCAGGCCTTGCTGGGCGAGGGCGATGACGTCCATGTAGCCTTCGACGACGATGATTTCGTCGAGGTTGCGGTTGTTCTTGCGTGCTTCATAAAGGCCGTAGAGTTCCTGGCCTTTATGGAATACCGGGGTTTCCGGTGAGTTCAGGTATTTCGGCTTGTCGTCGCCCAGCACCCGGCCGCCGAAGGCGATGATGCGCCCGCGACTGTCGCGGATCGGGAACATCACGCGATCGCGGAAGCGGTCATAGCGTTTGCCGGTTTCGGCGTTCTCCACCAGCAGGCCGGCATCGATCATGGCTTTTTGTTGCAGGGTGTCGTTGCTCAGATGCTTGAACAGATTGTCCCAGCCGGGCGGGGCGAAACCGAGGCCGAAGTCCCGGGCGATCTCGCCGGTCAGGCCGCGACCTTTCAAGTAATCCACAGCCGCTTTGCGTGCCGGATGGCTTTTCAGGGCCTGGCGGTAAAAGTCGGCAGCGGCGGTGAGCAGCGGATACAGCGGCGAATCGGTGGGCTGGCGCGGTTTGTGCGGTCGGCCGCTTTCTTCGCGGGGAATTTCCATGCCGGCGGCTTTGGCCAGTTCTTCGACGGCCTGGGGGAAGTCCAGGTTGTCGTGGTCCATGATGAAGCCGAGGGCGTTACCGCCAGCGCCGCAACCGAAGCAGTAATAGAACTGTTTGTCGGGGCTGACGCTGAAGGAAGGGGTTTTTTCTTTATGAAACGGGCAGCAGGCGGTGTAGTTCTTGCCGGCCTTTTTCATTTGCAGGCGCGAGCTGACCACATCGACAATGTCGGTGCGGTTCAGAAGGTCGTCAATGAAGCTCTGGGGAATTAGCCCGGCCATGGCGTTCTCGTCATCTGCGCTGAAATGGACCCGAAACGAAGGGCGGCCGAACGCTGGTCATTGTTTGAGGCGCGCAGGGTGTGCGGCTCGACCGGTGTCGTCTGCGTAATCGCTGTCGGGAAGTGTATCTGCCGAAAATCCACTGACGTTAGTACCAATCAGCATTCGACTATTTGAAAGTGTTTCGCTGAGTCCGGCGACGGCCAGTCAATGGCCTCGGATAGCTCATAAGCGGGCACGCAAGAAGGTGCCTTGGGCTGATCGTCGTGAGAGGAATCAGTGGGTGTGCTCGTCAGTAGCCTTGAAAGGCTCGTCAGAAAAGACGTGCACCGCTGGCAAAAGAGCCAGGTCTGACGCTGTGAAGCAGGTTTGTCTCGGTCGCGTCTGCGGCTTTGACGGTGAAGCATCAAGCGTTGTCCGCAAATGCCATTAGCCCGGCTGAGGGCCGGGCTTGGCAGAAGCTTGCTACGATCGTCTGTGTATTAGTACAGACGAACGGCGCGGCGCTGTTCGCGCTGTACTTTCTTGGCGTGACGCTTAACAGCGGCTGCTGCTTTGCGCTTACGCTCAGAAGTAGGCTTCTCGTAAAATTCGCGGCTACGAACTTCAGCCAGTACACCGGCTTTTTCGCAGGAGCGCTTGAAACGACGCAGAGCTACGTCGAAGGGTTCGTTCTCTTTAACTTTGACGGCTGGCATCCAGAGCTACCTTCATTCATTACCGGGGTCAACATCCTCGCGGCAAAAGAGCACTTGAAGACGTCGGTTTTTAAGGGTTGCGGATGTTAACCCCTCATCGCTCGGAATGCAAAGCCTCTGATCGAAAACCGCTGGTCGGGGCATCACGCGACGACTATTATGCGCGCCTTCGAATTCAGCCTCTACAAGGCGCAAACCCATGCTAGTACTGGGATTAGAAACTTCTTGCGATGAAACCGGTGTCGCTCTTTACGACAGTGAGCGCGGTTTGTTGGCCGATGCGCTGTTCAGTCAGATCGACCTGCACCGCGCCTATGGCGGCGTGGTGCCGGAGCTGGCTTCGCGTGATCACGTCAAGCGCATGCTGCCCTTGATCCGTCAGGTGCTGGCCGAGGCCGATTGCGTGCCGACCGAGATCGACGCCATCGCTTATACCGCCGGCCCCGGCTTGGTCGGAGCCCTGCTGGTAGGGGCTTCCTGCGCGCAGGCGCTGGCTTTTGCCTGGGGTATCCCGGCGCTGGGCGTGCACCACATGGAAGGTCACTTGCTGGCGCCGATGCTGGAGCCGCAGCCACCGGAGTTCCCGTTCGTCGCTTTGTTGGTCTCGGGCGGTCATACGCAGCTGGTTCAGGTCGACGGGATCGGCCAGTACACGCTCCTGGGCGAGACCCTCGACGATGCCGCCGGCGAAGCGTTCGACAAAACTGCAAAAATGATGGGCCTCAATTATCCGGGCGGTCCGGAGATTGCTCGTCTGGCGGCGCAAGGCGTTGATGGACGTTTCGTCTTCCCGCGTCCGATGTGTGATCGTCCGGGCCTGGCATTCAGCTTCAGCGGTTTGAAAACCTTCGCCTTGAACACCTGGCAGCAATGCGTCAGCGCCGGGGACGACGGCGATCAAGCCCGTTGCGACATCTCGCTGGCGTTCCAGCAGGCTGTGGTGGAGACTTTGACCATCAAGTGCAAGCGTGCCCTGAAACAGGCCGGCATGAAGCGTCTGGTGATCGCTGGTGGCGTCAGCGCCAACAAGGCATTGCGCACGTCACTGGAAAAAATGCTCGGCGATATGAAGGGCGACGTGTTTTATGCCCGTCCGGAGTTCTGCACCGACAATGGCGCGATGATTGCGTTTGCTGGCTGCCAGCGCTTGCAGGCCGGTCAGCATGAAAGCCTGGCGATCAGCGTGCAGGCGCGCTGGCCGATGGAGCAGTTATCGGCGCTGTGATGAGCGGCGCGCACGGTATTTTAAAAATGCCGTTCGCGCCCGGCAAACAGGTCGCGTAGATTGCCGCGATGGCGCCAGACGATCAGCCCCGTGAGCGCACTCATGGGCAGCAGTGCCGCCGGTTCTTGCCAGGCGAGCAGCGGCAGGATCAGTGGTGTGGCGATCAGGGCGGCGAGTGAGCTGGTGCGGGTCAGGTAGAACGTCAGCAGCCAGGCGCAGACCGCCAGCAGTGCGGCGGGCGGGTAGAGCCCCAGCAACATGCCGGCCGCGGTGGCGACACCCTTGCCACCGCGAAAGCGGAAGTACAGTGGAAACAGGTGACCGATGACGGCGCAGACGCCGATCCAGGCCTGCTCCTGCAGTGAAAGACCCGCAGCGCCCGCGATCAATACGGGTAGCAGGCCTTTGTTCAGGTCGCCAAGCAAGGTCAGGATGGCCAGTTTTTTGCCGGCCAGACGAAACATATTGGTGGCGCCGGCATTGCCCGAGCCACTCATTCGCGGATCGGGGGTACCGGTCAGGCGGCTGAGCAAAATGGCGAAGGACAGAGAGCCAAGCAGGTAGGCGAAAATCGCCAGTGACCAAAACATGCTAACTATTCCGGGCGAGGACGCCCTGATTCTAACGGCGCATTGCGCCCTTGTCGTGCAGCGGAGAGAAGTGCTTGGACAGAGTGTTTATCGAGGGCCTGGAAGTCGACACCGTGATTGGTGCCTACGACTGGGAACGAGGCATCCGACAGTGTCTGCGACTTGATCTGAGCTTCGCCTGGGACAATCGCCCGGCCGCCGCCGGTGATGACCTGACGCTGGCGCTCGACTACGCGAGCGTTTCGTCGCGCATCCAGGCGTTCGCCGACCAGGCGCAGTTTCAACTGGTCGAGACCTTTGCCGAACGCCTGGTTGAAGTCCTGATGAGTGAATTCAAGATCACCTGGATGCACCTCAAGCTGACCAAGCCAGGTGCCGTTCCGGCTGCCAGGGGCGTGGGCGTGGAGATCGAGCGCGGATGTCGCTGACTCAGGTGTATCTCGGGCTCGGTAGCAATATCGAGCGCGAATCCCATTTGCAGGCTGGCCTGGATGCCTTGGCGGGTTTCCTGGTGGATATGCGCTGCTCGGCGGTATTTGAAAGCCAGCCGGTGGGGATCAAAAGCGGGCCGTTTTTCAACTTTGTGGTCTCGGCCTTCACCGATCTGCCACTGATGGAGCTGGATCGACGGCTGAAATTCATCGAAGCGGATAATGGCCGCTACGCGCCGGACCGCAAGGGCTTGCCGCTGGATATCGACGTGCTGTTGTTCGGCGATC
Organism: Pseudomonas sp. FP1742; assembly: GCF_030687145.1. NCBI lineage: Bacteria > Pseudomonadati > Pseudomonadota > Gammaproteobacteria > Pseudomonadales > Pseudomonadaceae > Pseudomonas > Pseudomonas sp. FP1742. Next base: position 6,032,814 of record NZ_CP117460.1, on the reverse strand, counting down.
TGGTGGGCAACTTCGATGGCTTGATCTTGCCCCGGGCAGAAATCCTGAAAAATGCCTTCGTACTGTGGCCATTGTCGCTGATTGCGCCGGACAGAGTGCATCCGGGCGTAGGCAAAAGCTTTGCGACCCTGTGGAGTGAGGCACGGATCGATCAGGTGTTGGCGCCGGTGGCTTTTGAGTGGCGCGGTGAGCCGTTGACCCCTTTGAATCTGCTTTGATCTTGCAGACGTCATCGCGGGCAAGCCCGCTCTCACAGGTTCTATGCAAAACCCTGTGGGAGCGGGCTTGCCCGCGAAGCTTTTCAGGCTGACGCCGCCTCTTTGTAAATCTTCAGCGCCTTGAGCCGTTCGCGCTTGATCGCCTCGCCCAATTCCGGCCCCTTGAACCCCTTCTCCAGCAACGGCTGAACCGCCACGCCGCGGGCCGCACTCGCCGCACCCCGCAAATAATCCGCCTGTGGATAACTTCTCCGCTCCAGGCCTTTGCGCCCTCGAGCATCCATCTCGCACGCCGCGATAAATTCCTCGAAGCGCTGAGGGCGACGATAGACGTCGAAACTCTGCAGCAGCTCCAGCAAGGTCGACGGTTTCAGCTCCAGAGCCCGATGGCCATGGGTGTGATACTCGCCCACCAGCAGCGCCAGTTCCTGACAGTCCTTCGGTGCCTTGAAGCGCTCGTTGACCGCTTTGATCAACTTCAGGCCTTTGTGCTCATGAGCGATGTGGCGAGGCCATTCTTCCTCGGGCGTCAATCCTTTGCCCAAATCATGCAACAGGCAGGCCCAGCGCACGGTCAGCGGTTGTTTGTGCAGCGCCGCTTGGTCCAGCACGCTCAGGGTATGCACGCCCGTGTCGATTTCCGGGTGATGGGCTTCGGGTTGCGGTACGCCGAACAGTGCATCGACTTCCGGCATCAGCACCTTGAGCGCGCCGCATTCGCGCAGTACCTGGATGAACACCTGAGGCTGGTCTTCCATTAGCGCGCGGGCGATTTCCTTCCAGCTGCGTTCCGCGGTCAGCGCCTCCAGTTCACCCGATTCGCTGAGCATACGCATCAGTTCCATTGTCTCGGGGGCGACGGTGAAACCCAGTCCCGCGTAACGCGCGGCGAAGCGGGCAACGCGCAGGACGCGGAGAGGATCTTCGGCGAACGCGGGGGAAACGTGACGAAGCAGGCGAGCCTCCAGATCCCGCTGGCCATGGTAGGGGTCGGTCAGGTTCTGTTGATCGTCTTCGGCCATGGCGTTGATCGTCAAGTCGCGACGAATCAGGTCTTCTTCGAGGGTGACTTCGGGGCTGGCGTGAAAGGTGAAGCCGCCATAGCCGCGACCGCTTTTACGCTCGGTGCGGGCGAGGGCATATTCCTCACCGCTTTTGGGATGAAGAAATACCGGGAAGTCCGCGCCTACCGGACGAAACCCCTTGGCGAGCATTTCTTCGGTGGTGGCCCCTACCACGACCCAGTCGATATCGGTGACAGGCTTGCCCAGCAGGCGATCGCGTACCGCGCCACCGACTTTATAAATCTGCATAAAAAACCTCCGTTAGCCCGACAGAATAACCTTTGCGTCGAACTTGCGGAGGCCAAAACAGGATCAAAGATGGATGACAGCCAGGTCTAGCCGACCGTAATCCCCCTCGCCGTGCTCACCTTTAGGCGGAACATGGTGGGTTTTTACCACCTGATCCCCTTGCAGGGTTTCCAGGTGAATGTCGAAGCCCCAGAGCCGGTGCAGGTGCTTGAGGACTTCCTCGGTGGAATCACCCAACGGCTTGCGGTCGTGTTGCTGGTGACGCAAGGTCAGCGAGCGGTCGCCACGCCGGTCGATGCTGTAGATCTGTATGTTGGGTTCGCGATTGCCCAGGTTGTATTGCGCCGCCAGGGTTTCGCGAATGGTTCGATAACCCTCTTCATCGTGGATCGCCGGAACCAGCAGGTCATCCTTCTGATCGTCGTCAAGAATGCTGAACAACTTGAGGTCGCGGATGACCTTGGGTGACAGGTATTGCAGGATGAAACTTTCATCCTTGAAGCTGCTCATGGCGAATTTGATGCTGGACAGCCAGTCGGTGCCAGCGATTTCCGGGAACCAGCGGTAATCCTCCTCGGTGGGCGATTCGCATATCCGCCGGATATCGCGATACATGGCAAAACCCAGGGTGTAGGGGTTGATTCCGCTGTAGTAAGGGCTGTCGAAGCCGGGCTGGAAGACCACGCTGGTATGGGACGTCAGGAACTCCATCATGAAGCCATCGGTGACCAGGCCTTCGTCATAAAGGTCGTTCATCAAGGTGTAGTGCCAGAAGGTGGCCCAGCCTTCGTTCATCACCTGGGTCTGGCGCTGTGGATAAAAATACTGGGCGATCTTGCGCACGATCCGTACGATTTCGCGTTGCCAGGGCTCTAGCAGCGGTGCGTGTTTTTCAATGAAATACAGGATGTTTTCCTGAGGTTCGGCGGGGAAGCGTGCGTTGTCCTTGTCGCTGAATTTGTCCGCGCCTTTTGGAATCGTCCGCCACAAGTCATTGATCTGCTTCTGCAAATGCTCTTCCCGATCTTTCTGCCGACGACGTTCTTCTTCGGCGGAAATCGGATAAGGCCGTTTGTAACGGTCGACCCCGTAATTCATCAGCGCATGACAGGAGTCGAGCAAGTCTTCCACCGCGTCGATGCCGTGGCGTTCTTCGCACTGCATGATGTACTGCTTGGCGAACACCAGGTAATCGATGATCGAGCTGGCGTCGGTCCAGGTGCGGAACAGGTAGTTGCCCTTGAAGAAACTGTTATGGCCATAGCAGGCGTGAGCCACCACCAGGGCTTGCATGCAGATGGTGTTTTCTTCCATCAGATAGGCGATGCAAGGGTCCGAGTTGATCACAATCTCGTAGGCCAGCCCCATCTGGCCGCGGCTGTAGGACTTCTCGGTGCTGAGGAAGTGTTTGCCGTAGGACCAATGGTGATAACCCAAGGGCATGCCCACAGAGGCGTAGGCGTCCATCATCTGTTCGGCGGTAATCACTTCGATCTGGTTAGGGTAGGTATCGAGCGCATAGCGGGCCGCGAGACGACTGATTTCGCGGTCGTAGGCCTGGATCAGCTCGAACGTCCATTCGGAGCCGGTGGAAATGGGTTGGCGCTTTTGCTCTTTGGCGGTCATGTCACTAACCTGCGCTGGAAGAGTTCACGGAAGACCGGATAGATATCCCCGGCCGAAACCAGTTGCTGTTGGGCAAAAGTGTCAGAGAAGGCTTCGGCGATGCGTTCGTATTCGAACCACAGGGCCTGGTGTTCGCGCGGGGTTATCTCAACATAAGTGTAGTACTGCACGAACGGCATGATCTGATTGATCAGGATGTCGCGGCAGATCGGCGAGTCGTCGTTCCAGTTGTCGCCGTCGGACGCCTGGGCGGCATAGATGTTCCACTCATTGCTCGGATAACGCTCGGCCATGATCTCCTGCATCAGTTTCAGGGCGCTGGAAACGATGGTGCCGCCGGTTTCCCGGGAGTAGAAAAACTCCTCTTCATCCACTTCACGGGCGCTGGTGTGGTGGCGGATGAATACGACGTCGATTTTGTCGTAGTTCCGCTTGAGGAACAGGTACAGCAGGATGAAGAAGCGTTTGGCGATGTCTTTAGTTGCCTGGGTCATGGAGCCGGACACGTCCATCAGGCAGAACATCACTGCTTTGGAGCTGGGGTTCGGCTGCTTGATCAGCAGGTTGTACTTGAGGTCGAAGGTGTCGAGAAATGGCACTCGGTGAATGCGCGCGCTGAGTTTCTCGATTTCCGCTTCGAGGTCCTGGATATCGCCGAAGTTGTCCGGCTCCTCTCGTCTAAGCCGCGCCAGTTCTTCTTTGACTTCGCGCAGTTTTGCCCGGCTGCTGCCGGACAGGGCGATGCGCCGGGCATGGGCCGAACGCAGCGTGCGGATGATGTTGATCCGTGACGGGTTGCCCTCGTTGCTGATGCCCGCGCGTACGGTCTTGAAGGTGTCGGTGCCGGTCAGGTGACGTTTGACCAGGTTAGGCAGTTCAAGGTCCTCGAACATGAATTCGAGAAATTCTTCCTGGGTGATCTGGAAGACGAATTCATCCATCCCTTCACCCGAGTTACCGGCCTTGCCGGGACCTCTGCCGCCGCCACCTCCGGGCGGACGGGCAATGTGCTCGCCGCTGGTGAACTCCTTGTTGCCCGGGTGCACGATGGTCTGCTTGCCGCCCCGGCCATGGTGAAGCACCGGCTCGTCGATATCGCGGCCGGGAATGCTGATTTGCTCGCCGTGCTCCATATCCGTAATGGAACGCCGGCCTACCGCCTCTTCGACGGCCTTTTTGATGTGATCACGGTAGCGCCGCAGAAACCGCTGACGGTTTACCGTGCTCTTGTTCTTGCCATTGAGACGTCGGTCGATCACATAGCTCATGACTGCTCCTTAGAAGCTGTCCTGAAAGGGGCGAGCGGTTATGCAGCATCGGATCGGTGCCAAGGGATGTTCACGCTTCCCCCAAGCGCTTTTGGATGCTGCTGAACCTCGTTACCGACTTTCGAACACCTCCCAGAGGTCTGTGTAACAGAAAAAGCGTACACAGGCCTCTGGCTAACGACAACCGGTCTGACCGGCAGCGGGTTACTGTGATTTTCTGACCCGCAGGTACCACTCGGACAGCAGCCGTACCTGTTTGTCGGTGTAACCCCGCTCGACCATCCGTGTGACGAAGTCGTTGTGCTTCTGCTGGTCCTCTTTGCTGGCCTTGGCGTTGAAGCTGATGACCGGCAGCAGGTCCTCGGTGTTGGAGAACATTTTCTTCTCGATGACCACCCGCAGTTTTTCGTAGCTGAGCCAGGTTGGGTTCTTGCCATTGTTGTTGGCGCGGGCACGCAGTACGAAGTTGACGATTTCGTTGCGGAAATCCTTCGGATTGCTGATGCCGGCCGGTTTTTCGATTTTCTCCAGCTCTTCGTTCAGGGCGACGCGGTTGAGAATCTCGCCGGTTTCCGGATCGCGGTATTCCTGATCCTGAATCCAGAAGTCGGCGTACAGCACGTAGCGATCGAAGATGTTCTGGCCGTACTCGCTGTAAGACTCGAGGTAGGCAGTCTGGATCTCTTTGCCAATGAATTCGATATAACGCGGCGCCAGGTACTCTTTCAGGAAGCGCAGATAGCGTTCGCGGGTTTCGGCCTGGAATTGTTCCTGTTCGATCTGCTGTTCCAGCACGTAGAGCAGATGCACCGGGTTGGCGGCGATTTCGTGGGGATCGAAGTTGAAGACCTTCGACAGAATCTTGAACGCGAAACGGGTCGACAGACCGTTCATGCCTTCGTCGACACCCGCTGCGTCGCGGTATTCCTGGATCGACTTGGCCTTCGGATCGGTGTCCTTGAGGTTTTCGCCGTCATACACGCGCATCTTGGAGTAGATGTTGGAGTTTTCCGGCTCTTTGAGACGCGAAAGCACGGTGAACTGGGCGAGCATTTTCAAGGTGTCAGGCGCGCAATGGGCCTTGGCCAGCGAGCTGTTGAACAGGAGCTTGTCGTAGATCTTCACCTCGTCGCTGACGCGCAGGCAGTACGGCACTTTGACGATATAGATCCGGTCGATGAAGGCTTCGTTGTTCTTGTTGTTGCGGAAGGTGTGCCATTCCGATTCGTTGGAGTGGGCCAGCAGAATCCCGGTGAACGGAATCGCCCCCAGGCCTTCGGTACTGTTGTAGTTGCCTTCCTGGGTGGCCGTCAGCAATGGGTGCAGCACCTTGATCGGTGCCTTGAACATTTCGACGAATTCCATCAGACCCTGGTTGGCCCGGCACAGTGCGCCCGAATAGCTGTAGGCATCGGCGTCGTTCTGCGGGAACTCTTCCAGTTTGCGGATATCGACCTTGCCCACCAGTGCCGAGATGTCCTGGTTGTTTTCATCGCCTGGCTCGGTTTTCGCGACTGCAATCTGGTTGAGGATCGACGGATAGAGTTTCACCACCCGGAACTGGCTGATGTCGCCGCCGAATTCGGCCAGGCGCTTGGTGGCCCATGGCGACATGATGGTGTTGAGATAGCGCCGGGGGATGCCGAAGTCTTCTTCGAGGATCGCGCCATCTTCAGTGGCGTTGAACAGACCCAGAGGCGACTCGAAAACCGGCGAGCCCTTGATTGCGTAGAAGGGCACTTTCTCGATCAGCTGTTTTAGCTTTTCGGCCAAAGATGATTTACCGCCACCGACTGGACCAAGCAGGTAGAGGATCTGTTTCTTTTCCTCCAGGCCCTGAGCGGCATGACGGAAATACGACACGATCTGGTCGATGCATTCTTCCATCCCATGGAAGTCTTCAAAGGCCGGATAGCGACGGATCACCTTGTTGGAAAAAATTCGCGACAGCCTCGAGTTGGTCGAGGTGTCGAGCAGCTCCGGCTCCCCGATGGCCAGCAGTAGACGCTCGGCGGCGGAGGCGTAGGCGCTGCGGTCCTTTTTGCACAGTTCCAGGTACTCCTGCAGGGAGAATTCTTCCTGGCGTGTGGACTCGAAGCGTTGTTGGAAGTGGCTAAAGATACTCATGACGTCACCTCGCTCGATACGTGGAGCCGACGCCGGATCACTCAGTCGATGCTGGCAGCAACCGAACAGGCAGTCGCTGTTTACCCCCCAGAACTCTTCCGGAGCTGACTACTCCGAAAGCTACTCCCGATGACCCGCGCGCCGGTGTACCGGCTCTCCCCTGTTTTGGATGGCCTGCGCTTAAGGATAGTTCGGAATCGGGGAGATAAAGTAGCAATGAGTAATAAGTTATGGCAGACCGTTCGTCTGCCACCGCGCTAGCCCGCGAAAGCCGGGGCTTGCGCGTCTGGAAAAAAATTATTCGGAAGTGCCCTGCGCCGTTTCCGAAGGATAGATCGTACGCCACAGCTCAAAACCACCGTCCATGCTGTAGACGTCGGAAAAGCCCTGGCTGATCAGATAAGCCGCCGCGCCCTGGCTGGAATTTCCGTGATAGCAGACCACTACCGTCGGCGCATCCAGATCGGCGCCCTGAATGAAAGCATGCAGAGAATGGTTATCCAGATGCTTCGAACCGGCGATGTGCAGCGCGGCAAAAGTGGCCGGATCGCGGACATCGACTACCACCGCGCCTTGTTCGCGCAGGGTCTGGGCCTGTTCTGGGGGGATACGTTTGAATTCGCTCATGGCGGGCTCCTGTGGCTCGGCTGAAAGCGCAGTCTAGCGTTGGACGCTGGCTGACGTTTGTTCGGGAATAGAGGTGGCGACAGTCGGTCGGGAATGGCCATGGGCGTCGCATTTGCATTGCAGGCGCTCAAAGGTATCGACGTTCATCAGGGTCATGGCACCGCCCCAGACGCAACCGGTGTCGAGTGCAAACAGGCCTGGTTCATTGCACTGGCCTTCGAGCGCCGCCCAATGGCCGAAAATGATCTTCAGGCCTTTGGTTTTGCGCTCGTGCGCGAACCACGGCGCATAACCCGGTGGTGCGGTGTCGATGCCTTCCTTGCCCTTGAGGTCGAGTTTGCCGTCGCGGGTGCAGAAACGCATCCGCGTGAAGTAGTTGGTGATGACTCGCAGGCGGGCCGCGCCTTTAAGGTCGTTGTCCCACTTCACTGGCTCGTTGCCGTACATGCCGTCAAGGTACGGCGCGAAGCGGTTGTCGTCGCGCAAGGCTTCTTCGACTTCGGCGGCGCACTTCAAGGCTTTGCGCAGCGACCATTGCGGCGGGATGCCGGCATGGACCAGGGCGATTTCGCGTTGTTCATCGTAGTGCATGAGCTTTTGCTGGCGAACCCATTCCAGCAGATCCGCGCTATCGGGTGCTTCGAGGATCTCACGCAGGGTATCGGCTTTTTTCAAGCGCTCGATGTTTTGCCCTACGGCCAGTAAGTGCAGGTCGTGGTTGCCAAGTACGCATACCAGCGACTCGCGGATGCTATAGAGGAAGCGCAGGGTTTCCAGCGACTGTGGACCACGGTTGACGAGGTCACCCACCAGCCACAGGCGGTCTCGGGCAGGGTTGAAGGCGACTTGCTTGAGCAGGCATTGCAACGGCTCAAGGCAACCTTGCACATCGCCGACAGCATACGTCGCCATCAGTGCAGGGCTCCGGGTACCGCCAGACGGAACGGCGCGATGATGGCCTCGAAGTGTTTGCCGTCGTCGGCGACCATCTGGTAGGTGCCCTGCATGGTGCCGACCTTGGACGTCATGACAGTGCCGCTACTGTAAGTGTGGCTCTTGCCCACTTCGATCAACGGCTGCAGGCCGACGACGCCAGCACCGCGAACCTCTTCGACATGGCCGTCACCGTCGGTGATCACCCAATGCCGCGACATCAGTTTGGCGGGTAGCAGGCCATTGTTGTGCACGGTGACGGTGTAGGCGAAGGCGAAGCGGTTGTGCTCGGGTTGCGATTGTTCTGCCAGATAGCGGGTGACGACGCTGACGTCGACCTGATAACGAGGATCGGACATGCAAGAGGCCTTAAATCAAAGCGGGACGCGGGGCGTAGCTGATACAAATCAGTCTAGGCCAAGTATCGGGTAGTAAACCAGAGTGGCGTCCTACCCGATAGCGCTCATCGCCTGTCAGTCGGTGGCAGGCTTTTGCAGGACTTGTTCGCTGAGCTTGTCGGCCAGGCGCACGAAGGCGGCCAGGTCGAGCTGCTCGGGGCGCAGACTGCCATCGACGCCGGCGGCTTCGATTTCGGCATTGCTCAGCAGCAGCTTCAGCGTGTTGCGCAGGGTTTTGCGGCGCTGGTTGAAGGCTTCACGCACAACGCGCTCCAGCAGGCGATGATCCTTGGCCGGGTGCGGCAGCACCGCGTGGGGCACCAGGCGTACGATCGCGGAGTCGACTTTGGGTGGCGGATTGAACGCACCCGGGCCGACGTTGAACAGATGTTCGACCCGGCAATGGTACTGAACCATGATCGACAGGCGACCCCAGTCACCGCCACCCGGACCCGCCGCCAGACGTTCGACCACTTCCTTTTGCAGCATGAAGTGCATGTCGCGAATCAGGTTGGCGTTGTTCAGCAGATGAAAGATCAGCGGCGTCGAGATGTTGTACGGCAGGTTACCGACCACTCGCAGGCTGTTTGGCGCGGCGTTCAGGCTGTTGAAGTCGAACTTCAGTGCGTCACCCTGATGCAGGTTGAAGTTGCTCTTGCCGGCGAACTGCTGATTGAGGATCGGGATCAGGTCCTTGTCCAGCTCTACGACGTCCAGTTGAGCGCCGCTGTTGAGCAGGCCGGCGGTCAATGCACCCTGGCCCGGACCGATTTCCAGCAGGCGGTCTTCAGGTTTGGCGTGAATGGAGCGCAGGATGCGGTCGATAACGCCCGCATCGTGCAGGAAGTTCTGGCCGAAGCGCTTGCGCGCCCGGTGTTGGTAATGCTCGGTCATAAACGGGTCTCGGCCATCTGGTAGGCGGTTTCCAGGGCGACTTGCAGGCTGCCGGTGTCGATGTTGCCGCTGCCGGCCAGGTCCAGGGCGGTGCCGTGGTCGACCGAGGTGCGGATGATCGGCAAGCCGAGGGTCACGTTGACTGCCGCGCCGAAGCCTTTGTATTTCAGCACGGGCAAGCCCTGGTCGTGGTACATCGCCAGCACCGCGTCGCAGTGCTCCAGATATTTGGGGGTAAACAGAGTGTCGGCGGGCAGGGGGCCGCGAAGGTCCATGCCCTCGCCGCGCAGGCGCTCTAATGTAGGTTCGATGATGTCGATTTCTTCATGGCCCAGGTGACCGCCTTCACCGGCGTGCGGGTTCAGCCCGCAAACCAGGATGCGTGGCTGGGCAATGCCGAATTTTTCTTGCAGGTCAGTGTGCAGAATCCGTGTGACCCGCTCCAGCCGCTCCGGCGTGATCGCGTCGGCAATCTCGCGAAGGGGCAGGTGAGTGGTGACCAGGGCCACGCGCAAGCCGCGGGTGGCGAGCATCATCACCACTTGTGCGGTATGAGTCAGGTCGGCGAGAAATTCCGTGTGCCCGGAAAAGGCGATCCCGGATTCATTGATCACACCCTTGTGCACCGGGGCGGTGATCATGCCGGCAAAATGCCCGTCCAGGCAGCCCTGGCCAGCGCGGGTCAGGGTTTCCAGGACGAAAGCCGCATTGGCCTTGTCCAGTTGCCCTGCAGTGACCCTGGTGTTGAGTGGCGTATCCCACACATAGAGGCTGTTGGCCGGTGCAGGAACATCCGGCCAACTGTCCGGCGTGACCGCCAGCAGATCGACAACCACGCCCAGCTGCGCGGCCCGCTCAAGGAGCAGGTCGCGGCTGGTAATGGCAATCAGGGGGTGTGGCTGGGCTTGCGAGGCGAGCAGCAGGCACAGGTCAGGACCTATGCCGGCCGGTTCGCCGGGGGTCAGCGCGAAACGCTTGGGTTTCACTGCGCTGCCTGGTCTGCACCAGGGAGTTTGATTTCTACGTACGCTTCGTCACGGATCTGACGCAGCCAGGTTTGCAGCTCTTCGTCGTATTTGCGGTTACGCAGTACGGTCATCGCTTGCTGCTCACGGGCCTGGGTGGTGCTGTCGGTGGCGCGGCGGCCAAGGACTTCCAGGACGTGCCAGCCATATTGAGTCTTGAACGGCTTGGACAGCTGACCTTGCGGGGTCTTGGCCATCACTTCGCGGAATTCAGGCACCAGTGCGTTCGGATCGATCCAGTTCAGGTCGCCGCCGTTGAGGGCGGAACCCGGGTCTTCCGAGAAGCTTTTCGCCAGCTCGCCAAAATCTTCGCCCGCTTCGATACGGGAGTAGAGCGATTGAGCCAGGGCCTTGGTTTTTTCTTCGTCGCGAATCGGGCTTGGTTTGACCAGGATGTGACGTACATGGACTTCGTCACGCACCTGGGCTTCGCCACCACGCTTGTCGAGGATCTTCAGGATAATGAAGCCGCCCGGGGTGCGCATTGGCTGGGTTACGTCGCCAACGGCCATGGTGCTCAGCAGGCGGTCGAATGGAGGTGGCAATTGAGCGGCTTTACGCCAGCCCATGTCGCCGCCTTCCAGTGCAGTTTCGCTGGCGGATTTGGCGATTGCCAACTGACCGAAGTCAGCGCCTTGCTTGAGCTGCTGGTAAACCGCGTCGGCTTGTTTGGCAGCATTCTGAATCGCGTCGGAGTTGGCGCTTTCCGGCGTGGGAATCAGGATGTTGGCCAGACGAAACTCTTCGGACAACTGCATTTTGCCCAGGTCGGATGCCAGGAAGTTCTTCACTTCCTGCTCGGACACCTGGATGCGTTCCGCCACACGGCGCTGACGCACACGGCTGATGATCATTTCGCGGCGGATCTGGTCGCGGGCGGCGTCATAAGACAGGCCGTCGCGAGCCAGGGCGGCGCGGAATTGTTCGATCGACATGTTGTTGCGCTGGGCAATGGTGCCGACAGCCTGATTCAGCTCTTCATCGGTAATCCGGATGCCGGAACGCTCGCCGATCTGCAATTGCAGGTTTTCGACGATCAGGCGCTCGAGCACCTGCTGATCCAGTACGCCGGCTGGCGGTACGGCAGCACCGCGTTTGGCGATGGTTTGCTGAACTTCATGGACACGCTGATCCAGCTGGCTCTGCATGACCACGTCGTTGTCGACGATGGCCACCACTTTATCGATGGGTTGTACCGCGGCGTTGGCCGCGGTACCCAGGAACAGCGCGCCCAGCATCAGCGGGCGCAGACAATCAGAAAGCTTGGTCTTCACGTTCACGATAACCTTGGATGCCTTTGTCGAGGAAGCTCTCTACTTTGGCGCCGGTGAGGCCGCCGAGACCTTTCAGAACGATTTGTAGGAAGACGCCGTGGTCGCCTTTTTCGTTTTGTGGAGCTTCCTGACTGAATTCGTCATAGGAAACCCAGTAACGGTTGATCAGGCGTAGTTTCCAGCAGCAGTTGTCGTACTCGAAACCACCAAAGGCTTCCAGGGTACGGTTACGGTTGTAGTCATACTGCCAGCGGCTGATGGCGTTCCACTGCGGCACGATCGGCCAGATCACCGAGAAGTCGTGCTGTTTGATCTTGTAGTAGTCCTTCACGTAGCCAGGTTGGCCTGGTGTGCCGTAGTCACCACCGCCCACCGACCATTTACCGGTGTTCTGGTCATAACGGACCTGGTCATTGCGATAGCGATAACCGGCGTTGATGACTTTGTTCGGGTTGTCTTCAGGCTGGTAGTGGAACATCGCGCTGCCCGAGCGAGGGCTGCGGCTGTCCGGGTCCCAGTTGTAGTCGGCGGTGGTACGCCAGTCGCGGTTCCAGCGGTATTCGTATTCCAGTGCATATGGCGAAACGTTGGCTTGTGCATCGTCGCGGGTTTTTGCATCGATACCCGGCAACTGGACTTCACGGTCCTTGAAGTACACGGCCTGGCCGACGCTGATGCGTTGACGTTCGAAACCGTTGTCTTCGATCCAGCGGTTGGTGATGCCCAGCGACAGCTTGTTCTCGTCGCCGACACGGTCGGAGCCGGAGAAACGGTTGTCCCGGAACAGCGAGGCGTAGTTGAAGGTGTATTCGCCGGTGTCAAAGACTGGAATATCGGTCTGATCCTTCTCTGGAACATAGAGATAGAAAAGGCGTGGTTCCAGGGTCTGGCGGTAGTTCTTGCCAAACCATTGGGTGTTGCGATCGAAATACAGGCCGCTGTCGATACTGGCTATCGGTACGCCACGGCTCTGGTTACGGCTGTAGCTTTCACCGGCAAGCAGAGTGTTTTTGCCCTGCTGATCCAGATCCAGGTCGTACTGGGTGTACTGGTACTTCAGGGACGGTTTCAAGAAACCATAAGTCCAGTTCAGCGGCAGGCTGACACTTGGCTTGAGGTTCAAGCGATTGCCGTTGGCACGTGCCAGGCCGGTCACGTTGTTATCAAGACGTGATGCAACAGTGCCATCTTCGTTTACGAAGTCACCGTTCTTCAAATCGCGGTCAAATCGAACGATCTCTGTCTCGTAATCGAAGTTCAAACCTTCCGGATGATACGGCAGCTGACCATTGAAGGTGATCTGCGGCAAACGGTCGTACGGCGTGATGTTCGAAACGGTCGCCAGTTGATAAGCCTGGGCGTTCAAGCGAGCGGTGTAGCTGTCGCCACGATAGGTGACAGAGCCCTGCTGGTTCACGTAGTCAGCGCTTTTCACGCCAATCTGGTCAGTCTGCAGATCCTGGAAGTAATACGGATCGCTGATCTTGGTGTAGTCGACTTGCGTAAAGACGCGCGAGTCGAGGCCACCCTTGTGCTGCCAGTTGTACATGTAGCGGGTTTTTTCGTAGTCGCTCTGCTTGCTGCGATCGGTGTCTTCGTCGTTGAGGTACGCGGCGCCGAACTGACCTTCGCTGGACTTGGTCAGGTAGCGGAATTCGCCTTCCATCAACAGGCCATGCTTGGCCATGTAACGCGGGTACAACGTGGCATCGTAGTTCGGTGCCAGGTTGAAGTAGTACGGAGTGACCAGCATGAAGCCGGTATCGCTACCGGTGCCGATGGTCGGCGGCAGGAAGCCGGACTGGCGACGGTCGTCGATCGGGAAATAGATGTACGGCGTGTACAGAACCGGAATGTCCTTGACCCGCAGCGTCACGTTGGTAGCGGTACCGAAACCGGTAGCCGGGTTCAAAGTGATGTTGTTGCCCTTGAGCTGCCAGGCATTGCTGTTCGGTTCGCACGTGGTGTACGTACCATCCTTGAGGCGGATGATCGCGTTCTCGGCACGTTTGGCGTACAGCGCGTTACCGCGGATACGCGACTTGTGCATCACGTACTCGGCGTTGTCGACCTTGGCTTCACCGGTGTCGAGCTGCACGTCGGCGTGGTCGCCCACGATCAGTGCGCCATTGTCGCGAACGCGCACGTTACCGCTCAGTTCGCCACGGCTCTCGGCCTGGTAGAGGTTCGCTTCGTCGGCTTCGACCTGCATGCTGCCCTGACGCATGACCACGTCACCGGCCAGGGTCGCGATCTGCTCTTCCTGCTTATAGCGGGAGGCTTTGGCGCCGAGAAAGGTCGGAGCGTCACTTTTATTCGTCTTGTCATTCATGCCAGGACGAATCGGTTCGATATAGGAACCAGAGCAGTAAGGACCGGTTTCGGCCAATTGCGCTGCAGTGAGCTTCTCGCGCGGAACCCAGTCGAGGTGGCTGTAGTCTTCACTACGCGACTTCAGGCCGCGGCCCTTGGACTCGGTAACCAGCACAGGCTTGGCGCCGGTTTCTTCGCTGGAGCCAGTGCCAGCCGGGGTTTCGCCGGTGACGGAAACTGCGCTGCCGTCATGGACGGGACGCGGCGGCAATGCAGCGGCCGGCACCTTTGGCGCACAGTCCCAGGCACCCGAAGCAGAGACTGAGCAGTCATACTGTTCCGCGGCGACCACGAACGACGTGGCCAGGGGTTGCAGGGCCAGCAGACTGCCGGTAACCAACAACGGAAATTTTTTACGAAACGCGGGGGATTTCAATGCCATCTTATTAGTCCGGGCTTCCTGCGTGCCATCTGCCCGCGGTGTGGGCCGCACGCCTCTCGATGGTCTGAAAAAGATGCTGGATAATAAAGCATGACCCGCTTGACGGCTAGCGCCGTCGGAGACCCTTGCAATGCCTGACCAAGATGTACGCTTGCAACACCTGAAAGTTTGGCTTGATGAACAGTTGGCTATCCTCTTTGCAGAACAAGGTTGGGGCTCCGTACCCCCGGCCACGTTGACCGCGGCCAGTAGCGACGCCAGTTTTCGGCGCTATTTCCGCTGGGAAGGCGCGGGCCGAAGTTTCGTCGTGATGGATGCGCCGCCACCCCAGGAAAACTGCAAACCCTTTGTGGATATCGCTTTTCTGCTGGCGAAATCCGGAATAAACGTGCCGAAAATTTATGCCGAAGACCTCGAACGCGGTTTTCTTTTGCTCAATGACCTGGGCAACAAGACTTACCTGGACGTGATCGACAGCGAAAATGCCGACGGTTTGTTCAAGGATGCCCTGCAGGCGTTGCTGGCTTTTCAGCAGTTGCCGATGGTGGCGCCGCTGCCCAGTTATGACGTGGCACTGTTGCGTCGCGAGCTGGAACTGTTCCCCGAGTGGTACGTGAAACGCGAACTGGGCATTGAGTTCGACGCGGCGCAGCAAGTGCTCTGGCAGCAGGTCAGCGACCTGCTGATCGACAGCGCTCTGGCTCAGCCCAAAGTCCTGGTGCATCGCGACTACATGCCGCGCAACCTGATGATCAGCGAGCCGAATCCCGGTGTGCTGGATTTCCAGGACGCGGTCTACGGGCCCGTGACCTATGACGTGACCTGCCTGTTCAAGGACGCCTTCCTCAGCTGGCCTGAAGAACGCGTGCGCGGCTGGCTGGAGGATTACTGGCAGCAAGCCGCTGCGCTCGACATCCCGGTTCAGCCTGACTTTGAAGAATTCCTGCGCGCCAGCGACCTGATGGGCGTGCAGCGTCACTTGAAAGTGATCGGCATCTTTGCCCGTATCTGCCATCGCGACGGCAAGCCACGTTACCTCGGTGATGTGCCGCGCTTCTTTGCTTATATAGACGCGGTCATCGCCCGTCGCCCTGAACTGGCGGAGCTGGATGTATTGCTGGCCAGTCTGCGTGTTGGAGCGAAGGCATGAAGGCAATGATTCTGGCGGCGGGTAAAGGCGAGCGCATGCGCCCGCTGACCCTGACCACGCCAAAACCGCTGGTTCGCGCCGGCGGAGCACCCTTGATCGAGTATCACCTGCACGCCCTGGCGGCGGCAGGGTTTACCGAGATCGTGATCAACCACGCCTGGCTCGGTCAGCAGATCGAAGATTATCTGGGTGATGGCTCGCGGTATGGCGTGAGCATTCAATACTCACCGGAAGGTGAACCGCTGGAAACCGGTGGCGGTATTTTTCGTGCGTTGCCATTGCTGGGGGATGAAGCTTTTGTGGTGGTCAATGGCGACATCTGGACCGACTACGACTTCAGCGTGTTGCACCAGCCCATCGTCGGGCTCGCTCATTTGATCCTGGCGGACAACCCGGCGCATCACCCGAGCGGGGATTTCACCTTGGTCGATGGCCATGTGCAGGACGGTCAGCCGGATACGGCAACCCTGACTTACAGTGGCATCGCCGTGTTGCATCCGCAGCTGTTTGACGGTTGCTCGGCCGGTGCCTTCAAGCTTGCTCCACTGCTGCGCAAAGCCATGGCCGATGGGCAAGTGACGGGCGAACGCCTGAATGGGCATTGGGTGGACGTCGGCACCCACGAGCGCCTGGCTGAAGTAGAAACCTTGATAGAAGCGAGACGCTGACATGTTGTGGCCAGGGACTCTGATTGGAGCCGGAGCGGGCTTTGCCATAGCCAGCATTCCGGGGGCCATGCTCGGTGCTTTATTGGGACAGGCGCTGGATCGGCGCCTGCACCTGCAGAGCTGGGCGCATTTATGGGAAAAAATCGGTGGCCGCTCGGTGCTGCGCAACGATGAACTGCTGTTCGTGTTGCTGGGCCGATTGGCCAAGAGTGATGGGCGGGTCGTGGATGGTCACATCCAGCAGGCGCGCCAGGAAATGCGTGCGCTGGAGATGACCGAATCGGCGCAACGTCGCGCGATTGCGGCGTTCAATCGCGGCAAGTCGGGGCATGACCGGTTGCGCGGCTATTTGCGACGCTTGAGTGCTCAACCCCATGCGGCGGAAGGTGTGTTGCGTGCCTGTTGGCGGATGGTCTGGGCCGATGGCCGGGCCGGTAGCCGTGAGCGCGAGCTGATTGCCCAGTGGGGCAAATGGCTGGGCTGGACGCCATATCAGGTGCAGGCATTGGCGAGCGACTACGAGCCGCACAAGCGCCCATTGGTCAATAGCACGGTGACCTATCAGGACGCTTTGCGGCTATTGGGGGTGTCGGCGACCAGCGAGCCGGCGCAGATCAAGCGCGCCTATCGACGCCTGCTCAGTCGCCATCACCCGGACAAGATTGCCGGCAGCGGTGCGACGGCGTTGCAGGTTCGCGAGGCTACGGATAAAACGCGTGAATTGCACAACGCCTACGCGTTGATTCGTGAGCGGCGGGATTTTCGATAGCAGGCAAGAGTTGTGTCGACAGTGCTATCGCCTTCGCGAGCAAGCCCGCTCCCACATTAGACCGCGTTCAGACAGGCAGCGTCGGTCAAATGTGGGAACGGGCTTGCTCGCGAAGGGCGCGACGCCGATCTATCAGTCCGCCGCAGGCTGCGGATTCAGCCATCCCCGCACCCGGCGCACCAACTGCTCTTGCTCAGCCTTGGCATTCCCCGGCAATGCCTTGAGTGACACCTGGCTGAACGCCGAGGTCTTCAAGCGTTTGTTGGCCTGCAAGCGTGCCAGTGCCGCGTTGCGATCCAGCGGTTTGTCCGTATAGAAAATGTCGGCGACAGGCAGCTTGATCGTCGGCGTCAATTCGACCAGTTGTGGTTTAGCCGTAACGGGGGTCTGGGCGGCGACCATCATGAACTTCTCGACCTGCGAAGGCTGCTTCTCGCTCAAATAACGCGCGGCCCAGTAAGCGCCGGTGCCATGCCCCAGTACGACGATGCTGCGAGCGCTTTGCTGTTCGGCATAAGCGACAGCCGCGTCGAGGCGGGCAAAGATTCGCTCGGCGTCGGCTTTGGCCTGTTCTTCGGTGGTTTCGGCGATGGCCTTGTCGGCCACATCCGCTTCGCCGCCGGCTGCCTGTTCGATGGGCGCGGCGGTCGTGGAATCCTTGCTGGCGGCCTCAGGCGCTTTGGGGGCCGGTGCCACTTCGGCGATACGAGGTGCAATGGCTTCGCTTTGCAGGTCCGGCAAGGTGATACTCAGGCTGCTCCAGTTGGCGTCTGGCAATTGGCGGCGCAATGGGCTGATTGCTTGCGGCCAGTCAACGGTTTCGCCGGCGCCAGGGATAATAATCACCACGCCTTTGGGTTCGGCGGTATTGGCCGGTTTCCACAAGGCGAGAAAGGTGTCGGTGCCTGCTTGCAGTTGTTGCTGTTCCTGCGCGGGGATTTGTCGCTCGAGTGCGGTCGCTTCTTCCTGACTACGCTCAAGCAGCGGCTGGCGTTCGGCCGGTTTTTCTTCGGCGGGTTTTTCCGCTGCGGCAGGTGTCGGGTCGGCCGCCTCGACGGAAAAGGCGCACGGCAGGATCAGCGACAGGCACAATGCTGGCAGTGCCAGGCGGTAGACAGGGGGCATCGGATATTCCAGGCCAGAAGTTATTCCGGCAGCCTAATGGGTTGGTCAGTATTTGTCAGTGTGTGAGACTTCGATGATGCGTTTTCGCTGCCTGTGGGTTATCGGCTGTTTGTGGTTTCCCTTGATGGGCTGGGCGGCGCCCGCGCCACCGGCGCACGTCGTGTCGTTGTCTTCGGCGCAACAGCAATGGCTGGCCCAGCATGACGAATTGCGGGTCGGGCTGGTGTTACAAGCGCCCTACGCCCAATACGATCGCCGCTTGCAGCGCCTGTCCGGGGTTAACGTCGAGTTGATGAAATGGCTGGCCAAGGCGCTAAAGGTCGAGCTGAGCTGGCGTAATTACCCTGATCTTGCGCAACTGGAAGCCGCCGCGCGTGAAGGTGACATCGATATCGCACCGGGGCTGACGCAAACGCCCGCAGGGTTGCGGCTCTGGCAATTTTCCGATCCGTATATGCGGGTGCCGCAACTGGTGGTCAGCGACCAGAAGAGCACCGGTGCGGTGGAGCTGGAAAAGCTCGACAGCCACACCCGCGTCGCCGTGCGCATGCCTAGCGTCACCGCCGATTTTTTGCGTAGCACCTATCCCCATCTGAACCTGCAAGGCGTGCCTCTGGAACGCCAGGCGTTGCAACTGTTGTTGAGCCAGCAAGCCGGCTACGCCGTGGTCGATGAAGCACAGTTCGGGCGTCTGTCTGTCGAACCTGAATTCTCCGGGTTGGCCGTGGTGGGTGACATTGGTTTCCCGCAACTGTTGCGAGTGGCCACGCGTCGGGATTGGCCGGAGTTGGCCGGCATCGTCGAAAACGCCTTGCGGGCGATTCCGGCCAAGGACCTGGAGCAACTGCACAATCAATGGCTGCAACCCAAGTATCCACGGCTGTCCGATTCACCGGGCTTCTGGAAAAACCTCTGTCTGCTGTTGCTGGTATTGCTGCTGAGCAGCATGGCCATTGTCTTCTGGCAGCGTCGTCAGCAACACAGCCTGGAGCAACGATTGCTGGCGGCGCGCGAAGACATTGCCCTGCGCGAGGCCAGCGAAGAGGCCTTGCGCCTCACGCAGTTTTCCATTGATCAAAGCACCGTCGGCATCCTTTGGGTCAACTGGGACAGCCATGTGCGCTACGCCAACCGCGCGGCCGAAACCATGCTCGGCTACCCGCCGGGCGGGATCATTGATCGGCCATTGATCGATTTTGAACCTGACTTGCACATGGACCGCTGGCTGAACTTGTGGAAGCGCGCCCGGGCCAGCGAGGAAGGGCCTTTAAGTTTCGAAACCAACTGTGTTCGGGCCGATGGCAGTATTCTGCCGGCGGATGTTTCGTTGAGCTTCCTGCGTTTTCGCGAGGGCGAATACCTGGTGGTTTACCTCAATGATGTCACCGAGCGCCGTCGCGCCCTGGCCGCCTTGCAGGAAAGTGAAGCGCGGCTGCAGGGCATTGCCGCCAACGTGCCAGGATTGGTCTTTCGTCTGGAGCGCGCGCCGGTGACCGGCCAGATCGACTTTGCCTACATCAGTGAAGGCAGCGAGAGCCTGGTGGGCTACTCGCCGGCCACCCTGGCCCATCGGGACAAAGGCCTGCGCAGCCTGGTGCATCCGGATGACAAGGCCAGTTATCACCAGACCCAGGACCATGCACTGGATACCGACAGTGACTGGTCGTGGCAGGGGCGGATTCTGACCCGCCAGGGCGAACAGCGCTGGGCCGAGATCAAGGCCATTACCCGCCGTCTCGAAGACGGTACCTATGTCTGGGACGGGATCGTCTGGGACATCACCGAGAGCAAACGCGTCGAACTGGAACTGGCCAGCTCCCGTGAGCAACTACGCGAGTTGTCCGCGCACCTGGAGAGCGTGCGGGAAGAGGAAAAGGCCCGGATTGCCCGGGAAGTTCACGATGAGCTGGGTCAGATGTTGACTGTGTTGAAGCTGGAAACGTCCATGTGCGAACTGGCCTACGCCCAGCTTGATCCGGGTCTGCACGAACGCTTGAACAGCATGAAGCGCTTGATCGCTCAGCTGTTTCAACTGGTGCGTGATGTGGCCACGGCGCTGCGGCCACCGATTCTCGATGCCGGGATCGCCTCGGCCATTGAATGGCAGGCCCGGCGTTTCGAAGCGCGCACGCAGATTCCGTGCTTGGTGCAGGTGCCGGATAACTTGCCGGTGCTAAGTGATGCCAAGGCTATCGGACTGTTCCGGATCCTTCAGGAAGCGCTGACCAATGTCATGCGACATGCCCAGGCGCATACTGTCGAGCTGACGCTGGCCCTGGAGGGCGACGAACTTTGTCTGACTGTCAGCGATGATGGCGTAGGATTTGTCGCCGGGCCGGGCAGGCCGACATCCTTTGGCGTGGTTGGCATGCGTGAACGGGTGTTGATCATGGGCGGGCAATTGTCGCTTGAGAGTGAGCCGGGGGAGGGCACGACCCTGACGGTGCGAGTGCCGCTGGATGAAGCCTGATGGTTTTGTGTTGTTTGAGCTGGCGCCTTTGCAGGCAAGCCCGCGATAGATCTTGGTTCTGACATAAAAAGAATGGAGAAGAACGTGATCCGTGTACTGGTAGCCGAAGACCACACCATCGTTCGCGAAGGCATCAAGCAATTGATTGGCCTGGCCAAGGACCTGCTGGTGGTGGGGGAGGCGGGCAATGGCGAGCAGTTGCTCGAGACCTTGCGCCATATTCCCTGCGAAGTGGTGTTGCTGGACATCTCCATGCCCGGGGTCAACGGCCTGGAAGCGATCCCGCGGATCCGCGCCTTGAATAATCCGCCGGCGATTCTGGTGTTGTCGATGCACGACGAAGCGCAGATGGCTGCTCGGGCCTTGAAGGTTGGCGCCGCAGGATATGCGACCAAGGACAGCGATCCGGCGTTGTTGCTGACGGCGATCCGCAAGGTCGCGGCGGGCGGGCGATACATCGATCCGGACCTGGCCGACCGCATGGTTTTCGAAGTCGGTCTGACCGATGCACGACCATTGCACTCATTGCTGTCGGAGCGTGAGTTTTCGGTATTCGAGCGCCTGGCCCAGGGCTACAACGTCAACGACATCGCCCAACAACTGGCCTTGAGCAGCAAAACCATCAGTACCCACAAGGCGCGGCTGATGCAGAAACTCAACATCACCTCCCTGGCCGAATTGGTGAAGTACGCGATGGAGCACAAACTCCTGTGATCCACACGACCCACTGATTCACTGCAAATCCCTGTGGGAGCGTGCATGTCCATTTACGACATGCACGCAAAGCCGCTTTTACCGGTTCCTGTGGCTTGCAGCCCACCGCCTGTCGCCATCACGAATCGACATATCAATCCCCGCCATCCTTGTAGGGCAATCCCTACACGCAACCTTCCATCCGGCTGAGGCGATTCTCTCCTGCGCCCCGATTTGCGCGGCTCCCAGTGTCCACTAGGCTTAGTCCACAGCAGTCATCAATAACAAAGGTGTGGGTATGAGCCAGGTTGATTCAAACGCAGGGGCCAGCGATATTCTGGTCAGCTTTCGTGGAGTGCAAAAGAGCTACGACGGCGAGAACCTGATCGTCAAAGACCTCAACCTGGAAATTCGTAAAGGCGAATTCCTGACCTTGCTCGGGCCGTCCGGCTCCGGCAAGACCACCAGTCTGATGATGCTCGCCGGTTTCGAAACGCCGACCGCCGGGGAGATTCAACTGGCGGGGCGTTCCATCAACAACGTGCCACCGCACAAGCGCGACATCGGCATGGTGTTCCAGAACTACGCGTTGTTTCCGCACATGACCGTCTCCGAGAACCTGGCGTTCCCGCTGACCGTGCGCGGCTTGAACAAAAGCGACGTCAGTGACCGGGTCAAGCGTGTGCTGAGCATGGTTCAGCTCGACACCTTCGCCCAGCGCTATCCGGCGCAACTGTCTGGCGGCCAGCAGCAGCGTGTGGCCCTGGCCCGTGCCCTGGTGTTCGAACCGCAACTGGTACTGATGGACGAACCCCTCGGCGCACTGGACAAACAACTGCGTGAACACATGCAGATGGAAATCAAACACCTGCACCAGCGCCTCGGCGTGACCGTGGTCTATGTGACCCACGACCAGGGCGAAGCATTGACCATGTCCGACCGCGTCGCCGTGTTCCACCAGGGCGAGATCCAGCAGATCGCGCCACCGCGCACGCTCTACGAAGAGCCGAAAAATACTTTCGTCGCCAACTTCATCGGCGAGAACAACCGCCTCAACGGCCGCTTGCACAGCCATACCGGTGATCGCTGCGTGGTCGAGCTCGGTCGTGGTGAAAAGGTTGAAGCCCTGGCGGTCAACGTCGGCAAGACCGGCGAACCCGTCACGCTGTCGATTCGTCCGGAGCGCGTGAGCCTCAATGGCTCGAGCGAGTCCTGTGTCAACCGCTTCTCGGGAAGGGTGGCGGAATTCATCTATCTGGGCGACCACGTCCGGGTTCGCCTGGAAGTCTGCGGCAAGACCGACTTCTTTGTGAAACAACCGATTGCCGAGCTCGATCCTGCGCTGGCTGTCGGCGACGTGGTACCGCTTGGCTGGCAGGTCGAACACGTTCGCGCGCTCGACCCACTTCTAGAGGCGCATTGATCGCCCCCCGCTTCACCAACACTAACCCTGCAGTTGGAGAACAATAAATGTTGAGATCCCTGAAATTCACCGCCCTGGTCGTGGGCATGATGGGCGCGGCACATGCAATGGCGGCGGGCCCGGACCTGACCGTGGTGTCCTTTGGCGGGGCGAACAAGGCGGCGCAGGTCAAAGCCTTCTACGCACCTTGGGAAGCGGCGGGCAACGGCAAGATCGTTGCCGGCGAATACAACGGTGAGATGGCCAAGGTCAAAGCCATGGTCGACACCAAGAGCGTGTCCTGGGACCTGGTGGAAGTTGAATCGCCGGAACTGTCCCGTGGTTGCGACGAAGACATGTTCGAGCAGCTTGATCCGAAGCTGTTCGGCAAGTCTGAAGACTATGTCAAAGGCGCTATCCAGCCTTGCGGCGTGGGCTTCTTCGTGTGGTCGACCGTGCTGGCCTACAACGCCGACAAGCTGAAAACCGCTCCGACCAGTTGGGCTGATTTCTGGGACACCAAGAAATTCCCGGGCAAGCGCGGCCTGCGCAAAGGCGCCAAGTACACCCTGGAATTCGCTCTGATGGCTGACGGCGTTGCGCCGAAAGACGTCTACAAAGTGCTGGCCGGCAAAGATGGCCAGGACCGCGCGTTCAAGAAACTCGATGAACTCAAGCCAAGCATCCAGTGGTGGGAAGCCGGCGCACAACCGCCGCAATACCTCGCCTCCGGTGACGTGGTCATGAGCTCGGCCTACAACGGCCGGATCGCCGCGGTACAAAAAGAAAGCAACCTGAAAGTGGTGTGGAACGGCGGCATCTACGACTTCGACGCATGGGCCATTCCAAAAGGTCTGGACAAGACCCGTGCCGAAGCTGCGAAGAAGTTCATTGCCTTCTCGGTACAGCCGCAACAGCAGAAGACCTACTCGGAAAACATCGCCTACGGTCCGGCCAACACCCAGGCAGTGCCATTGCTGTCCAAGGATGTCCTGAAAGACATGCCGACCACCCCGGAAAACATCGCCAACCAGGTGCAGATCGACGTCAGCTTCTGGGCTGACAACGGTGAGCAACTGGAACAGCGCTTCAATTCCTGGGCTGCCAAGTAACCAAAACCTTGTGGTGGGCTTGCCCACCTGTGGGAGCGGGCTTGCTCGCGAAGAGGACATCACATTCAACATCGATGTTGATTGATCTACCGCTTTCGCGAGCAAGCCCGCTCCCACAGGTTGCCGTGTTTCAACAGAACAGAGGTGGTGCGCCGCCTCTGTAACGATCAAAGATTTCCGGAGTACGCCATGGCTATCGCCGTTCCCGTGAACGCGGGCACCGACCCCACCTTGAAGCAGCGGCTAAAGCACGCCGAGCGAATCAACCGCTGGAAAGCACAAGCCTTGATCGCGCCGTTGGTGCTGTTTCTGTTGCTGGTGTTCCTGGTGCCGATCGTGGCGCTGCTCTACAAAAGCGTCGGTAACCCGGAAGTGGTCGGCGTCATGCCGCGCACCGTGGCAGCCATCGCCAGTTGGGATGGCCGAGGCCTGCCGGCAGAGCCTGTGTACAAGGCCGCCAGCGAAGACCTCGCCGAAGCCCGCAAGAATCAGACCTTGGGCGACTTGTCCAAGCGCTTGAACATGGAGTTGGCCGGCTACCGCAGCCTGCTGACCAAAACCGCGCGCGCCTTGCCGTTCGCCACGGAGCCTGCTTCTTATAAAGAAGCGCTGGAAGGACTCGACGAACGTTGGGGCGATCCGGCCTATTGGCAGGTCGTGCGCCGCAACACCAGTGGCGTGACGCCTTATTACCTGCTGGCCGCCGTCGATCACCGTATCGACGACCTCGGTGAACTGGCCCGGGCCACTCCCGATCAGGCGATCTACCTCGACATCTTTGCCCGGACCTTCTGGATGGGCCTGATCATTACCATGATCTGCCTGGTGCTGGCCTATCCGCTGGCCTACCTGCTGGCAAACCTGCCCTCGCGGCAAAGCAACCTGCTGATGATTCTGGTGCTGTTGCCGTTCTGGACCTCGATTCTGGTGCGGGTCGCGGCGTGGATCGTGTTGCTGCAATCGGGCGGCTTGATCAACAGCGGCCTGATGGCCATGGGCATCATCGATAAGCCGCTGGAGTTGGTGTTCAACCGCACCGGGGTCTACATCTCGATGGTGCACATCCTGCTGCCGTTCATGATTCTGCCGATCTACAGCGTGATGAAAGGCATCTCGCCGACTTACATGCGTGCGGCGATTTCCCTCGGCTGCCACCCGTTCGCCAGCTTCTGGCGGGTGTACTTCCCGCAGACCTATGCCGGTGTCGGCGCCGGTTGCCTGTTGGTGTTCATCCTCGCCATCGGCTACTACATCACCCCGGCGTTGCTGGGCAGCCCGAACGATCAGATGGTCAGTTACTTCGTCGCCTTCTACACCAACACCAGCATCAACTGGGGCATGGCGACCGCGCTCGGTGGGCTGTTGTTGCTGGCGACCGTGGTGCTTTATCTGATTTACAGCTGGCTGGTGGGCGCCAGTCGCCTGCGCCTGAGCTAAGGGGAGAATGAAATGCTGAGTCCTTATATGTCGCCCATTGAACGGGTGTGGTTCTACAGCTTGCGGATTCTCTGCGGCTTGATTTTGTTGTTCCTGATCTTGCCGGTGCTGGTGATCATTCCGCTGTCGTTCAACTCAGGGAGTTTTCTGGTCTACCCACTGCAAGGCTTTTCGCTGCACTGGTACCAGGACTTCTTCGCTTCGGCGGAATGGATGCGTTCGTTGAAGAACAGCATGATCGTGGCCCCGGCAGCAACCGTGCTGGCGATGATCTTCGGCACGCTGGCGGCGATCGGCCTGACCCGTGGCGACTTCCCGGGCAAGCCGCTGGTGATGGCGCTGGTGATTTCGCCGATGGTGGTGCCAGTGGTGATCATCGGTGTGGCCAGTTACCTGACCTTCGCGCCATTGGGCTTCGGCAACAGCTATATCTCGCTGATCGTGGTGCACGCCGTGCTGGGTGTGCCGTTCGTGATCATCACGGTGTCGGCGACCTTGCAGGGGTTCAACCAGAACCTGGTGCGGGCGGCTGCAAGCCTGGGCGCTTCGCCGCTGACGACGTTCCGCCGGGTGACCTTGCCGTTGATTGCACCGGGGGTGATTTCCGGTGCGCTGTTCGCCTTTGCCACGTCGTTCGATGAAGTGGTGGTGACGCTGTTCCTCGCCGGCCCCGAGCAAGCGACCTTGCCTCGGCAGATGTTCAGCGGCATCCGCGAAAACCTCAGCCCGACCATTGCCGCTGCCGCGACGCTGCTGATTGCGTTCTCGGTGATCCTGTTGCTGACCCTGGAATGGCTGCGCGGACGCAGCGAAAAACTGCGCACGGCTCAGGTCTGAAGCCATACGCTTTAGAAATGTGGGAGCGGGCTTGCTCGCGAAAGCGGACTTCCAGTCGACATCAATGGCGAATGTCAGTCCGTCTTCGCGAGCAAGCCCGCTCCCACACTGTATCTCCACTGGATCATGAGTCATTTATGATCTGAATAGCAGACAAACCCCAATCCCCAGCTACTATTGTGCCCAGCTCCCCTATCTATAAGAGGCTGCGCACATGAGTCTTTCCTCTTTCAAAATCGCTCACAAACTGATCACCGGCGCAGGTGCCATCGAGCAACTGGCGGCCGAGCTCACACGCCTGGACATCGACAACCCGCTGATCGTCACCGATGCCGCGCTGGTCAAGTCCGGTACGGTAGAGCTGGCGCTGGCGCAGCTGGGCGAGCGCAGTTACGAGATTTTCGACCGGGTGCTGCCGGACCCGGAAATCGCCATCGTCGAAGATTGCATGCGGGTTTACCGTGAGGGCGGGCATGACGGGCTGATTGGCCTCGGTGGCGGCAGTGCCATCGACATCGCCAAGAGTGTCGCAGCCTATGCCGGTTATCACGGCGAACTGGAGGACTTGTTCGGCGTCGATCAGGTGCCGCGTAAAGGCCCGCCGCTGATCGCCATCCCCACCACTGCCGGCACCGGTTCGGAAGTGACCAACGTGGCTATCCTCTCCGACAAGGTCGCGCAGCTGAAGAAAGGCATTGTCAGCGATTACCTGTTGCCGGACGTGGCGCTGGTCAGCCCGCAAATGACCCTGACCTGCCCGCGCAGTGTCACTGCTGCCAGTGGCGTCGACGCGCTGGCACACGCCATCGAATCCTACCTGTCGCTCAATGCCTCACCCATCACCGATGCCCTGGCCATTGGCGCGATCAAGCTGATCACCAAGGCGCTGCCCAAGGCTTACGCCAATCCTTCCCACCTGCAAGCCCGTGAAGACATGGCCACCGCCAGCCTGATGGCCGGCATGGCGTTCGGCAATGCCGGGGTCGGTGCGGTGCATGCGTTGGCGTATCCGCTGGGCGGGCGCTTCAACATTGCCCATGGTGTCAGCAATGCCTTGCTGCTGCCGTATGTCATGACCTGGAACAAGCTGGCCTGTGTGGAACGCATGCAGGATATTGCCGAGGCCATGGGGGTGAAGACCGCTCATCTGAGCGCCAATGAGGCGGCGGACAAAGCCGTGGAGGCGATGACCGAGCTGTGCGCCGCGGTAGAAATTCCGTTGGGCCTGCGCAGTTTCGGGGTGCCCGAGGACGCGATCCCGGCCATGGCCATGGAAGCCGCCGGCATCGAGCGCCTGATGCGCAATAATCCGCGCAAGCTGAGTGCCGTCGATATCGAGAAGATCTACCGGGCGGCTTATTAGGACCTGCCCCAATCATCGCAGCACGGTGCGCGCGTCAAAGCATGAGGTATACAATGCGCGCCATCGTGATTCTGCTCAAAAAAGGTGCGTCATGCAGCCCTTCGTCATTGCTCCGTCGATTCTCTCCGCCGACTTCGCCCGCCTGGGCGAGGAAGTGGACAACGTCCTGGCCGCCGGCGCCGACTTCGTGCACTTCGATGTCATGGACAACCACTACGTGCCAAACCTGACCATCGGCCCGATGGTGTGCTCCGCGCTGCGCAAGTACGGCGTGACCGCGCCGATCGATGCGCACCTGATGGTCAGCCCGGTGGACCGCATCGTCGGTGACTTCATCGAGGCCGGTGCGACCTACATCACCTTCCACCCGGAAGCCACGCTACACGTCGACCGTTCCTTGCAACTGATCCGCGAAGGCGGCTGCAAGGCGGGCCTGGTGTTCAACCCGGCGACTCCGCTGGACGTGCTCAAATACGTGATGGACAAGGTCGACATGATCCTGCTGATGAGCGTCAACCCGGGCTTCGGCGGGCAGAAGTTCATTCCAGCCACCCTCGACAAGCTGCGTGAAGCGCGGGCGCTGATCGATGCCTCCGGGCGTGACATTCGCCTGGAAATCGACGGTGGGGTGAACGTGAACAACATTCGCGAAATTGCCGCCGCGGGCGCCGATACATTCGTGGCCGGCTCGGCGATCTTCAATGCGCCGAACTACCAGGAAGTGATTGAAAAAATGCGCTCCGAACTGGCGCTGGCTCGCCCATGAGCGGTTTTGAGCAGCTGTTCCCGGGGCGTCTGCCGCGGCTGGTGATGTTCGATCTGGATGGCACGCTGGTCGATTCGGTCCCTGACCTCGCGGCGGCTGTGGATAACATGCTGCTCAAACTCGGGCGTGACCCGGTCGGCATCGAACCGGTGCGTGAGTGGGTTGGCAACGGCGCGCCGGTGCTGGTGCGGCGTGCACTGGCCGGCGACATCGATCATTCGTCGGTCGATGACGGCGAAGCCGAAGGTGCGCTGCAGATCTTCATGGAAGCCTACGGTGAGGGCCATGAGCTGACCGTGGTCTATCCCGGTGTGCGCGACACCCTGAAATGGCTGAACAAGCAGGGTGTGGCGATGGCGCTGATCACCAACAAACCGGAGCGTTTCGTCGCGCCGTTGCTGGATCAGATGAAGATCGGCCGTTACTTCAAATGGATCATCGGCGGCGACACCCTGCCACAACAGAAACCCGACCCGGCCGCGCTGTTTTTCGTGATGAAAATGGCCAACATTCCGGCGTCGCAATCGTTGTTCGTTGGCGACTCGCGCAGCGATGTACTGGCGGCGAAAGCGGCGGGGGTCAAATGTGTGGCCCTCAGTTACGGTTATAACCACGGTCGGCCGATTGCCGAAGAGTCGCCGGCGCTGGTGATCGATGATCTGCGCAAACTAATTCCCGGTTGCCTGGATCCGGCCGCTGAGATAACGTTGCCCGACGCTGTTCAACCCCCTGCTGGAAACGCCATCGTGGTGGTCACTCGCAAACTCTGGATGAAAGTCATCAAGGCCCTGGCCCGCTGGCGTTGGCGCGCCTGACTTGTTCCTGGCCGGTTATCCGGCGCGTTTGCATACCTGACTGTTAGACCCTCAAGCCACGAGGCTACCCCCATGATCCGCGAAGAATTCCTGCGATTGGCCGCTGCCGGCTACAACCGCATTCCGCTTGCCTGCGAAACCCTGGCCGACTTCGACACACCGCTGTCGATCTACCTGAAACTGGCCGACGAGCCCAACTCCTACCTGCTGGAGTCGGTGCAGGGCGGCGAGAAGTGGGGCCGTTATTCGATCATCGGCCTGCCGTGCCGCACCGTGCTGCGGGTTCACGATCATCACGTCAGCGTGACCCACGACGGCGTCGAGATCGAAAACCACGATGTTGAAGACCCGCTGGCCTTCGTCGAAGCCTTCAAGGCACGCTACAACGTGCCGACCATCGCCGGTCTGCCGCGCTTCAACGGCGGCTTGGTGGGTTACTTCGGCTACGACTGCGTGCGTTATGTGGAGAAGCGTTTGGGCAAATGCCCGAACCCGGATCCGCTGGGCGTGCCGGACATTCTGCTGATGGTCTCCGACGCGGTAGTGGTGTTCGACAACCTGGCCGGCAAGATGCACGCGATCGTCCTGGCCGATCCGGCGCAGGAAGATGCCTTCGAGCAAGGTCAGGCGCGTCTGCAAGCGCTGCTGGAACAGCTCCGTCAGCCGATCACTCCGCGCCGTGGCCTGGACTTCAGCAAGCAGCAATCGGCCGATCCGGTGTTCCGTTCGAGTTTCACCCAGGGCGATTATGAAAAAGCCGTCGACACCATCAAGGAATACATCCTGGCCGGTGACTGCATGCAGGTCGTGCCGTCCCAGCGCATGTCGATCGACTTCAAGGCTGCGCCTATCGACTTATACCGGGCGCTGCGCTGCTTCAACCCGACGCCGTATATGTACTTCTTCAATTTCGGCGACTTCCACGTCGTCGGCAGTTCGCCGGAAGTGCTGGTGCGGGTCGAAGACAACCTGATCACCGTGCGCCCGATTGCCGGCACTCGCCCACGCGGGGCCAACGAAGAGGCGGACCTGGCGCTGGAAAAAGACCTGCTGTCGGATGACAAGGAAATCGCCGAGCACTTGATGCTGATCGATCTGGGCCGCAACGATACCGGGCGGGTTTCGGAAATCGGTTCGGTGAAACTCACCGAGAAGATGGTCATCGAGCGTTATTCCAACGTGATGCACATCGTGTCCAACGTCACCGGCCAATTGAAGGCCGGGCTGACAGCGATGGACGCACTGCGGGCGATCCTGCCGGCCGGCACCTTGTCTGGCGCACCGAAGATTCGCGCGATGGAAATCATCGACGAGCTGGAACCGGTCAAGCGTGGCGTCTATGGCGGCGCGGTCGGTTACTTCGCCTGGAACGGCAACATGGACACCGCGATTGCGATTCGCACCGCAGTGATCAAGGACGGTGAGCTGCATGTGCAGGCGGGTGGCGGCATCGTCGCCGACTCGGTGCCGGCGCTGGAGTGGGAAGAAACCCTGAACAAACGTCGCGCGATGTTCCGCGCCGTGGCCCTGGCCGAGCAAACCCCGGACACCTGAGTTTCACCGATAACCTTGTGGGAGCGGGCTTGCCCGCGATGGGGCCAGTACATTCAACATTGATGTTGTCTGTCAGTCCGCTCTCGCGGGCAAGCCCGCTCCCACATGGATAGTGCTCATTTCAAAAAAACGCGGCGCCTGTAAGGCGGCCGCGTTTTTTATTGCCTGCGATTTAGAAGTCCAGCGCAACCCCAACGGTCAAACCTTGTTGGGTAAAATCATCATCCTTGCGCAAGGTATAGCCGCCACGCAGCGCCAGATCGGCGGTCAACTTGTGGCTGACCCCCAGGCTCAAGCGGTTGAGATGGCTTTGCGGCGTGTAGCCTTGGAGATTGAAGTCGAGGGACTGCAGGCTGTTGAGGGCGATATTCACTTTCTGGGTGTCGTCCTCGTACTCACGCTCGTGGGCATATTCGCCAAACACCTGGGTCTGACGGGTGATGTTGTATTTGCCTTGCAAACCGATACCCAGACGTTTCGAGTCCCTGGTCTGGTCATCGAAGGTCAGCGCCGTGGAACGGTTGCTGTTCTCCGAGTAGCCGTCGACTTCCACTTTGGCGTAATCGGCGCTGATGAACGGCGACAGGTGCCACTCGCTGCCCGGTTGGGCAATGTCATAGCCAAGGCGAGTGCTGAAGGCCCAGAGATGGCCGTCGGTATCACCCTTTTCCCCACCTTCGCTGACGCCCAGGTCGAATTTGCGTTTGAGGCTGTCGTAATCCAGCTTGCCACCGGTCAACGCGGCATCGGCCCACCAGCGATTCTGCTGGAACTGGGCGAAGGCGGTCGCCAGGTAGCTGTTGAGCTTGTAGTCCGAATCGTTGTTGCCCGCTTCCAGGTTCTGACGATAGAAACCGGCTGCCACACCGACGCGCCACGCTTCATTGAGGCGATAACTACCACCGATATTCAGGTTGTAGCCGTTGCCATCAGCGCTGGCCCCACTGCTTTGGCTATCGACATCCAGACGCTGACCGCCACCGGCGACAATCGCACGCCATTGGCCGACGGCCTGCCAGTTCTCCCAATCGGATTGCCACTGGCTGCGCAGTTCATCCTGGTGGGCACGCAAGGTGGCGTGAGCCATTTCCGGCAGCAGCGTCAGCTCCCACGGGGCCGCCAGCAAGGAATAGGCGTAATCGGCTATCAGCTTTTGACCGGTTTCGGTTGGATGTACCCCGTCGTTGTAGATCAGCTTGGTCGGATCCGGAGTTGCGCTGTTGATGCCATACACCGGATTTTCCGTACAGCCGTTGCCGCTGAAACAGGTGGCCGTCAGGTTCTGACCGACGGCAAGGCCGAAACGCGCGGGGTCGGCGAAGGTTTCCTGCAACAACAGTGGAATGTTCAGCGGGATGATTTCGGCATTGATCCCGGCGAGTCGGGTGACCAACTGCCGGTTGAAGGCGGCGCTCAGTTGTGAGGTTGATGTCTGCAGGGGGGTACCATTGATGGCAGGCGTCAACCCGAGGTCGGGCAACAGCCAGACCATGATGTATCGGGCGCCGGCGGTTTGCAGAACCTGGACGCTGCTTGCCAGTCGGTCCGCAGCGGCATTCGCCTGAGCGCCACTTTGTACAAATCCCTGAAGAAAATCGTTACCACCTCCGGAGATGTAATACAGCGCATTCGGATCGGCGCGGAAGTTGTTTGTGGGCAGATAACCCGAACGCGTGCGTTCGCCCGTGGCGGATGTGTTGGTGATCGATTCGAGGATCTGGTCGGTACGGTAGCCGCCAACGGCCCAGTTATTGCCGTCCGGCAGGCCCTGGTTCGCGCGCGCCGCCGAGGTTGAAGCGGCTGTTTGGTCTGGTGAAAACCCGAGTTTTCCACCCAGCAGTTGCGTCGAGTTGGCTGAATAGACTTCGCCACTACCGTCCAGATAAATCGGTCCGGTTCGGTTAGTGAAGCGCAGGGTCGAACCGGCAGGGCCACCCGGATCGGTAAACTGCCCCGCATCGTTGAGGCTGTCGCCAAAAACGATGAAACTCGAGTAAGGGGTTGGCGCTGCGGTCGCCTGGGTGCAGGCCATCGCGAGCAAGCAGCCGGCAAGCGGTACTACCAGTGTCTGTCTGAGCATGAGCAAGTCCGTTTGGTTGTTGTTTTAGTGAACGAAACGATAGTGCCAAAAACTATAGAGTCTGTTGCCATTCGGCGCGAACCCGTCGAATGTTTCACGTGCTTCGATCGCGCCATATTGCACGCTCTGCCCAGCTAAGTTACTGTGCCAAGACGTACAAATGAGACCTTCCCTGTGTTGATCGTCAGCAAACTTCTGGATCAAGTCATCAAGGCACACGCCCGTTGGCGTTGGCGCGCCTGAATTCTTCTGCCGGCCTGGCCGGACCTGTACCGCTTTGCCTTCTTACCTGTATGAAATGCCGCTTTGCTGGCGCCACTCCAGCACCTGTCAAAGCGCAGCGCGCTGCGGGTAAATCATTCGAAGGCCGTATTAAAAGTCAGTGAATTCAAGAGGTTCCTAACGCCATGTTGCTGATGATCGATAACTACGACTCTTTTACTTACAACGTTGTGCAATACCTCGGCGAGCTGGGCTCCGAGGTTAAAGTCGTGCGCAACGATGAACTGACCATTGCCGAAATCGAAGCCCTCAAGCCTGAGCGCATCGTTGTGTCTCCCGGTCCTTGCACCCCGACCGAAGCCGGTATTTCCATCGAAGCGATCAAGCACTTCGCCGGCAAACTGCCGATTCTCGGTGTTTGCCTGGGGCACCAGTCCATCGGCCAGGCGTTTGGTGGCGATGTGGTCCGTGCCCGTCAGGTCATGCACGGAAAGACCAGCCCGGTATTTCATGAGGACAAGGGCGTATTCGAAGGCCTGAATCGCCCATTGACGGTCACCCGTTACCATTCGCTGATCGTCAAGCGTGAAACCTTGCCCGATTGTCTGGAGCTGACCGCCTGGACCCAGCTCGAAGACGGCTCGGTCGACGAGATCATGGGCCTGCGCCACAAGACGCTGAACATCGAGGGTGTGCAATTCCACCCTGAGTCTATCCTCACCGAACAGGGGCACGAGCTGTTCGCCAACTTCCTCAAACAAATCGGCGGCACGCGCTAAGGACTTTCCATGGATATCAAGACAGCCCTGAGCCGTATCGTCGGCCACCTCGACCTCAGCACTGATGAAATGCGCGATGTCATGCGCGAAATCATGACCGGGCAATGCACGGATGCGCAGATCGGCGCGTTCATGATGGCCATGCGCATGAAGAGCGAAAGCATCGACGAGATCGTCGGCGCCGTGACGGCAATGCGAGAGTTGGCGGACAAGGTCGAACTCAACACTCTGGACGGCGTGGTCGATGTGGTCGGCACCGGCGGCGACGGGGCCAATATCTTCAACGTCTCGACTGCTTCCTCGTTCGTAGTCGCGGCGGCCGGTTGCACTGTGGCCAAGCACGGTAACCGTGCGGTATCGGGTAAAAGCGGCAGCGCCGACCTGCTGGAAGCAGCGGGTATCTACCTGAACCTGACCCCGGTTCAGGTGGCACGCTGCATCGACAACGTCGGTATCGGTTTCATGTTTGCCCAGACCCATCACAGTGCCATGAAGCACGCCGCCGGCCCGCGCCGCGAGCTGGGCCTGCGCACCTTGTTCAACATGCTCGGCCCGCTTACGAATCCGGCCGGCGTGAAACATCAGGTGGTGGGTGTGTTCAGTCAGGCATTGTGCCGGCCATTGGCCGAAGTCTTGCAGCGCCTGGGCAGTAAACACGTACTGGTGGTGCACTCCAAGGATGGCCTGGACGAGTTCAGTCTGGCGGCACCGACCTTTGTCGCGGAATTGAAGAATGACCAGATCACCGAGTATTGGGTCGAACCCGAAGACTTGGGGATGAAGAGCCAGAGTCTGCACGGTCTGGCAGTGGAAAGTCCGGTAGCTTCCCTTGAGCTGATTCGCGATGCCTTGGGCAAGCGCAAGACCGAAAACGGTCAGAAAGCCGCCGAGATGATCGTGCTTAATGCCGGTGCCGCTTTGTATGCCGCCGATCATGCCAGCAGTTTGAAAGAAGGCGTTGCCCTGGCGCACGATGCGCTGCACACAGGCCTCGCTCGGGAAAAACTTGAGGAGTTGGGTGCATTTACCGCGGTATTCAAAGTGGAGAATGAGGGATGAGTGTACCGACGGTTCTGGAAAAAATTCTGGCCCGCAAAGTCCAGGAAGTCGCCGAGCGCAGCGCTCGTGTGAGCCTGGCAGAGCTGGAAAACCTGGCCAAGGCGGCCGATGCACCCCGTGGTTTCGCCAAGGCATTGATCGATCAGGCCAAGAAGAAACAGCCGGCGGTGATTGCTGAAATCAAGAAAGCTTCGCCAAGCAAGGGCGTGATTCGCGAGAGCTTCGTGCCCACGGACATTGCCAGGAGTTACGAGAAGGGCGGGGCTACTTGCCTGTCGGTGCTCACCGATATCGATTACTTCCAGGGCGCGGATGCGTATCTGCAACAAGCCCGGGCGGCGTGCAAGCTGCCGGTGATCCGTAAAGACTTCATGATTGATCCGTACCAGATTATCGAGTCCCGCGCCCTGGGGGCTGATTGCGTGCTGTTGATCGTCTCCGCACTGGATGACGTGAAAATGGCCGAGCTGGCGGCCGTGGCCAAAAGCGTCGGTCTCGATGTGCTGGTGGAAGTCCACGATGGCGACGAGCTGGAGCGGGCCTTGAAAACCCTCGACACGCCGCTGGTGGGCGTGAACAACCGCAACCTGCACACCTTCGAGGTGAGCCTGGAAACCACCCTCGACCTGTTGCCGCGTATTCCGCGTGATCGTCTGGTGGTCACCGAGAGTGGCATTCTTAACCGGGCCGATGTCGAGCTGATGGAAATCAGCGACGTGTACGCGTTCCTGGTCGGCGAAGCGTTCATGCGCGCCGAAAGCCCGGGTACCGAACTGCAGCGTCTGTTCTTTCCCGAGCGCGGTATTCCAGTGAGCGGTTCTACGCTCGACTGAACACATTTTCGCAGGCAGCCCGATCCTCAGTGGGAGCGGGCTTGCCCGCGAAGAGGCCATCAAGCGTCCCAAAGACTTCATGTCTTGCGGAGTCATTCATGCCCCAGCCAACCTCTCTGATCATCGAAGCCGGCCTGCTCGCCGAACAGGATCTGTTGGCCCATGTGTGCACCGGAGAGTCGGAGTTCGGTCTGCTGTTCTGGCAACCCACTGACCGGGCGTTGGTCATGCCCCGCCGTTTGAATCGTCTACCAGGGTTTGAGGCTGCATGCGAAGTGTCGGCCGCCGCCGGCTGGCCGGTACTGCTGCGCGAAACCGGTGGTGAGCCGGTGCCGCAGTCGGCATCCACCCTTAACATCGCGCTGGTCTATGCGCCACCGCGTAGCGAGGGTGATCAGAACCGGATTGAAACCGCCTATCGTCGACTCTGCGACCCGATTTGCCAGCTGCTTGACGAGTTGGGTGGCGTGTCGTCCCTGGGTGAAATCGATGGGGCGTTTTGCGATGGGCGTTTCAATGTCAACCTTGATGGTCGCAAGATGGTCGGTACCGCTCAGCGCTGGCGCCAAAGCAAGGGCGGTCAGCGTCCGGTCGGTCTGGTGCACGGGGCGATGTTGATCGATAACGAGCGAGAGTCGATGGTTGCGGCGGTCAATCGTTTCAACGAAGCCTGCGGTCTGGAACAGCGGGTTCGCGCAGAAAGCCACATTGCTCTGCATGAAAAGTTTGCCGCTCCTGATGCGCTGGAACGGCTCGACGGGTTGTATCGCCAAATGCTGGCAGAAGTGCTCGGGGCTTAAGTTTTTCCAAGCTACAGTTTCCAGAGCCTAGCGCGTACCGAAGACCACCATGGTCTTGCCTTTGACGTCGACCAGGTTACGTTCCTCCAGATCCTTGAGCACGCGGCCGACCATCTCACGGGAGCAACCGACAATCCGGCCGATTTCCTGACGCGTCACCTTGATCTGCATGCCGTCCGGGTGGGTCATGGCGTCCGGCTGCTTGCACAGTTCCAGTAGGCAGCGTGCAACACGACCGGTCACGTCGAAGAACGCCAGGTCGCCGACCTTGCGCGTGGTATTGCGCAGGCGTTGTGCGATTTGTCCGCTGAGTACGTAAAGAATGTCTGGATCCTGTTGGGACAGCTCGCGGAATTTCGCGTAGCTGATTTCCGCGACTTCGCACTCGACTTTGGCGCGCACCCAGGCACTGCGTTCCTGTTCCAGCCCGGCTTGCTCAAACAGACCCAATTCGCCGAAGAAGTCGCCGGAGTTGAGGTAGGCAATGATCATTTCACGGCCGTCATCATCCTCGATCAGGATGGTCACCGAACCTTTAATGATGAAGAACAGCGTGTCCGAGCGGTCGCCGGCACAGATGATGTTGCTCTTGGCGGCATAGCGCCGGC
Source organism: Pseudomonas sp. FP1742 (assembly GCF_030687145.1). NCBI lineage: Bacteria > Pseudomonadati > Pseudomonadota > Gammaproteobacteria > Pseudomonadales > Pseudomonadaceae > Pseudomonas > Pseudomonas sp. FP1742. Next base: position 5,995,814 of record NZ_CP117460.1, on the reverse strand, counting down.
GCTGGCAGTGCATCAACAGCTTGTCGAGGTTCTTGATTTTGGGTGTGGGGGTAATAGCAACCATGGTTGTATCCCGAAAAGACTGCACGGTGTGTTTGTTTTTTTAGGAGCTGGCAAAGCCTGCGATCCTTTATTCATTACAAAGCCGGCTGCGCGCCAGTGAATTGAAGCCAGCTTAACAGACGCATTCCTTCAAGATTCGAGAATTTGCCTACGACGCAGACGGTTATGTCCTAGGAAGGCGAAGCGCTGCCAATCAAGGGCCCTGTGCTAAGCTGGCGACCCTTTTTTATACAGTGGAGTCTTGGCGATGAAGGCACGCATCCAATGGGCAGGCGAAGCCATGTTCCTCGGCGAATCCGGCAGCGGTCATGTCGTGGTCATGGACGGTCCGCCCGATGCCGGCGGTCGTAACCTGGGTGTCCGGCCGATGGAAATGCTCCTGCTGGGTGTTGGTGGTTGCAGCAATTTCGATGTGGTCAGCATCCTCAAGAAGTCCCGTCAGGCCGTCGAAAGCTGCGAAGCCTTCCTCGAAGCCGAGCGCGCGACCGAAGATCCGAAGGTGTTCACCAAGATCCATATGCATTTCGTGGTCAAGGGACGGGGGCTGAAAGAGGCTCAGGTCAAACGCGCCATCGAGCTGTCGGCCGAGAAGTATTGCTCGGCCTCGATCATGCTCGGCGCGGCCGGTGTGGCGATTACCCATGACTACGAGATCATTGAGCTCGGTTGAATCGACATTCAACTATCATAAAAGCGGTGCAGACTCTGGCGATCCATAGCTGACGTCTGCATAATGCGCCACTTTTTTCAGGGCAGTGATCGGTCAGTCGACAGGTCGCTTGCCTGAACAGACAACCAAAATCGCCATCGCGAAGAGGTGTTAACCGTCCTACGCAGGTGCGTCGTTCGCATCTGACGGGCATGCTTGATCACGCGGCCAGCCCGCAATACATAGAGAGTTTTTAACGGTGAAAAGCAAACTCAAGCTCCACGGGTTCAATAACCTGACAAAGACCTTGAGCTTCAACATCTATGACATCTGCTACGCGGAAACCCCGCAAGACCAACAGGCTTACGTCGAGTACATCAATAAAGAGTACAACGCCAAACGCCTGACGCAGATCCTCACAGAAGTTGTCGATATCATTGGTGCCAACATCCTGAACATCGCCAGTCAGGATTATGAACCCCAGGGCGCCAGCGTCACGATTCTGATCTCTGAAGAGCCGGTGACTCCTACCGACAGTCAGATTGAAGAGTCTCCGGGCCCACTGCCCGAAATCATCCTGGCCCACCTCGACAAGAGCCACATCACGGTGCACACCTACCCGGAAATCCATCCGGTGGACGGTATCGCAACGTTCCGTGTGGACATCGACGTGTCGACCTGTGGCGTCATTTCACCGCTCAAGGCGCTCAACTTTCTGATTCACCAGTTCGATTCGGATATCGTGACCGTGGATTACCGGGTACGCGGCTTCACCCGTGACATTGAAGGCAAGAAGCACTTCATCGACCACGAGATCAACTCGATCCAGAACTACCTCTCCGAAGACACCCGCGACGCGTACCAGATGACCGACGTGAACGTGTACCAGGAAAACCTGTTCCACACCAAAATGCTGCTGAAGAACTTCGAACTGGATAACTACCTGTTCGGCGACGCCACCAGCAACCTGTCCTCTGAGCAGCGTGCCCAGGTGACTGAACGTGTGAAACACGAAATGCTCGAAATCTTCTACGCGCGCAACATGCCGAGCTGAGATTTCCGAGTACAAAAAAAGGCGACTACCTCGAGGTAGTCGCCTTTTTTATGGCTGTTGTCGCAGATCCTTGTGGGAGCGGGCTTGCTCCGGGCGGCGATCCGACGAAGAGGCCCGATCAAACAAACACCACCGTCAGATCCTATAGGTGCTTTTGGTCATCACCTTGGCCAATAGACTCATCCCGAACTTCACCGGTGCAGGAAAGCGCAAACCCCCAGCATCCAGTGCGCTTTCGGCGTGGTGTTCTTCATCGATGCGCATCTGCTCAAGGATCGCCCGGGATTTTTCGTCCTCGGCGGGCAGTTGCTCAAGGTGTTCGTTCAGGTGTTTGCAAACCTGATGCTCGGTGGCGGCAACGAACCCCAGGCTGACTCTATCGCTGATCAAGCCGGCCACTGCACCAATCCCGAACGACATACCGTAGAACAGTGGATTGAGAATGCTGGTGTGGCTGCCCAACTGGTGAATGCGCTGTTCGCACCAGACCAGATGGTCGATTTCTTCTTCAGCGGCATGTTCCATGGCGGCGCGCACTTGCGGCAGTCTGGCGGTCAGGGCCTGACCTTGATACAGCGCCTGGGCGCAGACTTCGCCGGTATGGTTGATGCGCATCAAACCGGCGACGTGCCGGGTATCCTCGTCGCTCAATTGCGTATCTGGTTGCACAATGGCAGGCGACGGACGGTAGGGCTGACCGCTGAAGGGCAGCAAAGTACGCATCGCGGCATCAGCTTGCAGCAGAAGACGGTCAATCGGCGAGTAGTGACGTTGGGTAGTCATGCTGACCTCCGGGAGGAATCTCGGCGGCCAGTTTAACCCAATCGGCCGGGGAGGGCTTGCGCTGGGTCATTTCGGCCGGTGTCACCACCGACCCCGTAGGAAGCGAGGCTCGCCCGCGAAAAGCGTGCCTCGGTCTGTCTGAGCAACCGCGTAGACTTCTTTGCGGTATAGGGACGGTTGGCGAATCAGCCCGGCGGCCAGTGCATCTGACGCTGACCCAGCACGTGCATATGAATGTGATAGACGGTCTGCCCGCCCAGTTCATTGCAGTTCATGACCACCCGGAAACCCTCTTCACAGCCCAGCTCCAGAGCCAGACGCTGCGCGGTGAACAGAATATGCCCGGCCAGCGCCTTGTCGTCCTCGGTGAGGTCATTGAGGGTGCGTACCGGTTTCTTCGGGACCACCAGGAAATGCACGGGGGCCTGTGGCGCGATGTCGTGGAAGGCCAGTACCTGGTCGTCCTCGTAAATGATCTTCGCCGGGATTTCCCGGTTGATGATCTTGGTGAACAGAGTATCCACAGCTGTTTCTCCGTTGTTTGGCTGGCCTGAGTGTACCCATGAGCCATGCATGATCCCAGTTTTTTACCTTGGGTGGCCGGTCAGCGCGGGCAGTGCGCCTTGTTGACCATGCCCGCGATTGTCCGGGTCAGCCAGCGCGAGCCGAGCCGCGGCAGGAAGGCGAACCAGCGATTCAGGCGGCCGGGGATGATAATGGCGCGATTTTTCTCCAGGGCCCGGACGGTATAGAGCGCGACTTCTTCCGGACTCATTAGCAACTTGCTATCGACCAGCTTATCGGTGTCCAGTTGTGCGGTGCGGAAAAACGCAGTGCGGGTTGGGCCGGGGCAGAGCACCGACACCTTGACCGCGCATTTTTTCAGTTCGACGCGCAAACCCTCGGAAAAATGCAGCACATAAGCCTTGCTGGCGTAGTAAGTGCTCATCCACGGGCCGGGATGAAACGCTGCGACCGAGGCAACGTTCAGAATCTGCCCGCCGCCCTGCAAGGCCATGCTGTTACCAATGGCATGACACAAACGAGTGAGGGCCAGGATGTTCACTTCGATCAAGTCCTGCTCGGTCATCCAGTCCTGGGCCAGGAATGGGCCACAGGTACCGATGCCGGCACAGTTGACCAGCAAGTCGATTTGTCGCTCACCTTCCTCCAGTTCCAGCAGAAATCCGGACAGGCGCAACGGCTCACCCAGATCACAGGCGCGGAACAACACTTCCACGTCAAAGCGCTGAGTCAGTTCAATCGCAATACTTTCCAGCTGATCACGCTGTCGAGCCACCAGCAGCAGGCTGCGGCCGCGCCGGGCCAGCGCTTCGGCCATCGCCAGGCCGATGCCGCTGGTAGCGCCAGTGATCAGAGCGTAACGGGTCATGCAGTTCTCCATCGCAACAGCTCCGCGCCGGCGACGCAGGTGTCACGGGCGGGGAGCGCTGTTCATTCTTTTGCAGAGTCTACAGGGGGCTGGGGTGCTTCGGCTGCATCGTCTGTGGAATCAGGGGCTTGTTCGGCCTCTTCGGCCGGTTCGACTTCAACTTCGTCGGTAGTCACTGAGCTGCTGTCATAGCTGCTCTGGGCAGTGTTTTCATATTCATTCTGCAGGGCACCGATGCCGCCTGTGAGTGCGCCAATGAATACACCAGCAACGACCACCAGCCAAAGCGCACAAAGCACTTTTACTGCAGTGCTGTTGGCGGGTGGCGGTGCACCGTATTGGTTGGCTGCAGTATTGCCTGGCAGTACCGCCAGTAAAATCGGCAAGAGCCCGCCCACGAAGGGCACCAGTGTCAGCAGATAAAGCCAGCCGGACCAACCCAGGTCGTGCAGGCGCTGAACGCTGATCTGAACACTGACAACGATAAACGCGATGCATATCGCCGTGCCGACCAAGCCGCCGATTACCAGACCAACCGTTGATGTAAGGGCAATGAGTGACAAACCGATGGAAACGAACACCCCGGCGACACCCATCAGCACCAGCGTCAAGGCCATTGTCCAGGCCAGATAGCGCAAGCGGCCGATGCGTCCTGTGAATGTGAAAGCCTTGAGTGTGCCGAACTCTGGTAATGCGTCACCGACGGAGGCTTGCGGTGGCGCATAAGGCGATTCGGCGTCTGGCGATACCCATTGGTTAGGCGCAGGGGAGGGGTCGTGGACGTCGGACAGGCTCAGCTCGATTGAGGGGTCGGCTTCTATTCGGGCATCAATGCCGGTTTTCGTCAGCGCCTGAAGATAAGTTTGCGCGTCGGCGTGCGACAGGTTGCGTTTGAGCGCAACCATCCGGCCACTGAACAGACGCTCGATGGCAGCGACATCGCTTTTGAACAGCTCAGCGAGATTGAGCTTGGCGGTAGTGGCGTCCACACCTGGCAGCAGAGCACCATTGAAGACGATCTTGAAACGGTTTTCACTCATGGCCGAGGCATCCTTGTCGCGAGAGTTGTAATAGGGAGTGTTACAAGGAGTGTAAAGCCAGCCGGGGCGGGCTGGCCAAGTTTTCCTGTCAGCGCGGCCAGCGCTTGGGCAACGCTGCCGCCAGTTCCAGCGCTTTGCGGTATTCGGCGTCGAGACGTGCGACCAGTTGATCGACACTCGGCAGGTCTTCGATTGCTCCAACGCCCTGGCCAGCAGACCACACGGTTTTCCAGGCTTTGGCTTCATCGTTCAACGGCTTGAGCTTGGAGCCGAAGTCTACCTCGCCCTTGCTTTGCAGCGCCGCCATGTCGAAACCGGCGGCCTCCAGGCTCTGACGCATGAAGCTTGCCGGTACGCCCGACACCGCTGGAGTATGGACGATGTCTGCGGCTCTGGCAGTCAGGAGCATCTCCTTGTAGGCGTCAGGCGCATGACTTTCCGTGGTGCCGATAAATCGCGTACCGAAGTAGGCCAGATCCGCACCAAGCAATTGCGCAGCAAGAATCTCGTGGCCATGGTTCAGGCAGCCAGCCAGCAGCAGGGTCTTGTCGAAAAACTGGCGAATCTCGGCGATCAGCGAAAACGGGCTCCAGGTCCCGGCGTGACCACCGGCCCCCGCGGCAACGGCAATCAAACCGTCGACGCCGGCTTCGGCGGCTTTTTCGGCGTGGCGACGGGTCGTCACGTCGTGAAACACCAGGCCGCCATAGCTGTGCACCGCGTCGACCACTTCCTTCACGGCGCCGAGGCTGGTGATCACGATCGGTACTTTGTGTTCGATGCAGATCTCCAGGTCCGCCTGCAATCGCGGATTGCTGTGGTGGACGATCAGGTTCACCGCGTAAGGGGCGGGGTTTTCCAGTGTCGCCAACCCTGCTTCGATTTCTTCCAGCCAGGCCTTGAAACCGCTGCTTTCACGCTGATTCAACGCAGGGAAACTGCCCACCACGCCATTACGGCAGCAGGCGAGCACCAGCTCAGGGTTGGAGATCAGGAACATCGGTGCCGCCACTACCGGCAGTCGCAAGCGTTGTTCGAGCAGAGCGGGCAGCGACATTGGAAGTACCCCGGGTGAGTGTGCCTGTTGGATTTAAAACGGCCGGACAACGACCAGAATGACGATAGCCAGCAATATCAGAACCGGCACTTCATTGAACCAGCGATAAAAGACATGGCTGCGGGTGTTTTCGCCACGGGCAAAGCGTTTTACCTGGGCGCCGCACATGTGGTGGTAGCCGATCAGGATCACCACCAGGGTCAACTTGGCGTGCATCCACGCGCCATGGCTGAAATAGGCGCTTGGGTTGAGGCTGATCAGCCAGATGCCGAACACCAAGGTGGCGATCATCGCTGGCCCCATGATGCCCCGGTACAGCTTGCGCTCCATGATGCTGAAGCGTTCCTTGCTGACGGCGTCTTCGCTTTGCGCGTGATAGACGAACAGGCGCGGCAGGTAAAACAGGCCGGCAAACCAGCAGACCATGCTGATGATGTGAAGCGCTTTGAGCCACAGATAAAGCATTTTTGGTTATTCCCAGGTTCACGGTAGCCCGAATAGTAGAGAAAGTGTCCCGTCTCGGACATAACTGTTCAATTTTGACGGTGTCTTTTGTCGCCATACTGCGTTGCCGCTCCTCGCCATAGCGGGCTATGACTCGTCGCGGCGCCTTGTCTGGCAACAAAATCCACTCGCCAAAACTTGAACGTATGCCCGAGACGGGACACATGAGCCGCCGCACGTCACCTTGACGGTTGTCGCAGGGCCGCGCGGCCCCTATTATCGACGGCTTTCCAGTGGGTTCGTTGAGGGCAGGTTTATGGTCAAGGTCGGTATCGTCGGCGGCACGGGTTACACCGGTGTCGAACTGCTGCGTCTGTTGGCACAGCATCCGCAGGCAGAAGTGGTGGTGATCACTTCCCGATCCGAGGCCGGCCTGGCCGTGGCCGACATGTACCCGAACCTGCGAGGCCATTACGACGGCCTGGCGTTCAGCGTTCCGGACATCAAGACCCTCGGGGCTTGCGACGTGGTGTTCTTCGCCACGCCGCACGGTGTTGCCCATGCGTTGGCGGGTGAGTTGCTGGCTGCCGGGACCAAGGTCATCGACCTGTCGGCAGACTTCCGTCTGCAAGACGCCGATGAATGGGCCAAGTGGTACGGCCAGCCGCACGGTGCACCGGAACTGCTGGAGGAAGCGGTCTACGGCTTGCCGGAAGTCAATCGCGAGCAGATCAAGCAGGCACGCCTGATTGCTGTACCGGGTTGCTACCCGACCGCGACGCAATTGGGGTTCCTGCCATTGCTTGAAGCCGGTCTGGCCGATACCACGCGTTTGATCGCCGACTGCAAATCTGGTGTCAGTGGTGCCGGTCGTGGCGCTTCGGTAGGTTCGCTGTACTCCGAGACGTCGGAAAGCATGAAGGCCTACGCCGTCAAAGGGCACCGTCACTTACCGGAAATCCGCCAGGGGCTGCGTCGTGCCTCGGGCAAGGACGTTGGTCTGACGTTCGTTCCGCACCTGACGCCAATGATTCGCGGTATTCACTCGACGCTCTACGCGACTGTCGTGGACCGCTCGGTGGATCTGCAGGCTCTGTTCGAAAAGCGTTATGCCAACGAACCGTTCGTCGACGTAATGCCAGCCGGCAGCCATCCGGAAACCCGCAGCGTGCGTGGTGCCAACGTTTGCCGTATCGCCGTGCATCGTCCGCAGGATGGTGATCTGGTGGTGGTGTTGTCGGTCATCGACAATCTGGTCAAAGGCGCGTCGGGTCAGGCGGTGCAGAACCTGAATATCCTTTTCGGCCTGGATGAGCGCCTGGGTCTTTCCCATGCGGGCATGCTGCCGTAAGGCTTTATCCGCACAGCAAAGAGGCCCGTTGAACGGGCCTTTTTGCATTCTGGTCTGACAATTGGGTTGATTGATATACCGTAACAATAGTTGACCGATTTTCTGGGAGAAGCGGATAATGCGCGTCATCACGCATTATGGCGGCGTAACGCCGGGAGATAGTCAGCATGAGCGTCGAATCCTTCACCCCCACGGCTTTGCAATTCACCCACGGTGCCGCGCACAAGGTGAAGAGCCTGGTCGATGAAGAGGGGAATGATCGCTTGAAGCTGCGCGTATTCGTTACGGGCGGCGGTTGTTCAGGTTTTCAGTACGGCTTTACCTTCGATGAAGAAGTGGCCGATGACGACACCATCGTCGAGCGCGAAGGCGTCAGCCTGGTGGTTGATCCGATGAGCTTCCAGTACCTGGCAGGTGCCGAGGTGGATTACCAGGAAGGTCTGGAAGGTTCGCGTTTCGTGATCAAGAACCCGAACGCCACCACCACGTGTGGTTGCGGCTCTTCGTTTTCGATCTGATCGCACCTTACCGTATTAACAAGCGCCGCAGGGTCTCGGGAGTCTGCGGCGTTTTGCTGTCTGGAGTTCAGGTTCAGGCGGGGTAGATGGCGCCGAGAATGCGCAAACCGCGGGCGCCGGTGACGCTTGGGCGGTTGGCCGCGATACCTTCCAGGCAGCAATGAGCCAGCCAGGCGAAGGCCATGGCTTCGACCCAGTCCGGGTCTACACCATATGCAGCGGTGCTGCTGACTTTCGCGTTCGGCAACAGGCTGGCCAGCCGTTTCATCAACGTGGCGTTGTGCGCGCCACCGCCGCAGACCAGCAGCTCCCGGGTATCCGATTGAGCGCTTTGCAATGATTCGACGATGGTCTGGGCGGTCAGCTCAAGCAGGGTGGCCTGCACGTTTTCGGCAGCGAAGGTAGGCAGCTTTGACAGATGCTGCATCAGCCATGGCAGATTGAACACTTCGCGGCCGGTGCTCTTCGGGCCTTGAGTTACAAAGAACGGATCACTGAGCAGCTCATTCAACAGAGCCGGTTCAACCTTGCCGCTGGCGGCCCATTTGCCATCGCGATCGAAGTTGTCGCCGCGTTGCCGGTGAATCCAGGCATCCAGCAGGACGTTCCCCGGGCCGCAGTCAAAACCCGCGACAGGCTGGCCGGGCTCGATCAGGCTGAGGTTGCTGAACCCGCCGACGTTCAGCACCGCGCGGTTACCAGGCTGTTCTTCAAACAAGGCTTCGTGAAAGGCTGGAACCAATGGCGCGCCTTGTCCGCCAGCGGCTACATCGCGGCTGCGGAAATCGCTGATCACGGTGATGCCGGTCAGCTCGGTGAGCAACGCAGGGTTGCCGATCTGCACCGTGAACCCGCGCGCCGGTTCGTGGCGAATGGTCTGGCCGTGGCTGCCAATCGCGCGAATGTCTTCGGGCTTCAGGTTTTGTTGATCAAGGAGGGTATGAATGCCCTGCGCGGCCAACTTCACCCAGTTCTGCTGGGCAATGGCGGAGCGGGCAATTTCGTCCGGACCGCTGGCGCACAAGCCAAGCAGCTCGGCGCGCAGGGATTCGGGCATGGGGATGTAATGCGTGGCGATCAGCTTGATCGCCGGGGCTTGCTCGATCAGCGCAATGTCCAGGCCATCAAGGCTGGTCCCGGACATCACACCTATATAGAGCGCCATGGCTTAGCGTTTGCTCGAAGCCAGCAGAGTGGCCTTCTCTTGGTCCATGCGCGCCATCAGTGGTTGGCTTTGTGCAAGGAAGCGTGAGCGTTCGGCTTTGGAGATCGGGTCGGCCATCGCCACCTTCTGACCCAGCGGATCGACGTGCACGCCATTGACCTGGAACTCATAGTGCAAGTGCGGGCCGGTGGATAGACCGGTGGTGCCGATGTAGCCGATCACCTGGCCTTGCTTGACGCTGCCGCCAGTCTTGATGCCTTTGGCGAAGCCCTGCATGTGGCCATAGAGCGTGCGATAGGTGCTGCCGTGCTGGATGATCACTGTGTTGCCGTATCCGCCACGGCGACCGGCCAACAATACCTGGCCGTCGCCGGCAGCCTTGATCGGTGTGCCGCGCGGAGCTGCGTAATCGACACCCTTGTGGGCACGGATCTTGTTCAGGATCGGGTGCTTGCGGCCCATGGAGAATTTCGAGCTGATGCGGGCGAAGTCTACCGGAGTGCGGATGAACGCCTTGCGCATGCTGTTGCCGTCAGCCGTGTAGTAGCTGCTGTTGCCTTGTTTGTTGGTGTAGCGCACGGCGGTATAAGTCTTGCCGCGGTTGGTGAATCGTGCGGAAAGAATCGGACCGTTGCCGACCGCTTTGCCGTTGACGACTTTCTGTTCATAGATCACATCGAATTCGTCACCCTGGCGAATATCCTGGGCGAAGTCGACGTCATAGCCGAACACGCTGGCCATATCCATGGTCAGGCTGTGGGACAAACCGGCACGGGCTGCGGATTGCGACAGCGAACTGTTGATCACGCCATGCACATAGGCGGTGCGAACAGTGGGCTTGGCGGTAATGCGGTTGAATGTATAACCCTTGTCGCTCTTGGTCAGGCTGATGCTTTCCGTGTCGCTGACTTTGCTGTGCAAATTGGTCAGTTGGCCGTTCGGGCCCAGTTCGAACTCGAGCTTCTGGCCATGTTTGAGTTGGCTGAACTGCTTGGCCTGCTTGTCGCTGGCCAGCACTTCATGCACCGAAGTGGCCGGAAGACCTACTTTCTCGAACAAAGTCGAAAGGGTGTCGCCTTTGGCGACAATCACTTCCCTGTGGCCTGGCGCCTTCTTTTCTTCGACGATAGGTGCGGGGGCGGCCTGGGCAGTTTCCTGCGGGGCTTCGGCGCTGTTTTCGATCTGCGCGAAAGGGGAGGCTGCCGGCTCATTTGTGGCTTGGACGACGTCGGCGGCGTCTTGATCTTGTGTCAGTTGTTCTGCGGGGCTTTCCAGTTCAAGACTCAGAGTCGTCTTTTTGGCTTCAACATCACTGGAAGGAAATACCAGAAGCGCCAGGCTCAGAAGGGCGGCGATGCCACTTGCTGCGAGCAGGTGGGTCTTCGGGTAAAGCGGTGGCGCTTTAGACGGTTCTTTGGTCATAAGTAATTTTGACTTTGAAAAAATGAATTGGAAAAGATGAATGACATGATGAAGACGAAATAACTGTATAAAATATAACCAAATCATCTCTGAAGCAAGCCTGCGGACACTCTGTCCGTGGATTGGCGTCCGCGCGCCGGGCAAAACTTGTATTTGACGCCCGATCTTGTATGGTTGGTCCCCTTTGAATCTGAGCCTTGCGGGTCTGTTATGAAGTCGGTTGAAGAGCAGCTAGCGCTGATCAAACGTGGTGCAGAAGAACTGTTGGTCGAGTCCGAGCTGATCGAAAAGCTCAAGCGTGGTCAGCCGCTACGTATTAAGGCGGGCTTCGATCCGACCGCGCCGGATTTGCACCTGGGTCATACCGTGCTTATTAATAAGCTGCGCCAGTTCCAGGAGCTGGGTCACCAGGTGATCTTCCTTATAGGTGACTTCACCGGGATGATCGGTGATCCAAGCGGCAAGAGCGCGACACGTCCTCCGCTTACCCGTGAACAGGTTCTCGAGAATGCCGAGACCTACAAGACTCAGGTCTTCAAGATTCTTGATCCTGCCAAGACCGAAGTAGCCTTCAACTCCACCTGGATGGATCAGATGGGGCCGGCGGACTTCATTCGGTTGACTTCGCAATACACCGTGGCTCGCATGCTTGAGCGTGACGACTTCGACAAGCGCTACACGAGCAATCAGCCAATCGCCATTCATGAGTTCCTCTATCCGCTGGTTCAGGGTTATGACTCGGTCGCTTTGCGTGCGGATGTCGAACTGGGTGGTACCGATCAGAAATTCAACCTGCTGATGGGGCGTGAGCTGCAGCGTAGTTATGGTCAGGAGGCTCAATGCATTCTGACTATGCCGTTGCTCGAAGGGCTGGATGGCGTGAAGAAGATGTCCAAGTCCTTGGGTAACTATGTCGGTATCCAGGAGGCGCCGGGTGTCATGTATGGCAAGCTGGTCTCGATTCCGGATGTGCTGATGTGGCGTTACTTCGAATTGCTCAGCTTCCGTTCCATGGAAGAGATCGATGCTTTGCGGGCTGACGTCGAGGCGGGTGCGAATCCGCGGGACATCAAGATCAAGCTGGCTGAAGAGATCGTTGCGCGTTTCCATGGTGAGGAGGCTGCAGCCAATGCTCACCGTGCGGCGGGCAACCGTATGAAAGACGGAGAGTTGCCGGATGATCTGCCGGAGATCGAATTGACCGCTGCCGAAGATATGCCGATCGCTGCCGTCCTTAATAAAGCGGGCCTGGTGAAGAACTCTGCTGTGGCGCGCGATCTTTTGGGCTCTGGTGGTGTGCGTGTGGATGGTGAGGTTGTTGATCGCACCTTTATATACGTACTGGGCTCGACTCATGTTTGCCAGGCCGGTAAGAAGGCGTTTGCGCGTATTACGCTCAAATCCGAATAAAGCTGAAATTAGTGGTTGACGGCAGATCCTGGACGTCTATAATTCGCCCCACTTCCGGCGCAGTCGAAACGGAAAACTCCTTGGTAAACAATGAGTTACGCAGTTTTCGGCAGCGGTTACGCTTCAGTTCATCGAGGCCAGAAGGAGTTGGTAAGGCAGTGTGTTGTCGCCTTGTTGACGGTTCGATCTTCTCGGTCGAAAGCGGAGAAAAAGAGGTGTTGACAGCAGCGAGTAACGCTGTAGAATTCGCCTCCCGCTGACGAGAGATCGGGAGCGCAAGTGGTTGAAGTTGCAAAGGAAACTTTGAAAACTTCGGAAAATAACCGCTTGACAGCAACAGAGGCTGCTGTAGAATGCGCGCCTCGGTTGAGACGAAAGCTCTTAACCAACCGCTCTTTAACAACTGAATCAAGCAATTCGTGTGGGTGCTTGTGGAGTCAGACTGATAGTAAACAAGATTATCAGCATCACAAGTTACTCCGCGAGAAATCAAAGATGTAACCAACGATTGCTGAGCCAAGTTTAGGGTTTCTTAAAAACCCAAAGATGTTTGAACTGAAGAGTTTGATCATGGCTCAGATTGAACGCTGGCGGCAGGCCTAACACATGCAAGTCGAGCGGCAGCACGGGTACTTGTACCTGGTGGCGAGCGGCGGACGGGTGAGTAATGCCTAGGAATCTGCCTGGTAGTGGGGGATAACGCTCGGAAACGGACGCTAATACCGCATACGTCCTACGGGAGAAAGCAGGGGACCTTCGGGCCTTGCGCTATCAGATGAGCCTAGGTCGGATTAGCTAGTTGGTGAGGTAATGGCTCACCAAGGCGACGATCCGTAACTGGTCTGAGAGGATGATCAGTCACACTGGAACTGAGACACGGTCCAGACTCCTACGGGAGGCAGCAGTGGGGAATATTGGACAATGGGCGAAAGCCTGATCCAGCCATGCGCGTGTGTGAAGAAGGTCTTCGGATTGTAAAGCACTTTAAGTTGGGAGGAAGGGCAGTTACCTAATACGTAATTGTTTTGACGTTACCGACAGAATAAGCACCGGCTAACTCTGTGCCAGCAGCCGCGGTAATACAGAGGGTGCAAGCGTTAATCGGAATTACTGGGCGTAAAGCGCGCGTAGGTGGTTCGTTAAGTTGGATGTGAAATCCCCGGGCTCAACCTGGGAACTGCATTCAAAACTGTCGAGCTAGAGTATGGTAGAGGGTGGTGGAATTTCCTGTGTAGCGGTGAAATGCGTAGATATAGGAAGGAACACCAGTGGCGAAGGCGACCACCTGGACTGATACTGACACTGAGGTGCGAAAGCGTGGGGAGCAAACAGGATTAGATACCCTGGTAGTCCACGCCGTAAACGATGTCAACTAGCCGTTGGGAGCCTTGAGCTCTTAGTGGCGCAGCTAACGCATTAAGTTGACCGCCTGGGGAGTACGGCCGCAAGGTTAAAACTCAAATGAATTGACGGGGGCCCGCACAAGCGGTGGAGCATGTGGTTTAATTCGAAGCAACGCGAAGAACCTTACCAGGCCTTGACATCCAATGAACTTTCCAGAGATGGATTGGTGCCTTCGGGAACATTGAGACAGGTGCTGCATGGCTGTCGTCAGCTCGTGTCGTGAGATGTTGGGTTAAGTCCCGTAACGAGCGCAACCCTTGTCCTTAGTTACCAGCACGTAATGGTGGGCACTCTAAGGAGACTGCCGGTGACAAACCGGAGGAAGGTGGGGATGACGTCAAGTCATCATGGCCCTTACGGCCTGGGCTACACACGTGCTACAATGGTCGGTACAGAGGGTTGCCAAGCCGCGAGGTGGAGCTAATCCCACAAAACCGATCGTAGTCCGGATCGCAGTCTGCAACTCGACTGCGTGAAGTCGGAATCGCTAGTAATCGCGAATCAGAATGTCGCGGTGAATACGTTCCCGGGCCTTGTACACACCGCCCGTCACACCATGGGAGTGGGTTGCACCAGAAGTAGCTAGTCTAACCTTCGGGAGGACGGTTACCACGGTGTGATTCATGACTGGGGTGAAGTCGTAACAAGGTAGCCGTAGGGGAACCTGCGGCTGGATCACCTCCTTAATCGACGACATCAGCTGCTCCATAAGTTCCCACACGAATTGCTTGATTCATTGAAGAAGACGATAGAAGCAGCTTTAAGCTCCAAGCTGATAGCTCAATGCTAACAGTTACGCGCTCGAAATTGGGTCTGTAGCTCAGTTGGTTAGAGCGCACCCCTGATAAGGGTGAGGTCGGCAGTTCGAATCTGCCCAGACCCACCAATTTTGTATGGGGCCATAGCTCAGCTGGGAGAGCGCCTGCCTTGCACGCAGGAGGTCAACGGTTCGATCCCGTTTGGCTCCACCATTAACTGCTTCGAAACGTTTGAGAGTTTAGAAATGAATATTCCGTTGTGAATATTGATTTCTAGTCTTTGATTAGATCGTTCTTTAAAAATTTGGGTATGTGATAGAAAGATAGACTGAACGTTACTTTCACTGGTAACGGATCAGGCTAAGGTAAAATTTGTGAGTTTAATCGCGAATTTTCGGCGAATGTCGTCTTCACAGTATAACCAGATTGCTTGGGGTTATATGGTCAAGTGAAGAAGCGCATACGGTGGATGCCTTGGCAGTCAGAGGCGATGAAAGACGTGGTAGCCTGCGAAAAGCTTCGGGGAGTCGGCAAACAGACTTTGATCCGGAGATGTCTGAATGGGGGAACCCAGCCATCATAAGATGGTTATCTTAAGCTGAATACATAGGCTTAAGAGGCGAACCAGGGGAACTGAAACATCTAAGTACCCTGAGGAAAAGAAATCAACCGAGATTCCCTTAGTAGTGGCGAGCGAACGGGGACTAGCCCTTAAGTTGATTTGAGATTAGCGGAACGCTCTGGAAAGTGCGGCCATAGTGGGTGATAGCCCTGTACGCGAAAATCTCTTATCAATGAAATCGAGTAGGACGGAGCACGAGAAACTTTGTCTGAATATGGGGGGACCATCCTCCAAGGCTAAATACTACTGACTGACCGATAGTGAACTAGTACCGTGAGGGAAAGGCGAAAAGAACCCCGGAGAGGGGAGTGAAATAGATCCTGAAACCGTATGCGTACAAGCAGTGGGAGCCCACTTTGTTGGGTGACTGCGTACCTTTTGTATAATGGGTCAGCGACTTATTTTCAGTGGCGAGCTTAACCGAATAGGGGAGGCGTAGCGAAAGCGAGTCTTAATAGGGCGTCTAGTCGCTGGGAATAGACCCGAAACCGGGCGATCTATCCATGGGCAGGTTGAAGGTTAGGTAACACTGACTGGAGGACCGAACCGACTACCGTTGAAAAGTTAGCGGATGACCTGTGGATCGGAGTGAAAGGCTAATCAAGCTCGGAGATAGCTGGTTCTCCTCGAAAGCTATTTAGGTAGCGCCTCATGTATCACTGTAGGGGGTAGAGCACTGTTTCGGCTAGGGGGTCATCCCGACTTACCAAACCGATGCAAACTCCGAATACCTACAAGTGCCGAGCATGGGAGACACACGGCGGGTGCTAACGTCCGTCGTGAAAAGGGAAACAACCCAGACCGTCAGCTAAGGTCCCAAAGTTATGGTTAAGTGGGAAACGATGTGGGAAGGCTTAGACAGCTAGGAGGTTGGCTTAGAAGCAGCCACCCTTTAAAGAAAGCGTAATAGCTCACTAGTCGAGTCGGCCTGCGCGGAAGATGTAACGGGGCTCAAACCATACACCGAAGCTACGGGTATCACTTAGGTGATGCGGTAGAGGAGCGTTCTGTAAGCCTGTGAAGGTGAGTTGAGAAGCTTGCTGGAGGTATCAGAAGTGCGAATGCTGACATGAGTAACGACAATGGGTGTGAAAAACACCCACGCCGAAAGACCAAGGTTTCCTGCGCAACGTTAATCGACGCAGGGTTAGTCGGTCCCTAAGGCGAGGCTGAAAAGCGTAGTCGATGGAAAACAGGTTAATATTCCTGTACTTCTGGTTATTGCGATGGAGGGACGGAGAAGGCTAGGCCAGCTTGGCGTTGGTTGTCCAAGTTTAAGGTGGTAGGCTGGAATCTTAGGTAAATCCGGGATTCTAAGGCCGAGAGCTGATGACGAGTGTTCTTTTAGAACACGAAGTGGTTGATGCCATGCTTCCAAGAAAAGCTTCTAAGCTTCAGGTAACCAGGAACCGTACCCCAAACCGACACAGGTGGTTGGGTAGAGAATACCAAGGCGCTTGAGAGAACTCGGGTGAAGGAACTAGGCAAAATGGCACCGTAACTTCGGGAGAAGGTGCGCCGGTGAGGGTGAAGCATTTACTGCGTAAGCCCACGCCGGTCGAAGATACCAGGCCGCTGCGACTGTTTATTAAAAACACAGCACTCTGCAAACACGAAAGTGGACGTATAGGGTGTGACGCCTGCCCGGTGCCGGAAGGTTAATTGATGGGGTTAGCTAACGCGAAGCTCTTGATCGAAGCCCCGGTAAACGGCGGCCGTAACTATAACGGTCCTAAGGTAGCGAAATTCCTTGTCGGGTAAGTTCCGACCTGCACGAATGGCGTAACGATGGCGGCGCTGTCTCCACCCGAGACTCAGTGAAATTGAAATCGCTGTGAAGATGCAGTGTATCCGCGGCTAGACGGAAAGACCCCGTGAACCTTTACTATAGCTTTGCACTGGACTTTGAATTTGCTTGTGTAGGATAGGTGGGAGGCTTTGAAGCGTGGACGCCAGTTCGCGTGGAGCCATCCTTGAAATACCACCCTGGCAACTTTGAGGTTCTAACTCAGGTCCGTTATCCGGATCGAGGACAGTGTATGGTGGGTAGTTTGACTGGGGCGGTCTCCTCCTAAAGAGTAACGGAGGAGTACGAAGGTGCGCTCAGACCGGTCGGAAATCGGTCGTAGAGTATAAAGGCAAAAGCGCGCTTGACTGCGAGACAGACACGTCGAGCAGGTACGAAAGTAGGTCTTAGTGATCCGGTGGTTCTGTATGGAAGGGCCATCGCTCAACGGATAAAAGGTACTCCGGGGATAACAGGCTGATACCGCCCAAGAGTTCATATCGACGGCGGTGTTTGGCACCTCGATGTCGGCTCATCACATCCTGGGGCTGAAGCCGGTCCCAAGGGTATGGCTGTTCGCCATTTAAAGTGGTACGCGAGCTGGGTTTAGAACGTCGTGAGACAGTTCGGTCCCTATCTGCCGTGGACGTTTGAGATTTGAGAGGGGCTGCTCCTAGTACGAGAGGACCGGAGTGGACGAACCTCTGGTGTTCCGGTTGTCACGCCAGTGGCATTGCCGGGTAGCTATGTTCGGAATAGATAACCGCTGAAAGCATCTAAGCGGGAAACTAGCCTCAAGATGAGATCTCACTGGGACCTTGAGTCCCCTGAAGGGCCGTCGAAGACTACGACGTTGATAGGTTGGGTGTGTAAGCGCTGTGAGGCGTTGAGCTAACCAATACTAATTGCCCGTGAGGCTTGACCATATAACACCCAAGCAATTTGCGCTTAAAGAGCCAGATTGCGGTGTGTGAAGACGCAATGAACCGAAAGTTCGAGAGCAACACACAAACTATCGCATACCCAATTTGCTGAAGCGTCGAAAGACGGTTCGGTACCCGAATTTCTTGACGACCATAGAGCATTGGAACCACCTGATCCCATCCCGAACTCAGCAGTGAAACGATGCATCGCCGATGGTAGTGTGGGGTTTCCCCATGTGAGAGTAGGTCATCGTCAAGATTAAATTCCGAAACCCCTATCTGCGTATGCAGGTAGGGGTTTTGTTTTGCGCGCAGGAAATCTGACCATTAGGGTTTCTATGCAACAGCTCGGGGCATGGCTATCATGCGGGCCTCATTGTGAGGCGAGACTTGCATGCTGACGTTGTTAAAGCTTCTTAAGGATGGCCGATTCCATTCAGGACAAGCCCTGGGCATAGCCTTGGGGGTCAGTCGTAGCGCCGTATGGAAACAGCTTCAGCATTTGGAAGCTGAACTCGGTTTGTCCATTCACAAGGTGCGCGGTCGCGGCTATCAACTGGCTACGCCATTGACGTTACTTGATCCTGTTGAAATAGGCGCGAGGTCGCCTTCTTGTAAGTGGCCCATTCTAGTCTTCGACTCCATTGATTCGACCAATGCTGAAGCCTTGCGCGCTATAGAGCGTGGCCAGGCTGCGCCATTTCTGGTGCTTGCCGAGCGACAGACGGCCGGACGTGGGCGGCGTGGACGCAAGTGGGTGAGTCCGTTCGCAGAAAACATCTATTACAGTCTGGTATTGCGCATCGACGGTGGAATGCGACAACTGGAAGGATTGAGTCTTGTTGTCGGGCTCGCCGTAATGCAGGCCTTGCGAGGGCTTGGTATTTCGGGTGTAGGGTTGAAGTGGCCCAATGATGTTCTGGTTGGTCAGAAAAAGATTGCTGGGATACTGCTTGAATTGGTAGGGGATCCTGCTGATGTGTGTCACGTAGTGATCGGTGTCGGAATCAATGTGAACATGCAGATGACCGATGAGGTTGATCAGCAGTGGACGTCCATGCGACTCGAGTCGGGTAGCGCGATTGATCGCAATCAACTGGTTGCGGAGCTGGGTGTGATGCTCCAGGCGTACTTGAGTCGCCACCATGCCGGCGGATTTCCGGCCATACAGGCGGAGTGGGAGCAAAATCATCTATGGCAGGGGCGAGCGGTGTCGTTGATTGCCGGTGTTAGTCAGATAGATGGGACGGTGCTGGGTATCGATAGTCAGGGTGCCCTGCGCTTGAGGGTGAATGGTGTGGAAAAGGTCTTTAGTGGTGGTGAGCTCAGCCTGAGGTTGCGTGATGATTCTTGAGCTCGATTGTGGGAACAGTTTCATCAAGTGGCGGGTGCTTGGTGCGGATTCGCGGCAGGTGGTTGGTGAGGGGGTTGTTGATTCGGATCTTGCGCTGCTGGAGAGCTTGAAGGGGATCAGGGGACTCGCTCTCAAGCATTGTCGGTTGGTCAGTGTCAGAACCGCTGAAGAAACGGCTGCCTTGATCTCTCTCTTAACCGAGGCTTTCGGTGTTTCCGTAGTGTGTGCGACACCGGCTCGTGAAATGTCCGGGGTCCGCAATGGCTATGAGGAGTTCGAGCGACTAGGGCTCGACCGCTGGCTGGCAATGCTCGGAGGATTCCATCTGGCTTCGGGTGCTTGTCTGGTGCTCGACTTTGGTACTGCGGTTACTGCTGATTTTGTTGCTGGGGATGGTAGTCATCTCGGAGGATTCATCTGTCCGGGAATGCCGTTGATGCGTAACCAGTTGCGCACCCATACTCGTAAAATTCGCTATGGCGATCTTGCTGCCGAGCGTGCTTTGGAGAGTCTTGTTCCAGGGCGTACAACTGTCGAAGCGGTTGAACGAGGTTGCTTGTTGATGTTGAGAGGTTTTGTCCTGACGCAGCTAGAGTTGGCTCGCAGCTATTGGGGGGGGGATTTCGCTGTATTCCTCACTGGAGGTGATGCAGATCTGGTCTCTGGTATTGTGCCCGACGCCAGGGTGGTTCCAGACCTGGTGTTTGTAGGGTTGGCTATGGCGTGCCCCTTGTCCTGAGGTTTTTATGCGTTGGTTGTTCCTGCTACTGCTTGTTCTCAATGTGTTCTATTACGTCTGGCATCAACAGGAGGCCCCGCTTCGTGCGAAAGATGTAACCCCCTTGAGTTTGTATCGCGGTTCGCAGCAGGACATTCGTTTGTTGAGCGAAGCGACTGATACTGCTCGAGACAAGGGAAAAAACACGCAGTCGGATGGCAGTTGTCTCTATCTGGGTGGTTCTGCTCGGCAGGAAGTCGCCCAGGCAATCGAGCATCGATTGAGTGGTATGGACATCAAGTTTCAGCCCTTGCCGAAGGATCTCCCTGAATATACGGGTTACTGGGTGCGTGTGACGCCGGAAAGCCGGCGTTTTCTGGATGACTTGCAGCTGCAAAACCTTTCTAAAGAATTCAATGAGTTAAAACATAAAATAATGCCGTGTGAGGGGGTTGCACCTGCCGGATAGTTTGCATAGAATGGCGCCCGCTTCGCAGTGAAGACCTTTTAAGGGTTAACGGTGCGAAGCGAGGTCAACGCAGCTAACCTCAGGTTTTTAATGAGAAAATGCTTGACAGAAGGCTGGCATGATATAGAATGCCGGCTCGCTTAGGAGGGGTTCCCGAGCGGCCAAAGGGATCAGACTGTAAATCTGACGTCTACGACTTCGAAGGTTCGAATCCTTCCCCCTCCACCAGATTTTAGCGTGAGCTGCAAGCTCCGCGGGTATAGTTTAGTGGTAGAACCTCAGCCTTCCAAGCTGATGATGCGGGTTCGATTCCCGCTACCCGCTCCAAGTTTGCAGGTTGTGCAATGTGTTTCGCTCTTGTAGCTCAGTTGGTAGAGCACACCCTTGGTAAGGGTGAGGTCAGCGGTTCAAATCCGCTCAAGAGCTCCATATAACAAGGCAGATATGAAAATATCTGCCTTTGTTTTAATGGCTGATGTTACTTGCTTAATTCTTCTGCTAGGGGTGATTTCGATGGCTAAGGAAAAGTTCGAACGTAATAAGCCGCACGTCAACGTTGGTACCATTGGTCACGTCGATCACGGTAAAACCACTCTGACTGCTGCTCTGACCCGTGTCTGCTCCGAAGTTTTCGGTTCGGCCAAGGTTGACTTCGACAAGATCGACAGCGCCCCGGAAGAAAAAGCTCGCGGTATCACCATCAACACCGCTCACGTTGAATACGATTCGGCCGTGCGTCACTATGCGCACGTTGACTGCCCAGGTCACGCCGACTACGTAAAAAACATGATCACCGGTGCTGCTCAGATGGACGGCGCTATCCTGGTTTGCTCGGCCGCTGATGGTCCGATGCCTCAGACCCGTGAGCACATCCTGCTGTCCCGTCAGGTTGGCGTTCCGTACATCGTTGTCTTCCTGAACAAGGCTGACATGGTAGACGACGCTGAGCTGCTGGAACTGGTTGAGATGGAAGTGCGTGATCTGCTGAGCACTTACGACTTCCCAGGCGACGACACTCCGATCATCATCGGTTCGGCGCTGATGGCTCTGAACGGTCAAGACGACAACGAGATGGGCACCACTGCCGTCAAGAAG
The DNA here is from genome assembly GCF_030687145.1 of Pseudomonas sp. FP1742. Lineage (NCBI taxonomy): Bacteria > Pseudomonadati > Pseudomonadota > Gammaproteobacteria > Pseudomonadales > Pseudomonadaceae > Pseudomonas > Pseudomonas sp. FP1742. The sequence continues at coordinate 5,974,336 of NZ_CP117460.1, read as the reverse complement.
TTGGTTGAGACTCTGGACAGCTACATCCCAGAACCAGAGCGTGCTATCGACAAGCCGTTCCTGATGCCAATCGAAGACGTATTCTCGATCTCGGGTCGCGGTACTGTTGTGACTGGTCGTGTTGAGCGTGGCATCGTCCGTATCCAGGAAGAAGTTGAGATCGTTGGTCTGCGCGATACTCAGAAAACTACCTGCACCGGCGTTGAAATGTTCCGCAAGCTGCTCGACGAAGGTCGTGCTGGCGAGAACTGCGGCGTGCTGCTGCGCGGCACCAAGCGTGACGACGTTGAGCGTGGCCAGGTTCTGGTCAAGCCAGGCACCGTTAAGCCGCACACCAAGTTCACCGCAGAAGTTTACGTTCTGAGCAAGGAAGAAGGCGGCCGTCATACTCCGTTCTTCAAAGGCTACCGTCCACAGTTCTACTTCCGTACTACTGACGTGACCGGTAACTGCGAATTGCCAGAAGGCGTTGAAATGGTAATGCCAGGTGACAACATCCAGATGACTGTCACTCTGATCAAAACCATCGCGATGGAAGATGGTCTGCGTTTCGCTATCCGTGAAGGCGGTCGTACCGTCGGCGCTGGCGTAGTAGCTAAAGTCATCGAGTAAATAGTTGTAATGTCTTTTTCGGGCCGGCATAATGGTCGGCCTGATTTTGTTTTAGGTCAGTAGCTCAATTGGCAGAGCGACGGTCTCCAAAACCGTAGGTTGGGGGTTCGATTCCCTCCTGACCTGCCAGATTCACTTGGTGTGTCTGGCTTTCTTTTCACAGGATCTTCATAGATGACTCCTAAAGCTGAAGCTCAAGGCTCTCGCTTCGATCTGCTCAAGTGGCTTGTAGTAGTCGCTTTGGTGGTTGTTGGCGTTGTTGGCAATCAGTATTACTCTGCTTCGCCGATCCTGTACCGCGTACTCGCTTTGCTTGTTATTGCTGCTGCAGCTGCCTTTGTAGGCTTGCAGACAGTCAAGGGCAAGTCTTTCTTTGTACTGGTTAAGGAAGCTCGCACCGAGATTCGTAAAGTCGTATGGCCAACTCGCCAAGAAACCACGCAGACCACGTTGATTGTCGTGGCTGTTGTGCTGGTTATGGCGTTGCTGTTGTGGGGGCTTGATTCCCTGCTCGGCTGGCTTGTTTCCTTGATTGTCGGCTAAGGGTGTCCCGTGGCTAAGCGTTGGTACGTTGTGCATGCTTACTCGGGTTACGAGAAGCATGTCATGCGTTCGTTGATCGAGCGCGTAAAGCTGGCTGGCATGGAAGATGGCTTCGGCGAAATTCTGGTTCCCACTGAAGAAGTGGTTGAGATGCGTAATGGCCAGAAGCGCAAAAGCGAACGCAAATTCTTCCCAGGCTATGTGCTGGTTCAGATGGATATGAATGAGGGTACTTGGCACTTGGTCAAGGATACTCCTCGGGTGATGGGCTTTATTGGCGGTACCGCCGACAAGCCTGCGCCAATCACAGATAAAGAAGCAGAAGCGATTCTGCGTCGTGTTGCTGATGGTAGCGACAAGCCGAAGCCGAAGACTCTGTTCGAGCCAGGTGAGTCGGTACGTGTCAACGACGGACCGTTTGCTGATTTTACCGGCACGGTTGAAGAAGTTAACTACGAAAAGAGCCGAATCCAAGTGGCGGTGCTCATTTTCGGTCGCTCTACCCCGGTAGAGTTAGAGTTCAGTCAGGTCGAAAAGGTCTAGCTGATCAAGCATCCCAACCCCGCAGCCCTAGGCTGTGGGGTTTTGTCGTCACTGGGATAAACGCGCAAGTAACCGGGGAGCCTTTCGAGGCGTTTGAACCCGTAATTGGAGTGCCTCATGGCCAAGAAGATTACCGCTTACATCAAGCTGCAAGTGAAGGCCGCTCAGGCTAACCCAAGTCCACCTGTTGGTCCTGCTCTGGGTCAGCACGGCGTGAACATCATGGAATTCTGCAAGGCTTTCAACGCCCGTACTCAGGGTCTTGAGCCAGGTCTGCCGACTCCAGTGATCATCACTGTCTACAGCGACCGTAGCTTCACTTTCGAAACCAAATCCACACCTGCTTCGGTTCTGCTGAAGAAGGCTGCTGGTCTGACTAGCGGTTCTGCTCGTCCGAACACCGTTAAGGTTGGCACTGTGACTCGTGCTCAGCTGGAAGAAATCGCGAAGACCAAAAACGCGGATCTGACTGCAGCTGATATGGAAGCAGCCGTGCGTACTATCGCCGGTTCTGCTCGTAGCATGGGCCTTAATGTGGAGGGTGTGTAATGGCTAAGCTGACCAAGCGTCAAAAGGCTATCGCCGGCAAAATCGAAGCAGGCAAGGCCTACAACTTTGTAGACGCTGCTGCTCTGCTGTCCGAGCTGTCGACTGTCAAGTTCAGCGAGTCGTTCGACGTTGCTGTGAATCTGGGTGTTGACCCGCGTAAATCTGACCAGGTTGTTCGTAGCGCTACCGTGCTGCCACACGGCACTGGCAAGACCGTTCGCGTTGCTGTGTTCACCCAGGGTCCAGCTGCTGAGGCCGCTCTGGCTGCCGGCGCTGACCGTGTAGGCATGGACGACCTGGCTGCTGAAATGAAAGGCGGCGACCTGAACTATGACGTAGTGATCGCATCCCCGGATGCAATGCGCGTTGTAGGTCAGTTGGGTCAGATCCTCGGTCCACGTGGTCTGATGCCTAACCCTAAAGTCGGCACCGTGACTCCAGACGTAGCTACCGCGGTTAAAAACGCCAAGGCTGGTCAGGTTCGTTATCGCACCGACAAAAACGGCATCATCCACACTTCCGTTGGCAAAGTCGGCTTCGATGCCGTCAAGCTGAAGGAAAACGTTGAAGCCCTGATCGCTGATCTGAAGCGTATCAAGCCAGCTTCCTCGAAAGGTATTTACGTCAAGCGCGTTACCCTGAGCACCACCATGGGTCCAGGCCTGGTCATCGACCAAGGCTCGCTCGACGCGTAAGACACAGATTGGCGCAAGCGATTGCGCCAGTTGAAAGATTGGGGTCCCTGCCTGGCGGGGGCTGTCCAAGACCGTAGGCGACGCAAGTCTTAAACCTCAAGCCTACGCAGATGGTGCTCCCGGTTCCTTACCGAATCAGACACCAAAACGACATCCGGTTTCGACTGGATGAAACGGTAACAAGCAGGAGTTAAACCCGTGGCAATTAAACTCGAAGACAAGAAGGCCATCGTCGCTGAAGTCAACGAGGCTGCCAAAGTCGCTCTGTCCGCTGTCGTGGCTGATGCCCGTGGCGTAACAGTAGGCGCGATGACCGGACTCCGTAAAGAGGCTCGTGAAGCTGGCGTTTACGTACGTGTCGTACGTAACACCCTGCTCAAGCGCGCTGTTGCTGACACTGAGTACAGTGTTCTCAACGACGTGTTCACCGGCCCTACCTTGATTGCATTCTCCAAAGAACATCCGGGCGCTGCTGCTCGTATCTTCAAAGAGTTTGCAAAAGGTCAGGATAAGTTCGAGATCAAGGCAGCTGCGTTCGAGGGCAAGTTCCTCGCAGCTAACCAAATCGACGTGCTGGCAACTCTGCCGACCCGTGACGAAGCAATTTCTCAGCTGATGAGCGTGATTCAAGGCGCAACCAGCAAATTGGCTCGTACTCTGGCGGCACTTCGCGACCAGAAAGAAGCTGCCGCAGCCTAAGGCTGAGCGACTCCTTTCAGCGTTTATTGTTTATTTCGATAGCCGCGTAGGCTGTCACCCCAATACAGGAATTTATAGTCATGTCTCTGACTAACGAGCAAATCATCGAAGCAATCGGCGCGAAATCCGTAATGGAAATCGTTGAGCTGATCAAGGCAATGGAAGAGAAGTTCGGCGTTTCCGCTGCTGCTGCTTCCGCCGGCCCAGCTGTTGCTGCTGCCGTTGTTGAAGAACAAACTGAATTCAACGTCATGCTGACCGAAGCTGGCGAGAAGAAAGTTAACGTGATCAAGGCTGTACGTGAACTGACCGGTCTGGGCCTGAAAGAAGCCAAGGCTGTAGTTGACGGCGCTCCTGCCATGGTTCTGGAAGCTGTTGCCAAAGAAGCAGCTGACAAAGCCAAAGCAACTCTGGAAGAAGCAGGCGCTAAAGTCGAGCTGAAGTAAGCATCGACTTTGCTCCTCCAGCCCGAGCGTTAAGCGAAAGGCTGATGGCTGGTGGCTCTTGCCACCGGCCTTTTTCCGTTATTGGCAGCCGACTGGGTCGGTGCTGATAACGAGCTGTAACCACCCGATGCGGTGGCGCAAACCATGGGGTTTGCACGATTTTCTGGCTGCTCCCGTCGGGAGGGGCCAAACAAGCAGGTGACCAAGCTGGGGAACGCTGATGGCTTACTCATATACTGAGAAAAAACGTATCCGCAAGGACTTTAGCAAGTTGCCGGACGTCATGGATGTGCCGTACCTCCTGGCCATCCAGCTGGATTCGTATCGTGAATTCTTGCAAGCGGGAGCGACTAAAGATCAGTTCCGCGACGTGGGCCTGCATGCGGCCTTCAAATCCGTTTTCCCGATCATCAGCTACTCCGGCAATGCTGCGCTGGAGTACGTCGGTTATCGCCTGGGCGAACCGGCATTTGATGTCAAAGAATGCGTATTGCGCGGTGTAACTTACGCCGTACCTTTGCGGGTAAAAGTGCGCCTGATCATTTTCGACAAAGAATCGTCGAACAAAGCGATCAAGGACATCAAAGAGCAAGAAGTCTACATGGGTGAAATCCCCCTGATGACTGAGAACGGTACCTTCGTAATCAACGGTACCGAGCGTGTAATCGTTTCCCAGCTGCACCGTTCCCCGGGCGTGTTCTTCGACCACGACCGTGGCAAGACGCACAGCTCCGGCAAACTGCTGTACTCCGCGCGTATCATTCCTTACCGCGGTTCGTGGCTGGACTTCGAGTTCGACCCGAAAGACTGCGTATTCGTGCGTATCGACCGTCGTCGCAAGCTGCCTGCATCGGTACTGCTGCGCGCACTGGGCTATACCACTGAAGAAGTGCTGGACGCGTTCTACACCACCAACGTCTTCCATGTGCAGGGTGAAAACCTCAGCCTGGAGCTGGTGCCTCAGCGCCTGCGTGGTGAAATTGCTGTCCTCGATATCCAGGATGACAAGGGCAAGGTTATTGTCGAGCAGGGTCGTCGTATCACCGCTCGCCACATCAACCAGCTGGAAAAGGCCGGGATCAAAGAGCTGCAAGTGCCTCTGGACTACGTCCTGGGTCGCACTACCGCCAAGGTCATCGTGCATCCGGCTACCGGCGAAATCCTGGCAGAGTGCAACACCGAGCTGAACACCGAAATCCTGGCAAAAATTGCCAAGGCCGGTGTTGTTCGCATCGAAACTCTGTACACCAATGATATCGACTGCGGTCCGTTCGTCTCCGACACCCTGAAGATCGACTCCACCAGCAACCAATTGGAAGCGCTGGTCGAGATCTATCGCATGATGCGTCCAGGCGAGCCGCCAACCAAGGACGCTGCCGAGACGCTGTTCAACAACCTGTTCTTCAGTCCTGAGCGCTATGACCTGTCTGCGGTCGGCCGGATGAAGTTCAACCGTCGTATCGGTCGTACCGAGATCGAAGGTTCGGGCGTGTTGTGCAAAGAAGACATCGTCGCGGTTCTGAAGACTCTGGTCGACATCCGTAACGGTAAAGGCATCGTCGATGACATCGACCACCTGGGTAACCGTCGTGTTCGCTGCGTAGGCGAAATGGCCGAGAACCAGTTCCGCGTTGGCCTGGTACGTGTTGAGCGTGCGGTCAAAGAGCGTCTGTCGATGGCTGAAAGCGAAGGCCTGATGCCGCAAGACCTGATCAACGCCAAGCCAGTGGCTGCGGCGGTGAAAGAGTTCTTCGGTTCCAGCCAGCTGTCGCAGTTCATGGACCAGAACAACCCGCTGTCCGAGATCACCCACAAACGTCGTGTCTCTGCACTCGGCCCAGGCGGTTTGACTCGTGAGCGTGCAGGCTTCGAAGTCCGTGACGTACACCCGACTCACTACGGTCGTGTCTGCCCGATTGAAACGCCGGAAGGTCCGAACATCGGTCTGATCAACTCCCTGGCCGCCTATGCGCGCACCAACCAGTACGGCTTCCTCGAGAGCCCGTACCGTGTGGTGAAAGACGCTCTGGTCACCGACGAGATCGTGTTCCTGTCCGCCATCGAAGAAGCCGATCACGTGATCGCTCAGGCTTCGGCCACGATGAACGACAAGAAAGTCCTGATCGACGAGCTGGTAGCTGTTCGTCACTTGAACGAATTCACCGTCAAGGCGCCGGAAGACGTCACCTTGATGGACGTATCGCCGAAGCAGGTAGTTTCGGTTGCTGCGTCGCTGATTCCGTTCCTCGAGCACGACGACGCCAACCGTGCGTTGATGGGTTCGAACATGCAGCGTCAAGCTGTACCGACCTTGCGTGCTGACAAGCCGCTGGTAGGTACCGGCATGGAGCGTAACGTAGCTCGTGACTCCGGCGTTTGCGTCGTGGCTCGTCGTGGTGGCGTGATCGATTCCGTGGACGCCAGTCGTATCGTGGTTCGTGTTGCGGATGATGAAGTTGAAACCGGTGAAGCTGGTGTCGACATCTACAACCTGACCAAATACACCCGCTCCAACCAGAACACCTGCATCAACCAGCGTCCGCTGGTGAGCAAAGGTGATCGGGTTCAGCGTAGCGACATCATGGCCGACGGTCCGTCCACCGACATGGGTGAACTGGCTCTGGGTCAGAACATGCGCATCGCGTTCATGGCATGGAACGGCTTCAACTTCGAAGACTCCATCTGCCTGTCCGAGCGTGTTGTTCAGGAAGACCGTTTCACCACGATCCACATCCAGGAACTGACCTGTGTGGCACGTGACACCAAGCTTGGGCCAGAGGAAATCACTGCAGACATCCCGAACGTGGGTGAAGCTGCACTGAACAAGCTGGACGAAGCCGGTATCGTTTACGTAGGTGCTGAAGTTGGCGCAGGCGACATCCTGGTTGGTAAGGTCACTCCGAAAGGCGAGACCCAGCTGACTCCGGAAGAAAAACTGCTGCGTGCGATCTTCGGTGAAAAAGCCAGCGACGTTAAAGACACCTCCCTGCGTGTGCCTACCGGCACCAAGGGTACTGTCATCGACGTACAGGTCTTCACTCGCGACGGCGTTGAGCGTGATGCTCGTGCACTGTCGATCGAGAAGACTCAACTCGACGAGATCCGCAAGGACCTGAACGAAGAGTTCCGTATCGTTGAAGGCGCCACTTTCGAACGTCTGCGTTCCGCGCTGGTCGGCCACAAAGCCGAAGGCGGCGCCGGTCTGAAGAAAGGTCAGGAAATCACCGACGAAGTTCTCGACGGTCTTGAGCACGGCCAGTGGTTCAAACTGCGCATGGCTGAAGATGCTCTTAACGAGCAGCTCGAGAAGGCTCAGGCCTACATCGTTGATCGCCGCCGTCTGCTGGACGACAAGTTCGAAGACAAGAAGCGCAAGCTGCAGCAGGGCGATGACCTGGCTCCAGGCGTGCTGAAAATCGTCAAGGTTTACCTGGCAATCCGTCGCCGCATCCAGCCGGGCGACAAGATGGCCGGTCGTCACGGTAACAAAGGTGTGGTCTCCGTGATCATGCCGGTTGAAGACATGCCGCACGATGCCAATGGCACCCCGGTCGACGTTGTCCTCAACCCGTTGGGCGTACCTTCGCGTATGAACGTTGGTCAGATCCTTGAAACCCACCTGGGCCTCGCGGCCAAAGGTCTGGGCGAGAAGATCAACCGGATGGTCGAAGAGCAACGTAAGGTTGCTGAACTTCGCACCTTCCTGGACGAGATCTACAACCAGATCGGCGGTCGTAACGAAGATCTGGATAGCTTCTCCGACCAGGAAATCCTGGATCTGGCGAAGAACCTGCGTGGCGGCGTTCCAATGGCCACTCCAGTGTTCGACGGCGCCAAGGAAAGCGAAATCAAGGCCATGCTGAAACTGGCAGACCTGCCAGAAAGCGGCCAGATGCAGCTGACCGACGGCCGTACCGGCAACAAGTTCGAGCGCCCGGTTACTGTTGGCTACATGTACATGCTGAAGCTGAACCACTTGGTAGACGACAAGATGCACGCTCGTTCTACCGGTTCGTACAGCCTGGTTACTCAGCAACCGCTGGGTGGTAAGGCTCAGTTCGGTGGTCAGCGTTTCGGGGAGATGGAGGTCTGGGCACTGGAAGCATACGGTGCTGCTTACACTCTGCAAGAAATGCTCACAGTGAAGTCGGACGATGTGAACGGCCGGACCAAGATGTACAAAAACATCGTGGACGGCGATCACCGTATGGAGCCGGGCATGCCCGAGTCCTTCAACGTGTTGATCAAGGAAATTCGTTCCCTCGGCATCGATATCGATCTGGAAACCGAATAACACGTGACGCGAATCGAGAGCGGGGCTGGATTGCCCGCTCTCTGCTCCGCCAGGAGGAAAGGCCTTGAAAGACCTACTGAATTTGCTGAAAAACCAGGGTCAAGTCGAAGAGTTCGACGCCATCCGTATTGGATTGGCATCGCCTGAGATGATCCGTTCGTGGTCGTTCGGTGAAGTTAAAAAGCCGGAAACCATCAACTACCGTACGTTCAAACCTGAGCGTGACGGCCTGTTCTGCGCCAAGATCTTTGGCCCGGTAAAGGATTACGAGTGCCTGTGCGGTAAGTACAAGCGCTTGAAGCACCGTGGCGTGATCTGCGAGAAGTGCGGCGTTGAAGTCGCGCTGGCAAAAGTTCGTCGTGAGCGCATGGCGCACATCGAACTGGCCTCGCCGGTTGCTCACATCTGGTTCCTGAAATCGCTGCCGTCCCGTATCGGCTTGCTGATGGACATGACCCTGCGTGATATCGAACGCGTTCTCTACTTCGAGAGCTATGTCGTTATCGATCCAGGCATGACCACCCTTGAAAAAGGTCAGCTGCTCAACGACGAGCAGTACTTCGAAGCGCTGGAAGAGTTCGGTGACGATTTCGATGCCCGCATGGGTGCCGAAGCTGTCCGTGAACTGCTGCACGCTATCGACCTGGAACACGAGATTGGCCGTCTGCGTGAAGAAATTCCGCAAACCAACTCCGAAACCAAGATCAAGAAGCTGTCCAAGCGTCTGAAGTTGATGGAAGCCTTCCAGGGTTCCGGCAACCTGCCAGAGTGGATGGTGCTGACTGTTCTGCCGGTTCTGCCGCCAGATCTGCGTCCACTGGTCCCGCTGGACGGTGGTCGCTTCGCGACTTCCGACCTCAACGACTTGTATCGTCGAGTGATCAACCGTAACAACCGCTTGAAGCGTCTGCTCGATCTGTCCGCTCCGGACATCATCGTGCGCAACGAAAAGCGTATGTTGCAGGAAGCCGTCGATGCACTGCTCGACAACGGTCGTCGTGGCCGCGCTATCACTGGTTCCAACAAGCGTCCTCTGAAATCCCTGGCTGACATGATCAAGGGTAAGCAAGGTCGTTTCCGTCAGAACTTGCTCGGTAAGCGTGTTGACTACTCCGGTCGTTCGGTAATTACCGTAGGTCCGACCCTGCGTCTGCACCAGTGCGGTCTGCCGAAGAAGATGGCTCTCGAGCTGTTCAAGCCGTTCATTTTCGGCAAGCTGGAAATGCGTGGTCTTGCTACCACCATCAAAGCCGCCAAGAAGATGGTCGAGCGCGAACTGCCAGAGGTTTGGGACGTTCTCGCTGAAGTGATCCGCGAACACCCGGTTCTCCTCAACCGTGCGCCGACCCTTCACCGTCTGGGTATCCAGGCATTTGAACCAGTACTGATCGAAGGTAAGGCTATCCAGCTGCACCCTCTGGTCTGTGCTGCGTACAACGCCGACTTCGACGGCGACCAAATGGCCGTGCACGTACCGCTGACACTGGAAGCCCAGTTGGAAGCGCGTGCGTTGATGATGTCGACCAACAACATTCTGTCGCCAGCCAACGGTGAGCCAATCATCGTTCCGTCGCAGGACGTTGTATTGGGTCTGTACTACATGACTCGTGAAGCGATCAACGCCAAGGGCGAAGGTCGTGTGTTCGCGGATCTGCAGGAAGTTGACCGTGTGTTCCGTGCCGGTGAAGCCGCACTGCACGCCAAGGTCAAAGTCCGGATCAACGAAACCGTCAATGATCGTGATGGTGGCAGCGTCAAGAACACCCGTATCGTCGACACTACTGTCGGCCGTGCACTGTTGTTCCAGGTTGTTCCGCCTGGCCTGTCGTACGACGTCGTCAACCAGCCGATGAAGAAAAAGGCGATCTCCAAACTGATCAACCAGTGCTACCGCGTGGTTGGTTTGAAAGAGACCGTGATCTTCGCTGACCAGTTGATGTACACCGGTTTTGCTTATTCGACCATCTCCGGCGTTTCCATCGGCGTTAACGACTTCGTTATCCCGGATGAAAAAGCCCGCATCATCGGTGCCGCCACCGACGAAGTGAAAGAGATCGAAAGTCAGTACGCCTCCGGCCTGGTAACCCAGGGCGAGAAGTACAACAAAGTGATCGACCTTTGGTCCAAGGCGAACGACGAAGTTTCCAAGGCGATGATGGCTAACCTCTCGAAAGAGAAAGTCATCGACCGTCATGGCGTCGAAGTCGACCAGGAATCGTTCAACTCGATGTACATGATGGCCGACTCGGGCGCACGGGGTTCTGCTGCGCAGATCCGTCAGCTCGCCGGTATGCGTGGTCTGATGGCCAAGCCGGACGGTTCCATCATTGAAACGCCGATTACTGCGAACTTCCGTGAAGGTTTGAGCGTACTTCAGTACTTCATCTCGACTCACGGTGCTCGTAAAGGTCTGGCGGATACCGCGTTGAAAACTGCGAACTCCGGTTACCTGACTCGTCGTCTGGTAGACGTGGCGCAGGATCTGGTTGTGACCGAGATCGATTGCGGCACTGAACATGGCCTGGTAATGACTCCGCACATTGAAGGCGGTGACGTTGTTGAGCCGTTGGGTGAGCGCGTATTGGGTCGTGTCATTGCCCGTGACGTATTCAAGCCGGGTACCGAGGAAGTTATCGTTCCTGCCGGCACCCTGGTCGACGAGAAGTGGGTCGAGTTCATCGAGCTGAACAGCATCGACGAAGTGATCGTGCGTTCGCCGATCAGCTGCGAAACCCGCTACGGCATTTGCGCCAAGTGCTACGGCCGTGACCTGGCTCGTGGCCACCAGGTGAACATCGGTGAGGCGGTCGGCGTTATCGCTGCCCAGTCCATTGGTGAGCCGGGTACTCAGCTGACCATGCGTACGTTCCACATCGGTGGTGCGGCAAGCCGGACCTCCGCGGCCGACAGCGTTCAGGTGAAGAATGGCGGTACCGTCCGTCTGCATAACCTGAAGCATGTTGAGCGAGTGGATGGTTGCCTGGTTGCTGTGTCCCGTTCCGGTGAGCTGGCGATCGCTGATGACTTCGGTCGTGAGCGTGAGCGCTACAAGCTGCCGTATGGTGCTGTGATTTCGGTTAAAGAAGGTGACAAGGTCGACGCTGGCGCAATCGTGGCCAAGTGGGATCCGCACACTCACCCAATCGTTACCGAAATGAAAGGTACCGTGACCTACGTGGGCATGGAAGAAGGCATCACGATCAAGCGTCAGACTGACGAATTGACCGGTATGACCAACATTGAAGTACTCGACGCCAAAGACCGTCCAGCTGCCGGTAAAGATATCCGTCCTGCTGTGAAGATGGTTGATGACAACGGCAAGGATCTCTTGCTGCCGGGTACTGACGTAATTGCTCAGTACTTCCTGCCTGCCAACGCCTTGGTCGGTGTGGCGGACGGTGCGAAAATCGCGATCGGTGATGTTATCGCTCGTATTCCGCAAGAGACTTCGAAGACCCGTGACATCACCGGTGGTCTGCCGCGTGTTGCCGACTTGTTCGAAGCTCGTCGTCCGAAAGAGGCTTCGATTCTGGCTGAAGTCAGCGGCACCATCGCGTTCGGTAAAGAGACCAAAGGCAAACGCCGTCTGGTTATTACCCCGAACGACGGTAGCGATCCGTACGAAGAGTTGATTCCGAAGTGGCGTCACCTGAACGTCTTCGAAGGCGAACAGGTAAACCGCGGCGAAGTTATCTCCGACGGTCCGAGCGATCCACACGACATCCTGCGTCTGCTGGGTGTGAGTGCGCTGGCCAAGTACATCGTGAACGAGATCCAGGACGTTTACCGTCTGCAAGGCGTGAAGATCAACGACAAGCACATCGAGACCATCCTGCGTCAGATGCTGCGTAAGGTTGAGATCGCTGAATCCGGCGATTCCAGTTTCATCAAGGGCGACCAGATGGAATTGACTCACGTATTGGTAGAGAACGAGCGTCTGAGCACTGAAGACAAATTCGTCTCCAAGTTCACTCGCGTTCTGCTGGGTATCACCAAGGCGTCGTTGTCCACCGAATCGTTCATCTCGGCGGCTTCCTTCCAGGAAACCACTCGCGTACTGACCGAAGCGGCGGTAACCGGCAAGCGTGATTACCTGCGCGGCCTGAAAGAAAACGTGGTCGTGGGTCGTCTGATCCCGGCTGGTACCGGTCTGGCTTATCACAGCGAGCGCAAGCGCCGCCGTGATGCTGACAAGCCGTTGCGCGTGAGCGCCAGTGAAGTGGAAGCTGCACTGACCGAAGCGTTGAACTCGAGCGGTAACTGAGTTCTGCGGTAAATGAGCGCGGGCCCTGATCGAACCGTTCATCCAGTCGAGACAATTTGTCGAGGCTGGATGGGTGGGGAGGTCGGGGCCTTGCCTTGACTGGGGGCAAGATCCTCTTTAGACTCTTGTACCCCTAAATTTGGCGGGAATTCGTTCCTGCCATTTTGCTTTTCTTGCAAGACAATAGCGTCGCAAGACAACAGTGGAGCTAGTAGATGGCAACTATCAACCAGCTGGTACGTCAGCCGCGTAAGCGTATCGTCGAGAAATCCGACGTGCCTGCGCTGCAGAACTGCCCGCAACGTCGTGGCGTATGCACCCGTGTGTATACCACTACGCCGAAAAAACCTAACTCGGCACTGCGTAAAGTATGCCGTGTGCGTCTGACCAACGGTTTCGAGGTTTCCTCGTACATCGGTGGTGAAGGCCACAACCTGCAAGAACACAGCGTGGTACTGATCCGCGGCGGTCGTGTAAAAGACTTGCCAGGTGTTCGTTACCACACCGTTCGCGGCTCTTTGGATACTTCCGGCGTTAAAGGTCGTAACCAAGGTCGTTCGAAGTACGGTACCAAGCGTCCGAAGTAATAGTCGCTTGCAGCAAAAAACCGATTTCTATTTTTCTGAGTCGATAAGAGTAAGGTCGGAGGCGTCCCGAAAGGGCACCGATTCCGAGCGAACCTGAAGACCGTTTGAGGGCTTATCCATGCCAAGAAGACGCGTAGCAGCCAAGCGCGAAGTGCTTGACGATCCAAAATACGGAAGCCAAATCCTGGCCAAGTTCATGAACCACGTGATGGAGAGCGGCAAGAAAGCCGTTGCCGAGCGTATCGTTTATGGCGCGCTGGAAAAGGTTAAAGAACGCAAGAACAGCGACCCCCTGGAAATCTTCGAGAAAGCTCTCGACGCCATCGCTCCGCTGGTCGAAGTAAAGTCGCGCCGTGTAGGCGGTGCTACTTATCAGGTTCCGGTCGAAGTTCGTCCGTCCCGTCGTAACGCGCTGGCAATGCGCTGGTTGGTAGACTTCGCCCGTAAGCGCGGCGAGAAGTCTATGGCTCTGCGTTTGGCTGGCGAACTGTTGGACGCTGCTGAAGGTAAAGGTGCTGCAGTTAAGAAGCGTGAAGACGTGCACCGTATGGCTGAAGCCAACAAGGCTTTCTCGCACTACCGCTTCTAATTTTAGCGTCACTAATTTTGCGAGGGCTTTATGGCTCGTACTACTCCGATTAACCGCTACCGTAACATCGGTATCGTTGCTCACGTGGATGCTGGTAAAACCACCACCACCGAGCGCGTCCTTTTTTACACTGGCGTAAACCACAAAATGGGCGAGGTGCATGATGGCGCCGCGACCATGGACTGGATGGTGCAAGAGCAGGAGCGGGGTATCACCATTACCTCCGCTGCTACTACTGCGTTCTGGGCTGGCTCCAACAAGCAGTTCGAGAAGCACCGCTTCAACATCATCGATACCCCTGGTCACGTTGACTTCACCATCGAAGTAGAGCGCTCCCTGCGCGTACTCGACGGCGCGGTCGTTGTGTTCTGCGGTACTTCGGGCGTTGAGCCTCAGTCGGAAACCGTATGGCGTCAAGCCAACAAGTACGGTGTTCCGCGTCTTGTTTACGTAAACAAGATGGACCGTGCCGGCGCGAACTTCCTGCGCGTGATCGGTCAGATCAAGCAGCGTCTGGGTCACACCCCAGTGCCAATCCAGTTGGCTATCGGTTCCGAAGACAACTTCCAGGGTCAGATCGATCTGATCTCCATGGAAGCGGTTTACTGGGATGATGCTGACAAGGGTATGGCTGCTCGCCGTGAAGCTATTCCTGCTGAACTGCAGGAACTGGCTGAAGAGTGGCGTAGCAACATGGTTGAGGCTGCGGCTGAAGCCAGCGAAGAGCTGATGAACAAGTACCTCGAAGGTGAAGAACTCACCGTTGCGGAAATCAAGGGCGCTCTGCGTCAGCGTACTATCGCTGGTGAAATCGTTCTGGCTGTTTGTGGTTCTTCCTTCAAGAACAAGGGCGTTCCCCTGGTTCTCGACGCCGTTATCGACTACCTGCCTGCACCAGTCGACATTCCTGCCATCAAGGGTACCGACCCGGATGACGAGACTGTTGAAATGGAGCGTCACGCAGACGACAGCGAGCCGTTCTCGGCTCTGGCGTTCAAGATCGCTACCGACCCATTCGTGGGTACTTTGACCTTTGCCCGCGTTTACTCGGGCGTGTTGAGCTCCGGTGACGGCGTGATCAACTCGGTTAAAGGCAAGAAAGAGCGCGTGGGTCGTATGGTGCAAATGCACGCAAACACCCGTGAAGAGATCAAGGAAGTGCGCGCTGGCGACATCGCGGCCCTGATCGGCATGAAGGACGTCACCACTGGTGACACCCTCTGCTCCGCTGACAAGCCAATCATCCTGGTTCGCATGGACTTCCCGGAGCCGGTTATTTCGGTTGCCGTTGAGCCTAAGACCAAGGACGACCAGGAAAAAATGGGTATCGCTCTGGGCAAGCTTGCTCAGGAAGATCCATCTTTCCGCGTCAAGACTGATGAAGAGACTGGTCAAACGATCATCTCCGGCATGGGCGAGTTGCACCTGGACATCCTGGTTGACCGGATGCGCCGTGAGTTCAACGTCGAAGCCAACATCGGTAAACCACAGGTTTCCTACCGTGAGAAGATCACGAAGGCCTGTGAGATCGAAGGCAAGTTCGTTCGCCAGTCCGGCGGTCGTGGTCAGTTCGGCCACTGCTGGATCCGTTTTGCTCCTGCTGACGAAGGTCAGGAAGGTCTGCAATTCCTGAACGAAGTTGTTGGTGGTGTGGTTCCTAAGGAATACATCCCGGCGATCCAGAAGGGTATCGAAGAGCAGATGAAGAACGGCGTTGTTGCCGGCTATCCGCTGATCGGCCTGAAGGCTACCGTTTTCGATGGTTCTTACCACGACGTCGACTCCAACGAGATGGCGTTCAAGGTGGCGGCCTCCATGGCGACCAAGCAACTGGCTACCAAGGGTGGCGGTGTTGTTCTTGAGCCGATCATGAAGGTTGAAGTTGTAACACCTGAGGACTACATGGGTGACGTGATGGGTGACCTGAACCGTCGTCGTGGTCTGATCCAGGGTATGGAAGACACAGTGTCCGGCAAAGTTATCCGTGCCGAAGTTCCGCTGGGTGAGATGTTCGGTTATGCGACCGACGTTCGTTCCATGTCTCAGGGTCGCGCGAGCTACTCTATGGAATTCTCCAAATACTCCGAAGCTCCGTCGAACATCGTCGAAGCTATCGTTAAAAAACAAGGCTGATCCAGCCCTTTAGGCAAGGAGTTAATTGTCGTGGCTAAAGAAAAATTTGAACGTAACAAACCGCACGTCAACGTTGGCACTATCGGTCACGTTGACCACGGTAAAACCACTCTGACCGCTGCTCTGACCCGCGTTTGCTCCGAAGTTTTCGGTTCGGCCAAGGTTGACTTCGACAAGATCGACAGCGCTCCGGAAGAAAAAGCTCGCGGTATCACCATCAACACCGCTCACGTTGAATACGATTCGGCCGTGCGTCACTACGCGCACGTTGACTGCCCAGGTCACGCCGACTACGTAAAAAACATGATCACCGGTGCTGCTCAGATGGACGGCGCTATCCTGGTTTGCTCGGCCGCTGATGGTCCGATGCCTCAGACCCGTGAGCACATCCTGCTGTCCCGTCAGGTTGGCGTTCCGTACATCGTTGTCTTCCTGAACAAGGCTGACATGGTAGACGACGCTGAGCTGCTGGAACTGGTTGAGATGGAAGTGCGTGATCTGCTGAGCACTTACGACTTCCCAGGCGACGACACTCCGATCATCATCGGTTCGGCGCTGATGGCTCTGAACGGTCAAGACGACAACGAGATGGGCACCACTGCCGTCAAGAAGTTGGTTGAGACTCTGGACAGCTACATCCCAGAACCAGAGCGTGCTATCGACAAGCCGTTCCTGATGCCAATCGAAGACGTATTCTCGATCTCGGGTCGCGGTACTGTTGTGACTGGTCGTGTTGAGCGTGGCATCGTCCGTATCCAGGAAGAAGTTGAGATCGTTGGTCTGCGCGATACTCAGAAAACTACCTGCACCGGCGTTGAAATGTTCCGCAAGCTGCTCGACGAAGGTCGTGCTGGCGAGAACTGCGGCGTGCTGCTGCGCGGCACCAAGCGTGACGACGTTGAGCGTGGCCAGGTTCTGGTCAAGCCAGGCACCGTTAAGCCGCACACCAAGTTCACCGCAGAAGTTTACGTTCTGAGCAAGGAAGAAGGCGGCCGTCATACTCCGTTCTTCAAAGGCTACCGTCCACAGTTCTACTTCCGTACTACTGACGTGACCGGTAACTGCGAATTGCCAGAAGGCGTTGAAATGGTAATGCCAGGTGACAACATCCAGATGACTGTCACTCTGATCAAAACCATCGCGATGGAAGATGGTCTGCGTTTCGCTATCCGTGAAGGCGGTCGTACCGTCGGCGCTGGCGTCGTAGCCAAAGTCATCGAGTAAGTCTCTTAAAGAGTCGGCTTCGATGAGTTGAAAAAGCCCCCGCTTAGCGGGGGCTTTTTTATTGGGTTGACACCTATCGGGGGCGTCTATAGAATTGCGCCTCCTTTTAACGGGCGTATTGCGCCCGGTGGGAATAGCAGCCGGAGTCTGAAATCCAATGCAAAATCAGCAAATCCGTATCAGGTTGAAGGCTTTTGACCATCGCCTGATCGACCAATCCACCCAGGAAATCGTGGAAACCGCGAAACGTACTGGTGCTCAAGTGCGTGGTCCAATTCCACTGCCTACCCGTAAAGAGCGGTTCACCGTTCTGGTCTCCCCGCACGTCAACAAAGACGCGCGTGACCAGTACGAGATCCGTACTCATAAGCGTGTTCTGGACATCGTCCAGCCAACGGATAAAACCGTTGATGCTCTTATGAAGCTTGATCTTGCGGCCGGTGTGGAAGTGCAGATCAGCCTCGGCTAAGACTCGGTCTTAGTCGTGTAACGCTCTGAAATGGGCGGCCATAGCGGGTGAAAGCCCCGTACACTCATGAGGTTTACAACATGACTATTGGTGTAGTCGGTCGTAAATGCGGTATGACCCGTATTTTCACCGAAGAAGGTGTCTCCATTCCGGTCACGGTCATTGAGATCGAACCGAATCGCGTCACCCAGTTCAAAACTGAAGAGACCGATGGCTATCGTGCAGTGCAAGTCACTGTCGGCGAGCGTCGTGCTTCGCGTGTTACAGCCGCTCAAGCTGGCCACTTCGCTAAAGCGAACGTTGCCGCTGGTCGTACCGTAATGGAATTCCGTCTTGAAGAAGGCGAGTACCAGGCCGGCGATCTGATCAACGCTGAAATCTTCGCTGCTGGTCAACTGGTTGATGTAACCGGTCAGTCCAAGGGTAAAGGCTTCCAGGGTACGATCAAGCGTTGGAATTTCCGCGGGCAAGATAACACCCACGGTAACTCCGTATCCCACCGCGTTCCAGGCTCTATCGGCCAGTGCCAGACTCCTGGTCGTGTATTCAAGGGCAAAAAAATGTCCGGTCATATGGGCGCTGAGCGCGTGACCGTGCAGTCCCTCGAAGTAGTGCGCGTGGACGCTGAACGCAATCTGTTGTTGGTCAAGGGCGCTGTTCCTGGCGCTACTGGCGGCAACTTGGTTGTACGTCCAGCAGCCAAGGCTCGCGGTTAAGGGGAAGCTGACATGCAATTAAATGTAAATGACGCTCAAGCGATCGAAGTTTCCGAACTGACATTTGGCGGCGAATTCAACGAGACGCTGGTTCACCAAGCAGTCGTGGCCTACATGGCCGGCGGCCGTCAAGGTAGCAAGCAGCAAAAGACCCGTTCCGACGTTTCTGGTGGCGGTAAGCGCCCATGGCGTCAGAAAGGTACTGGCCGTGCTCGTGCCGGTACTATCCGTAGCCCAATCTGGCGTGGCGGCGGTACCACTTTCGCAGCTCGTCCTCAGGATCACTCCCAGAAGCTGAACAAGAAGATGTATCGCGCAGCAATGCGTTCCATCCTTGCTGAGCTGGTGCGTACTGATCGTCTGGTCGTGGTTCAGGATTTCGCTGTTGAAACGCCGAAAACCAAAGACCTGCTGGGCAAACTGAACAACATGAGCCTGACCGACGTTCTGATCGTGTCGGACGCTGTTGATCAGAACCTGTACCTGGCTGCTCGTAACCTGCCACACGTTGATGTACGTGACGTGCAAGGTTCCGATCCAGTTAGTCTGATCGCATACGACAAGGTGTTGATCACCGTGTCGGCCGTGAAGAAATTCGAGGAGCTGCTGGGATGAACCAGGAACGCGTATTTAAAGTTCTGCTTGGCCCGCACGTTTCCGAGAAGGCTACGGTTCTGGCAGACAAGAAAGGCCAGTTCGTTTTCAAGGTTGCGACTGACGCAACCAAGCTGGAAATCAAGAAGGCCGTCGAAAGCCTGTTCAGCGTGAAAGTAGAGCGCGTTACTACCCTGAATGTTCTGGGTAAGAGCAAGCGCACTGCTCGCGGTCTGGGCAAGCGTAATGACTGGAAGAAGGCAGTTATCTCCCTTCAGCCAGGCCAAGATCTCGATTTCAGCAGCAGTGCTGAGTAAGGAAGGGGTGCATCATGGCAATCGTTAAATGCAAACCGACTTCCCCTGGCCGCCGTTTTGTGGTCAAGGTGGTCAACCAGGAGCTGCATAAAGGCGCTCCTCACGCACCGCTGCTCGAGAAAAAATCGAAGTCTGGTGGTCGTAACAACAATGGTCGTATTACCACTCGTCACATCGGTGGTGGCCATAAGCAGCATTATCGTCTGGTCGATTTCCGTCGCAACGACAAAGATGGCATCGCTGCCACTGTCGAGCGTATCGAATACGATCCAAACCGTACTGCTCACATCGCTCTGCTGCTGTACGCAGATGGCGAGCGTCGCTACATCATCGCCCCTAAAGGCGTGAGCGCTGGCGACCAGCTGATCGCAGGTGCTTTGGCACCGATCAAGCCGGGCAACGCTCTGCAACTGCGTAACATTCCAGTTGGTAGCACCGTACACGGCATCGAATTGAAGCCAGGTAAAGGCGCGCAAATCGCTCGTTCCGCTGGTGCTTCGGCTCAGCTGATCGCTCGTGAAGGTGTCTACGTGACCCTGCGTCTGCGTTCTGGTGAGATGCGTAAAGTGCTGGCTGAATGCCGCGCGACCTTGGGTGAAGTCTCGAACTCCGAGCACAGCCTTCGTTCGCTGGGTAAGGCTGGTGCCAAACGCTGGCGTGGCGTTCGCCCAACCGTTCGTGGTGTTGCCATGAACCCGGTTGACCACCCACATGGTGGTGGTGAAGGTCGTACCTCTGGTGGTCGTCATCCGGTATCGCCATGGGGCTTCCCGACTAAGGGCGCGAAGACTCGTGGTAATAAGCGTACCGACAAAATGATCGTCCGTCGTCGCAAGTAAATAGAGGGATACGACAGTGCCACGTTCTCTGAAAAAAGGTCCTTTTATTGATCTTCACCTACTGAAGAAGATCGAAGTGGCGGCGGAAAAGAACGATCGCAAACCAGTTAAGACCTGGTCGCGCCGTTCCATGATCCTGCCACAAATGGTCGGTCTGACCATTGCTGTGCATAACGGTCGTCAACATGTTCCAGTTCTCGTGAACGAAGACATGGTCGGCCACAAACTGGGCGAGTTTGCCGGTACCCGCACATATCGTGGGCACGTGGCAGACAAGAAAGCCAAGCGTTAAGGGGTAAGGAACGATGGAAGTAGCCGCTAAGTTGTCGGGCGCTCGAATCTCCGCCCAGAAAGCCCGCTTGGTCGCCGACCAGATCCGCGGGAAGAAGGTGGGCGAAGCGCTCAACCTGTTGGCTTTCAGCAGTAAGAAAGCCGCCGAGATCATGAAGAAAGTGCTGGAGTCGGCCGTAGCCAACGCCGAGCATAACGAAGGCGCAGACGTTGATGACCTGAAGGTCAGCACCGTTTTCGTCAACGAAGGGCGTTCGCTGAAGCGCATCATGCCACGTGCCAAAGGCCGTGCTGATCGCATCGTCAAGCGGTCTTGCCATATCACTGTCAAGGTTGCTGACAAGTAACGGAGTCGAAGAGATGGGTCAGAAAGTACATCCCATTGGCATTCGCCTGGGAATCGTCAAGGAGCACACCTCCGTCTGGTACGCAGACGGTCGGACTTATGCGGACTATTTGTTCGCTGATCTGAAGGTGCGTGAGTATCTCCAAGACAAACTAAAAAGCGCGTCCGTAAGCCGTATCGATATCCATCGTCCGGCTCAGACTGCACGTATCACCATCCACACCGCTCGTCCAGGTATCGTTATCGGGAAGAAGGGTGAAGATGTTGAGAAACTGCGTCAGGACCTGACCAAGCAAATGGGTGTGCCTGTGCACATCAATATCGAAGAGATCCGCAAGCCGGAGCTCGACGGTATGCTGGTTGCGCAGAGCGTAGCTCAGCAGCTGGAGCGTCGCGTAATGTTCCGTCGCGCTATGAAGCGCGCTGTTCAGAACGCCATGCGCATTGGTGCCAAAGGCATCAAAATCCAAGTGAGCGGTCGTCTCGGCGGTGCTGAAATCGCACGTACTGAATGGTATCGCGAAGGTCGTGTGCCTCTGCACACCCTGCGTGCCGACATCGACTATGCCAACTACGAAGCTCACACCACTTATGGTGTGATCGGTGTAAAGGTTTGGATCTTCAAAGGCGAAGTAATTGGTGGTCGCCAAGAAGAACTGAAACCACAAGCACCAGCGCCTCGTAAAAAAGCTGCTAAGTAAGGGGTACGCCAAATGTTGCAACCAAAGCGTACGAAGTTCCGCAAGCAAATGACTGGTCACAACCGTGGCCTGGCATTGCGCGGTAGCAAAGTCAGCTTCGGCGAGTTCGCGCTGAAGTCTGTTGCTCGTGGTCGTCTCACCGCTCGTCAGATTGAGTCAGCGCGTCGTGCACTGACCCGTCACGTTAAGCGTGGCGGCAAGATCTGGATCCGTGTATTCCCGGACAAGCCTATTTCCAAAAAGCCACTCGAAGTTCGGATGGGTAAAGGTAAGGGTAACGTGGAGTACTGGGTTGCCCAGATTCAGCCAGGCAAAGTCCTGTATGAAATCGAGGGTGTTTCTGAAGAGCTGGCGCGTGAGGCTTTCGCCCTGGCTGCTGCAAAGCTGCCGCTCGCCACCTCCTTTGTTAAACGGACGGTGATGTGATGAAAGCGAATGAACTTCGTGAAAAATCCGCACAGCAGCTGAACGAGCAACTGCTCGGCCTGCTGCGCGACCAGTTCAATCTGCGTATGCAGAAAGCAACTGGCCAGTTGGGGCAGTCTCATCTGCTCTCGCAAGTTAAGCGTGACATCGCTCGCGTGAAGACTGTGCTCAACCAGCAGGCAGGTAAGTAATCATGGCTGAAGCCGAAAAAACTGTCCGTACGCTGACTGGCCGTGTTGTCAGCGACAAGATGGACAAAACCATCACCGTTCTGATCGAGCGTCGCGTTAAGCACCCGATCTACGGTAAATACGTTAAGCGTTCGACTAAGCTGCACGCGCACGACGAAACCAATCAGTGCCACATCGGCGACAAAGTCACTATTCGTGAAACTCGTCCTTTGGCCAAGACCAAGTCTTGGGCGCTGGTTGATGTTCTCGAACGCGCTGTGGAAGTCTAAGGACTAGGGGTCGGAGAAATTATATGATTCAGACTCAATCCATGCTCGATGTGGCCGATAACAGCGGCGCTCGCCGCGTTATGTGCATCAAGGTGCTGGGTGGCTCCCATCGTCGTTACGCTGGTATCGGTGACATCATTAAAGTTACCGTCAAGGAAGCAATTCCTCGCGGTAAAGTGAAAAAAGGCCAAGTGATGACTGCTGTTGTAGTCCGCACTCGTCACGGCGTACGTCGTGCTGATGGCTCCATTATCCGCTTTGATGGCAACGCTGCTGTTCTTCTGAACAACAAGCAAGAGCCGATCGGCACCCGTATCTTTGGGCCAGTGACCCGTGAACTTCGTACTGAGAAGTTCATGAAGATCGTCTCGCTCGCCCCAGAAGTGCTGTAAGGAGATCCGACATGCAAAAGATTCGTCGTGACGACGAGATCATCGTGATCGCCGGCAAAGACAAAGGTAAGCGCGGTAAGGTGCTTAAGGTTCTCGCTGACGACCGTCTGGTCGTTGGTGGTCTGAACCTGGTAAAGCGTCATACCAAGCCTAACCCGATGTCGGGCGTACAAGGCGGTATCGTCGAGAAAGAAGCGCCACTGCACGCTTCCAACGTTGCCATTTTCAACGGCGAAACCAACAAGGCTGATCGCGTTGGTTTCAAAGTAGAAGACGGTAAGAAAATTCGTGTCTTCAAGTCGACCCAAAAAGCGGTTGATGCTTGAACACTGCTAGGTAGAAGACCATGGCACGACTAAAAGAGATTTACCGGAAGGAAATCGCACCGAAACTTAAGGAAGAACTTAAGCTTTCGAACGTGATGGAAGTTCCGCGCGTTACCAAAATCACCCTGAACATGGGTCTGGGCGAAGCGATCGGCGACAAAAAAGTCATCGAGCACGCTGTTGCTGACCTGGAAAAGATCACCGGCCAGAAAGTCGTCGTGACCTACGCTCGGAAATCCATCGCTGGCTTTAAAGTCCGTGAAGGTTGGCCGATCGGCGTCAAAGTGACCCTGCGCCGTGAGCGTATGTACGAGTTCCTGGATCGTCTGCTGTCGATCTCCCTGCCTCGGGTTCGCGACTTCCGCGGCCTGAATGCCAAGTCCTTCGATGGTCGTGGTAACTACAGCATGGGCGTTAAAGAGCAGATCATCTTCCCGGAAATCGACTACGACAAGATCGATGCTCTCCGCGGTCTGGACATTACCCTGACCACCACTGCCAAGAACGATGATGAAGGTCGCGCTCTGCTGCGCGCTTTCAAATTCCCGTTCCGCAACTGATTGGAGTAGGAAAATGGCCAAGATGAGCATGAAAAACCGCGAGCTGAAGCGTCAGCTCACGGTTGCAAAGTACGCCAAAAAGCGTGCAGCACTGAAAGCAATCATCGTTGATCTGAACGCAAGTCCAGAAGCGCGTTGGGAAGCTACAGTAGCTCTGCAGAAGCAGCCACGTGACGCAAGCGCTTCGCGCATGCGTAACCGCTGCCGCCTGACCGGTCGTCCACACGGCGTTTACCGCAAGTTCGGCCTCGGCCGTAACAAACTGCGTGAAGCGGCAATGCGTGGTGACGTACCAGGTCTGGTTAAAGCCAGCTGGTAAGTACTGTCAAAGTCTCGATGTTCGGGATCGCAAGATCCTGACCGTCGGTGGCCTTGAATCTGGATCAAGCCCCTTTTGGGGCTTGATTCATTTCTGGGGTGTGTCTAGAATGACCGGCTCGCCTGAGCCCGTGTTTTTCATGCCCGGAGTTTCTCGGCGACAAGTAATAGCCGCAAGGCTAATTTTTTTGTATTAGGAGCGTCTAGCCCATGAGTATGCAGGACCCGTTAGCGGACATGCTAACTCGAATCCGTAATGCCCAGATGGCTGAAAAGTCCGTCGTAAGCATGCCGTCTTCCACGTTGAAGGTGGCTGTAGCAAAAGTCCTGAAGGACGAAGGTTACATCGCGGGTTATCAGATCAGCAGCGAAATCAAACCACTGCTGTCCATCGAGCTGAAATACTTCGAAGGCCGTCCGGTCATCGAGGAAGTTAAGCGCGTTAGCCGTCCAGGCCTGCGTCAGTACAAGTCCGTCGAAGATCTGCCGAAAGTTCGTGGCGGTCTCGGTGTGTCTATCGTCTCCACCAACAAAGGTGTGATGACGGATCGTGCTGCGCGCGCTGCCGGTGTCGGCGGCGAAGTTCTTTGCACTGTGTTCTAAGGGGGGATAAGCATGTCTCGCGTCGCTAAGAACCCCGTTAAGCTGCCAGCCGGTGTCGAAGTAAAATTCGCAGGCCAACAGCTTTCGGTGAAGGGTGCCAAGGGTACTCTTGAACTGAACATCCATTCGTCCGTTGAGATCGTTGAAGAAGCTGGTGAGCTGCGTTTCGCTGCTCGCAATGGCGATCAACAGACTCGCGCAATGGCCGGTACCACTCGTGCGTTGGTAAACAACATGGTCCAAGGCGTAAGCCAAGGCTTCGAGCGCAAGCTCCAGCTGGTCGGTGTTGGTTACAAAGCGCAAGCAAAAGGCACAGTGCTGAACCTGGCTCTTGGCTTCTCGCACCCAGTGGATTACGAACTGCCGGAAGGCATCACCGCTGAGACTCCTAGCCAGACCGATATCCTGATCCGGGGCATCGATAAGCAGCTAGTAGGTCAAGTGGCCGCCGAGATCCGCGACTTCCGTCCACCAGAGCCTTACAAAGGCAAAGGTGTGCGCTACGCGGACGAAGTCGTCCGTCGTAAAGAAGCCAAGAAGAAGTAGGGCATAGCAAATGACCGACAAAAAAGTTACTCGCCTGCGTCGCGCTCGCAAAGCACGCCTGAAAATGCACGAACTCGAAGTCGTGCGTCTCTGCGTGTTCCGCTCGTCGCAGCACATCTACGCCCAGGTCATTTCGGCCGACGGCAACAAAGTCCTGGCAAGCGCCTCGACTTTGGATAAAGAACTGCGTGATGGCGCCACTGGCAACATCGACGCGGCCACTAAGGTTGGCCAGCTGGTCGCTACGCGTGCTAAAGCCGCTGGCGTCTCGCAGGTGGCTTTCGACCGCTCTGGCTTCAAGTATCACGGCCGCGTCAAGGCGCTGGCTGATGCTGCTCGTGAAGCTGGGCTGGAGTTCTAAGTTATGTCAAATAACGACCAAAAGCGCGACGAAGGCTACATCGAGAAGCTGGTTCAAGTTAACCGCGTAGCCAAAACCGTTAAAGGCGGCCGTATCTTCACTTTCACCGCGTTGACCGTGGTAGGTGATGGTAAAGGGCGTGTTGGCTTCGGCCGTGGCAAGTCGCGTGAAGTGCCTGCTGCGATCCAGAAGGCAATGGAAGCTGCTCGCCGCAACATGATCCAGGTTGATCTGAACGGCACCACTCTGCAGTACGCAATGAAGTCCGCTCATGGCGCTTCGAAGGTGTACATGCAGCCTGCTTCTGAAGGTACCGGTATCATCGCTGGCGGCGCTATGCGTGCTGTCCTCGAAGTTGCTGGCGTTCAGAACGTTCTGGCCAAGTGCTACGGCTCGACTAACCCGGTAAACGTGGTTCACGCCACTTTCAAGGGTTTGAAAGCAATGCAGTCTCCTGAATCCATTGCCGCCAAGCGTGGCAAAAGCGTCAAGGAGATCTTCTGATCATGGCTACCGTAAAAGTTACGCTGATCAAAAGCATGACCGGCCGCATCCCTAACCACAAACTGTGCGTTAAGGGTCTGGGTCTGCGTCGCATCGGTCACACTGTAGAAGTCCAGGATACTCCCGAGAATCGCGGGATGATCAACAAGGCTTACTACATGCTGCGTGTCGAGGGTTAATCGATGAAACTCAATGATCTGAGTCCAGCGCCGGGTTCCCGTCGCGAAAAGCATCGTCCGGGCCGTGGTATCGGTAGCGGTTTGGGTAAGACTGGTGGCCGTGGTCACAAAGGTCAAACCTCCCGTTCCGGTGGCACCATTGCTCCAGGCTTTGAAGGCGGTCAACAGCCGCTGCATCGTCGCCTGCCGAAGTTTGGTTTCGTTTCCCTGAAGGCCATGGATCGCGCAGAAGTGCGTCTGTCCGAGCTGGCTAAAGTGGAAGGCGACATCGTCACCGTGCAGTCCCTGAAAGATGCCAATGTGATCAACGTCAACGTTCAGCGCGTGAAAATCATGCTGTCCGGCGAAGTTGCTCGCGCTGTTACCATCGGAAAGGGAATCGGCGCCACCAAAGGTGCGCGTGCGGCTATCGAAGCAGCTGGCGGCAAGTTCGAGGAATAAATGGCTAAGCAAGGTGCTCTCTCTGCGCTCGGCAAAGGCGGTATGTCTGAACTCTGGGCTCGTCTGCGTTTTCTGTTCCTGGCGATTATCGTCTACCGAATAGGCGCACACATCCCGGTTCCAGGTATCAACCCGGACCGACTCGCGGACCTGTTTCGACAGAATGAGGGGACCATTCTTAGCTTGTTCAACATGTTTTCCGGCGGCGCGCTGGAACGGATGAGCATCTTTGCACTGGGGATCATGCCGTACATTTCGGCATCGATCATCATGCAGCTGATGACAGCCGTCAGCCCGCAGCTGGAACAGTTGAAGAAGGAAGGTGAAGCTGGCCGTCGCAAGATCAGCCAGTACACCCGCTACGGCACTGTCGTCCTCGCTCTCGTCCAGGCTATTGGCATGTCCATTGGCCTGGCGGGGCAGGGCGTTGCGTTCACTGGTGACTTTGGCTTCCATTTCGTCGCGGTATCCACATTTGTGGCTGGTGCGATGTTCATGATGTGGCTGGGTGAGCAGATTACTGAGCGTGGTGTTGGCAACGGTATCTCGATGTTGATTTTTTCGGGTATCGTCGCCGGTCTTCCGAGAGCGATCGGGCAGTCTTTCGAGTCTGCACGTCAGGGTGATATCAACATCTTCGCCCTGGTTGCCATCGGTTTGCTGGCAGTAGCGATTATCGGTTTTGTGGTGTTCATTGAGCGTGGCCAGCGTCGTATTGCTGTTCACTACGCCAAGCGTCAGCAGGGCCGCAAGGTCTTCGCTGCGCAGACCAGCCACTTGCCGCTGAAGGTGAACATGGCCGGTGTTATTCCGGCTATTTTCGCGAGCAGCATTTTGCTGTTCCCGGCTTCGTTGGGTGCCTGGTTCGGTCAGTCTGAAGGTATGGGCTGGTTGCAGGACATCTCGCAGTCGATCGCTCCTGGTCAGCCGTTGAATATTCTGCTGTTTAGTGCAGGGATTATTTTCTTCTGCTTCTTCTATACGGCGTTGATGTTCAATCCGAAAGACGTAGCGGAAAACCTGAAGAAGTCCGGTGCCTTTATTCCGGGCATCCGTCCAGGTGAGCAGTCTGCGCGCTACATTGATGGCGTTCTGACTCGCTTGACCATGTTCGGTGCTCTTTACATGACGGCCGTCTGCCTGTTGCCCCAGTTCCTGGTGGTTGCAGCAAACGTACCGTTCTACCTTGGCGGGACCTCGTTGCTGATCGTGGTCGTGGTTGTGATGGACTTCATGTCCCAAGTACAATCGCACCTCGTTTCGCACCAGTACGAATCCCTGATGAAGAAAGCCAACCTGAAGGGTTACGGCAGCGGCATGTTGCGCTGAGTACCCATAAGGTTCGAGGAGTTGGTGATGAAAGTTCGTGCATCGGTGAAAAAGCTGTGCCGTAACTGCAAGATTATTCGCCGCGAAGGTGTTGTTCGAGTAATTTGCAGCGCGGAACCGCGTCACAAACAGCGCCAAGGCTGAGTGTGATTGTGCTTCAAGCCCGGCAGCTAGTGCGCTGCCGGGTTGATTATTTGTTATTACAGCGATATTATCTCGCGCCCTATTTCTTGGCTTCCGGGGCGTAGGTAGCTGTCAATTGGAGTCCCACTGAATGGCCCGTATTGCAGGCGTTAACATTCCAGATAACAAGCATACTGTTATCTCGCTGACCTACATCTATGGTGTTGGTCGCACTACTGCACAGAAAATTTGTGCAGTGACTGGGGTAAACCCAGCGGCAAAGATCAAAGATCTGAGCGACGAGCAGATTGAACAGCTGCGTGGCGAAGTGGCGAAGTTCACCACTGAAGGTGACCTGCGTCGCGAAATCAACATGAAAATCAAGCGTTTGATGGACCTCGGTTGCTATCGCGGTCTGCGTCATCGTCGTGGTCTTCCAGTACGCGGTCAGCGTACCAAGACCAACGCGCGTACCCGTAAAGGTCCGCGTAAGCCGATCCGCAAGTAATCGCCCCAGCGAATCGACAGGAAATTAATCATGGCAAAACCTGCTGCTCGTCCTCGTAAAAAAGTTAAAAAGACAGTGGTTGATGGCATCGCCCACATCCATGCTTCTTTTAACAACACCATCGTGACCATTACCGACCGTCAAGGTAACGCTCTTTCCTGGGCTACCTCCGGTGGTTCGGGTTTCCGCGGTTCCCGCAAGTCCACCCCGTTCGCTGCTCAAGTAGCTGCTGAACGTGCTGGTCAAGCTGCGCTGGAATATGGCCTGAAAAACCTCGACGTTAACGTCAAGGGTCCAGGTCCAGGTCGTGAATCCGCAGTCCGCGCTTTGAACGGCTGTGGCTACAAGATCGCCAGCATCACCGACGTGACGCCAATCCCGCACAACGGGTGCCGTCCGCCGAAGAAGCGCCGCGTGTAATCCAGGAGATTGTAAAGAATGGCTCGTTACATTGGTCCAAAATGCAAACTCGCTCGTCGCGAAGGCACCGATCTCTTTCTGAAGAGCGGCGTGCGCGCGATCGAATCGAAGTGCAACATCGAAGCAGCACCTGGTATCCACGGCCAACGCCGCGGTCGCCAGTCCGATTACGGCACCCAACTGCGTGAAAAGCAGAAGGTCCGTCGTATCTACGGCGTTCTCGAGCGTCAATTCAGCGGCTACTACAAAGAAGCTGCTGGCAAGAAAGGCGCAACTGGCGAAAACCTGTTGCAGCTGCTCGAATGCCGTCTGGACAACGTTGTATACCGTATGGGTTTTGGCTCTACTCGTGCCGAATCCCGTCAGCTGGTATCGCACAAGTCGATCAGCGTTAACGGTCAGACCGTAAACGTTCCGTCTTACCAGGTTCGTGCTGGTGACGTGGTCGCAGTTCGCGAGAAAGCAAAGAACCAACTTCGCATTGTCCAAGCTCTCGATCTGTGTGCCCAACGTGGCCGCGTAGAATGGGTAGAAGTAGACACTGAGAAGAAGTCGGGCGTTTTCAAGAACGTTCCTGCTCGCAGTGATCTGTCCGCCGACATCAACGAAAGCCTGATTGTCGAGCTCTACTCCAAGTAAGGGCTAGAAAATAGGTGCATCCATGCAGATTTCGGTAAATGAGTTCCTGACACCCCGCCATATTGATGTGCAGGTTGTCAGTCCAACCCGCGCCAAGATCACTCTCGAGCCTCTCGAGCGTGGTTTCGGCCACACCCTGGGCAACGCGCTGCGCCGCATCCTGTTGTCCTCAATGCCCGGCTGTGCAGTAGTCGAGGCCGAGATTGACGGTGTGCTCCACGAGTACAGCGCCATCGAAGGTGTACAGGAAGATGTAATTGAAATCCTGTTGAACCTTAAAGGTCTGGCTATCAAGCTGCACGGTCGAGACGAAGTTACGCTGACCTTGTCGAAGAAGGGTTCGGGGGTGGTTACCGCTGCCGATATTCAGCTGGATCATGATGTCGAGATCGTTAACCCCGATCACGTAATCGCTAACCTGGCGTCTAACGGCGCCCTGAACATGAAGCTCACCGTAGCTCGTGGTCGTGGTTATGAACCGGCAGACTCGCGTCAGAGCGATGAAGACGAAAGCCGCAGCATCGGTCGCTTGCAGCTTGACTCTTCGTTCAGCCCAGTTCGCCGTATCGCATACGTGGTGGAAAACGCCCGTGTCGAACAGCGTACTAACCTGGACAAGCTGGTTATTGATCTGGAAACCAACGGTACCCTGGATCCTGAAGAGGCTATCCGCCGTGCTGCAACCATCCTGCAACAGCAGTTGGCTGCGTTCGTCGACCTCAAAGGGGATAGTGAGCCAGTGGTTGTCGAGCAGGAAGACGAGATCGATCCGATCCTGCTTCGCCCGGTTGACGATCTGGAACTGACTGTACGTTCGGCTAACTGCCTTAAGGCGGAAAACATCTACTACATCGGCGACCTGATTCAGCGTACCGAAGTAGAGCTGTTGAAGACTCCGAACCTTGGCAAGAAATCCTTGACTGAAATCAAGGACGTTCTGGCCTCCCGCGGTCTGTCCCTCGGCATGCGCCTCGACAACTGGCCGCCTGCAAGTCTTAAGAAGGACGACAAGGCGACTGCCTGATCGTCGTAATCACCGAACGTTGTGTTTGGTAAGGAATGAACCATGCGTCATCGTAAAAGTGGTCGTCACCTGAGCCGCACCAGCTCGCACCGCAAGGCCATGTTTCAAAACATGGCGGTGTCGCTGTTCGAGCACGAGCTGATCAAAACTACACTGCCAAAAGCCAAAGAACTGCGCCGCGTTGCTGAGCCGCTGATCACTTTGGCCAAGACAGACAGCCTGGCTAACCGCCGTCTGGCTTTCGACCGTACTCGTTCGAAAGCTATCGTTGGTAAGCTCTTCAACGACCTGGGCAAGCGTTACGCTACCCGTGAGGGTGGCTACCTGCGCATCCTCAAGTGCGGTTTCCGCGCTGGCGACAACGCGCCTATGGCGTACGTCGAGTTGGTTGATCGTGCTGTCGGCGGTGAAGCTGTATCCGCTGAGTAAGACGTCAGTCTGAAACAAAGAACCGGGCCTAGCGCCCGGTTTTTTGTGCCTGTAAGAAATGCGACCTACATACAAGCTTCAAACCTTTTCCTGTCTGCACTATATGTCTGGGGTGATCGTTAGTATTTTTCTATTGATGTCTGCAAGTTAATGAATTTGTGGCTGTCATGATCATGATCAATACTTCGCACCAAGCCGATTAGCCGGCAGTTCCAAGACTGACAAAGGAAGAGATCGCATGAGCCAGAACAAAACGCTTACGACCGCCAGTGGCGCTCCTGTCGCCGACAACCAGAACTCCCGCTCCGCCGGCCCTCGTGGCCCTTTGCTGCTCGACGATTTCCACCTGATCGAAAAGCTTGCTCACTTCAACCGTGAAAACATCCCGGAGCGTCGCGTACACGCCAAAGGTTCGGGTGCGTACGGTACGTTCACCGTGACTCGCGATATCACGCAATACACCAGCGCCAAGCTGTTTGAGTCCGTCGGCAAACAAACCCCGACCTTCCTGCGATTCTCCACCGTGGGTGGCGAGCGCGGTTCGGCTGACACCGAGCGTGACCCACGCGGTTTTGCCCTGAAGTTCTACACCGAAGAAGGTAACTGGGACATTGTCGGCAACAACACGCCGGTGTTTTTCATCCGTGACCCGCTGAAGTTCCCTGACTTTATTCACACCCAGAAGCGTCTGCCGCAAAGCAACCTGAAAAGCGCGCAGGCGATGTGGGATTTCTGGTCGCATTCACCTGAGGCGCTACATCAGGTCACTATCCTGTTCTCGGACCGTGGCATCCCTGACGGTTATCGCCACATGCACGGCTTCGGTAGTCACACCTATAGCCTGATCAACGCTGGTGGTGAGCGTCACTGGGTGAAGTGGCACTACAAAACCAAACAAGGGATCAAAAACCTCGCTCCTGCAGAAGCGGCGCGCTTGGCTGGTACCGATCCGGATTACGCACAACGTGACCTGTTCGGCGCCATCGAACGCGGCGACTTCCCGAAATGGAGTGTCAACATTCAGATCATGACCGAGGCCCAGGCCGCGGCTCACTACGAGAATCCGTTTGACGTGACCAAGACCTGGTCACAGAAAGAGTTTCCACTGATCGAAGTGGGCGAGCTTGAGCTCAACCGCAATCCGCTGAACTATTTTGCTGAAGTCGAGCAAGCGGCATTCGGTCCGAGCAATATGGTCCCGGGTGTTGGTTTGTCGCCCGATCGCATGCTGCAGGGGCGTGTGTTCGCTTATGCGGATGCTCACCGCTATCGTGTAGGTACCAATCACCAGCAACTGCCGGTAAATGCGCCTCGCAGCCCGGTCAACACTTACCAGCGCGATGGTTCGATGGCGTTTGGCAGTAATGGCGGTGCAGCACCGAACTACGAGCCGAACAGCTATGTAGAATCACCGAAGCAGGCACCGCGCTACGCGGAACCTGCCTTGGCCTTGAACGGCGCAGCTGACCGTTACAATCATCGTGAAGATACCGATTACTACAGCCACGCGGGTGCGCTGTTCCGTCTGATGAGCGATGAGCAGAAAGCCCTGCTGATCAACAATATTGCCGGTGCGATGGCTGGGGTTTCCGGCGATGTGGTTGATCGTCAACTGCAGCATTTCTTCAAGGCCGATCCGGCTTATGGAGAAGGTATCGCAAAGGCGTTGGGCGTACAGCTTAACTAAGTCTAAACGAGAAGCAGAACCGCCCTCATTCGGGCGGTTTTTGCGTTATTTAAGCTACGTTTCTCAGAATATCTTCGCTTTTATCGCGTTTGGCGAGTGACCTCGCGGGCGGGTTGGTTCAAACTACAGACTTTCAAGCAGGGAGATGTAGGGCGATGCAAGGTCACCCAGACGTAATCGATTACCTCAACACGTTGCTGACCGGCGAACTGGCAGCCCGTGATCAATATTTCATCCATTCGCGGATGTACGAGGACTGGGGGTTCACCGAGCTCTACGAACGTATCAACCACGAGATGGAAGAAGAGGCTCAGCACGCTGATGCGCTGATGCGTCGAATCCTGATGCTCGAAGGTACGCCGCGCATGCGTCCGGACGATCTCGATGTCGGCACCACCGTGCCGGACATGCTCGCCGCTGACCTGCGTCTGGAATATAAAGTTCGTGCAGCTCTGTGCAAAGGCATCGAGCTTTGCGAGCTGCACAAGGACTATGTCACCCGCGAGATCCTGCGCATTCAG
The DNA here is from genome assembly GCF_030687145.1 of Pseudomonas sp. FP1742. NCBI lineage: Bacteria > Pseudomonadati > Pseudomonadota > Gammaproteobacteria > Pseudomonadales > Pseudomonadaceae > Pseudomonas > Pseudomonas sp. FP1742. Next base: position 5,941,089 of record NZ_CP117460.1, on the reverse strand, counting down.
CTGAACGACACCGAAGAAGATCACACCTATTGGCTGGAAAAACAGCTGGGTTTGATCAAGTTGATCGGACTGGAGAATTACCTGCAATCGCAGTTCTGATTTTTTAGGCCGACGACGCACAAAAAAGCCCCTGTCACCGACAAAGTGACAGGGGCTTTTTCATGGGCCTGACTCAGGCCCTGTCGCGAGCCAGCAGCGGTTTGAGATAGTAGCCGGTGTGAGATTGTTTCATCTCGGACACCTCTTCCGGTGTGCCGACGGCGATGATCTGGCCCCCCTTGGAGCCGCCTTCCGGCCCCAGGTCCACCAACCAGTCGGCGGTCTTGATCACATCCAGGTTGTGCTCGATCACCACCACGGTATTGCCGTGATCGCGCAGGCGATGCAAAACGTCGAGCAGTTGCTGGATATCCGCAAAGTGCAGGCCGGTAGTTGGCTCATCGAGGATATACAGGGTCTTGCCGGTATCGCGCTTGGACAGCTCGCGGGACAGTTTCACCCGCTGGGCTTCACCCCCCGATAGTGTTGTCGCCGATTGCCCCAGCTTGATGTAGGAAAGGCCAACATCCATCAACGTCTGAAGCTTGCGCGCCAAGGCTGGAACCGCGTCGAAGAACACCCGGGCTTCCTCGATGGTCATCTCGAGGGTTTCGTGGATGCTCTTGCCCTTGTATTTGATCTCAAGGGTTTCGCGGTTGTAGCGCTTGCTCTTGCAGACGTCGCATGGGACATAGATGTCCGGCAGGAAGTGCATTTCCACCTTGATCAAGCCATCGCCCTGGCAGGCTTCGCAGCGTCCGCCTTTCACGTTGAAGGAGAAGCGCCCCGGCCCGTAGCCGCGGGAGCGCGACTCCGGCACGCCGGCGAACAGCTCGCGAATCGGCGTGAACAGCCCGGTGTAGGTCGCCGGATTGGAGCGCGGCGTGCGACCGATCGGGCTCTGATCGATGTCGACGACTTTATCCAGGTGCTCAAGGCCCTTGATGCTGTCGTGAGCCGCCGCTTCCAGGGTCGTTGCCCCGTTGAGTGCGGTAGCGCTCAAAGGAAACAGCGTGTTGTTGATCAGTGTCGATTTGCCTGAGCCGGATACACCCGTCACACAGGTCAGCAGACCGATCGGAATCTCCAGATCGACATTGCGCAAATTGTTGCCGCGGGCGCCCTTGAGGGACAGCGACAACTTCTTGTTACGCGGCGTACGTTTGGCTGGAACTGCGATTTTCACTCGGCCCGACAAATACTTGCCGGTCAGTGAATCAGGGTGAGCCATGACCTCGGCCGGCGTACCTTCGGCGACGATATGCCCACCATGCACGCCCGCACCCGGGCCGATATCCACCACGTAGTCGGCCAGACGAATCGCGTCTTCGTCGTGTTCGACCACGATCACCGTGTTACCGATGTCCCGCAGATGCTTGAGGGTGCCGAGCAATCGGTCGTTGTCCCGTTGATGCAGACCGATCGACGGCTCATCGAGGATGTACAGAACCCCCACCAGGCCGGCGCCAATCTGGCTGGCCAGACGGATACGCTGGGCCTCACCTCCGGACAGCGTGTCGGCGCTGCGATCCAGGGACAGGTAGTCGAGACCGACGTTGACCAGAAACTGCAGCCGTTCACGGATTTCCTTGAGAATCTTGTCGGCAATTTCGCCACGGCGGCCAGTCAGTTTCAGCACGCCAAAATATTCACAGGCGTCGCCGATTGGCAGATTGGTCACCGCCGGCAAGGTCTTCTCGCCTACCCACACGTGTCGCGCCTCGCGACGCAGACGAGTGCCGCGGCAATCCGGGCAGGGCTGGGTGCTGAGGAACTTGGCCAGCTCTTCACGGACCGAAGCCGATTCGGTTTCGCGGTAGCGACGTTCCAGGTTCGGCACGATGCCTTCAAACGGGTGCGAACGTTTGACGATGTCGCCCCGATCGTTCAGGTACTTGAAGTCGACATTTTGCGAGCCGCTGCCATGCAGGATGAATTTCTGCTGATCGGTCGGCAGTTCGTTGAACGGCACTTCGAGGCTGAACTTGTAGTGGGCGGCCAGCGAGCCAAGCATCTGGAAGTAATAGACGTTACGCCGGTCCCAGCCGCGGATCGCGCCTTCGGCCAGGGTCAGTTCACCGTTCACCAATCGTTTGGTGTCGAAGAACTGTTTAACCCCCAGGCCATCGCAGGTCGGGCAGGCGCCGGCCGGGTTGTTGAAGGAAAACAGCTTGGGTTCCAGCTCGCTGATGGCGTGGCCACAGATCGGGCAGGCGAAGCGTGCGGAGAAGATGATTTCTTCGCCGGGCTCGTCGTCCATTGGCGCCACGAGAGCGATGCCGTCCGCCAGTTTCAGCGCGGTTTCGAACGATTCGGCCAGGCGCTGTTGCAGATCGGCGCGGACCTTGAAGCGGTCGACCACGACATCGATCGAGTGCTTCTTCTGTTTATCCAGCTTCGGCAACTCGTCCAGTTCACAGAGTTTGCCGTTGACCCGGGCCCGCACAAAACCCTGGGCGCGCAGTTCTTCGAAGACCGAGAGGTGCTCCCCCTTGCGCTCGCGGATCACCGGAGCCAGCAGCATCAGTTTGCTGCCTTCCGGTTGTGCCAGCACCAGGTCGACCATCTGGCTGACAGTCTGGGCTTCCAGCGGAATGTCGTGATCCGGGCAGCGCGGAATACCGACGCGAGCGTAAAGCAGGCGCAGGTAGTCGTAGATTTCGGTGATGGTGCCAACCGTCGAGCGCGGGTTGTGCGAGGTCGACTTCTGTTCGATGGAGATCGCTGGCGACAGACCTTCGATGGTGTCGACGTCAGGCTTTTCCATCATCGACAGAAACTGCCGGGCGTAGGCCGACAGCGATTCGACATAGCGGCGCTGGCCTTCGGCGTACAGTGTGTCGAAGGCCAGGGACGACTTGCCGGATCCGGACAGGCCGGTGATGACGATCAGTTTGTCCCGTGGCAGGGTCAGGTCGATGTTCTTCAGGTTGTGGGTTCGGGCCCCACGAATCAGGATCTTGTCCAAAGTGGCCTCGCTCGGCGGGCGTCGAAAACGTAGGAGTATACGGCCAAATACTGGATGGATGCACACTATCAAATGAGGGGCATGCAGCCTTGCATGAAGATTGCGTCATCTGCGCGCGTCATAGCGTCGCGATATACCCCGTCAATCGATGGGACTGGTAGAATCGCCGCCGGTTCAGATGAGGTTTTTCCATGCACGATCCCCACAGCGAACGCATGAGTGGCAGTGAGACCCGCGCAGCAAGCGGTCTGGCCCTGGTGTTCGCCTTCCGTATGCTTGGTATGTTCATGGTGTTGCCGGTGCTGGCGACCTATGGGATGGACCTGGCAGGCGCGACCCCGGCCCTCATCGGGTTGGCGATTGGCGCTTACGGCCTGACCCAGGCAATCTTTCAGATTCCCTTTGGCTTCATTTCCGACCGCATCGGTCGACGTCCGGTGATTTACCTGGGGCTGATCGTCTTCGCCCTGGGGAGTGTGCTGGCGGCCAATGCCGATTCGATCTGGGGCGTCATCGCCGGACGCATTCTGCAAGGCGCCGGGGCGATTTCCGCGGCGGTCATGGCGTTGCTGTCTGACCTGACCCGGGAACAGCATCGGACCAAAGCCATGGCCATGATCGGCATGACGATCGGTCTGTCGTTCGCGATCGCCATGGTGGTAGGGCCATTGCTGACCCGTGCCTTCGGCCTCTCCGGGCTGTTCTTCGCCACCGGCGGCATGGCGCTGCTCGGTATCGTCATCGTGATGTTCATGGTGCCGCGCGCCACCGGGCCATTGCAGCACCGCGAGTCCGGCGTCGCCCGTCAGGCACTGATCCCGACGCTCAAGCACCCGGACCTGCTGCGCCTGGACCTGGGCATTTTTGTGTTGCACGCGATGTTGATGTCGAGCTTCGTTGCATTGCCCCTGGCCCTGGTCGAAAAAGCCGGTTTGCCCAAGGAGCAGCACTGGTGGGTGTACCTTGCCGCGCTGCTGATTTCCTTCTTCGCCATGATCCCGTTCATTATTTACGGCGAGAAGAAACGCAAAATGAAACGAGTTTTATTGGGCGCGGTGCTGACGCTGATGCTCACTGAGCTATTCTTCTGGCAGTTCGGCGATAGCTTGCGGGCTCTGGTGATTGGTACGGTGGTGTTCTTCACTGCGTTCAATCTGCTGGAAGCCTCCTTGCCTTCGCTGATCAGCAAGGTTTCACCGGCGGGCGGCAAGGGCACGGCAATGGGGGTTTATTCCACCAGCCAGTTCCTAGGTTCGGCGCTGGGTGGGATCCTCGGCGGCTGGATGTTCCAGCACGGCGGTTTGTCGGTTGTATTCCTCGGATGCGCCGGCCTGGCTGCCCTCTGGCTGGCCTTTGCTGTTACCATGCGTGAACCACCTTACGTCACGAGCCTGCGCTTGCCGTTGTCGCCCGAGGCGATCCGCGAAGCGGGTCTGGTTGAGCGCCTGAAGGCCGTCGTAGGGGTAACAGATGCGGTGATCGTTGCTGATGAAGCGGCGATTTACATCAAATTGGACACAGAACTATTGGATCGCACGACCCTTGAGCGCCTGGTGAACAACCCGGCCGAGGCAGCGTGCGTAGCCTAGGAGAACGTTATGGCCCGTGGGGTTAACAAAGTCATATTGGTCGGCACTTGCGGCCAGGATCCCGAAGTTCGCTACTTGCCTAACGGTAACGCCGTGACCAACCTGAGTCTGGCGACCAGCGAACAGTGGACCGACAAGCAAACCGGTCAGAAGGTCGAGAAGACCGAATGGCACCGTGTTTCGATGTTCGGCAAGGTTGCCGAAATCGCCGGCGAATACCTGCGTAAAGGTTCGCAGGTCTACATCGAAGGCAAGCTGCAGACCCGCGAGTGGGAAAAAGACGGTATCAAGCGTTACACCACTGAAATCGTGGTCGACATGCAAGGCACCATGCAACTGCTGGGCGGCCGTCCACAACAGGGCGACCAACAAGGCGGGGGCAATAACTACCAGCAATCCGCCCCAGCCCCACGCCAGCAGGCTCCGCGTCCGCAGCAGTCGGCTCCGCAACAGTCGCGCCCGGCTCCACCGCAGGCCGCTCCTCAGCCGGCTCCGGATTTCGACAGCTTTGATGACGATATTCCGTTCTGATAAAGCTGCTATCCAGTCAGTAATAAAAAAAGCGAAGCCAGTGATCTGGCTTCGCTTTTTTGTTGGCGCTGTTAACTGAATAAAGGGGTCACATTGGCCCGTGCCGAGTGCAGTTTTTTGTAGCTCTCGATCAAGCGCAAATGCCTGTCGAGCCCCTCCAGTTTCATGCTGGTCGGCGTCAAGCCATGGAAGCGCACGCTGCCGACTACCGATCCGATCGCTGCATCCATCCGCTCGTTGCCAAACATCCGGCGGAAGTTGGCCTCGTAGTCTTCCAGTTCCAGGTCTTCGTCCAGCTTCATCTCCAGCACCACATTGACCGCCTGATAGAACAAGCCGCGCTCGACGGTGTTGTCGTTGTACTGCAGGAACATTTCTACCGCTTCTTTCGCCTCTTCAAACCGCTGCAAGGCGAGGTAAATCAGCAGCTTCAACTCCAGAATCGTCAGCTGACCCCAGGCGGTATTGTCGTCAAATTCGATGCCGATCAAGGTGGTGATGTCGGTGTAGTCGTCCAGCTCACTTTCCACCAGGCGCTCAACCATCGCTTGCAGCTCTTCTTCGTCCAGGCGATGCAGGTTCAGGATGTCGGCGCGGAAGAACAGCGCTTTGTTGGTGTTATCCCAGATCAGATCGTCTACTGGATAAATTTCCGAATAGTCTGGCACCAGGATGCGGCAGGCCGTTGCACCGATATGCTCGTAGACCGCCATGTACACTTCTTTGCCCATGCCTTCGAGAATGCCGAACAAGGTCGCGGCTTCCTCGGCATTGGAGTTTTCACCCTGGCCGGAGAAGTCCCACTCCACGAATTCGTAATCCGATTTTGAGCTGAAGAAGCGCCACGACACCACGCCGCTGGAGTCGATAAAGTGCTCGACGAAGTTATTCGGCTCGGTCACCGCATGACCTTCAAATGTCGGCTGCGGCAGGTCGTTGAGGCCTTCGAAACTACGGCCCTGCAACAGTTCGGTCAGGCTGCGTTCCAGCGCCACTTCCAGGCTCGGATGCGCGCCGAACGAGGCGAACACACCGCCGGTACGCGGGTTCATCAACGTGACGCACATCACCGGGAACTCACCCCCCAGGGACGCATCCTTCACCAATACCGGGAACCCTTGCTCTTCCAGCGCCTGAATGCCGGCCAGTATTCCGGGGTACTTCGCCAGCACGTGAGCCGGCACATCCGGCAGGGCAAATTCACCTTCGATGATTTCGCGTTTTACCGCGCGCTCGAAGATTTCCGACAGGCACTGCACCTGGGCTTCGGCCAGCGTGTTACCGGCACTCATGCCGTTGCTCAGGAACAGGTTTTCAATCAGGTTGGACGGGAAATACACCACCTCGCCGTCGGACTGGCGCACGTAAGGCAGCGAGCAGATGCCGCGCTCTTCATTGCCCGAGTTGGTGTCGATCAGGTGGGAGCCACGCAGCTCGCCGTCGCGGTTGTAAATCTTCAGGCAGTACTCGTCGAGGATTTCGGCCGGCAGTGCATCTTTACGGCCAGGCTTGAACCAGCGTTCGTCCGGGTAATGCACAAACGCTGCGTCGGCGATGTCTTCGCCCCAGAACTGGTCGTTGTAGAAGAAGTTGCAGTTGAGTCGCTCGATAAACTCGCCCAACGCCGACGCCAACGCGCCTTCCTTGGTCGCACCCTTGCCGTTGGTAAAGCACATCGGCGAGTGCGCATCGCGGATGTGCAGTGACCACACATTGGGCACGATATTGCGCCACGAGGCGATTTCAATCTTCATGCCCAGGTCCGCCAGAATGGCCGACATATTGGCGATGGTTTGCTCCAGCGGCAGATCCTTGCCCGCAATGTAAGTGTTCGCCTCTGAATGAGAAGCAGGCATCAGCAACGCCTGGGCGTCGGCGTCGAGGTTGTCCACTTCTTCGATCACAAATTCAGGCCCGGCTTGCACCACTTTCTTCACGGTGCAACGGTCGATGGAGCGCAGGATGCCCTGGCGGTCCTTGTCGGAGATGTCCGCCGGCAACTCGACCTGGATCTTGAAAATCTGGTTGTAGCGGTTTTCGGGGTCAACAATATTGTTCTGCGACAGGCGGATATTATCCGTGGGGATATTGCGCGTGCTGCAGTACAACTTCACGAAATACGCCGCACACAGCGCCGACGAAGCCAGGAAGTAGTCGAACGGACCCGGTGCCGAGCCATCGCCCTTGTAGCGGATAGGTTGATCGGCCACCACCGTGAAGTCATCGAACTTGGCTTCAAGTCGAAGGTTGTCGAGAAAATTGACCTTGATTTCCATGGGGGATTACCAGAATAGCGGCTAAACGAATGGCCGCCATTATCCGGCATTTGCGCAGTAAGTCTTGTGGGTGTCTGACGATATGTCGACACCGGGCACTTTTTAGTGGGCGATGGAGGGGTCAGTCGAGTATCAGATGCGGCAAAAACCGGCTCGAATCCTTGGTGATCAAACTGTTGTCTTCCCGTACGCCGATTCCCGCCGCCTGATCCCCGATGACCCAGGAGCCGATCAGCGTGTAGCTGTCGCCAAATTTCGGCAGCGGGGCAAACTCCTGAAGGATAAACGGCGCATCAGTGTAGGGGCCGTCCTCTTTTACGATCAGACCCTCAGCGGTTTGCAGCTCAATGTTCGCGCCTTCCCGTGAGAAGAACGGCTTGCGCACCCAGCCTTTGGGGACCGCCTTACTCGGGTCGGCGTCCAGATGCGCCGCGAGCAGGTTCGGGTGACCTTGGTTGAACTCCCATAGCAGCGGCAGGATGCCCTTGTTGGAGATGATGGATTTCCAGGGTGGTTCGAAAAACTGCGTATCGCTCTGGGCAATTGCAGCGCCGAAGGGTTCGTGGAAGATGAACTCCCAGGCATGCAGTTTGAACAGGTGAGGGATCCAGCGATCTTCGAGGTCGACGAAACGTCCGTCACTGGTGAGGCCGATGTCTTCGATATCGATGTGCCGCGACTCGATGCCGACCTTTTCCGCAACCAGGCGCAGGTAATCGGTGGTGCCCTTGTCTTCGACCGAGTCTTTCATCGAGGCGAAATAGAAGGGCTGTTTGAGCTGCAGTTGGGCAAAAGCCTGATGCAGCTTGGTGTCGATGCTGTTGAACTGGTCGGCATGCCTGGGCAGCAAGCCGCGCTCGATGCATTGCTCCAGCCAGCCCCACTGAAACGCCGCGGCCTCATACAGGCTGGTCGGCGTGTCGTAGTTGAGTTCCAGCAATTTGGCGGGCCCGCTGCCGTTGTAGGAGAAGTCCATGCGCCCATACAGGTGCGGGTGGCCTTCGAGCCATGAAGTGCGAACCATGTCGAAGAACGGCGCGGGAATGCTCAGGCGCTCCAGCAGTTCCTCGCTTTGCACCACCCGGGCCACCAGGTCCATGCACATCTCATGAACCTCGGTGGTCGGGTCTTCGAGATCGTTCTCGATCTGTTTGAGCGTGAACTGGTAGTACGCGCTCTCGTCCCAATAGGGTTCGTCGTCGATGGTATGGAACAGAAAGCCGAGATTTTCGGCGGTCTGTTTCCAGTCATGACGCTCTGTGCAGAGGATTTTCTTCATGGCCCTGTTTCCTTAACTGCTCGAACCGCCAAAACTCTTGCCCGATCCACCCCAGCCACTGCGTGCGCTGGCCTGGCTGCCGAAGCCGCCGCGGGAAGTGGAGGCCGCAACAGACACCGGCTTACTGCGGGTGATGGTGTCGGTGTAACTGCCACTGCTGCCGTAACGCGCCTGATTGGACCTGTTGAAGGTTGAACCTGACGATACCCGCTGGCTGAGTGTCGAGGACGAGTAGTTACCGCGATCATCGCGATAGCGGTAGACCGGTTCGGAGTAGTAACTGTTGCGGTTGCTGCTGAGCATGTTGCCGATCAGCAGCCCCGTCAGCAGGCTACTGCCGGAGAAGCCCGACCCTGCGGCATTCGCTTCCGATGCGGGCAATTTGGCCTTGGCCGCGTCCACTTCGGACTGCGTCACCTCGCCATCGGCACTCAGTTCGAAACCGCCGAGCTTGGGGATGAATTTGCCGGCGGAATCCTGCTGGCACCAGTCGGCGACAAAGTCGGCATCGCAATCAGCCTGGTTGTCATACACCGGCGCAATGCTTCGATGCTGGGCCATGGCCTTCATATAGGCGTCAGAGCAGATGTCGACCGGGAGCTTTTCATCGGCGCACTGCTGGACGGACTGGAAGTTGTACTTTTTGTGTATCTCGTAGGTTTTTTCCGCCTGCCCGCAGCCGGATATCGCCATGGCGACCGACGCCGCCAGCGAGAGCTGAACGTACTTGCTTCGTTTCATGGGGGGCTCCGTGACGCAATCAGTTCTGGGAAGGGGTCATGCACGCGGCGTTCAACATGCCGACGCTGATGGCCACTGCCGCGACATAGATACCCGCGGCGATTTCGCCTTTCTTGATGCGTTCAGAGGCGCCTTTGAGCACCAGGCTGGTCACCAGGAACGCCAGCAGTTGTACGAAAGCGGCGATCACCGCCCAGACGACGAAGTCCAGAATGCTGATCGAGTAAGCAATCACATTGCTGGCCGGAATGGCGAAACCGATGATGGCGCCGCCCAGGGCGATTGCGGCTGCAACGTTGCCCGCACGGATCAGTTCGAACTCCCTGTGCGGTGTAATTCGGGTGTAGATGAACTGAAACAGCGCGAACAGCACGGCGGCACCGAGGATGTACAAAACAAACCCGAGCACGGCGGCTTTGTTCAGGGAGATGGAGAGCGCTTCAAGCATGGACTTCTTCCTTTTTAAAAAGTGTTCAGGTCGGTGGTGTACAGCGAAACGCCCAGCGAAGTGCTCAAACTGATGGTGCCTTCGGCGTCTTCTTCGACGGAAAACAGCAGGAATTCCCGGCGATCAGTCAGGCCGGTTTCGCGGGCGTACAGCATCGAACGGTGCTCGATGCTGTAGGACTCATCCGGATTTTTCAGGTGTTCGCTCAACGCCACCAGTTCGGTCTGGCCATTCTCGGTGCCCCATTCGCGGGTGTATTCGACGCCGTTGTGGGTGTAGGTCGGCAGCCCGATCAAGCTTTGAGGGCCGGCCAGTCGCCGCAGCTCCGCTTCACTGTTGATGGTGACGTAGCTGAGGTAATTGAACAGGATCACCGACTCGACCTGCCCGGCGATGTCACCGGTGGTGTGCACTTGCAGCCAGTAGTCTTCGTCGTTCATGTAGTAGCGCGACAACCAGTTCGACTGTCCGAGATCGACGGTGCCGGCGCTCCAGATCTGTTGGGAGCCAGGAATGGTCACGGTGGTGTTGCCGTCGAGCAGCAGCTTCAGGGTGGTGTCGAACATAACCTCTTTACCCAATGCCAGGCCGAGCGGGCCGCTGACTGGCAGGTTGTCGTTGGGTGTCCATTTCGATTCCGTATTCGCTTTCGGGGCCTCAAGCCCCATCAACTGTTTAAACCATCCCATTGGTGATTTCCTTGAGGCGAGTGGAGGCGATGTAGAAGAGTTCGCCGCCCTCGACGCGAGTGGCGCCGGGCGGGTTGATCGAAGGCTGTCGGGCGCCTTTGGCGCGGTAGCCGATGAGGGTCGCGTTGTGGCGTTCTTTCATCCGTGTGTAAAGATCGCCAAATGTTGCTTCAAAGGTCTCGGGCAGTCTCATCAGGTATTGGGTGGCGCCTTGGCCCACGCACAGCAATTCATTGATGACCACTGACGAGCCTGGATCCTGGGAGGCGCGCACCAACATCTCGATGGCCATGCTCGAGGTGCATTCCAGGCTGGGGGCGTAGGCGCTGGCGAGCGCGGCGATTTCACTTTCATTGAAGTGGGCGACCACATGCCCGACCGGGTTCAGTTGATTGACCGCCAGCACGGTGGCCAGGGTCAGATCGTCTGAATGGGTGCGCACCAGCACGCGCTCGGCGCCAGGCACGCCGGCACGCAGCAAAAGCGCGACGGAGGACAGGCTTTCGCCTTTGATGAAGGCCGTCTTGCCCGGCATGGGGTTTTCTTCGAGGTCGCAATCGCAAATGACGATCAGGTTGTCATTGGACGTTTCGTCCTGCAGCAACAAGTCAATGACCCGCTCGCTGGACGCACCTTCCCAGCCGATGAGAACGGTGTGGCCAACCTTACCGGTGAAATCGCCTTTGCCTTTCATGCCTTTCCTCCATACATCGATGACACTGCTGGTGGTTTTGCCGATGGCTGCCGTCAGCAGCGCAATGCCCCCGAGCATGACCCAGGTAGCCACGAAAATCCGTCCCGCGGCTGTCTGTGGCGCGAGATCGCCATAGCCGACGGTAAGTGTGGTGGTGAGATAGAAGTAGGTGAATGTGGCGGGGGGAGTGAGGTGTTGTTCGCCCAGAAGCACCAGGCCCAGCCAGGCCGTGGTCAGATGCACGCCCAGTGCAATGGCCAGGCCTGCCCAGCCGAACCGATGGAAGAAGGACGCCGCGTACGCGCGCAATAAAAGGAAAATCGACATTTCGTCCCTGACTCCGTGGGGGCTCATTCCTGGCGACGTAATCGCTCTGGCGCCTGAGTGCTCAAATGCTGTTACCGGGCGGCATTAAACCTGCTGCGCGGCGTAGATAAAAGTACCTTGGCTGCAATAAAACCGGCGATCGCAGCAAAAATATGCCCTTCGAAGGAAATGCCCCGGCGAGGAAGGAAGCCAACAATCAGCCCGCCATAGAGCAGGGCCACGACACTGGCCGTTATCAGGTTGCTCCAGCTCCGCTGGAGCCAGGCGCGCGAAAGAAGATACGCCCACAGCCCGAACACCCAGCCGCTGGCACCGATATGCACGCCGGCAAAACCGAACAGCCAGATCAGCGAACCGCCCAGCAAAATGATGATAGCGCTGACGGCCATGAACCGGTTGAGCCCTTCGACGATGACCAGGGTACCGAGGATCAAAAAGGCAATCAGGTTGGCACTCAGGTGCGCAAAGGATGTGTGCAAGAAAGGCGAGGTGATGATGCCGACCAGTCCGTGCAAGGTTCTCGGAACCAGGCCGAAGGCGTTAAGGCTGTAGCCGGTCGCAACGTTGAGCAGTTGCAGCACAACCATGAAGATGGCCAGGCCGGCGATTGTCTTGAAACCCTTCAGGGCATTCATCCTTGACCTCGATTCAAAAACGAAGGGCATTGAATTAATGCCTGTCAGGCAAGCGCGACCCATGTGGGAGCGGGCTTGCTCGCGAAGGCAGTGTGTCAGGCAACATTGGTGTCGACTGACACTCCCTCTTCGCGAGCAAGCCCGCTTCCACAGGTGCCGCAGCTTGGCATCAGGGCAATGAATGCCCTTCCTGCCGCGGTGTTGCTTACTCAGCCGATTTTTTCTTCAGGCGTTCCAGAATCGCATTGGCGCTGCCTTCGTTCGGCGTGATGCCGGCTTCGCGCAGTTTGCGCTCCAGGTCGGTGCCGGTCGATGCATCGGCCAGTTGGTCCTGGGCTTCCAGCTCAGCGGCGCGTTGCTGCTGCTTGGCCTGCAGGCGGTTCAGCGTACCGACGGCGGTTTCCAGCTTGCCGTTGGCGCCACCACTGGCGATCGAAGCGCTGACCTGGGCTTTCTGCACGCTTTCGCGCGCCTTGGCCATGTCCACTTGCTGACGCAGGCTTTTGATGCGGTTTTCGGCCTTGGTGATGTCTTTACGCATGTTGTCGGCGTAACCGCCGAATTCGGTGGCCTGCTTTTGCTCGACATCCAATTCATTGGTCAGGGTCGAAATGGCTTCGGCCACTTCCAGTGCCAGGTCTTCGCGGTTGGCCTGGATCGCGGCCAGGGCCTTGGATTCCAGGTCCTTGATCTTGGCGTTGTACTCGCTGACGCGGTCGGCCGACAGTTTGTGCTTGGCCATGATGGTGACCAGCTCACGCTTGGCGTTGGCCAGCGCGCTGTCCGCATCGCGAATTTCCTGGTCGAGAATGCGCAGGGCCTGTTGGTCGACGATCGATTCGCCGACTTCGTTGGCACCGCCACGCAACGCGGTGAACAATTTGCTCCAGATGGACTGAGTCATTGGATATTTCCTGTTCCCGAAAAAATTATTTGAAGAAGCGTTCGAAGGCTTCGCTGGCGCGCTGGACGTTGTCGACGAGGGTTTTGACCTCGGTCACGACGTTGGTCAGGCTGGAATCGGAACTCAACGCGCCGAACATGTTGTAAACGATCTGCCCGTTGGGCATCGACTCGATACCGATCGAGGACAGCGGGAACATTTCCCGGCTGCGCAGCACGGCATCGTTGAAGGCCGGCACGTCGTTGATCGACTCGACATCGACCAGAACCGTATCCACGATGATCTGATCGCCCACCACCGCGATGTAAATCGGCAAGCCACCGAAATCGTTCATTTCCAGCTTGATGCTGGACTCGGAGCCTTGAACGAGGGAGAGGGTGATTTCGTTCGCAACCACTTCGTCGAGGGCCTGGAGGGCGCTGTAGAGGCGATCGATGTTCCAGTTATTACCTGCGCTCATGTAATTCTCCGACATGAATGAGCCAGCCAGAATCGGTTGGCGTAGCTGTTTCTCCATCTGCTTGAGCAGGCTTCGGTTTTCGGGAAGCACCCAAGTCTCGTGTTTCACATAGCCGGCGGCACCCAGGCCCGCGCGCATCTGCTTCATGTAAAAGCTCGATGGTTTTTTCGCGGATGGTTTCGAGCGCTCTCCCTTGCGGCTCGCTGAATCGGTAACAGACCCGGAAGGCGGATCTGATGGAGAGCTGCTTTTCATGGTGCTGACCTCGTTGTGAAAAACTCACGCGTGATAACACTACAGGCAATTTTTGCAGCCCTCAATAGCTCACGCGTGAGATTTTTCGAGCGTCATCCATCCATGACAAAGAGGCTGAGTCGTGTAATGCCAATCAATCAAGCGCAATTCATGGGGGAGCGGGCTTGCCCGCGAATGCGTCGTGTCAGTCACCATAAGTGTCGACTGATACATCGCTTTCGCGGGCAAGCCCGCTCCCACAGGTTCCTCATCTAACCAGCGAGAAAGTCATTGGTGGATACCACGCTGGCGTAGGCAAAACCCAGGGCTGACATGAACGCGGCATGCACGTGGGCTGCCGGAACCGTAAGGCCGTTGAACTCCAGATCGAGGGTGGCGCAGGCATCGTGGATGACGGTGACGGTGTAGCCAAGATCGGCCGCGGCACGAGTGACGCCGTCGATGCACATGTGGCTCATGCTGCCGACAACCACCAGTTCCTTGATGCCTTGCTGGTCGAGAATTGACTGCAGTTCGGTCTCGCGGAACGAGTTGACGAAATGCTTGAGCACCACCGGCTCGTCGGCGCGGTTGACCACTTTGGGGTGCAACTTCGCGCCGTCGGAGCCCGGGGTGAAGAACGGGGCGGCGTCGGAGGTGAATTCGTGGCGGATGTGCACCACCGGATCGCCGGCCTCGCGGAACGCCTGAATCAACCGCGCGGCGTTGTCCGCGGCGGCGTCGGCGCCCACCAGCGGCCACTTGCCTTGGGGGAAATAGTCGTTCTGGATATCGACTACGATGAGTGCTTGCTTGGCCATGACTGTTGTTTCCTTGAAGTGTGTATTGGTGTGGAATGCAGTATTGGCGCTGGCGGTTCGCTCGAGGATTGGCCACACCGACAATAGAAGGGGGAAAACTGACAATGGGCATGGAAAGGGCAGTCGCCGAACTGGGAGTGTTGATCTATCCCGGTGCGCAAATGGCGGCGGTGCATGGGCTGACGGATCTGTTCGGCGTGGCCAACCGGATCGCCGCGGAGCATCAGGCGGCCCGGTTGCCGTTGCTGCGGGTCAGTCATTGGCAGGTTGAGGGCGATCAGGTGCCCGAGCGGATCTACGACAGTCAGCCCGGCCCGGACGGCGCGCTGGTGGCGGTGTTGATCCCGCCTTCGATTGGGGGTTTTTCCAAGGGCCAGGCACCCCAGGGACTGATTCGCTGGATTCGTCAGCAACACGCCAGCGGCGCGACCCTCGGCGGAGTTTGCGTGGGTTCTATTCTGTTGGCCGAAAGCGGTCTGCTCGACGGTCGGAGCGCCACCACCCACTGGACCTCGGCCAAAGCCTTCGCCGAGCGTTACCCGGCGATTAAACTCAAGGCCGACACGCCCATCGTCGACGACGGCGATCTGATCACTACCGCCGGGCTGATGGCCTGGTCAGAGCTGGGATTGCGCCTGGTGAACCGTTTACTGGGGCCGAGCATCGCCACCGGCACGGCACGTTTTCTGGTGGTGGAACACAGCGACAGTGCGAGCGAGTGCGGCAGTAATTTTTCACCGATTCTCAGCCATGGCGATGGGGCGATTCTCAAGGTCCAACATTGGCTGCAAAGCACCGGGGCGATCGATGTTTCGTTGGCGGCAATGGCCGAACGGGCGGGGCTGGAAGAGCGCACCTTCCTGCGGCGATTCCGTGCGGCGACCGGGTTGAAACCCACCGAGTACTGCCAGCACGTGCGAGTGGGCAAGGCTCGGGAAATGCTCGAATTCACCAACGGCACCATTGATCACATTGCCTGGACCGTGGGCTATCAGGACCCGAGTGCCTTTCGGGCGACGTTCAAGAAAATTACCGGGTTGGCGCCGAGTGATTACCGCGCGCGATTTGGCGTGACACCGACAGCAGTTGTAGCCCGGTAGCCAGCATCACCACATTGGATTTGTGTCAGTCTTTGGTCGTGCAAAATGCCAGAGTTCTGAAGGGCGTCGTGCAGAATAAGACAGGCGTGGTGCCATCACGCATTTCGCAACCGGCTGATTTGAATCCCGTTTCTCTTCAGCCACCGCCATTGGCCTGATCCCTGCACCCCTTCAGCTACATTTATCCAACGCAGATTGAAGGGGAACGCATGACCCCAACAAACCGCAAGAAACTGGTACTTGCCCATTCGGTACGGCCCGATGCTCCGCTGCACGAAGTCGAAACCAATCGCGCCCTGGCCCGCTGGCTGGCGCAGATCGTCGGGCTCGAATACGGCGGCAGTTACGACCCCCAATTGCACAGCAACCGTGACCTTTATCTGTTGCCGACCCAGACGCTGGTGGGCGCCGCTACCGCCCGGCGGCTGGGCGTCAAAGGGCCGGAGGATTTGTGGGGCGGTTACGTCGACCACGATTTCATCTGCACTAAAGCCATCAGTCATGGCTTGTTGAACCGCTATGCGTTCGCGCCTGAAGGCTGGGCGCCGTTGTTTTCCGAACGGGTGCGCAGCGTCGTGCTCGACGGCCTCAGCGTGTTCTCCCAGGACGATGCGCGCCCGGCAGCGGAACACCTGCTCTACAGCGGCCCGATCCGCATCAAGCCTATTCACGCCTGCGCCGGACGCGGTCAGGAAGTGATCAAGAGCCTCGACCAGTTCGACGCCATCCTCGCTCGCCCCGATGCCAAGGAACTGTTCACCGAAGGCGTGGTGCTGGAACAGGACTTGACCGAGGTGATTACCCACAGCGTCGGCCAAAGCTTCATCGGCGACAAAGTGCTGAGTTATTGCGGTGATCAATACTTGACCGAAGACGGTCAGGGCGAGCAGGTTTATGGAGGGTCTAACCTGTTGGTGGTGCAGGGTTACTACGAGGACCTGCTGGCGCTGGAACTGCCGGATGACGTGAGGCTGGCGATCCAGCAGGCACAGGTATTCGACAGTGCGGCGGATGAAGCCTACCCCGGTTTCTATGCTTCGCGGCGCAACTACGACATCGCCCAGGGGCTGGATTGCAACGGCCGACAACGCAGCGGCGTGCTCGAACAATCCTGGCGTTTGGGCGGTGCCAGCAGCGCCGAAGTCGCGGCGTTGCAGAGCTTCGTCAACGACCCCGGCCTGCGTGCGATTCGCGTGTCCTCGGTCGAAACCTATAGCGATCAAACGCTGCCGGCGAACGCCATCGAGGTGTACCGCGGGCCGGCGGAACACAGTGACTTTCTTCTCAAGTACGTAACGGTCAAATCCTATGACGGCTAGAAGCGAAACCATTCAGATCGACATCGACGATGAACAGATGAGCGGAACCTTCCTCAGCCCCAAATCGAAAGTTCCGGGTGTGCTTTTCGTCCACGGTTGGGGCGGTAGTCAGGAGCGCGACCTGGAGCGCGCCAAAGGCATTGCCGGGTTGGGCTGTGTATGCCTGACGTTCGACTTGCGCGGCCATACCGGCGGGACTGGCATTCCGTTGGCCCGGGTCACCCGCGAAGACAACCTGCGCGACCTGCTGGCGGCCTACGACCGCTTGCTCTCCCACCCGGCGCTCGACACCTCCGCGATCGCGGTGGTCGGTACCAGTTATGGCGGTTATCTGGCGGCGATCCTGACGACGTTGCGTCCGGTGCGCTGGTTGGCGCTGCGGGTGCCGGCGCTGTATCGCGACGACTTGTGGCACACGCCCAAGCGTGAGTTGGACAAAGCCGACTTGCGCGACTATCGCGGCACGCTGGTGCGCGCCGACAGCAATCGCGCGTTGCACGCCTGCTCGCAATTTACCGGGGATGTATTGCTGGTGGAGTCCGAGACCGACGCCTATGTGCCCCATGCGACGATCATGAGTTACCGCGCGGCGTGTCAGCAGACTCACTCGCTGACCCACCGAATCATCGACGGTGCCGATCACGCCTTGAGCGACCCGGTTTCACAGCAAGCGTACACCTCGATCCTGGTGGGCTGGATCACCGAGATGGTGGTGGGTGAGCGGTTGAGCATTATTCAATCGACATGATGTGCGATGTTCCTGAGAACATTCGCGAGCAAGCCCGCTCCCACATTAAACCGGCTGTGTCTGGACAACTCGGTCAACTGGGGAGCGGGCTTGCTCGCGAAAGCGCTCTGCGCTTCAGCCAATCTCTCAAGAAGGTTTCTTCGAGATCCGCAACGACTTGGCCTTGGTTTCCACCACCAGATACATCACCACCGTTATCAACAACGGCAGGATGAAATAGATCGCCCGATAAGCGATCAACCCTGCCACCAGGCTCCCTCGCGAAACCTCGTGTTGCAGCAGCGCCACGAACACCGCTTCCAGCACACCGAGCCCGGCAGGAATATGGGTGATGACCCCGGCAATAGCGCTGATCAGCAACACTCCAAGCACCAGCGGATAGTCCAGTTTGCTCGGCAGCAACGTGAAGATCACCGCCGCCATCAGCGCCCAGTTCAGTGCGCCGAGGGCCAGTTGCAAGATTGCCATGCGTAGCGACGGCAGAATGATATCCACGCCGCGAACCGACCATTTCCGGCGCCTGGAATACCGGCAGGCCGCCAGATATCCCATGCTCAACAGCAGCAACAAAATCCCCACGTCTTGCAGTGCATTGCTGCTCACTTTCCAGCCCGGCGGCATTCGCATCAGGCCGCTGCTGAACACCGCGCCGGCAATCACCATGTAGCCGAACCAGTTGGTCGCCAGGCTCAGCCCGAGGATTTTCGCGATGTTGCCTTTACTCACGCCGAGCCGCGAATACAGCCGATAACGCATGGCGACGCCGCCGACCCAGGCGCTCAGGTTGAGGTTGAAGGCATAGCTGATGATCCCCACCGGGAGGATCTGCCGCCAGGTCAGGTTCTGCCGGATGTAGGTGCGCCCGATCAGGTCAAAGCAGGCGTAGACCAGGAAACTTGCCAGGGTCACACCCGACGCAATGATCAGCGTACGCACTTTGAAATCAGCCAGGGTATCGAACACTTCATTCCATTCGATGCGCTGGGCGAGCATCGTGAACAAAACGATCAGCACCAGGAAAAACAGCATCGTCAGCGGCCTTTTCCAGCGGCGCCAGTGGTCTTTGCCCGGCGTCTCGTGTGGCGCGGGCTGCGCGTCGGAATGACTCATGCCTTGGCGCTCCCGGTCGGATGGATAAAGGGTTTCAGGCGCGGTTTATGCGCCGGCAGCCAACCGGCCCACGCCGGGAAATGCCGCAGGAAGTGGAACACCAGAAAACCGATGGTCATGTCCCATACCCGCCCCCGAGGCGCGGTGTCCGTCGACATGACCTTGCAGTGGTTACTGCTCAACTCGTCGAGACGCTCGAACAGGTCGCGGTTGAACTCCCGGTCGCGGATCAATACGTTAGCCTCCAGGTTCAGAGACAAACTCAGCGGGTCGAGATTGCTTGAGCCGACGGTGCTCCAGTCCTCGTCGACCAGGGCGACTTTGCCATGCAGGGGGCGGTCGCAATATTCGTAGATCGTAACCCCGGCCCGCAGCAGGTAGTCGTAGGTCATGCGCGCGGCGAGTCGGGCCACGCGCATGTCCGGCTGCCCCTGAAGAATCAGGCGCACTTCGACCCCACGGCGTGCCGCATTGCGGATCTCCCGCAGCAGCCGATAGCCGGGGAAGAAGTAGGCATTGGCGATCACCACGCGCCGCCGGGCAGTGCGCAGTACCTGCAAATACACTTCTTCGATATCTTTTGGGTGTTCTGCGTTGTCGCGATACACCAGTCGCACCTGGCCGTCATGATCATTGACCGCCAGTTCAGCGTGCCTCTGCCGGCGGCGTTGCCACCAGTATTTGGCTCGGGCCGGGCGGCCGCTTTGCAGGAGGGCGAAGTGATGAATATCGGCCACCGCCGGGCCTTGCACTTCAACCGAGTAATCCTGTTTGGCCTCGGGGCCGAAGTCGGCCAGATGGTCGGCGGAAAAGTTGATTCCGCCGAGGAATGCAATCGTGCCGTCGACCACCACAATCTTGCGGTGCAGACGGCGGAACCAGTTGGTGCGGATGCCCAGGTGAAGCGGGGCGGGGTCGAATATTTGCAGGCGCACGCCTGCGTTGCTCAGGGCGGCGAGGAATCCCGTACTCAGTTCGCCACAACCAAAACCGTCAAGGCTGACGGTGATGCGCACGCCACGTTGCGCCGCTTCAATCAGGATCTGTTGAAGCTCATTGCCGACCTTGTCCTCGAACAGAATGAAGGTCTCCAGCAGGATTTCACTCTGGGCCTGGCGCAGCACTTCAAACACCCGTGGAAAGTACGCCTCGCCATTTTCCAGCAACTCGACCCGGTTGTTACCATGCCAGCCGTATTCGACGTCAGTCACCGCAGGCTCGCGCACGGGGGGAGGCGGGGAGACGTGGTCGACCGTGGTCTTTTCCATCGATGGGCTGCTCATAGCTCGATCTCCACCGACAGTGGCGCATGGTCGGAAAGGTGTGACCAGGGCCGCGCCGCCAGCACTTGCGGATGACTGGCCTTGAGGTTGCGCACGTAGATACGGTCCAGGCGCAACGCCGGCCAACGCGCCGGGAAACTGCGCGCCGGTTTGCCATGCAGCTCGGCGAAGACTTCACGCAAGCCGCAAGGCTTGAGCAGCGCATCGGCGCGCAGGCGCCAGTCGTTGAAGTCGCCGGCGACGACCACCGGGGCATCCTGCGGTAGTTCTTCCAGACGCTGGGTCAGCAGCTTGAGTTGTGCCGTGCGGTGGCTTTCGCGCAACCCCAGATGGACGCAAATGGCATGCACTTCTCGACCATCGCCGGGCATGCGCAGCACGCAATGCAGGATCCCGCGGTTCTCGTGGCCACTGATGGACACGTCAAGATTGTCGTGACGCACGATCTGGAATTTCGACAACAGCGCATTGCCGTGATCGCCCGCCGGGTAGACCGCGTTGCGTCCGTAGGCGAATTGCGGCCACAGGGTATCGGCAAGGAATTCGTATTGAGGCATTGCCGGCCAGTTACTGTAACGCTGGGGATGATGCTCGTGGGTGCCATGGACCTCCTGCAAAAACACCACATCGGCGGATACGCTGCGCACCGCTTCGCGCAATTCGGGCAGGATGAAGCGCCGGTTGAGCGCGGTGAACCCCTTGTGGGTGTTGACCGTCAGCAGGGTGAAGCGGCTCACGGCATTGATGATGGATTGCTGTTCATCCGTTCCGCCGACCGGTTCGGGGATGCTCATGGCAGCGCTCCTTCGGCAACCGGCTCGCCGGGGGCAGTGACAAGGTCTTTGTCGAGATGCAAGCGCTCAAGCAGGCGGCGGGCATCGAAGGGCGCGCGGACTTTGATGTCGTTATCGAAATAGCAGAACACTTCCCGGGATCTGCGAGTCTTGGGTTTTTGCCGTGGCGCGATCAATTGCGGGTCTGCCGGTTGCTCGCCGTGATTCCAGGCTTCTATCCGGTCGCCCCAGCGTTGCAGCGCCTGGGAGGTGTAGCCGCTGGCGTAGAGCTCTTCGGCGCCGTGCAGGCGCAGGTAGACGAAATCGCTGGTGAGGTCTTCGCGGTACGGCCATTTACCGGCCGTGTCGGCAATCACCAGCGCAGTGTTGTAGCGTTTGAGCAGGCGCACGAAGGCAGGGTCGACGAAGCTTTCATGACGAATTTCCACGGCATGGCGCAGGTTCTTTTTTCCGTAGGCCTTCATGCTGGCGTGACCGTTCAGGCGCGGTTCATGCTGGCGGGCGAGGGCGGCGGCCTGTTCAGTGTCGTGGGGAAGTTGTTCAAGAAAGTGTTCGAACAGCTCGGGGTCGAATTTGAAGCTGGGCGGAAACTGCCAGAGAATCGGGCCGAGTTTTTCCTTGAGTTCCAGCACTCCGGAGGCGAAGAAATTCGCCAGGGGTTTGTGGATCTCCCGCAAGCGTTTGATATGAGTGATAAAACGCGGTGCCTTGACGCTGAACACGAAGCCTGGCGGGGTTTCGGCGTACCACTGGGCGTAACGTTCGGGCCGTTGCAGGGCGTAAAACGATCCATTGATTTCGATGCTGTTCACCGCCCGCGACGCGAATTGCAATTCGCGTTTGTGGGTCAGTCCCTTCGGGTAGAAAACTCCCCGCCAGGGTGTGTAGCGCCAGCCTGAAATGCCGATATGAATCGCCGCCATGTCGCCTCCCGTCCTCGGACAGCCCTGTCTTTTGATGACTGCCGGGTGTGCGAGAAAGTTTCGACGGGGGTACGGACGGTAAGGCTCGCCAAACACCACACATCAAATGTGGGAGCGGGCTTGCTCGCGAAGGCGTCAGGTCAGGCAACATCAATGTTGCATGACACACCGCCTTCGCGAGCAAGCCCGCTCCCACAGGGTTCGTCAGTGCCCGACGACGATCCGGGCAGAACCCTCAGCCGGCTCGGCATACACCGGCCCCAACCGATCCAGACGACCACTCCAGGCGGTCAGTGCCAACGCCACCAACACCACCAGCCCGCCGATCCATGCGGTATGGATCAGGCCCATGTGCGCCACGATCAAACCACCGCCCCACGCGCCACCGGCAATGCCGAGGTTGAACGCCGCAATGTTCAGGCCCGACGCCACATCCACCGCATTCGGGGTGTGATGTTCGGCTTGCCGCACCACATACACCTGCAGGCCCGGCACGTTGCCGAACGCTACCGCGCCCCAGACCAGCACGGTGGCCAGGGCCAGCCATGGATTGGCGGCGGTGAAGGTCAGCGCGAACAGAACGGCGGCGAGCAGGGCGAAGATGATTTTCAGGGCGTTGATCGGGCCGCGTTTGTCCGCCAGCTTGCCGCCCCAGATGTTGCCGACGGCCACCGAGATGCCATACACCAGCAGCACCAGGCTGACGGTGCTGGCACTGAAGCCTGCAATGTCCTGAAGAATCGGCGCCAGAAAGGTGAAAGCAATGAACGAGCCGCCATAGCCGACCGCCGTCATGGCATACACCAACAGCAAGCGCGGTTGCTTGAGCACCTGCAACTGCTGCAACAGCGACGCCGGTTTGCTGTGGGCGATGTTTTTCGGCACGAAGAGCAGGCTGCCGATGAAGGCGATCACACCCAGCGCAGACACGGCGAGGAAGGTTTCACGCCAGCCGAAATGCTGACCGATAAACGTCCCCAAGGGCACGCCGGTGACCAGCGCCACGGTCAGGCCGGTGAACATGATGGCAATCGCGCTGGCGGCTTTTTCCTTCGGCACCAGGCTGGTGGCGATGATCGAGCCTATCGAGAAGAACACCCCGTGGGCCAGACCGGTGACGATCCGCGCAATGATCAGCGACTCGTAGCCCGGTGCTTTCCAGGCCAACAAGTTGCCAAGGGTGAACAGCACCATCAATGACAACAACAGCAATTTGCGTGGGACTTTGCCGGTGAGGGCGGTCAGCACCGGCGCGCCGACGGCCACCCCGAGCGCATACAGGCTGACCAGCAAACCGGCAGACGGCAGGCTGACACCGAGGTCGGCGCCGATGGTGGGTAACAGGCCAACGATGACGAACTCCGTCGTCCCGATGGCGAAAGCGCTGAGGGTCAGCGCGAGCAAGGCAATGGGCATGGCTGCAACTCCGGTGGATTGATGGAGCGCAGTGTCGGGGTTTGGGTTGTGCGGAAAAATACAGGGATGGGCATTTGATATTTGCGTGCAAAGCAAATATCTCACGGCTGGCATTAAACCTTGTGGCGAGGGAGCAAGCTCCCTCGCCACAGGAGATTGAATCCTACAGGGGGGAGTGGCGGATCAGTGTGTTGCGTACTTCTGTAGTCGATTTCTGATCCAGCTCCAGCCAGAACTGCTGCTTGCCGGCGATCTCGGCGGCGGCCGGCAAACCGTCGCGGTACACCAGCCGATTGCTCGCCAGCGCCGGTACCTTCGCGCCCGGCAACAGGGTGCCGGCGAGGTTCAGCGGATCGACCCCGCACACCGCAATCAGACTGCCGTCATGGGGACGCCGCCTGACTTCGCGCAGCAACGGGATCGCCTCGGGCAGGGCAAACTGTTCGCCGGCCAAACCACTGACAAACCGCCCGCCACGAATCTCGCCCCGGGCCTCGAGCCGATGGAACGTGCGCAGCAATTCCCGCCAACTCGGCAACCAGTCCGCCTCGCGCTCCAGCAAGCGCCAGAACACCACGCCGTAACGGCGCAGTAAGGTCATGGCGATGTGTTCCAGGGTTTCTGTGGGCGTGGACGTCGGGCGTTGTTTATCCACAACCGGCTTATCCACAGCCGGCGCGGCAGCACCGCGGCGCAGCAAGGCCCAGCGCCCGGCATCGTCCATGCCGCCGACAAACGCGCCGCGCCCGCGTCGGCTGCTGCGATTCTGGCGTTTGCTGGCCGGGGTGATCAGCGCCCGCAACCCGGCGAAACTGTCGGCGTTTACCAGTCCGGCACCGACCAGTTCCTGCAAGGCGATTTCCAGTTCCGAGCGCAGCAGATGGGCCTCGTGGATCAGCTCATCGAAAAACAGCGCGCCGTGCTGGCTGAGCGCTTCGTGGACTTTTTGTGTTTTAGGCGACAGTTCGCTGACCGGCGTCTGCTCGGTCAAGCTGCTCCACAACCCGACCTGGCTACGCGGCAGCAGCAGAATCGGCGTGCTGCGCAATGCCGTGCCGGTGCTCTTGTTGCGTGCGGTCAGGCGGGTCCAGACCAGTTTGCCGCTGCGGCACAACTCATCCAGCCAGGTCGCCGAATAGTCTTTGAGCCGCGCCGGCAGAATATCGCTGTCCCACGCCGAAGCGGCGGCGGGGTAGCCTTCGAACTGGCTGATGATCGCCGGCAATACTGCGCTGCCCTGGCCTCGGCTCGCGGTGGAAAGATGCTGCCAGTCGAACAGGAAACGCATGAAATCCTGCAACGCCACGGGCTCGATTTCCCGTCGCAGCCGTTTGACCGTGTAGCGATGAATCCGCGCCAGCAAATGCCGTTCGCACCATTCTTCTTCACCTTCGCGCGGGGTGAATTGCCCGCGCAACACGTAGCCTTCACGTTCCAGTTGGGCCAGGGCCTGAGTGACTTGAGTCGCCGGTAATCCAAGCGGTTCGGCAATCGCCTTCAGCGGCAGCGGGCCAAACGCACTGAGCCGCGCGCGGATCACTTCCAGCACCGCTTCGCCCGGCTCCCAGGTTTCATCGAAACCCGGCAACGGCTCCAGCGGTGAAAGCAACTTGGCTTGTGGATAAATCGCCTTCAGGCAAGTCAGTCGCTCCAGCGCCAACCACAATGATTGCCCGATATTGATCTGCAAACGGCTGGCGCGGCCACTGTCGGCCAGGGTATTGAGCCACTCAAGCCAATTCGGGTTGGCCTGGGCCTCGGCATCGGTGATGCACGCCAGGCTCATCAAGGCCTCATGCATTTCATCGAGGCCGGTTGGCGTTGGCCAGGCTTCGTCGCGCACCGCGGCAATCGCCTCGGCGTCCAGCGCACCGAGGTCGTCGGTGGACTGCGGATCGCTCCAGCGGCGGTTGAGCACCGCCTGAGTACGGCGCTCTTCCAGCGGCGCGTCGTCGAGGAAGGTGTAGGGGCGGGCGCTGAGGATTTCCGCCGCCAGCGGCGAGGGCGCTGGCAAGTCGCGGCTGATCAGGCGGATATCGCCCTGTTCCATGCGCCGCAACAACGCCAGCCAGCCTTCGCTGTCCATGGCCTCGTGCAGGCAATCGTCGAGGGTTTGTTCCACCAGTGGATGGTCCGGAATCTCGCGCTCACCGGCGAGGTTTTCCACGCAGGCGATCTGATCGGGAAACACACTGGCGATCAGGTCTTCGCTTTTCATCCGCTGGATCTGCGGCGGTACTTTGCGACCGCCGCTGTAGCGTGGCAGTGCCAGGGCGACCCCGGCGTTCCAGCGCCAGCGCACGCCGAACAGCGGCGCCTCGAGCACCGCTTGAATCAAGGTGTGTTCGGCACTGTTGCTGTGCAGGTAACGCCAGACGTCCTCCAGCTCGAAGCTATGGCTGGTGGACAGCGACAGCACGATGGCGTCCTCGCTGGCGGCGGCCTGCAATTCGAAGTTGAAGGTGCGGCAGAAACGCTTGCGCAGGGCCAGGCCCCAGGCGCGGTTGATACGGCTGCCGAATGGCGAGTGGATGATCAGTTGCGTACCGCCGGACTCGTCGAAAAAACGCTCCATCACCAGTGTGTCCTGGGACGGCAAGGCGCCGAGGGTCAGGCGGGCTCGGGCCAGGTAGTCGACCAGTTGCTCGGCGCTGGCGAGGTTCAGGCCGAGGGTGTCGGTCAGCCAGTCGAGGGCTGGTTGCAGATCGCCGGGTGTGGCGGCGAGCAGTTCATCGAGTTGCGCTTGCAGGCGGGCCACGGCGAACGACAGTTCATCACTGCGACCGGGGGCTTCACCGAGCCAGAACGGAATGGTCGGCGGCTGACCCAGAGCGTCTTCGACCCGGACCTTGCCGGTTTCCACCCGCAGGATTCGATACGACGTATTGCCCAACTGAAAGATATCCCCGGCAATGCTTTCCACCGCAAAGTCTTCGTTGACGCTGCCGATGTTCAGCCCCTGAGGCTCCAGCAATACGCTGTAGTCGGCGTTGTCCGGAATCGTCCCGCCGCTGGTCACGGCGGTCAGTTTGGCGCCCCGACGGCCACGCAGGGTGCGGCTTACCGCGTCCCGGTGCAGGTAGGCGCTGCGAATGCCCAAGCGACCGTTGTAGCCCTCGGCGAGCATGTGCAGCAGAGCCTGATAGTGTTTTTCGTCGAGGTTGGCGTAAGGCGAGGCCTTACGCAGCATTTCCAGCAGCGCCTGCTCCTGCCATTCCTGGCAACTGACCTCGGCGATGATCTGCTGGGCCAGCACGTCCAGTGGCGCTTCGGGGATCAGCAAGGTGTCGAGTTCGCCGCGGCGCACGCAGTCGAGCAGGGCGGCACATTCGATCAGGTCGTCACGGGTGGTGGCGAACAACCGGCCCTTGGGCGTGCCGCCGACCTGGTGCCCGGAACGGCCGACCCGTTGCAGAAAACCGGCAATCGAGCGTGGCGAAGCGATCTGGCACACCAGGTCGACGTCGCCGATATCAATCCCCAGTTCCAGCGAGGCGGTGGCGATCAGCACTTGCAGCTCACCGCGTTTGAGTCGTTGCTCGGCGTCCAGGCGAAACTCCTTGGCCAGGCTGCCATGGTGGGCGGCCACCGCGTCTTTGCCGAGGCGTTCGCTCAAGTGTCGGCTCAGGCGTTCGGCCAGGCGCCGGGTGTTGACGAAAATCAGCGTGGTCCGGTGTTCGCGGGCGAGGGCGGCGAGGCGGTCATAGACCAGCTCCCAGACGTCGTTGGCCATCACCGCCGACAACGGCACGGGCGGCACTTCGATATCGAGATCCCGTGGGCGGGCATGGCCGATGTCGATGATTTCGCAGTCGCGATCACGACCAACCAAAAAACGCGACACCGCTTCGATGGGTTTTTGCGTGGCGGACAGGCCGATCCGCACCAGCGGTTGCGGGCAAAGCGCTTGCAGGCGTTCCAGGCTCAGGGCCAGGTGACTGCCGCGTTTGCTGGCGGCGATGGCGTGGATTTCGTCGACGATCACCGTTTGCGTGGTGCCGAGCATTTTTCGGCCGGAGTCGGAGCCGAGCAACACGTAAAGGGATTCCGGAGTGGTCACCAGAATGTGCGGCGCGGTTTTGCGCATGGCCGAACGGTCTTTTTGCGGTGTATCGCCGGTACGCACGGCGGTGCTGATCGGCACGTCGGGCAGGCCCATCAGGCGTAACTGCTCGGTGATGCCGGCCAGCGGGTTTTGCAGGTTGATCTGGATGTCGTTGGACAGGGCCTTGAGCGGCGAAACGTAGACCACCAGGGTTTCGTCCGGCAGGCCGTCGGGGTTTTCCAGGCCGCGATGGACCAGATCGTCGAGCACCGCCAGAAACGCGGTGAGGGTTTTGCCGGAACCGGTGGGCGCGGCAATCAGCGTCGAGCGGCGCTGGCGGATCAACGGCCACGCCCGGGCCTGGGCGGCGGTGGCCGTCGCGAAGGTATTGCTGAACCAGGCGCTGACGGCGGGGTGAAAGCCTGCCAGGGCAGCGTCCGTGGGGATGGGCAGATTCATGGGATCATTTATGCGGGTGGGGTGGGGAAGTTGCAAGTACCGCTCAGGATCTGTGTTGGCGCTGAAGGCCTCATCGCGGGCTTGCCCGCGATGAGGCCAGTAGCAGCACCATAAATCCCTGGGAACTACACTTTACGGATGACGGTTGCGCACTAAACCCGCAAAATGCAACGATTCCGGCAATTATTGAGGACATCGCCTGCGGGCGTTGTCGATAAAGCCATCGTTCCAATCAGACTGGGCCTGCTGACTCTATGCGAATGCGCCTTATGTTACTGGGCGGCGGAAATGCCCTTGGGCAGGCGCTGATTCGCCTCGGTGCGGAGGAAGACATCGGTTTCCTCGCCCCCCGCCCACCGCAAGACGGCTGGGACGCCGCAAGCCTGACGCAACTGCTCGACGATACCCGTCCAGATGCGTTGATCAATCTCGCCTACTATTTCGACTGGTTCCAGGCCGAGACCGTCAGCGAACAGCGTCTGGCCGGGCAGGAGCGCGCCATCGAGCGGCTGGCCGAATTGTGCCAGCATCACAACATCGTGCTGGTGCAACCGTCGAGTTATCGCGTGTTCGATGGCTCCCGGGCGACCGCCTACAGCGAAAAAGACGAACCGGTGCCGCTGGGCCTGCGCGGTCAGGCCCTGTGGCGAATCGAGCAAAGCGTGCGCGCTACCTGTCCGCAGCATGTGCTGCTGCGCTTCGGCTGGCTGCTCGATGACAGCCCCGACGGCATCCTCGGGCGATTCCTGGCCCGGGCCGAGAAAGCTGAAGAACTGCTGATGGCGGATGATCGTCGCGGTAATCCGACACCGGTGGACGACGCCGCCCGAGTGATCATTTCGGTGCTCAAGCAACTCGATTGCGCGGCGCCGCTGTGGGGCACCTACCACTACGCCGGGCATGAGGCGACCACGCCGCTGGCACTGGGGCAGGCAATCCTTACCGAAGCACGAGCCCTGCACCCGCTGGCCATCGAAGCGCCGACCGCCCAGGCTCACGCCGCGCGGCCCGACGCCGCCGAAGAGCCGCAACACGCGGTGCTGGCCTGCAAGAAAATTCTGCACACTTTCGGGATCAAGCCCCGCGCCTGGCGCGCGGCACTCCCGGGCTTACTGGATAGGTTTTATCGCCATGGCTGACGGCCCTGTTTTAATCACCGGCGGCGCCGGTTTCATCGGTTCGCACCTGACCGACGCCTTGCTCGCCAAAGGGCACTCGGTACGCATTCTCGATGACCTGTCCACCGGCAAACGCAGCAACTTGCCGCTGGACAATCCCCTGGTCGAACTGATTGAAGGCGATGTCGCCGATGCCGCCCTGGTGGCGCAGGCGATGATCGGTTGCAGCGCAGTGGCGCACCTGGCCGCGGTGGCTTCGGTGCAGGCCTCGGTGGATGATCCGGTGAAGACTCACCAGAGCAATTTCATCGGCTCGCTGAATGTCTGCGAAGCCATGCGTCAGGCCGGCGTCAAGCGGGTGCTGTACGCATCCAGCGCAGCGGTCTACGGCAACAATGGCGAAGGCGAGTCAATCGACGAAGACACGCCCAAGGCCCCGCTGACACCGTACGCGGTGGACAAGTTGGCGAGCGAGCACTACTTCGATTTCTATCGCCGCCAGCATGGTCTGGAGCCGGTGATCTTCCGTTTCTTCAATATCTTCGGCCCACGTCAGGATCCGTCCTCGCCGTACTCCGGGGTGATCAGCATTTTCAGCGAGCGCGCGCAGAAAGGCTTGCCGATCACTGTGTTCGGGGATGGCGAGCAGACTCGGGATTTTGTCTACGTCGAAGACCTGGTGGACGTGCTGGTGCAAGCCATCGAGAAACCCCAGGTCGAGGTCGGCGCGGTGAATGTCGGCTGGAATCAGGCGACGACCCTCAAGCAGATGCTTGAAGCCCTTGAAGCGGTGGTGGGCAAGCTGCCGCCCGTTAGTTATGGCCCGGCGCGTTCCGGTGACATCCGCCATTCACGAGCGAATAACCGGCGATTGCTGGAGCGGTTTACCTACCCGGAGCAGACGCCAATGAGCGTTGGCCTGGCGCGGTTGTTGGGGCACTGAGGTTTTACGCAGCCGTGAAAAAGGCGCCTTGAAGGCGCCTTTTTCACGGCTGGAATTTGCGTTGCCGCTGATGCAATCCCCGTGAGGGGGGAGTTTTACTCCAGGTCGACCGTGTATCGGCCGCCGTCAGTTCTGAGTCTGCCCATCACAACGCCTCATTCACCACCACGTGAACGTTCTTTAGAATTTGTAACCCAGACCGACCATGTAGATGAACGGATCGACGTCCACGTTCACCCGTGCGCGGGTGCCCGGCGCGACGGCATCGTTTTCCACGGTCGCACGGGTATCGATGTCGATATAGCGGACCTGGGCGTTGATCATCACGTTGTCGGTCAACATGTAGTCAGCACCGACCTGCCAGGCCAGACCCCAGGAGTTTTCCGTCTTGAAGTTGCTGAAGCCGTTGGCGCGGGCTTCGCTGCTGAGGTTTTCGTCGTAGATCCAAGTGTAGTTGATGCCGCCGCCGATGTACGGCTGGAACGGGGACGTGGCGTCCAGCGGGTAGTAGACCAGGCTCAGGGTTGGCGGCAGGTGTTTCAGAGTGCCGAGTTTGCCGTTGGCAGCGCCCAGCGAGGTGCCTTTGAGCTTCACGTCATGCTGGAACGGCGAGGCCGCCAACAGTTCGATCCCCAGGTTGTTGGTGATCATGTAGGCGAAGTTCAGACCCAGTTGCGTGTCGCTGCTCATGGTGGCCTTGCCACCCAGGTCGGCGCCCTTCAGTGGGCCCTGATCGACCTTGACGCTGGAGCTGTCGGCTTCCGGATTGACGGTGATCGCACCGGCCCGAACGATGATGTCGCCGGCGGTGTGAGCATGGGCGAGCGGGGCAGCGAGCGCGAGGGCGAACAGCGAAGCGCTGAGCAATGACTTGTGCATGGGGGGCTCCAGAGGACGTTAAAAGTGTTCGATGTCCAATGGTAGGGATCCAACTGATACGGTCTTTTGACTCAGCTCAATGAAACAGCTATGGCTCTGTTTTTTACGGAACCTTTGATGACCTCATTGCGGGCAAGCCCGCTCCCACAAGGGCAATGCAGAACCTGTGGGGGCGGGCTTGCCCGCGATGGCAATCTTGCAGGCGCAAATAACTGCCGGATTCACTCCGGCAGTTCATACACATAAATCTTCTGCGCCTCCATCTGATACCCGGCATCCGCCAGTTCGCTGGTGGACGCCTTGACCTGCAGCGCACCTTCGACCCAGTACGGCTGATACAGCTCATCGAGCTTCACGCCGACTTCGCTTTTGACATGCACGATCTGGTTCGACGGCGGAGGCGGTACGTGGATGCAGGCGCCGAAATACGGCACCAGCAGAAACTCGGTGGTGCGGCCTTCTTCACTGACCTCCAGCGGCACGATGTACCCCGGCAAGCGAATATTCTGGCCGTCGAGACTCTTCACCACTGGCGCGTTCGGCATGTCCTGCTTCGCCGCTGGGGCCGATTCTGCGGACAACGCGTCGCTCATCTTCGACAGGTCGTGCAGCGGCGTCATGTTCGGCACTTCCGGCGGGGCATCCGGCGGGATCATTTCCGACCAGGTCAGGTCTTTCGGCTCGGCCGCCCACAGTGGCAAAGCGACCAGCATCAACAGCGCAAGCAGAGCGCGGGGCATGTTCAACGTCCTCACAGGCGGATCGACAGGCCATCGGCCAAGGATTGGCGGTAAGCGCGCCAGGCCGGCACGCTGCCCATCAGCAGCGCGGCGATCAGGATGCCACCGAGCAGCGTCCATTCATATTCGCTCGGCCAGGCCAGCGGCAGGTACAAACCGTAATTCGACTGCACGTAGCCCTGGGCCACGGCGATGCCCACATACAGCAGCGCCACCCCGGCAATCACTCCCGACAGCGCCAGGGCAAATGCCTCCAGCACCAGCAAGGTCGCAATATGCCACGGCCGCGCGCCCACCGAGCGCAGAATCGCCATCTCCCGGCGGCGCTCGTTGAGGCTGGTGAGAATCGCTGTGAGCATGCCGATCAACCCGGTCAGCACCACGAACAGCGAGACGACGAACAAGGCTTTTTCCGCCGTGCTCATCAAACTCCACAGCTCCTGCAACGCCACGCCCGGCAGGATCGCCAGCATCGGCTCGCCCCGGAATTCGTTGATTTCACGTTGCAGCGCGAAAGTCGAAATCTTGTTGTTAAGGCCGAGCATGAACGCGGTGATCGCCTGCGGCGTCAGGTCCATGTTGCGCGCCTGATCGGCACTGATGCGGCCATTACCACGGGCCGGTACACCGTTGTGCCAGTCGATGTGGATCGCTTCCATGCCGCCGAGGCTGATGTGCAGCGTGCGGTCCACCGGGGTGCCGGTGCGTTTGAGAATGCCGACCACGGTGAACGGTTTGTCGTCGTGCTTGACCAGGCTGATCGCCGCCACGCCATGGGCCAGCACCAGTTTGTCGCCGAGTTTGTAGTGCAGCGCATCGGCCACTTCGGCGCCGAGCACCACTTCGAACGGATCGCTGGCGAAGGCGCGGCCATCGGCCAGTTCCAGGTGCTGTTGATGGCCGTACTGGTAATGCTCGAAATACGCCTCGGTGGTGCCCATCACCCGATAACCGCGATGGGAATCGCCCAGGGACATGGGGATCGCCCACTTCACTTTCGGGTTGTTGGCGAACTGCTCGAAGCTGTCCCAGCGGATGTTGTTGGTGGCGTTGCCGATGCGGAATACCGAATACAGCAGCAGGTTCACCGAACCGGATCGTGCGCCGACGATCAGGTCGGTGCCGCTGATGGTGCTGGCGAAACTGGCCTTGGCCTCGGTGCGCACCCGCTCCACCGCCAGCAGCAGGCAGACCGACAGGGCGATGGCGAACGCGGTGAGGATCGCAGTGAAGCGACGGTTAGCCAGGCTGGCCATGGCTAGACGAAACAAATACATCTCAGACCTCGGACGGGGTGGCGGCGCGATTGAGATCGGCCAGCGACAGGTGGCGATCGAACAGTGGTGCGAGACTCTGGTCATGGCTGACAAACAACAGGCTCGAGCCGGCTTCGCGGCATTCGGCGAACAACAGGCGAATGAAGTTTTCGCGAGCGTCGTAATCCAGTGCCGAGGTGGGTTCGTCGGCGATCACCAGTTCCGGCTGACCGATCAGTGCACGCGCGGCAGCGACCCGTTGCTGCTGGCCGATGGACAGCGAATCGGCACGACGGCCCAGAATGCTTTCATCCTTCAGGCCCAGATGGGCGAGCAGGGTGGCGGCGGCCTGATCGACGCTGCCGTGGCGCTGTTTCGCCCGCTCGGCGCGCAGTTTCGAGAAATGGCAGGGCAGTTCGACGTTCTCCCGCACCGACAGAAATGGCAGCAAGTTGAACTGCTGGAAGATGTAGCCGGTGTGGTCGACCCGGAAGTGGTCGCGGGCACCGGCAGAGAGTTCGGTCAACTCCTGGCCGAGCAGCCGGATGCTGCCGCGATCAGGCTTTTGCACACCGCCAAGCAGGCCGAGCAGGGTGGTCTTGCCGCTGCCGCTGGGGCCTTTGAGGAACAGGGTTTCACCCGGTTCCAGGCGAAACGCCGGGATGTCCAGCAGCGGCGGGTGACCGGGCCAACTGAAGCCCAGGTCGGACAGTTCGATGAGTGCTTGGGTCATGTGAAACCGGTCAGGTTGGTGGTGAACCCTGTGGGAGCGGGCTTGCTCGCGAAAGCGGCGTGTCAGTCACATCATTGCCGCATGTACTGCCGTCTTCGCGAGCAAGCCCACTCCCACGCTGGATTGGTGTCGAATCAGAATTTCAGGGCGCCAGCCTTGGCCGTCACATCAACCCCTTGCTGCCCACTCGGGCTGATCAGTTGTACCTGAATCTTCTGGGTCGCCGGGAATGTGTTGAAGAGAGTCGCCAGGTCCAGGGTCTTCAGCGCGCCCGGGGCCGAGCAGTTGAATTGGTAACGGGCGTGGATTTCGCTGTGGTCATGGTGATGCTCGTGACCGTCCTTGGCCTCTTCGTGATCATCGTCGTCATGGTCGTCGGCATCCGGTTTGTCACCGAACAGCGGGCTTTCCAGTTCCTGGGTCGCGACCACGCAACCGGCGGCTTTCGGCAGGTTGAACAGCACCAGCGGTTTTTCCAGTTGGGCACGGACAGCGGCGATCTTGGCTTTGTCGGCGTCGGTGGTGGCGGCGTGTTCGAAACCCACCAGGTTCATCGCCGGGCTTTCCAGTTCCAGCTCCAGGGTCTGGCCGTCCAGCGCCGCATTCAGGCGGCCGACGCCATGTTCGTGAGCGCCGAGGCTGCCGTGTTCATTGTGATCATGCTCGACAGCCGCGTGGGCGACAGCCAGCGGCAACAAGGCAAACGGCAAAGCGAGCAGCAGACGGCGCATGGAGGGTCTCCGAAAAGTAAAGTGAAGAGTTTGTTATGTAATCTTATAACGAAAGTGCCGAGAGTTTGACCGTCTGCTTGGCGTTGCGCAAGACCCATGGGAGCATGGGAGTCAGGTATATGCAGGAGCAGACTTATGTTGCGAATACGCGGGAGCATCGGCGACTGGCCGGTGGATTTGACCCTGGAACTGGATGAGGGCGACTGGGCGCAGCTCGGTGCGCAGTTGCAGGCTGCCAAACCCGAGGCGAGCACAACACCGGCCAAACCGGTGAATCAGGACGAGGCGCTGTGGCAGATCGCCAAAGAACTGCTGCGCAAGGCCGGGCAATTGAATGGGCCGGATTTGCTGGAGCAGCTGGAAGGACTGACCGGCAGCGCAGTGGCGGGCAAGCGCTTGTTGGTGCGCTTGCGCCACTGCGCGGACGTCAAAGTGGTGAGCGGCGGGGATACGCCGCTGTACAGCTGGATCGAGTAAGCCGTAAAAAAGATCTTAATAGAGCGCGGCGAACAGCTTGCGACGGTACGTGGTCACCAGCAGATGATCGTTGCCCAGCAGTTCGAACACTTGCAGCAAGGTCTTGTGCGGCAAGCCTTCGCTGTAGCCGCGATTGCGGATGAACAGTTTGAGCAAGGCATCCAGCGCCGCGTCGTATTGCTGGCGGGCCAGTTGCTGGATCGCCAATTGATAGACCGCCTCATCGTCCTGCGGATTTTTCGCCAGGCGTGCTTTCAGGTCTGCCGCATCCGGCAAATCCCTGGCTTGACCGAGAAACTGGATTTGCGCCTTGGCGCCGGCCAGCGCGGCCTTGTGTTCATCAGTCTTGACCGCATCGAGCACGGTTTGCGCTTCACTCAGTTCGCCGCGCTCGGTGAGGCAGCGGGCGTAGAGGATCAGCGCCTTGGCATTGGTGTTGTCTTCAGCCAGCAGCACTTTGAGCATGGCTTCGGCATCGGCGAAACGGCCGTCATCGAACAGCGCCTGAGCCTGTTCGAACGGATCGGCAGCCGCGGGCGGCGGCATTTGCACATGAGGTTCGAGCATCGTGCGCACTGCGGATTCCGGTTGGGCACCGGCAAAACCGTCCACCGGCTGACCATCCTTGAACAGCACCACGGTCGGCAGGCTGCGAATGCCGAAACGCGCAACGATGTCCTGCTCGATGTCGCAGTTGACCTTGGCCAGCAGCAACTCACCCTGATAGCTCTCGGCGATGGTTTGCAGCATTGGCATCAAGGCCTTGCACGGCGCACACCATTCGGCCCAGAAATCCACCAGAACCGGTTTGTGGAAGGAATTCTCGATCACCGACTGGTCGAAATCGGCAGTCGTGGCGTCGAAAATGTACGGCGTTTCCTGACTCATGGGGGATCTCGTAA
This sequence comes from Pseudomonas sp. FP1742, assembly GCF_030687145.1. Classification (NCBI taxonomy): domain Bacteria; kingdom Pseudomonadati; phylum Pseudomonadota; class Gammaproteobacteria; order Pseudomonadales; family Pseudomonadaceae; genus Pseudomonas; species Pseudomonas sp. FP1742. Next base: position 5,905,478 of record NZ_CP117460.1, on the reverse strand, counting down.
AAGCGTGGATGTGGTCACTATAAGGCTTGGTGGGGGGCGGCTGAAAGCGGGGTGATCGTGATCATGTCCGGGTGGCGTGGTAAAGGCTCACATGCCGAAACTCTTCGGGTTCGGCCAGGTCCGGCAAGGTCATCGCTTCCAGCATCTCGATGCGCCGATACAGCGGATGGCGAAAATCGCGAACCCGTGAATCCGCGACCAACGCTTCCCGGCCACGGCTGAGAAACTCGTCGAGTAACGGCAGATTTTCCCGGTCGTACAACACGTCGGCCACCAGAACCAGATCAAACCGATCGGCCTCGGCGAAAAAATCCGTCGAGTAGTGCAGATGTACATCATTGAGTTCGGCATTCGCCCGACACGCGGCAATCGCCAGCGGGTCCAGGTCACAGGCCACCACTTCCTGCGCCCCGGCCTTCACCGCCGCAATCGCGGCCACCCCGGAACCGGCGCCGAAGTCCAGCACCCGTTTGCCTTCGACCCAGTGCGGGTACTCGGCGAGATAGCGGGCCACGGCCAGCCCACTGGCCCAGCAGAAACTCCAGTACGGCGGCTCGTGGAGAATCCGCCGGGTTTCTTCGGGGCTGAAGGCGCGGTCCATGTTGTCGCCGTCGATCAGCCAGAGTTTCAGCTCGGTGCCCGGCAACTCGCAGGCTACAAGCTGTGCGTCACCGAGCAGTTCACCCAACGCCTGTTGCAGGTCGAGCGGTGCAATCATGGCGCTTTGACGAATTGCAACTGACCCAGGGCCTGGGTCGTCGGTTGTGTGATGATTTGCGCCGGCAGATGCAGAATCAACTGCCCGGACTGGCTGGCGCGGCCGCGCAGTTCAACGCGAGCGCCGGCCGGGAAGGATTCGGGGTTGAAACGCAGGCGAAACGGCAACACCTGATTGGTGCCGATCAGGTTGGCACTGGCGAGCAATTGTTGCGGGCGATCCTTGTCGTCGATCACCAGCAGCGCCAGTTCGACTTCGGCGTCGGCCGGCACGCCCATCAGGGTGCCACTGATTTCACGCTGGTAAGCCGGCAGCGGGCCGAGCTCGGCAGACGCCTTGGCTTTCTTCTGCGCCTGTTGTGGCGCCGGGCCAGGTGTGGGTGGCTGGGGCTTGGGTGCATCGCTGCCACAGGCCACCAGCAGGCTGAAAAGACTGAGCAAAACGAGCGGTCGTAACGACATTGGCGGCTCCAGCAAGGTGAAATCATCTATAGCCCGTCTGTATACCGCAAACCCTATGGCTTGTCTTGCCACGGGGATGCGCTACCATGGCCCTCCCATTTTTTGTTGCCTGCCACCATGCACTGTCCCTTCTGCGGTGCCAACGACACCAAGGTCATCGACTCGCGTCTGGTCGCCGAGGGCGAACAGGTGCGCCGCCGGCGTGAATGCCTGGCCTGCGGCGAACGCTTCACGACGTTCGAAACCGCTGAACTGGTGTTGCCGCGCCTGATCAAAACCGACGGCAGTCGCCAGCCGTTCGACGAAGAAAAACTTCGTGCCGGCATGCAGCGGGCGCTGGAGAAGCGCCCGGTGAGTGTCGAGCGCCTGGAATCGTCGCTGGTGCACATCAAACACAAGCTGCGCGCCACCGGCGAACGCGAGGTCAAATCCCTCGTGGTCGGCGAACTGGTGATGGCCGAGCTGAAAAAGCTTGATGAAGTCGCCTATATCCGCTTCGCTTCGGTGTATCGACGCTTCCAGGATCTCAACGAGTTCCGTGAAGAGATCGATCGCCTCGCCCGTGAGCCGGTGAAAGAATGACCACCTCCCCGGAACAAGCCATCCTCGATGCCCATTACATGGCCCGTGCCCTGGAACTGGCGCGCAAAGGTCATTACACGACGCACCCCAACCCGCGGGTCGGCTGCGTGGTGGTGCGCGACGGGCAGATTGTCGGCGAAGGCTGGCATGTGCGCGCCGGCGAGCCCCATGCCGAAGTCCACGCCCTGCGTGCGGCGGGCGACAAGGCGCGGGGCGCCACGGCTTACGTGACCCTCGAACCCTGCAGCCACCACGGCCGCACGCCACCCTGCGCCGATGCGCTGGTCAATGCCGGTGTGGCGCGTGTTGTTGCAGCGATGCAGGACCCGAACCCGGAAGTCGCCGGTCGCGGCCTGCAACGTCTGGCCCAGGCCGGTATCGCCACCGAAAGCGGCGTGCTGGAAGGCGAGGCGCGCAAGCTCAATGAAGGCTTCCTCAAGCGCATGGAGCACGGCTTGCCGTTCGTGCGGGTCAAGTTGGCCATGAGTCTCGACGGTCGCACGGCGATGGAAAGCGGCGAGAGCCAATGGATTACCGGCCCGGCGGCGCGCTCGGCGGTACAACGGTTGCGCGCGCAGGCCAGCGTGGTGCTGACCGGCGCCGACACGGTGCTCGCGGACAATGCCCGTTTGACCGTGCGAGCCGATGAATTGGGCCTCGATCCCGAACAAACCGCCTTGGCCATGAGCCGTCCGCCACTGCGCGTGCTGATCGACGGTCGTCTGCGGGTGCCGCTGGATGCGCCGTTCTTCAAGGCCGGCCCGGCACTGGTCGCGACGTGCATGGCGATCGAAGAGCAATACGCCAATGGTCCGCAATGCCTGATCGTGGCCGGCGACGATGGCCAGGTCGACTTGCACAAGTTGCTGGTCGAGCTCGCTGCCCGTGGCGTCAACGAGGTGCTGGTCGAGGCCGGCCCGCGTCTGGCCGGGGCCTTTGCTCAGCAAGGGTTGGTGGATGAATTCCAGATTTTCATCGCCGGCAAGTTCCTCGGTTCCACGGCGCGACCGTTGCTGGATTGGCCGCTGGCGCAGATGAAAGATGCGCCCGAGCTCAAAATTACCGAAATCCGCGCGGTTGGCGATGACTGGCGAGTCATTGCCATACCTGTCCCAATGGTCAGCGTATAATTCCCGGCTGCAGCCCAGAAGGCCCTGTTCTCGAGGAGAACTCCATGTTTACCGGCATCATCGAATCCATCGGCAGTATTCGTGCATTGACCCCAAAAGGCGGCGATGTGCGGGTTTACGTAGAAACCGGCAAGCTCGACCTGAGCGACGTCAAACTGGGCGACAGCATTGCCGTCAACGGCGTGTGCCTGACGGCGGTTGAACTGCCGGGCAATGGCTTTGCGGCGGACGTCAGTCGCGAAACCCTCGACTGTACCGCCATGAATGACCTCAAGAGCGGCAGCCCAGTGAATCTGGAAAAAGCCCTGACCCCGACCACCCGCCTCGGTGGGCACTTGGTCAGCGGTCACGTCGATGGTGTCGGCGAAGTGGTCTCGCGCACCGACAATGCCCGCGCCGTGGAATTTCGCATCCGTGCGCCGAAAGAACTGGCCAAGTACATCGCCCATAAAGGTTCGATCACCGTCGATGGCACCAGCCTGACGGTGAACGCGGTTGATGGCGCCGAATTCCTGCTGACGATCATTCCGCACACCTTGAGCGAAACCATCATGGCTTCTTACAAGCCAGGTCGCCGGGTGAACCTGGAAGTCGACTTGCTGGCGCGCTATCTGGAGCGCCTGTTGCTGGGCGACAAGGCTGCTGAGCCAACGTCTGGCAATATTACTGAAAGCTTTCTGGCCGCCAACGGCTACCTCAAATCCTGAAGCTCAAATTTCGAAAGAAGGGGGGTGCCTTGTGGCGCTCAATAGCATCGAAGAACTGGTTGAAGACATCCGCCAAGGCAAGATGGTCATCCTCATGGATGACGAAGACCGCGAGAACGAAGGCGACCTGATCATGGCCGCCGAATGCTGCCAGCCTGAACACATCAACTTCATGGCCAAGCACGCCCGTGGCCTGATCTGCATGCCGATGAGCCGTGAACGCTGCGAACTGCTCAAGCTGCCGTTGATGGCGCCACGCAACGGTTCCGGCTTCGGCACCAAGTTCACCGTGTCCATCGAAGCCGCCGAAGGCGTGACCACCGGCATCTCCGCCGCTGACCGTGCGCGTACCGTGCAGGCCGCTGCCGCCAAAGACGCCAAGGCCGAAGACATCGTCAGCCCCGGTCACATTTTCCCGCTGATGGCCCAGGCCGGTGGCACTCTGGCCCGCGCCGGTCACACCGAAGCGGCGTGCGACCTGGCACGCATGGCCGGTTTCGAGCCGAGCGGTGTGATCTGCGAAGTGATGAACGACGACGGCACCATGTCCCGTCGCGCCGAACTCGAAGCGTTTGCCGCCGAACACAACATCAAGATCGGCACCATTGCCGACCTGATTCACTACCGGATGATCCACGAACGTACCGTTCAGCGGATTGCCGAGCAGCCGCTGGACAGCGAACTGGGCCAGTTCAACCTGGTGACCTACCGTGATTCGGTGGAAGGCGACGTGCACATGGCGTTGACCCTGGGCACCGTGTGCGCCGAAGAGCCGACCTTGGTTCGGGTGCACAACATGGACCCGCTGCGCGACCTGCTGATGGTCAAGCAGCCCGGCCGCTGGAGCCTGCGCGCCGCCATGGCCGCGGTTGCCGAGGCCGGCAGCGGCGTGGTGCTGTTGCTCGGTCACCCGCTCGATGGCGACGTGTTGCTGGCGCACATCCGCGAAACCGCCGATCACGCCGCAGTGAAAAAACCGACCACCTACAGCACCGTCGGTGCCGGTTCGCAGATCCTTCGGGACCTGGGCGTGCGTAAAATGCGCCTGATGAGTGCACCGATGAAATTTAATGCGATATCCGGTTTCGATCTGGAAGTTGTAGAATACGTGCCCTCCGAATAATGACCGGTTGTTTCCAGTCCTTGATTCGCGGCTAACACATCACTGAGGGATGCGTAGAAAACGCGTCCCGGCTCTTTAAGAGATCTAACGAATGACCCTGAAGACCATCGAAGGTACCTTCATCGCCCCTAAAGGCCGCTACGCTCTGGTAGTGGGCCGTTTCAACAGCTTCGTGGTTGAAAGCCTGGTCAGCGGTGCAGTTGATGCCCTGGTTCGCCATGGCGTGAGCGAAAGCGACATCACCATCATCCGTGCGCCTGGCGCCTTCGAAATCCCTCTGGTTGCGCAAAAAGTCGCTCAGAAGGGCGAGTTCGCGGCAATCATCGCCCTGGGCGCGGTCATTCGTGGCGGTACTCCGCACTTCGAATACGTGGCTGGCGAATGCACCAAGGGCCTGGCCCAGGTGTCCATGGAGTTCGGCGTGCCGGTCGCTTTCGGCGTACTGACCGTTGATTCCATCGAACAAGCCATCGAACGTTCCGGCACCAAGGCCGGTAACAAAGGTGCTGAAGCTGCCCTGTCCGCTCTGGAAATGGTCAGCCTGCTGGCGCAGTTGGAGGCCAAGTGATTAGCGACGATAGCGATCGTTTCAACCCGCGCGATCCAAAGCCTGCGGATGCCGGCAAGCCATCGAAAAGCGCCAAGCGTCGCGAAGCCCGTCAGCTCGCGACCCAGGCGCTCTACCAGTGGCACATGGCCAAGCAGTCGCTGAACGAGATCGAAGCGCAGTTCCGGGTCGATAACGATTTTTCCGATGTCGATGGCGCGTACTTCCGCGAAATCCTGCACGGGGTTCCGCAGTTCAAGACCGAGATCGACACCGCGCTCAAGCCTTGCCTGGACTTGACCATCGAAGAGCTGGACCCGGTTGAACTGGCCGTGCTGCGCCTGTCCACCTGGGAACTGCTCAAGCGCGTCGACGTGCCGTACCGCGTGGTGATCAACGAAGGTATCGAACTGGCCAAGGTCTTCGGTTCCACCGACGGCCACAAGTTCGTCAACGGTGTGCTCGACAAGCTGGCTCCGCGTCTGCGTGAAGCTGAAGTGAAGGCGTTCAAGCGCTGATTGGCGCTTGCAATCGCTATGGGTGAGTTTGAGCTGATCCGCAACTTCTTTGCCGCCGCGCCTTGTGCGCAGGGCGGCGAAGGTGTTGCCCTCGGGATCGGCGACGACTGCGCCTTGCTGGCTGTTCCTCCCGGGGAGCAGTTGGCAATCTCCACCGATACGCTGGTGGCCGGTGTGCATTTCGCCGACCCCTGCGATCCGTTTCTGCTGGGCCAGCGCGCGTTGGCCGTGGCCGTCAGTGACCTGGCCGCCATGGGCGCCACCCCCGTTGCCTTTACTCTTGCCCTGACCTTGCCGACGGGAACTGCCGATTGGCTGCAAGCTTTCGCCCGTGGTTTGAACCTCATGGCGCAGAATTGCCGGGTGGCACTGGTGGGCGGTGATACCACTCGCGGGCCGCTGAGCCTGACCATGACGGTATTCGGTCGGGTGCCGACCGGTCTGGCGTTGACCCGCAGTGGCGCACGGCCGGGCGATTTGCTCTGTGTGGGTGGTGAACTGGGTAATGGCGCGGGCGCCTTGCCGTTGGTCCTTGGCCAGCGGACGGCCGAAGCGGCCATCGCCGATCCGTTACTGGCCCATTACTGGTCACCGCAACCACAACTGGCGTTGGGCCAGGCGTTGCGTGGCAGGGCCACCGCCGCGCTGGATATTTCCGATGGCCTGCTCGCCGACTGCGGGCATATTGCCCTGGCGTCGAAAGTCGGGATTCAGCTGGAGCGGCATAAGCTGCCGTTGTCGAAGGCGCTGTTGGCGTTCCTTGGCCAGCCTGGCGCTGAGCAAGCCGCCCTCAGTGGTGGTGACGATTACGTGCTGGCCTTCACCTTGCCACCCGCCGAGTTGTCGTCGTTATTGGCGCACGGCTGGCCGATCCATGTGCTCGGGCAGGTGATTGCAGGGCAGGGCGTGATACTGCTGGACGCCGACGGACACGACATCACCCCGCCAATCCGGGGTTACCAACATTTTCGGGAGACACCGTGACAGATCATCCCAAACAGGTCCCGGCGGAGTTCGTTCCGCCGTCGGTCTGGCGCAATCCGTGGCATTTCCTGGCGTTCGGCTTCGGCTCGGGCACCCTGCCAAAAGCGCCGGGCACCTGGGGTTCGTTGGTGGCGTTACCCTTCATTCCGCTGTGGCAGATGCTGCCCGACTGGGGCTACTGGCTGATGCTCGGCATCAGCATGCTGTTCGGCTTCTGGCTGTGCGGCAAGGTCGCCGACGATTTGCGCGTGCATGACCACGAAGGCATCGTCTGGGACGAAATGGTCGGGATGTGGATCACCCTGTGGCTGGTGCCGGAAGGTTGGTATTGGTTGCTGGCGGGGTTCCTGATGTTCCGCTTCTTCGACATCCTCAAGCCCTGGCCGATTCGCTGGATCGACCGGCATGTGCACGGTGGCGTCGGGATCATGCTCGACGATGTACTGGCCGGGGTGTTTGCGTGGTTGGCGATGCAAGGGCTGGTTTGGCTTTTCGCCTGAAGGCTGCAGTCGAGGACGAAAAATGGCCCGCTGGTTGATGGTGATGGTTTTCGCGACGTTTTGCGCACTTGCCCGTGCGGACGAAGCACCGATGACGCCGTCCGTGATTCACCTGGCCAGCGAAGCCTGGGAAGACTTTACCGCCGCCGATGGCCATGGTCTGGGCTGGGACGTGTTGCGCGAAGTGTTCGAGCCGGCGGGCGTCAAACTGGATATTCGGATCGAACCGTATACCCGCGCCACGGGCCTGGCACAGCGCGGCGAAGTGGACGCCTGTGTCGGTGCCTATCGGGATGAAGTCAGCGACGTGCTCTATCCGCACTGGAATTTCGATACCGATCCCATCTATGCGCTGGGCCTGGCCAGCAATCCGGCGCCGACCGCGGAAAACCTGGGCAATTATCGATTGGCCTGGGTACGCGGCTACAAGTACCAGGCTTACCTGCCCAATGTGCAGCGCTATAACGAAGTCGCGCGGCGTACCGGGATTCTGCCGATGCTGATCCACAACCACGTCGACTACTACATTGACGCGCTGGACGAGGTTAACTCTATCGTCAGCCGAGCCAAGGATCCGTCGCAGTTTCGCCGCACGCACATCGTGGATTTACCGTTGTACCTGTGCTTCGCCGATACACCCCGGGCCCGCCGGTTGATGGCATTGTTCGATCAGCGCATGGAAGTATTGGTAAAAAACGGTCGGTTGAAACCGATCTTCGCAAAGTGGAAACAGCCGTACCCGTTTGGCACAAACTGAATAGGGTCAATGTGGGAGCGGGCTTGCTCACGAAGACGGACGCCCATTCAATATATGAGCAGTCTGGCACACCGCTTTTGCGAGCAAGCCCGCTCCCACACGGAACGATGTGAGCAGATATCAAACTTTTTGATCGTTATGGCCGATAATTCAGCCTAAGCGTCTGTAGGAACGTGCTGTTACAATGCCGCCTCTGCGAATCTTCAGTACTTATAGATCAGGAGCACACCGGTGCCTGTCGTTTTTGTCGCCGCTTCCAAGCTGCCAACGCCTTTTGCGCAATTCACCATGCACGGCTTTCTCGATGAGGAAAACGGGCGCGAGCACGTGGTGCTGAGCCTGGGTGATATCGCCGACGGTGCTCCGGTACTCGGCCGGTTGCACTCCGAATGCCTGACCGGCGATGCCTTGTTCAGCCAGCGTTGCGACTGCGGTTCGCAACTCGAGGCGGCATTGCAGGCGATCGCCCGTGAAGGCCGTGGCGTGTTGCTCTACTTGCGTCAGGAAGGTCGCGGCATTGGCCTGCTGAACAAGATCCGCGCCTATGAACTGCAGGATGGTGGTGCCGACACCGTTGAAGCCAACGAACGTCTGGGCTTTGCCGCCGACCAGCGCGACTATGCCATGTGCCTGCCGATGCTGGAGCATCTGGGCGTGAAATCCCTGCGTCTGATGACCAACAACCCACGCAAGGTCAAAGCCTTGACCGACATGGGCATCGTGGTGGCCGAGCGCGTGCCGTTGCACACCGGGCACAACCCGCATAACAAACTCTACCTGGCGACCAAGGCCAGCAAGCTCGACCACATGATGGGCAACGAGCACCAGGGCGAGGCTGACCGGGCGTGACCCGCGGTCAGGTACGGCGGCGACTGTCCGTCAGCTGGTGGCAATACCTGGCGTTGGCCTTGCTGCCGTTGTTCGTGATCAACGGCGTATTTGGTCAAGGCGAGGCGATTCTGCCGGTGCTGGCCATGCCGTTATTCATTGCCGGTGTGGCGTCGATGTTTGTCAGCCTGAAGTTCTTTGGCGGCTACAAACATGCACTGATCGCTACCCAGAAAGCCCTCGACACTCCTGAAGAACCTGCCGCCTGGATCGCCCTGGCCGCGAAACGCCGCACCGCGTTTCTGGTCGCCGGCCTGCCTGCCTGGATTGGCGCGCTGGCGGTATTCGTGGGGCTGGAAGCCGTTCCGCTGATGCTGCTGGCGTTGTCGACTGCAGTGCTGTTCTACCTTTACCGTATCCCGCGTCAACTCGGCTGATGCGCAGCGTCTGGCTGGCAGTTTTGTTGCTGGCCGTCAGTGGCCCGGCGGCTGCGTTCGAGCGGGTTGTCAGCCTGGCACCGTCGCTTTCTGAAATCGTTGTTGAACTGAACTCGGCTGACCTGCTGGTGGGTGTGCTGGATGCCGGTGAACGTCCTCCTGAACTCAAAGACATTCCATCGGTGGGCCGCTACGGTCAGTTGGACATGGAGCGATTGCTCAGTCTCAAACCCGATCTACTGCTGCTCTGGCCGGACAGCGTGGGGCCGGCTCAGCGTGAACAGCTCAAGCGGCTGAACATTCCCATCTATGTCGCCGAACCGCATAACCTCGAACAACTCACTGTGCAGATCGAAGCGATTGCCACGCAACTCGGGCGAGCGGAGCGGGGCGTGTCATTGGCCAAGAGCCTGCGTCAGCGACTCGACTCCCTGCGCCAGCGCTATCGAAGGGATGAGCCGCTACGGGTGTTTTATCAAGTCTGGGATCGACCGCTGTACACCGTGGGCGGTGGGCAGATCATCAGCGATGCGCTGCAGGTGTGCGGGGCGCGCAATGTGTTTGCCGACCTGACACAGCCCGCGCCGCAGGTCAGTGTGGAGGCGGTATTGCAGCGCAATCCCGAGGTGATTCTGGCCAGCGATCAGGCGCAGCTCGATGCATGGAAGGCCTGGCCCCAGGTGACAGCAGTGATGCAGGGGCAATTGCTGCTGGTAGCGGATAAAGGTCTGGAGCGGCCGAGTGGGCAGATGATCGAAGCGACGGCCAAGTTATGCCAGTTGATCGCGCCTGACCTCTAACCTGTGGCGAGGGAGTTTCATCGGCGATCCGTTGGCACTTTAAAGCGAACATATTCTTGAAGGTTGCAAAAAACCAATGTGGGAGCGGGCAAGCCCGCTCCCACAGGGTTTTGCATATGTTTGAGGATTAGACGTTCAGCAATTGCAGGCGCTGACGCACCGCCTCTTCGATCCCGGCTTCATCCAGCCCGCATTCGGCGAGCATTTGTGCAGGCTTGGCGTGCTCCACATAAACGTCCGGCAAGCCCAGGTGCAGCACCGACTTGAGGATGTTTTCTCGGGCGAGGAATTCGCTGACCGCGCCACCGGCGCCGCCCATGATCGCGTTCTCTTCGATGGTCACCAGCAACTCGTGGCTGCCGGCGATTTCGCGAACCAGTGCTTCGTCGAGGGGTTTGACGAAGCGCATGTCGACCACGGTCGCATCCAGCTTTTCGGCGACTTTCAGGGCCTCGGCCAGTTGCACGCCGAACACCAGCAGGGCGACTTTGCTGCCCTGACGGCGAACCACGCCCTTGCCGATTTCAATCGGTTCGAGGTCTTTCTCGATCGGTGCATTCGGGCCGGTACCACGCGGGTAACGCACTGCCGCCGGGCCGTTGTACAGGTGGCCGGTGCTGAGCATTTTGCGCAGTTCGTTTTCGTCGCTCGGGGTCATCACCAGCATGCCGGGGATGCAACGCAGGAACGACAGGTCGAAACTGCCCGCGTGCGTCGGGCCGTCTTCGCCCACCAGGCCGGCGCGGTCGATGGCGAACAGTACGTCGAGGTTTTGTACCGCGACGTCATGGATCAGTTGGTCGTAGGCGCGCTGCAGGAAGGTCGAATAGATCGCCACCACCGGTTTGGCGCCTTCACAGGCCATGCCGGCTGCCAGGGTCACGGCGTGTTGCTCGGCAATCGCCACGTCGAAATAACGCTGCGGGAAACGCTCGCTGAAGGCCACCAGGTCGGAGCCTTCCTTCATCGCCGGGGTGATCCCGACCAGCCGCGGATCGGCCGCGGCCATGTCGCACAGCCACTCACCGAACACTCCGGAATACTTCGGCCCGCCGGCTTTCTTCGGCGCGGCGGCCGGAGCGTCCAGCGGTTCGAGTTTGGTGATGGCGTGGTAACCGATCGGGTCGACTTCCGCCGGGGCGAAGCCTTTGCCTTTTTTGGTGACCACGTGCAGGAATTGCGGGCCTTTCAGATCGCGCATGTTGCGCAGGGTGGCGATCAGGGTTGGCAGGTCGTGGCCATCGATCGGGCCGATGTAGTTCCAGCCCAACTCTTCGAACAGCGTGCCAGGGACCAGCATGCCTTTGGCGTATTCTTCGGTGCGACGGGCGATTTCCCAGGCGCCGGGCAGGCGCGACAGGACCTTTTTGCTGCCTTCGCGCATGCTTGCGTAAGTGCGGCTGGAAAGGATTTTCGCCAGGTAATTCGACAGCCCGCCGACGTTGCGCGAGATCGACATGTCGTTGTCGTTGAGGATCACCAGCATGTTGGCGTCGACTTCCGGCGCGTGGTTCAGCGCCTCGAAAGCCATGCCGGCGGTCAGTGCGCCGTCGCCGATCACCGCGATCGCCTTGCGATCACTGTGTTGCAGGCGGGCGGCAATCGCCATGCCCAGCGCTGCGCTGATCGAGGTGCTGGAGTGGCCGACCCCAAAGGTGTCGTACTCGCTCTCGGAGCGACGCGGAAAGGCGGCAACGCCGTCCTTCTGGCGCAGGGTGCTCATGCGCGCGCGACGGCCGGTGAGGATTTTGTGCGGATAGGCCTGATGACCCACGTCCCACACCAGCCGGTCGTCCGGGGTGTCGAAAACGTAATGCAACGCGATGGTCAGCTCGATCACGCCCAGGCCGGCACCGAAATGCCCACCGGTCTGGCCGACCGTGTAGAGCAATTCCAGGCGCAACTCATCAGCCAGGGTTTCCAGCTCGGCTTCGCCTAACCGGCGCAGGCCGTCCGGCGTGTTGGCACGGTCGAGCAGGGGCGTGGTCGGGCGCTTGCGGGGAATCTCATGAAACGTCGTGGGCATCAGGCGAATCGTTATAGGTATAAAAGATGCGGCAGTTTACCTGATGCATCGCCCCCTGCCCACGCGTTGGTCTTTTTTGGCGGATACGCCGTCAGTTGCGGCGGTCAACGATGTACCGGGCCAGATCGCGCAAGGGCTCGGCAGCCGCGTCAAACGGTCGCAGGGCGTGCAGGGCCTGGTCGCGCAGTTCCAGGGCGTAGGCCTTGGCCGCCTCGAGACCGAGCAGGGCCGGGTAGGTCGGCTTGTCCCGGGCAATATCGGCGCCCTGGCGTTTGCCCAGGGTGGCGGTGTCACTTTCGACGTCGAGAATGTCGTCCTGGACCTGAAATGCCAGACCGATGGCCTGCGCATAACTCTGCAGGGACTTCAGTTCGTCCTGCTCGGCATGCCCGCTGGCCAGGGCGCCGAGCTTGACGCTGACTTCGATCAGCGCGCCGGTCTTGTGCCGATGCATGTATTCAAGGGCTTTCTGATCGAGCTTGAGCCCCACCGAGCCGAGGTCGATGGCTTGCCCGCCGACCATGCCCGCCGGGCCCGCCGCCAACGCCAGGGCGCTGACCATCTGCAGACGGGTTTCGGCGTCTGACGAACTCAGTCGCGGGTCGAGCAGGGCGCTGAAGGCCAGGCTCTGCAAACCGTCGCCGGCGAGAATCGCGCAGGCTTCGTCGAATTTCTTGTGGGTGGTCGGCTGGCCGCGACGCAGATCGTCATCGTCCATGGCCGGCAAATCGTCGTGCACCAGCGAATAGGCATGGATCAGCTCAACCGCGCAGGCTGCGCCGTTGGCTTGCTCGGCCTTGCCGCCCAGCGCTTCACACGCGGCGTAGGCCAGCAGCGGACGTACACGCTTGCCGCCATTCATCACGCTGTAGCGCATGGCTTCATAGAGGCGGGCGAGCTCAGGACTCGGCGGGTTGAACAGGGTTTCCAGTGCTGCATTGACGCGGGCCTGGCTGGCCGCTGAATACGTTGCGATCATTCTGGCTGATCCGCGTCGAAGGGTTCCTCGGCCAACTCGCCATCACGCTCGAGCAGCACCTGGACTTTCTGCTCGGCCTGGGCCAGCGCCGCCTGGCAATCGCGGGTCAGCCCGATGCCCTGCTCGAAAGCGGTCAGCGAGTCTTCCAGCGACAATTCACCGTTCTCCAGACGCTCCACCAGCGTTTGCAGGTCGGCGAGGGATTGTTCGAAATCCAGTGCAGCTTTTTTGCGGGCCATGGCGGCTATTTCCGGTTGACGTTAAACCGGCGCGACACTAGCAGACATGGGGGGTATGGGCAAATGAGCTGGGCCATTTGGAGCAGCAGTTCCGGGGTGACAACACACCTTGTGGCGAGGGGGCTTGCCCCCGTTGGGGCGCGCAGCGGCCCTCTAATCCAGGCGCCGCGATACATCAGACATACCGCATTCAGCAATTTGCGACTGCTTCGCAGCCGAACGGGGGCAAGCCCCCTCGCCACAGTAGTGGTGTTGATCACGATTAGTTCGTTGAGTTATCCGGATAGCTGACTTGATAGCGAGTGCTGCGCCCGCCACCGGGCAGGCGTTTCAGGCAGCCCTTCTCCAGCAGTTCGGTCAGATGACGGGTCGCGGTGGCTTTGGAAACCTTTGCCACTGCCTGGTATTGAGCTGCGCTGATTCCCTCCTCGAAACCACGCTCTGCGCCATCGAGTAAACGATTCAACACTTTGATCTGCTCAACCGACAGCTCGGACTCCCGATGTGCCTGCCAGAAGCGCGCTTTGGCCAGCACCAACTCGATCCGGTTCATGGCTTGCTGCAAACTACGCAGGAGCGTTCTTAGAAACCACTCCAGCCAATCGGTGATATCCAGCGTGGCTTTCTGGCTGGTTTCCAGCACTCGGTAATAGCCTGAACGATCCTCCAGGATGCTCGCTGACATGGCATAGAAACGGATAGCCTGAGCCTCACCCTGGGCCAGCGCCAGGTCGGTGATGGTTCGCGTGAGACGGCCATTGCCATCGTCGAAGGGGTGCAAAGTGACGAACCAGAAGTGTGCGATACCGGCCCGCAACAATGGATCGAGGCCGGCTTGATTTCGGCTGGCTTCAAACCATTTGAGGAATGTGTCCAGTTGCTGCTCAAGGCCTTGGCGAGGCGGCGCTTCGAAGTGAACGGTTGGCCTGTCGAGTCGCCCCGAAACCACTTGAATGGGCTCATCGCCGCGTAACGCGCCAACGTGGATTGGCCGGGCGGCGAAGTCTGTATCCTGATCAGGAAACACCCATTTATGCCAATCCAGTAGTCGCTCAAGCGTCAGTGCTTCAGCAAAATGCTGCGTAGCGTCGAGCATTAGTTGCGCCAGACCCTCACTGCGTTGGCTCACCTTATCGCCGTCGACCAGATTTAAACCTAACCGTCGTGCCAGTGAAGAGCGCACGGAACCAACATTAAGCTGTTCACCCTCGATAGCTGAAGACGTCACGATATTCTGCAATAACGCATCCAGTTCGTTCTGCGCGCTTAGTGAGCTACCCACGGAACTGGCCATGCCCATCAACCGACCTTGTGCCTGCACACACTCGCGTAATAACGGTGTCAGGCGCTCGGCTTGCCAGTTGAAATTTGGCCAATCAGGCCGTTGCCAGATCCAGTGAGGTGCCATGAACTCGGGTGCTCCAAGGTGAATGAGCCGAATAATAGTCTTATTCGGCTCACTTTATGAGCCGAATAAGACCGCTATTCGGCTCACGCCCAACAATCACCGTGATTTTCACCGCAAATATAGATGTATCTGATTGTTAAAAAACTGCCGAATGGCTAATCTTCGCGCCTTCTACGACCCTATATTCAGGGTCATTCTGACGAAACGCAGTTTTATCTATCTGTAACGCGCCGAGGATCGGGCGCCAGGTTTCGTTATGCATGGCAGGAGGCGTCACATGCGTTGGGTTATTTCACTGCTGATCACGCTGGTCTGCGCTCAGGTGGCGTGGGCCGAGCAGCCTACGGCCGAGTTGTCGGAACCGGTGGGCGGCTGGCGCTATCACGGTCTGCTGGACCGCAGTGAAAATCCTCGCGTCGCCTACCCCACGCCGCCCATCGACCGGGGTGTGCAGCGCAATCGCACAATGATCGAAGGCCAGCTCAAGGCCCTCGGCACCCTCCGACCACCGCACAGCCTGGCGGTGAACGGCAATCCGCTGAATCTGTACACCGACGATCAAGGGCGTTTTGCCCGGCCCTATGCGTTCGGCGCCGGTTCCAACAGCGTCGAAGTGCGCAGTTCCGAGGGCAAGTCGCTCAAGCGCGTTCAATTCTATGAAGCCAACAACCTGCGCACCCCGGCGCGGATTCGCGTGGTGCTGGGCTGGGACGACCCCAAGGCCGAACTCGACCTGCACATCATTACCCCCGACGGCCAGCACGCGTTCTGGGCCAGTCCGGCGATGAGCAACGGCGGTGGGCTGGACCCGGACGGTGTCGATGGCCCCGGCCCGGAAATGTTCACCATGACCGCGCCGATGCACGGTACCTATCTGGTTTACGTGAACTATTGGGGCAACTACGGCAGCGGCGGCTATAACTTCGATGAGAACAGCAACCAGAACGAGGTGATCACCTCGCAAATCAACCTGGTGCTCAACGAAAACACCGTCGACGAAAAACGCGAGACGTTCATCGTGCCCTTGCGGGCGATCGGCGACCTGCTGCTGGTCAAGACTTTCAACTATTAAACATCCCGCACCACGGATGAATTGGGTTTGTGAACATGAGTGATAACACGATTCCACCAGCCGCTTCCCCGGCCGCCGCACCCGCTGCCAAACCTCCTCGCCGCTGGCCAGCGCTGGTGATCGGGCTATGCCTGGTGGCCGGCGTGGCAGGCGGGTTGGGGTGGTTCCTGAACAAACCCAAGGCTCCGCCTGCGGAACTGGCCAGTGACAAACTGGGCATGAGCCGGCCGGACGGCTTGCTCGAAACCCATTCCTTGAGTCAGCTGCCCAAGGATCTGCTGGCCGTGCCGTTCCTCAAGGAAACCCTGACCGAAGATTTCGTCTTCTATTACGAAGCTCACGCCGACCGTCTCGGCTTGATCGGCAGCCTGCGGCGGATCATTTACGAGCATGACCTGAAGCTGCAGGACAGCCTGATCGAGCAGCTCTTCGATCAACCGGCGGATGTGGCGCTGTGGCGTGGGGCGGATGGGCGTCTCAAGGATTTCCTGTTGGTGATGGATCGCGGCGGACTGGCCAAGGTGCTGGAGCCGCTGGCGAAAGTGGCGCTGGATGATTCGCAGCTGAGCAAGCTCAGCGAAGTGAAAGTTGGTGCCGACACCGTCACCCTCTATCAGCTCAACTACAACGCCAGCAAGGCGTTGGTGTTCGCCTCCCATGGCGACAAGCTGGTGGTGCTGTCCAATCCGGCCAAACTCTACGATCCGGAAAACGGCGCCTTGGAGGAAACCGGCAGCGTTTCGACCAAGGCGATCGCTGCCTTGCTCAACGGCGACAAACTGTTCCCCGAAGCCTTCGGCCTGCCGCCCCGTGCGCCCGAGGTAAAACAACGCCTTTCGGTCAATTCCAGTGTTTTGGCCATGGGTTACCAGCGCTTCATCCCGAACTTCGCCGGCCTGCGTTTCGACATGGACGACAAGGGCTGGCACAGCTTCCTGGCCATGGACGAAGTGGATAACCAGCCGGATTTCGATTTCAAACCGGTCTGGCAAGCCATGCCCATGGGTGCCAGCGCCTGCGTAGCGTTGCCACTGGCCGCCGAACAACAGAAACCGTTGCTGGTGAAGCTCGGCGCCGACGAAGCCGTGGCCCAGTCCCTCACCGAACACATGGCCGGTGCCGCCGGCCTGTGCTGGTACGCCGACTCGCGGCTGTACACACCGCTGCTGGTGGCCAGCCTGAATGACGATGACGGCGCCAAACTCGACGGCGACCTGGGCAACCTGTTCAGCTCGATGGTCGGTGCTTACGAAGGCAACGTTGCCGAGCACGCGTTCCCGGTGGTCGAGAAACAGGACGGTAAAACCCATCAGTGGCAGCGTCAGGTCAGTTCCAACTTCGGTCCTTATAAGGCCAAGGATGCCGAGCAGCCAGACGCGATCACCGGCAAAGCCTTCATGCGCGTAAGCCTGGCGCGCCACGGTTCGACGCTGCTGTTCTCCCTCGACGACAAACTCGTCGACAAAGCGCTGGGCACCCTCGACAAACGCTTCCCGCCGTTGGCTGACGTGCTGCCCAAAGACCTGCTGATGCCGATCTATTTCGGCCCCGATTCCATGGCGCAACTGATGCAACAGGAAACCCTCGACAGCCTGCCGCAGGACATGGAGCCGGTGTTCTACAACGCCGCGCAAACCTACCTGATCCCGAAACTGCGCACCCTCGGCGGCTACGGCAAATATGCCCTGACCTTGCCCAAAGGCAGCGAGCCCGACGGCCACTGGCAATGGCTGCCGCTGGAGTGGAAAGCCCTGTGACCGCACTTATCCGAGGCCTTGGTCTGCTGGCGTTGCTGCTGGGGACGCGCACATTCGCCAGCGAAGCCGCCGCGCTCGACCCGCAGCAATCCCAGGTATTCCGCGCCTGGTTCGTGCGCATCGCCCAGGAACAATTGACCCAAGGCCCGAGCCCGCGCTGGTACCAGCAGGACTGCGCCGGGCTGGTGCGGTTTGCCGCCAACGAAGCGCTGAAAGTCCACGACGACAAATGGCTGCGCAGCAATGGCCTGTCCAACCGCTACCTGCCGCCGGAGTTGCAACTGAGCGATGCCCAACGCGGCCTCGCCCAGCAATGGCAGCAGGGCGGCGGCAAGGTCGGGCCCTACGTCAACGCGATCAAACTGATTCAGTTCAACAGCCATCTGGTCGGCCGTGATCTGGCCCAGGCTCGGCCTGGCGACCTGATGTTTTTCGATCAGGGCGATGACCAGCACCTGATGATCTGGATGGGCCGCTTCATTGCCTATCACACCGGCACCACTACCCCCACCGACAACGGCATGCGCTCCGCAAGCCTGCAGCAACTCATGACATGGAAGGACACCCGATGGATACCCGACGCAGCCAACCCCAACTTCATCGGCGTCTATCGACTGAACTTTCTCTCCCAATGATCGGTGCCCGCATGTTGCGCATTTGCTCAAAACTGCCTCTTTTGCTTGCGTTGGTTCTGCCTCTGTCGGCGGTCAACGCCGAAGACACCGTCGAGCCGAGCGGCTACACGCCGGTGGCCGGTGAGAGCTTTTTTCTCCTGGCCGACAGCAGTTTCGCCAGCGATGAACAGGCGGTGGTACGCCTCGAAGCGCCGGGTCGTGACTATCGCCGGTTTCGCATGGAGCCTTACGGCGGTGCGGACATTCGGGTGTATCGCATCGACAAGCCGCTGGATTTCCTCAAGCGCCAGAAGAACCTGCACCGCGTGGTCAGCGACGGCCAGTTCAAGGGCGAAGGCCTGTCGAACACCCTCGCGTACCTGTGGGACAACTGGTACCGCAAATCCCGTCGAGTGATGCAGCGGGCGTTTTCCTACGAGTCGCGCAAGCAAGTCACCGAGGAAGTGCCGGAACTGAAGATGGGCACCGCCATCGCCGCGCCAACGCCTTACGACGCTCAGCCACAATTCGCGTTGATTCCGGGTCTGCCGGTGGTCAGCCAATTCCGTTATCCGCTGTGGCAAGCCAAACCGATCCAGCCGCCTGAAGGCGTGAAACTGGTCGGTTCTTCCAGCGAGTTCGTCAGTGTCTCGCCGGGCAACGTGTACATCCCGTTGGGCAACCTGAAGCCGGGCCTGTACCTGGTGGAAGCGCTGATCGGCAAGTACCGCGCGACCACCATGGTGTTCGTTTCCAACACCGTGGCCGTGAGCAAGATTGCCGGTGATGAATTGCTGGTGTGGGCTGCGCGCAAACACGAAGGCAGTTCGGTGCCGAAGGTCAATGTGCTGTGGACCGATGGCCTGGGCGTGATGAGCAGTGGCGCCACCGATGCCGATGGTTTGCTGCGCCTGAAACACGTCAGCCCCGAGCGTTCGTTCGTGATCGGCGAAGACGAAGAGGGCGGGGTGTTCGTCTCCGAGAACTTCTATTACGACAGCGAAATCTACGACACCAAACTCTATGCCTTCACCGACCGACCGCTGTACCGGCCGGGTGATTGGGTGTCGTTGAAAATCGTCGGCCGCGAGTTCAAGAATGCCCGGGATTCCGTGGCACCGACTGCTGCCGATGTCAATGTGACGGTGCTCGATGCCACCGGCACGGCGTTGCAATCGTTGGCGTTGAAGCTCGATTCCAAGGCCGGTACTCAGGGCCGTTTCCAGTTGCCGGACAATGCGGTGGCAGGTGGTTATGAGCTGCGTTTCAGCTACAAGGATCAGGCCTACAGCAGTGCCTTCCGCGTGGCTGAGTACATCAAGCCGCACTTCGAGATTTCTCTGAACCTGGCCAAGCAGGATTACCGCACCGGCGAACCGGTCAAGGGCAGTCTGGTGTTGTTGTACCCGGACGGTAAACCAGTGGCCGACGCCAAGGTGAGCCTGAGCCTGCGCGCCCAGCAGTTGTCGATGGTCGATAACGAACTGCAATACCTGGGGCAATTCCCGGTGGAGCTGACCAGTGCCGAACTGACCACCGATGCCAAGGGCAACGCGACGCTTGACCTGCCCGCCGCCGAGAAACCGAGCCGCTACATGCTCACCGTATTCGCCAGCGATGGTGCGGCGTATCGGGTCAAGACTACCAAGGAAATCCTCATCGACCGGGGCGCCGCCAGTTTCCGCCTGAGCGCGCCGCAACGGTTCAGCGCGGTGGGCAGCAAGGTTGCCTTCAGCTATGCCAACGAAGGTGGCAGCGAGCAAAGCAAAGCGGTCAACCCGAGCAGCTACAGCTGGGTGCGACTCGAAGACCAGACCACTGGCGAAGGCAAACTTGCCGCCAAGGACAAAGGCTTCAGCCTGGCCTTCGACCGTCCGGGTACTTACAACCTGACGCTGAAGGATGATCACGGCCGCGTGCTTGGCGCGACCGGCCATTCGGTCACGGGTGATGGCGTCAAAGCGGTGCCCGGCACCGTGGAAATCGTCCTCGACAAACCCGAGTACAAGGCTGGTGACGAAGCCCTCGCGTTGATCACTTTCCCCGAGCCGGTCAGCGATGCGTTGTTGTCGCTCGAGCGCGACAAGGTCGAGGCCACGGCGTTGCTGTCCAAGGGTGGCGACTGGCTGAAGATGGAAAAACTCAGCGACACCCAATACCGCGCGCGCATCGCGGTGAAAGACAACTTCGCGCCGAACCTGACGTTCTCCGTGCTCTACACCAAGGGCGGTCAGTACAGCTTCCAGAACGCCGGTATCAAGGTGGTCGCGCCACAGATCGATGTGGCGATCACTACCGACAAAGAGGCGTATCAACCCGGCGATACCGTGTCCGTGGACCTCACCACCCAGTTCGCCGGCAAGCCGATTCCGGCGCACCTGACGGTCAGCGTGGTCGACGAAATGATCTACGCGTTGCAACCGGAAGTCGCGCCGACCATCGACCAGTTCTTCTATCACCCACGCCGTAACAACGTGCGCACCAGCGCCAGTCTGTCGTTCATCAGCTACGACGTGGCACTGCCGGGCAGTCCTGGCGCGCCGGGTAAAGCCAACCGCAGCGAGCGCGGGGTGAAAGTGCTGGAGCGGCCGCGTCGTGAGGACGTCGACACCGCCGCGTGGCAGCCGGAATTGATCACCGACGCCAACGGCAAAACCCGCTTCACCTTCAAGATGCCGGACTCCCTGACCCGCTGGCGCATTACCGCCCGGGCCATCGCCGATGACGGCCAGGTCGGGCAGAAGAAGCAATTCGTGCGCTCGGAAAAACCGCTGTACCTGAAGTGGAGCGGCCCGACCAAATTCCGCAGCGGCGACAAACCGGATCTTGGCGTATTCGCTTTCAGTCAGGCCGAGAAACCGGTCAAGGCTGAGCTGGTGATTCATTACGCCGGTGCCGAGCAACGTGTGCCGGTCACTTTGAACAACGGCATCAACTACATCCCGTTGCCGGCGTTCACATTGGCCAATGGCGATTGGACCGCCGAGCTGGTGCAGGACGGCAAAACCGCCGACGCACTGGCTGTGCGCCTGACCGCGACTGGCGAAGGCTGGCAGGTGACCCAGAGCCAAAGCCTGGACGCGGTCAGCGGCGACACGCCGTTGACCCTGCCGACGGATGCCACGGATATTCGCCTGCGTCTGGATGACAGCCCGCAAGCGGTGTTCCGCTCGGCCCTCGATGATCTGCTGAGCTATCCGTACGGCGGCGTCGAACAAACCGCCAGTCGTTTGCTGCCGCTGAGCATCGCCTATCCAACGCTGTCGTCGAATCCACAGATCCGCGATCGCTTGCGTTTGATCATGCAGAACAGCCGTCTGCGGCTGGTGCAAATGGCCGGGCCATCGGCGAGCTTCACCTGGTGGGGCTTTGACGGCGAGCCGGATGCGTTCCTCACCGCCTATGCGTACTACGCCGACTGGCACGCCAGCAAGGCGCTGGAACTGACTTTGCCGCCGGAGCATTGGCAGCGGGTGCTGGAGGTGTACGCGAAACAGGCACAGAACACGCCGCTGTTGCAGCGTGCGTTGATTCTGTCGTTTGCCAAACAGATGCAATTGCCGGTGAACACGTTGCTCAGCGGTTTGATGGATGATCTGGCGAAAGCCGGCGAGGGCAAAGCGGCGAGCGTCATGGACGATGGCGCAGAGAGCCTGGTCATGAACGATCCGGATTCGGCCTTGGGGCTGGCCAGTGCTCGGGTGCTGACCGCGTCTTTGGCGCGTCAGGCCAAGGTCAATCTGCCGCCGGCGTTCAGTCGCCAAGTGGACGCGGCGCAACAACAAGTGGCCGCCAGCGCCCAACCGTTTGTCGAAGCCCTGAACCTGTCGCTGCAAGCCTTCGATCAGGCCCACGCGCAAGCGTTGTTGCAACGTCTGTTGCCACAGCAATCGACCCTGGAACGCGCGTTGGCGCTGACCTGGTTGCAACGCAGCATCGAGCAGGCCTCTCCGACCATCGCACTGGCACCGGGTGAGGGCTGGAAGAAACGTTACAGTGATACCGGTGAGATGTATTGGACGTGGCAGGGCTCCTCGCCAGTGCCAGCGGCGTTGTCGCTGACCGGGACGCAAGAGCGCCCGCTACGCGCCATGTTGAGCTTCCAGACCAAACAACCGGCAATCGAACCGATGCCTGTGACCATCACCCGTCGCCTGTCGCGTCTGGTGCCGGGTGATGAAGCGTTCGAATTCAAACTCGAAGCGGTTGGCACCAAGCCATTGTCCAGCGACAGCCTGTACCTGGACGAAGTGATCATTACCAGCAAAGCGGCGAAACCGCTGCGCTACGGCATGCTCGAAGTGCCGCTGCCACCGGGTGCGGACGTCGAGCGCACCACGTGGGGCATCAAGCTGATGGGCAAGGCCGGCACCGAGCCGACCTCGCTGGAGAAGGCCCGTTTCGAGCCGGGGCAAATGGCCTATGCGGTGCCAGTGGATGCGCTGAGCGGCGAGTTGCGCCTGCGTCATCTGGTGCGCTTCTCGCAAAAAGGCCAGTTCAACCTGCCGCCGGTGCGTTTCACGCAGGTCTACGCGCCACAGCATCAGGCTCAGGAACAGAAACCGGCACTCGGTCAGGTCACGGTCAACTGACATGACCCGGCCTCTGGTCTGGTTACTGCTGTGTTTGATCCCTGTGCTGGCGACAGCGCAGGACGAACCGTTGCGCCTGGGCTTCAAGGGTGAATTGCTTGGGTTGAGCCGGACTCAGGTGATCTCGCGTGAGCCATTGCCCGCAGATTTGCAGACGCCGCTGGGCAGCCTGTGGAAGCTGTTTGTCTACGGTTGGCTGGTGGACACCGGCGCACGCGAGCCGGCTTATGAATGTCGCGGGCAATCGAAGGAAGAAGTTTATTGCTGCACGGTGGGCGGCACGATCGGGCGTGATCAGGCGTTGGTGAAGTCCTGCGGGTTGTACTTTGAGCCTGCACGCCTGGGCATTACCGGCACGCAGTGGCGCGAGTATTGGCAGGCGAAGCAAGCGCCGAAGTGGTTGCTGGACTTGCCGTCGTTGCAACCCCAGACCCGGGTTTCGGTGGCTGAGCTGCTGAAGGTGCTGGCCGTAATGCCCGCGCAGGATCAGGCCCGCAGGGTATTGCTCGATGTGGTGCTCAATGCCGCGGACGGCAATGTCGTGGGCGAACTCGGTGGTCGGTTGCGGGTGAAAACCTGGAGTTGGCTGGGGGATCAGGATCCTTCGTCACGCCAGGGCGGATTCGCAGGCTGGACGGCGGACGGCACGCCGATCTGGGCCGGTGGGCGCGGCACCAGCCAAATGGTGTTGCGCCATTATGGTCAGGCGCTGGCGACGGTGCTGCCCTCGTCATGGCCAGCCGAGGCTGGGAAGTGCGTAGAGGTCGGCCTGTTCGCGCGTTATCCACTGAAACGCGTGCTGTCGGGGGATCGCGTTGTAGCGCCCGGCCCTTTGCAAGGCGACTATCGCGTCGAGTTCGCCAACGGCAATCAACTCGATATCCACAGCGACGGCGAGTTGTTCTTGCTCAAAGACAAACTCATCGCCCGCCTCGATCGTGAAGAATACGTCGCCCGCGTCCTGCAGCGTGAAGCCAGGCCTGAACCCGTCGAAGCAGCCAAAGCCTTGGCCGTCGCGATCCGCACCTACCTGCTGCAAAACGCCACCCGCAATGGCGAGTGCCTGAGCATCGACGACAGCAGCAGCCGACAACGGGTTGCGCCACGTCCGGCTGCCAGCGAATCGCGCAACATCGCGGCGTGGACCAGCGATCTGGTCCTGGCCGGCACCGCCGTCACCTATCATTCCGACCTACCGGGGCCGGACAAACTCTCCTGGCAACAAGCCGTCGAACAGGCCAATGCCGGCCAACGCTATGACGCCATCCTGCTGCATGCCTATCCGCGCGCCAGCCTCAGCCGTTGGGACAACCCCGTCGCCTCCTGCGAAGCACTGCCCGCCGCGCAGGACTGGCTGCAAAACCAGCGCCGCGGCTGGCGCCAACGACTCGAAAACGAAGTTGGCTACAACGAAGTCAGCACGTTTGCGGTCTGCCGCCTGGCCTTTGGTCGTCCGTTTGTCGACCGCGAACGCCAGCGCATCTACGTGCGCGGCGTGCTGTCGTTGCAAGACCGCCTCGACCTGACCCACGAATACCTGCACCTGGCCTTCGAAGCACACCCTAACGGCCAGGATGAAACCTACATCGAAGGGCTCGCCCGCCACCTCTTGCTGGAATAGGCCATGAAACTCCGTTATCCACAGGTCTTGCTGTTCCTTTGCGCTTTTTGCGTACTGCCGGCGACATTTGCCGCCGTGAAACTTGATACGCCCATGGGAGGCTGGCGTACCGGCGCTCCTGAAGGCGATGGCGAAAACTTTCGTCAGACGGTCAATTACCCGGCTTCGTCGGTTAATACCCCGGTGGGCCAGGCCAACACGGCGCGCATTACCGGTCAGATCCAATCCACCCCCAAGAGCAATGAACCCGGCAAACTGATCGTCAACGGCGTCAGCATGCCGTTGAAAATTGACCCCGCCGGCCGTTTCGATCGCCCGTTCTCATTCCCCAAAGGCAGCAACAGCGTTGAAGTCCGCAGCCCCGATGGCCAACAACGCCACCGCACGCAGTTCCTCAATGCCAACGGCGGCGCCACCCCAGCCAAGTTGCGAGTGCTGCTGGCCTGGGACAGCGACGGCACGGATCTGGACTTGCACCTCATCACCCCCGATGGCGCACACATCTGGTACGGCGATCGTGTCGCGCCCAATGGCGCGGCGCTGGATGTGGACGTGACCACCGGCTACGGCCCGGAAATCTTCGCCATGCCGGCGCCGATCAAAGGGCAATACCTGGTGTACGTGAACTACTACGGCGGCGGGTATCGCAGTGATGACGAAGGGCAGGAAGAGGCTGTTCAACCGCTGACCACCGCGCAAGTGACGGTGATTACGGAGGAGGGGACGCCTGATGAAAAGATGGAGACGTTCCTGGTGCCGATGCGGGCGGTGGGGGAGTTGACGTTGGTTAAGGGGTTTAGTTATCCGTAAATGAGATAGTCTCGGCGCTGCTGAGACTTACCCTGGACCCAATACCTGATCATTCTCAACCGATATTTGGCAAACAGGACTTCTACCTTGATCCTTTGGATCAAAATGTCCGCTAACCCCATGAAAACCCATTCATATCCCTGAGCTTTTATCCGACGGAATAGACAAGGTGTTTTTCGAGCACTGGCGTAAACTTTGCTTACAAAAATTCCAGGTTACTATCTCGCACGCGAGTGCTTGCACGATGGCCTGTCGATCACCGGCCTGCTCTTTGCCAGGCATCAGGAAGACCATGGTGGCGGTTGTTCATTAAGGGAATGAGATGTTTGAGATAGATCGCAGCAGCAAGACGCTGTTGGTGGACCAGATCCGAAATGCAATTATTGCCCGTATTGAATCTTTCCAATGGGTTCAAGGCAGTCGGTTGCCTTCGGTCAGGGCGCTCTCCAAACAATTGGGCGTCAGTAACTTTACGGTGAGCAGCGCGTACGAGGACCTCGTGGCGCAGCACATTATCGAGTCCCGCCCCGGGGCCGGTTACTTCATTCTCGCGACCAGTCCTGCGGGAAGCCTCAAGGATCTGGACGAGTTGATTCCTCCGTCCAGCCTGCATGCGGGGTTTCTGTACCGCGCACTGGACCCTTCCCAATACGATATCCCGGTCAGTTCAGGTTACTTTCCGCCGTCCTGGCTGGCTGACGCTGTACCCGTTTCTGTTACCGGACGGCTGATACGTAACACGCTGTCTTGCAGCGTTCCGGCCCCCGCTGCGGGGAGTCAGCAATTGCGCTCGGTGATTGCGCGCAAGTTGCGAGAGGTTCAAATCGATGCCTCCAGCAACCAGATTGTGGTGACGGTGGGGGCTACTCACGCGTTCTCGCTGATTCGCAACGTCATGCTCAAGCCCGGTGATTACCTGCTGGTCGAAGACCCGAGCTACTTGTTGCTGCAGTTGAAGCTGATCAAGGGGCGGGATTTCAACATCATCACGGTGCCACGAATGGGGGACGGTCCGGATCTGGAGGCCATGGAGGCCATGCTGATCAAGTACCGGCCAAAACTGTTCCTGACCCAGACCCTGATCCACAACCCTACGGGCGGCAATACCTCCCCGGCCAAGGGGTTCAAGATTCTTTCGCTGGCCGAGAAGTATGATTTTCATATTGTTGAAGATGATATTTTCGGTTCGCTGTCCGCCAAGCAAACACTTCGACTGGCCAGCCTGGACGGTTTGAATCGCACCTTTTACATCAGCGGTTTCAGCAAGGTGCTCAGTCCTGCCCTGCGCCTTGGATATGTGGCGGCCCCACCGGCCTTTGTCGAGCGTCTGGTGGAGCAGAAGATGTACAACCTGTTGTGCGGCTCATCGATGGACGAAACCATCGTGACCTACACCCTGGAGTCCGGGCGCTATCAACATCATTTGGATGTTCTGCGCCAGCGGGTGATGCAGGAGCGTGTCAGGGCTCGGGAGTGGCTGGGCAAGGTAGGCGTGGTGTTTGATGAACCCAGCGTGGATGGTTTGTTTCTCTGGGGGCGTTTCCCCGCGCAGGTGGATATTCGCCGTCTGATCGAACGGGCCCATGACGCCCGCATCTTTCTGGCTCCAGGCTCGTTGTTCAGCAACACCCGGGATTACGATCAATATATTCGCCTGAACGTCAGCCACTGCAATGACATCCAGTTCAAGCGTTTCATCGATGCTCAGACCGGTAGCGAAATAGCCCGCGGAGTCACGGAACACAGCGTTTGAGACTTGGCCCCGGGTTAGCCTGATGCTTGTCGATCTTGCTGCCCGGCGGCGCGTCATGGGTGTCTTGCCAGCTTTTGAAGTACTCCGCCAGGGTGGCCACTTCCCCCAGGTCTTCATAGGAGTAGATGACGCCGTTGAGGATCTGGACTTCATCATTGTCGCGCAGTGATTGAATGAAAGAGTCTTCAACGATTTCCAAGCCGTTGACGGACAGGCTGATGTCATCGATCCAGAACAGCGGCTTGCCGTCCTGGTTCGACCACACCCGGGCGTCGGCGTAAAAAGATTTCAACGCTAATCCATTGGTTTTTATAGACATATCGTTAATTCCAGTTCGACGGTATTGCTGATTGATCCAGCGTGTCGCTCTTTTTCAGGCAGGTTCTGTGGGGCTATGCCTTTTTTTCAGCTCTGAAACGCAGGCGCGTGTAATCCACTGTCCATCGGCCATCGGAGTCCAGCAGGTCATTGGCCAATTCCTCCGTCACTTCCTCCAGAAAATCCGCGCGGGCTTCAACCGGCAGCACTGTCAGGTAAGGGCTACCAAAGGTTTGTATCCATTGGGCAATGGAGTAATCCAGCACCAGGGGTCGTTCGAACCAACTGATGAAGCTGACGTGAAACCCCGCGTTCTCCAGTACCCGCTGGTATTCTCCGGCGGTGGGCAGGTACCAGGGCTCAATGTCTTGCGCATCGACGGATCGGCGCTCCAGGGCGCCGTGGATCGCCCGTCGGATCAGCAGGGCATTTTCGGCACCGGCGAACTCACCGACGAAACGTCCACCGGGTTTGAGTGCCATAAAGGCCCCATGGGCGACTTGGTCGGCACGTCGCATCCAGTGCATGGCGGCGTTGCTGAACACTGCGTCGAATTCTTGGTGAAAGATCAGTTCTTCGGCATTACCCAACCTCACATCCAGGCCGCGCAAACGTGCGGCTTTCACCTGTTCCGGGCTGTAATCGAAACCCACCACCTCAGCGCCTTGCCGAGCCAGTTGCTCGCTCAGGTAGCCGTCGCCACAACCGATGTCCAAGACCCGCTCGCCAGCCTTGAGGGCCAACAGTTCCACCGCGCCGTTGGCGAGCTGAGCGACGAGACGGGCGTTGTTTTCATACTGCGAGGCGTCCCATTGTTGCTCTGAGGCGGGACGAAAAAAGCTCGAAGAAGTCATGGGCGGGTTTCCGTCTGGGTGTGGAGAGGGGGTAACAGCCGGGCTGAAAGCCCCCTCGAGGAACACGTGGATGGGAGCGCGCTGGTTAGCCGGCGCGCGACCCTGTTCAGATGCGCTTGGACAACCAGACCAGCACGATGACGATGGCGCAGACGGCCGGGGTCAGCCAGTTCCACAGCTCGCCCATCAGGAAGATCGAAAAGGCAAACGTGAAGAACGGTTGCAGCAACTGCAGTTGGCTGATGCGCTGGATACCACCCAGGGCCAGGGCGCGGTTCCATGAGAAGAAGCCCAGCAGCGAGTTGATCAGGGCCAGAAACAGCAGGGCGGCGACCCCTTGTGCAGGCAGGTTGGCGATGGTCTGGCTGTCATAGAGCCAGAGGCTGACCGGAAGCAGCACAGGCAGGCTGATGACCAGGGTCCAGCACATGACCTGCCAGCCCGGCAGTTCCTTGGAAAGTGCACCGCCCTGAGCGTAGCCAAAACCGGCCAGCAGCACGGCGCCCAGCAGCGCCAGATCGCCGATGTAGATGTCCGAGACATTCGACTTGATGACGGTGTAGGCCATCACCACCAGGAAGCCCAGGCTTGAGACCGCCCAGAACATTTTGGATGGGCGAGTGCCTGTGATGAGGGTACCGAAGATCGCAGTGGACAGCGGCAGTGCAGCGAGTACCACGCCGCCGTGGCTGACCGGAACGTATTGCATGCCGAGCGCGGTGAGGATCGGAAAGCCATAAACGATCCCGGTGGACGTCAGCAACATTCGCTTGATTTGCGAGCGGTTGGGAATCTTTGCCCGACCGATAAGCAAAAAGGGAATTGCCGCAAACGCAGCCAACACCGACCGGAAGAACCCGACTTGCAGGGCACTGAGGTCGCCGGCGAGCATTTTTGCCGCCGGCAAGGTCATGGCGAAGGCCGCGACCGAAATGAGCCCCAGGAAATAGGCTTGCAGGTCTTGATTCTTTGTTTCTTGAAAGCTGGCTACGTTGGTTTGCGTCATGGGACGTTTCCTTCTGGTTTCGCCGGTTGAACGTCCGCCCTGCAAGGGCGGACGCACCTACCGATCAGATCTGTTTGTTGTTGAGGTTGGGTTTGTCCAATGGGCTGGTGCTCAGGAAAAACACCAGGGACGAGCGTGTGCCGCTCTCTACCTTGCGCACGCCGTGTGGAATCTCGCAGCGATTGATCAGCACATCGGCATAGCCGGTTTTAAATTGCGACTCGCGGCCTTCATGCTCGATGAAAAACTCGCCGCCTTCGTATTGCTTGCCGAACTGAATCACCACGGAGTAGCGGTATTCCAGGTTGCTGTAGGTATCGATGTGCTTGCCGATGAAGTTGCCGGCTTCCAGCAGGTTGGACTGGCAGCGCCGGATAAAGCACTCGCCTTCCATGATGCCGTTGAAGAACTCACGGCTTTTTCCCGAAGAGAGGATCTCCACCACACGTTTGCCGTAGGGATCGTTGCGATACACGGGCAACTGGCCTTTTTGGTCCTCCATGAAGCGTCCCACCGCGAGAAAGTTTTCTTCGCCCACATCACCGATTTCGATGATGGTTTTGGGAATGACCTGGCACGCCGCTTCCATGTACTCCAGGTCTTCTTGAGAAAACAGCTGTGAGGCTTTGAGGGAAGCGTAGGCGTTGTTCTGCAGTTCGTGGTTCGCAGCTTGAATCGTCTCTTGCATTGCTCAGACTCCTTGAGAGGTGGACGTTGGGTACAGGCTGTTTTGGGTGTTGAGAGAAGCAGATTCCCGAGGGGTAAAAGGCTCGGCCACCCCTCGGCACAAATGGTCGCGAATCAGGTACAGCCCCGCCATGAACCCCCAGACTTCGAGGAACGGGCCATAAGGCGAGGGCTGTTGCTCGACGCTGGCGCGATAATTGGCGATATGCCGGTAATGGACGTTGGGGCGGCGGTGGTGCGCGTCGTGGTTGGGCAAGTCTTGCGGGTACACATACAAGCGCACCGGCAGATCGTAGAGCACGCACTTCAGTACCCAGGCGGCATGGGCGACGACCCCGCTTTCTGGTGGAGTACGGCCCTGGAAACGCCCCCAGGTCAGTCGGCCATAGTGGCTTTTCTCGGTGCTGTGGGCGTCCCGGTGGTAGAACCACAGGTGCTCGGTAAACAATTGCAGCCACATGGAGTGCTCGAACAACACAGCACGCGGGATCACATACATCAAGCCAAAGGCTTGCAACCCGCCTGCGGCCCACAGCAGCGTCAGCAATACGCCCCAGAACACCCAGCGAAACAGCGCTTCACGACGGTCAAGACGAACAAAGCTGTCGAGCAACGTCCCACGCCATTGGCGCATCAGGTAAACGGGGCGAAAGGGCGTGCAGCAAACCCGCCACCAGTAGACCGCTTCAGGCATCCCCGGGTAAAAACCTTGCTCGCGGATGAAGCGCTGGTCGGGATCCGTGTCAGAACACAACACGTGGATATTGTGGTGTTCGCGCACATGGCTCTGGTTATAGGTGTCCCAGTCCTGGTACAGCAGCGGCGTGGTCAGAAACAACCTGGCATAGCGCTGTGCGCGAGCCTTGTCCTTGAGCACCGCGCCGTGGGTCAAGTAGTGGAAGGTCGCTTGCATGCTGCGCAAGCGGTTAACCATCAGGACCCAGCCCACCAGTACCAGCAACACCGCCGTACCCGTGGAGAAGGCACCCTCCAGAACGGCCTGGCCGAGCATCACCAGAGCAATCATCACCGACCAGGTGAACAGCAAATGAACCACCAGAAAGCGCTCACCGTTCTCATTCATTGCGCGCTTTAACGCCTCGGGCGTGAGCGCCTGACCCTTGCCGGTCAGCCAGGTCCAGAAACCCTGGAAGGGCAGGTGGGCATAGCTGGCGCGGACATCGCCCTGTGGCCCGTACTGACAGTAGTGAGTGCATTGACCTGCACTTTCACGAGGGCTCATCAGTAAACCCTGGTCAGATAGAGGACGGGAATGGTGCTGTACAGCCAATAGAAGGGTTGCATGCGATTGTGATCCGCCCCGATGACAATCGGGTTGGTCCACTGCTGGGCAAACACCTTGCCGATGGCCGCATACTCCGCACCCTGGGCATACAGGATCTGCATCAGTTCTTCGTTGCTGCGTTGTTGATGCCAGGCCTGATAGAGCGGCAGTCGTGCACTGAAGATAGAGGCATAGTCGAGATCCTCCTCGACGATGCAGCCGTTGTCCTGATGTGCCAGGCGCTGCTGGGCCTCAGCCGTCAGTGCATGCCAGCAGTCCTCGCCACCGGCAGCTTCGGCGATCATGATCGACTCGGCGTCAGGGCCGAGAACGTCGAGGATCTTCTGCTGGCTGATTCGCAGTTTGCGAGCGAAGCCTTCGCGTGTTTCCTTGAGACGGTTCAGGGTACTGGCGTCAAACCCTTCAAAATCCCCGGCCGCCACGGCGATCCGGGCATCGATGCCATGCTTTTTCAGCACGGCTTGCAGGTCAGGCAGGGTCTTGACCACGCGTCCGGCCACCAGCCCGATGCCTTCGCCCAGATGTTCGAAGGTATAACGCAGGCGACCATTCTTGTTTTCGTAGCCGTAATCAGGGCACACCGGAGAGACTAGGGTAATGGTTTCACCGGCCAGTCCCTTGGCCAGGGCCTGGGCAAAACGCGCGACAAAGTGCGGGGCGGATTGGGTAAATGACAGGCGCTCAAAGGCCTGCTCAAGATCCACCACCAATTCGTCCGGTAGTTCTCGCATGGCGGGGTATCGCACTTTCAAGGCCGGCGTCGTGGCGGTGTTGTCGTTGATGGCACACAGCAGCAAATTCAATAGCGAAGGGCGGCTTTGGTTGATGTACGGCTTGTCCAGAATCAAGGTTTTCTTGCCTTGAGTGGAACGGACCTGCCATTGAAAGCCAGGGAACTTGGACTGAATGAAACGATAAAATGGCATGTAACGGGGAAGGCCCGTCTGGCCATCGTCCGAGTGTTGGAACTGGGCATAAACAGCTGACAACTTTGATACTTCACTTTCAATACAAAGTGCCTGTACCAAATCAGCCGGAGGTTGCTGGGAAAGTGAAATAGGTGACAGCACACGCTTGCTGATCAACTTATGTGTGAGTTTGTTTCTGACATAGTAATGGGCAAGAGATTGGCTCATGGGGTCACCGGTACGAAAGTTCCTGATCAGCAGGCATTAGTTCAATAAGATTAATATTGACGTGGGTGGGCTGATGCAGGGCCCAGAGGATCGAGTTGGCAACATCCATCGGCTCAAGCGGCGTCAGGGTGCTGTACACCCGGTCGGCTCTGGCTTGATCGCCGGCAAATTGAACCAAGGCAAATTCTGAGCGGGTTTTCCCGGGAGCGATGTTGGTCAGCCGGACCCTAGACCCCACCAGTTCGGTGCGCAGGCATTGTCCGAAGTGGTCGACAAAGGCCTTGGACGCGGCATAGACATGGCCACCGGCATAGTGATAGTGAGCGCCAATCGAAGTCAGGTTGATGATGTGCCCGCAACCGCTTTCTATCAGTTTGGGCAATACCGCCCGAGTGACATTGATCAAACCGTGGACATTGGTCTCCAGCATGGTGGATATTTGAGCGTCCGAGACTTCCAGTAACGTCCCTTGTCCCTGAAGCAAACCGGCGCTATTGATGAGTTTGCTGATAGTGGCAAATGCATCAGGAAGTTGTTTCAACTGTGTATTGAGTGAGTCGATGTCACGAACATCGCAGTTCAAGGGATAAAAACGTTCGCCCAGTTCGTCGCCAAGTGCATTGAGGCGCTCGGTTCTGCGCCCGATCCCAATTACCTTGTTTCCCTGTTCTATCAACTTTCTGGCGCAGGCCAGACCAATGCCTGATGTCACTCCGGTGACAACCACTGTTTCATCAGTGTTCAATTGAAACTCCTTTTCTATTGTATTTTTATGGGCCATTGGCGGGCTGAAGCGTGGGTGCCTTGGTGAACACCTGCAGATTAGGGAGCCTGGCGAAGGAAGTACCGGTACGGCGATGGGCGTGGGCAACGAACTGTATGGTTGCGCGACCATGACAGTTGAGGAGGGCGGTTTTTTGAGAGGGTGCTGGCGTACGGATCGATGCCTGGTGACAGGCCTTGCTTGGGGGATTGGGACAGGGTGGGATTTATTTCAGGCATTAAAAAGCCGGCTTGTGGCCGGCTTCTCGGGGACTGGCTTGGTTTATTTTTGGTAAACCGCGCCAGCCTTCAAAACGTACACCCGGATCTTGCGTCCGGCTGTGGGACTTGGCGAGAAAGTGATCTGCCTTGTCGGTGCGATCTGAGCCTTGGAAGGGTCGATGCGCAAATGTGGGGCGCAGCATACTGATTTTTTTGAGGAATTCCCAGCTTGGCGTGCGGGGTAGAGCGATGGCGCTGAGGCGTAGCAGCGCCGAACGCAGGCTTCGCCAGTTGCTACAGGGCTTCGTATTTACAGGAACGGTACGGACGGCCTGCGTTTGTTGAGCGTGGACCACCAGAACACCCATCCCAATACCCTGATGTTCTGCTTATCGATCTGCTCGGCACTGAATATCTCATCCGGGTACTCAGTACGGTTGTGACTGCGCAGCCGCAGCGCATTCCCCGGCATCCTGTGCAGGTACTTGATCCGCAGCATTCCGTCATGCTCGATCGCGTAGATCTCGCCATCGATGATCTGCGTCAACCCGCGATCAATGGCGAGGGTGGAACCGTCTTCAATTTTTTCGGCCATGCTGTTACCGATCATGTGGGTGCAGATGGCGTCGGCATGTTTGATTTCCAGGGAGTCGAGGTGGCTGTGGGGCAGGCGGATGGATTGGCCGGGGTCTTCGACGACATGGGTTTTATTGGAGCCGGGGGCGGTGGCGGTTTCTTTGAAGAACGGCAGTTCGACGTCAATGGACTCGACCACGGTGTAGACGCCGCGGATGGCCTGGGCGTCGAAGGTGTTGCCGGACTGGTCGAGTACGCGCAGGCGTGTGGACTCTTTCGGGCCTTCGCCGGTTTTCAGCCAGTCACTGTTGACGGACAACAGTCTGGCGACTTCTTCCATGCGGTAAGCGGGCACACCGCGGGTGTACCAGTTGTGGATATTTTGCGCTTCCGTGTCGAAGAAAGCGGCAAATCCTGTCGTTGTGATGTTGGCTGCTTCGAGGAGCGCTCTAAACCGTGGGCCGCTAGTGTTCTTTTTCATAAACACGAGTTTACGGGCGCAGGATGGGGGTTTGAATAAACGACCCGTTCAAATTTCGAGGGAAATTTAAGACTGGATGTAAGACGCTTTTGGTAAAAATTAAACAGGCAAACACCCAGGCCGAGCGGTTGAAAACCCCTTGTTAAAGGCGTTTCAGACGCCCACAAAAAACCCCGGATCAACCGGGGTTCTTGTTGACGCTTGCCGTGGCTTCTCAGCCTTTATAGGCAGCAGCCGACTTGGTGATCGCGGCGCGGGCGGCGTCTGCACCGTCCCAACCTTCGATCTTCACCCATTTGCCTTTTTCGAGGTCTTTGTAGTTCGCGAAGAAGTGCTCGATCTGCTGGATCAGCAGGGCTGGCAGGTCGGTGTATTCCTTCACGTCCACGTACAGCTGGGACAGCTTGTCGTGTGGAACTGCAATGACTTTGGCATCGCCGCCGCCGTCGTCGGTCATGTTCAGGATGCCGACTGGACGCGCGCGGATCACCGAACCTGGAGCAACCGGGTAAGGGGTCACGACCAGCACGTCGAGGGGATCACCGTCGTCAGCCAGGGTGTTCGGGATGTAACCGTAGTTGGCCGGGTAGAACATCGGGGTGGCCATGAAACGGTCAACGAACAGGCAATCGCTGTCTTTGTCGATTTCGTATTTGATCGGCGCGTGGTTGGCCGGGATCTCGATCGCGACGTAGATGTCGTTCGGCAGGTCTTTGCCAGCCGGAATCTTGCTGTAGCTCATTGGGCGGTGCCCCCGTTAGTTGACCAAAAATACTTGGCCGGATTGACCAAAAAGTGGCGGCGATTATAGGCATATTCTGCCAACGACGCCATGTACAGAGGTCGTAGAGACCTTAGTCATGAGCCCGATAGACCGGATCATCGGCCTGAAGTTGCGTAAGCCTTGTCAAAGGATCCTGCCGGTAAAACAGCCTCAACTGCTCGTAGACCTGTGGATAAGCCTCGTGCAGCAGATCCGGGGCGCTGAAGAAGTATTCGCTGGTGACCGCGAAAAACTCGGCGGGATTTTCCGCTGCGTAAGGGTCGATGGCGGTTTCAGCGTCCGGATTTCGCTCCAGTTGCCGGTCGAGGTCGTCGTAAGCCTCTTGCATCACCCTGGCCCAGTCGCTGACGCGCATATCGGCATGCAGCGGTGGCAGGCCATTGGCGGCGCCGTTGAGCATGTCGAGTTTATGCGCCAGTTCGTGGATCACCAGGTTGTAGCCTTCCCAGCCACCGCTGGCCATCACCCCAGGCCAGGCGAGGATGATCGGCCCTTGCTGCCAGGCTTCGCCGCTGTGTTCGCCGTCCCATTCGTGTTCGACGCCACTGGCATCGCGATGGCGCTGGGGGCTGAGGAAATCGTCGGGGTAGAGGATGATTTCGTGAAAGCCCTGATACCAGTTCAGATCGCCCAAATGCAGCAGCGGCAATTGGGCCTGGGCGGCGAGCAGCAGGCGTTGCTCCTGGTGGAGTTCGACGCCGGGCAGGGCGGTCAGGTGTTTGTCTTGCAGGAACAGCACGCAGGCTTCGCGCAGCCAGCGGTCTTCGGCCGCGCTGATGCCATCGAGAAAACTCAGGTGGTGACGCACCCGTTGCCACATGTCATCGGCAATCGGGTGCCTGGCCAGGGTGCGCCGGCGTCGCCAGGCGCTAAGGGACCACATCGTCAGTCAGCGGGGTTCGGCTTTGGACGCGGCGTTGGCGAGGCGGCTGCGGATCAGGCTGATGATCATCGGTAGCAGCGACAGCAGGATGATGCCCACCACCAGCAACGACAGGTTTTTCTTGATGAACGGTACGTTGCCGAAGAAATAACCGAGGGTTACCAGGCCGCCCACCCAGAGGATGGTGCCGAGGACGCTGAAGGCAAAGAAACGCGGGTAAGGCATTTTGCCGACGCCGGCGACGAATGGGGCAAAGGTACGGATGATTGGCATGAAACGCGCCAGGGTCACGGTTTTGCCTCCGTGCTTGTCGTAGAAGTCGTGGGTTTGCTGCAAGTAGTCGCGGCGGAAGATTTTCGAGTTCGGGTTGCTGAACAGCCGTTCGCCGACGGTACGGCCAATCAGATAGTTGGTGCTGTCACCGAGGATCGCCGCCAGCATCAGCAGGCCGCCCAGCAATACCGGGTCCATGCCGCCACCGGCCGCCACGGCCCCGGCGATGAACAGCAGGGAATCGCCCGGCAGGAACGGCATCACCACCAGACCAGTTTCGCAGAAGATCACCATAAACAGGATGGCGTAGATCCATGACCCGTAGTTAGTCACCAGCAAGTCGAGGTAAACATCGAGATGCAGGATAAGGTCGATCGGGTTGAAATCCATGGAAAGCACCTGTGGTGATGGCCCGACTCGGCAGGCCTGTGCGGATGGCTCTGCGTAAGACTACAGCAGGGTGTAATTTTTCTTACGAGCCGTGAGGTGTGGGCATTATACGGGGTGAAAAGTGAAAAACACGTCGAGTTTGTAGCGAGGAATGTCGATGGGTCGACCAGCAGTCTGTTGGCCTTGCACAATCCTTTGTGGCGAGGGGGCTTGTCGGAACGCCGCATCGCTCCGTTCGGCCGCGAAGCGGTCGTCAATCAGCAAATCAGTTTTGTCAGACAAGACGCCTGTCCGGGATTGGGAGCGCTTCGCACTCCAGCGGGGGTAAGCCCCCTCGCTGCAGGGTGCGCCTCGCCGCCAAGGTGTTTACAACTCGTCACTGATCGGCAACACGTAGTTCTTGAACTCGGTATCTTCCCTGAACCCTATGGATTCGTAGGTTTTCTGCGCGACTTCGTTGTTGCTGCTGGTGGAAACGCGCATGCGCACGGCATTGGTTTCCTTGGCCATTTTCTTCGCGGTGCGGATCAGGTTGTCGGCCACCAACTGGCGGCGGGCGTCTTCGGCGACGTAGATGTCGTTGAGGATCCACACGCGTTTGAGCGAAAGAGACGAAAAGCTCGGGTACAACTGACAGAAACCCAACAGTTTGTTGTTGTCGTCATCGGCCAGGGCCAGGTAGATCACCGACTCTTTGCGTCGCAGGCGCTTTTCGAGGAACGCCCGGGACGAGTCCGGATACGGCAGGGATCCGTAAAACTCGCGGTATTTGACGAACAACGGGGTCAGCAGGTCGAGGTGTTCGAGGGTCGCTTGAATAATCCGCATGGTAGGTCTCGTCTTCAAGTGGCTGTCTTACGTGGTGACGGCGATAGGAAACCCCTGGCGGCCGTGCATCGATCCTGCCTGAAACCGGAACAGAAACGCAATGCGGAAACGGTTCAGGCGTTCGACGGGCTGAGTAGGAAATTACCTTTCAAGTCTGCTCCTGTGTCCGACTCCAGCGTCTGAACCTGGGCTTCGTCCTTCAGACTGACCCCCGATAACTGCCGCCGACAGGCTTCGCGCATCAGATACAGCAAACGGTGTGCCGCCATGCCATAACTCAAGCCTTCGAGCCGGACATTCGAGATGCAATTGCGATAGGCATCCGTCAGTCCGACCTTGGGATTATAGGTGAAATACAACCCCAGGCTGTCCGGCGAGCTCAAGCCGGGGCGTTCGCCGATCAGTATGACCACCATTTTCGCACCGAGCAGCTCGCCAATCTCGTCGGCCACC
The DNA here is from genome assembly GCF_030687145.1 of Pseudomonas sp. FP1742. Classification (NCBI taxonomy): domain Bacteria; kingdom Pseudomonadati; phylum Pseudomonadota; class Gammaproteobacteria; order Pseudomonadales; family Pseudomonadaceae; genus Pseudomonas; species Pseudomonas sp. FP1742. Next base: position 5,867,556 of record NZ_CP117460.1, on the reverse strand, counting down.
GCCACCCGGCCCTGTTCCACCAGAATCACCGGTGACAGGGACCAACCTTCAATGGCTGTCTGTTCTTCCATGCGCGCCAGAAACGGCAAGGTGTGGCGATGAACGGCCAGTGCCGAGAGACCATCGGCCACCACTACAGCCAGATCCACCCCGCCAGGATTGGCTCGTGCGTAATCGCGCAGGGTCTGCGCCGACTCGTCACTCAACTTGCGTCCCAAATCGGGGCGCTGCAAATAGCTGTTCCGGTCCGTGGCGGCGCTGTGCAGCAGCAAGCTCTCACGTCCACGCTCGGCCAGTTGCGAACTGAGCCCCGGGTGATCGAATGGCAGGTGCACCGCGTCCCTGGCCTGTGCATGGGCATACTGGAAATCCAGCTGCGCGCGGGTCGGCATGCTGGTGCCGGTGCGACCCAGTGCAATGCGCGCCGGGGTCAGGCGACGCAGTTCCAGCAACGGGTTTTGCGGATCGAGGGGTGGCTTATCCATATAAACACTCATCCCAGTTGCGCCAATGCCTGGCGGAACGCCGGTGGCAGGCTGTTGCCGAAGTGAATCTTGCCGTCTGCCTGGGTGAAGATGCCCATCTTCGCCAGCCACTGTTCAAACTCCGGCGCCGGTTTCAGGCCCAGGGTTTGCCGGGCGTAAAGGGCGTCGTGGAATGACGTGGTCTGGTAGTTGAGCATGATGTCGTCGGAGCCGGGGATGCCCATGATGAAGTTGATCCCGGCCACGCCCAGCAAGGTCAGCAGGGTGTCCATGTCGTCCTGGTCGGCTTCGGCATGGTTGGTGTAACAGATGTCGCAACCCATGGGGACGCCCAGCAGCTTGCCGCAGAAGTGGTCTTCGAGGCCGGCGCGGATGATCTGTTTGCCGTTATAGAGGTATTCCGGGCCGATGAAGCCTACGACGGTGTTCACCAGAAACGGTTTGAAATGCCGTGCCACGGCGTAGGCGCGGGTTTCACAGGTCTGTTGATCGATGCCGTGGTGGGCGTTGGCCGACAAGGCACTGCCTTGGCCTGTCTCGAAATACATCAGGTTTTGGCCCAATGTGCCGCGATTCAGGCTCAAGCCCGCGTCGTAGCCTTCCTGTAAAACGTTGAGGTTGATGCCGAAACTGGCGTTGGCCGCTTCGGTGCCGGCAATCGACTGGAACACCAGGTCCAGCGGAACCCCGCGATTGACCGCCTCGATGGAGGTGGTGACGTGGGTCAGCACGCAGGCCTGTGTCGGAATGTCGTAGCGCTGGATGATCGCGTCGAGCATTTCCAGCATGGCGCAAATCGAAGCGATGCTGTCGGTGGCCGGGTTGATGCCGATCATCGCGTCGCCGTTACCGTACAGCAGACCGTCGAGAATGCTTGCGGCGATGCCGGCCGGTTCGTCCGTGGGATGGTTGGGTTGCAAGCGTGTCGAGAGCCGGCCACGCAGGCCCAGGGTGCCGCGGAACTTGGTGACCACGCGGATTTTCTGCGCCACCAGCACCAGGTCCTGCACGCGCATGATCTTCGACACGGCGGCGACCATTTCCGGGGTCAGGCCGGGGGCGAGGGCGCGCAGGCTCTGTTCGTTGGCGGCGTCGCTGAGCAGCCAGTCACGGAAACCGCCGACGGTGAGGTGGCTGACCGCTTTAAAAGCCTGTTTGTCGTGAGTGTCGATGATCAGTCGGGTGACCTCATCGGCCTCGTAAGGAATCAGCACTTCCTCCAGGAAGTGGGCCAGCGGGGTGTCGGCCAGGGCCATCTGCGCGGCCACCCGCTCGCCATCGTTGAGGGCTGCAACGCCGGCCAGAAAGTCCCCGGAGCGCGCCGGGCTGGCTTTGGCCATGACCTCCTTGAGGCTGTCGAAGCGGTAGGTCTGGGCGCCGACGGTATGGGCAAATACGGCCATGGGACGGTGTCCTCCTGATTCAATAAATATCTCAAATGCACCACTAACCCCTGTGGGAGCGGGTTCTGGTGCACTTCAATAGGGCAGGCGCCGGGAGTCAGCCCGGCGCCGGTGCATTTCAGACGCCTTCGAGCATCGCATCTGCCGGCGCATCGGCGCGTTGCTTGGCGGTCAGTTGGAAATACAGGTAACCGGCCACCATGAAACCGAGGAACACACAGCCGATCAGCGCGTTGAACCAGGCCATCGCCACCAGGCACACCACCGCCAGAAACAGCGCGATCCCCGGTACGATCGGGTAGCCCGGCGCGCGGAAGGTGCGCTCCAGGTTGGGTTCGGTTTTACGCAGTTTGAACAGGCTCAGCATACTGATGATGTACATCACGATGGCGCCGAATACCGACATGGTGATCATTGCAGCCGTCAGCGTCATGCCTTGCAGGTTGATCAGGCCGTCGCTGTAGATCGCCGCGATGCCGATCACGCCGCCCGCCAGGATCGCCCGGTGCGGGGTCTGGAAGCGCGAGAGCTTGGCCAACCCTTTAGGCAGGTAACCCGCGCGCGCCAGGGCGAAGAACTGCCGCGAATAGCCCAGAATGATCCCGTGGAAACTCGCCACCAGACCGAACAGGCCGATCCACACCAGCATGTGCATCCAGCTCGAATTGTTGCCGACCACGGCTTTCATCGCCTGAGGCAGCGGGTCGTTGATGTTCGACAGCTGACGCCAGTCGCCGACACCGCCGGCCATGACCATCACGCCGATGGCGAGGAACACCAGGGTCAGGATGCCACTGACATAAGCCTTGGGAATCGTGCGTTTCGGGTCCTTGGCTTCTTCGGCGGCCATGGCTGCGCCTTCAATGGCGAGGAAAAACCAAATCGCGAACGGGATGGCCGCAAAGATGCCGGGAATCGAGGCCATGCTGAATTCGTTGGCGCCCGACCAGCCGTTGAGCACGAAGTTACTGAAGCTGAAGCCTGGTGCGACCACACCCATGAACACCAGCAATTCGGCGACGGCGAGCACGGTGACCACCAGTTCGAAGGTGGCCGCGATGCTCACGCCGAGGATATTCAGGGTCATGAACACGAAATAGGCGCCAACAGCGGCGACCTTCGGGTCCAGTTCCGGGTATTGCACATTGAGGTAGGCGCCGATGGCCATGGCAATTGCCGGTGGCGCAAAGACGAATTCGATCAGGGTGGCGATGCCGGCGATCAGTCCGCCTCGTTCGCCGAAGGCCCGACGGCTGTAGGCAAACGGCCCGCCAGCGTGGGGAATGGCGGTGGTCAATTCGGTGAAACTGAAGATGAAGCAGGTGTACATCGTCGCCACCATCAATGCGGTGACGAGAAAACCCAGGGTGCCTGCGGTGCCCCAGCCGTAACTCCAGCCGAAATACTCACCGGAAATCACCAGGCCGACGGCAATGCCCCATAGATGCAGAGTGCCGAGTGTGGGTTTGAGCTGTGTTGTAGAAGTCATAGGTCCTCTCTGCGTGGTAGAAGTCATAAGTCCTCTCTGTCTTTTTTATTGTTTGATTTGTTGGACTTTCGGGTATGGCATTCAGCGTGTAGAGCGGGCGTGCAAAGCCCATGCCAGACCGGCAGAGCGATGAAGGAGGCGTTTAAGGGCACCATCGCGGGCTTGCCCGCGATGGCCTTCTGAAGGGCGATACAGAAATACCTGTATCGCCCCCCGGTTTTTAGAAGAAGCCCAACGGGTTGATGTCGTAGCTCACCAGCAGGTTTTTGGTCTGCTGATAGTGATCGAGCATCATTTTGTGGGTTTCACGCCCGACACCGGACTTTTTGTAACCGCCGAACGCGGCGTGCGCCGGGTACAGGTGGTAGCAGTTGGTCCACACGCGACCGGCCTTGATGGCGCGGCCCACGCGGTAGGCGCGGTTGATGTCGCGGGTCCAGAGGCCGGCACCCAGGCCGAACTCGGTGTCGTTGGCGATGGCCAGGGCTTCGGCTTCGTCCTTGAAGGTGGTGATGCTCACCACCGGGCCAAAGATTTCTTCCTGGAACACGCGCATTTTGTTGGTGCCCTTGAGCAGGGTCGGCTGGATGTAATACCCGGTCGCCAGGCTGCCCTCGAGTTTTTCCACCTTGCCACCGGTCAGCAGCTCGGCGCCTTCGCCCTTGGCGATGTCCAGGTACGAAAGGATTTTGTCGAATTGCTGCTCGGACGCCTGGGCGCCGACCATGGTGTCGGTGTCCAGCGGGTCGCCGCGTTTGATCTGCAGGACTTTGTTCATGACGACTTTCATGAACTCGTCATAGATCGACTCTTGCACCAGGGCGCGGGACGGGCAGGTGCAGACCTCGCCCTGGTTGAAGAACGCCAGCACCAGGCCTTCGGCGGCCTTTTCGATGAAGGTCGGTTCGGCTTGCATGATGTCTTCGAAGAAGATGTTTGGCGACTTGCCACCCAGCTCCACGGTGGACGGAATGATATTTTCGGCGGCGCATTTCATGATGTGCGAGCCGACCGGGGTCGACCCGGTGAAGGCGATCTTGGCAATGCGCTTGCTGGTGGCCAGGGCTTCCCCGGCTTCTTTGCCGAAGCCTTGCACCACGTTGAGCACGCCAGGTGGCAGCAGGTCGCCGATCAGCTCCATCAGCACAGTAATGCCCAGCGGGGTTTGCTCGGCAGGTTTGAGGACAATGCAGTTACCCGCGGCCAGGGCCGGGGCGAGTTTCCAGGCGGCCATCAGAATCGGGAAGTTCCACGGGATAATCTGCCCGACCACGCCCAGCGGTTCATGGATGTGATAGGCCACGGTGTTGCCGTCGATCTCGGCGGCGCTGCCTTCCTGGGCGCGGATGCAGCCGGCGAAGTAGCGGAAGTGGTCGGCGGCCAGCGGGATGTCGGCGTTAAGGGTTTCACGCACGGCCTTGCCGTTGTCCCAGGACTCGGTGATCGCCAGCAGTTCCAGGTTCTGTTCGATGCGATCGGCGATTTTCAGCAGCACCAGCGAGCGTGCCTGGGCGGACGTGGCGCCCCAGGCATCGGCGGCGGCATGGGCGGCGTCCAGGGCCTTTTCGATGTCTTCGGCGGTGGAACGCGGGAATTCGGCAATCGGTTGGCCGTTGACCGGCGAAGTATTGGTGAAGTACTGACCTTTGACAGGCGCGACGAACTCGCCGCCGATGTAGTTACCGTATTTGCTCTTGAACGAAACGATAGCGCCTTCAGTGCCTGGGTGAGCGTAACGCATGATGGGTTTCTCCTTGGCTTTTGTGCTTATAAGGGAGGACGCGCCAGAGCGCGGTAACAAGCGTAGAGCAAAGGTTGGGCCACCGCCTTGCAGGTCAGTTAAATCAAGGACTTGTGTGTTTTTTGTCGGACGGCTGGGCGGGGCTTGTGACGCTTGCGGTACAACCCGTGTGACACTTTGTACCGCTTGTGGCACAACCTGTGACCGATGGGTCTTGCCAGCATTGCAATGCGTCGATGGCTGGAGGATGCTGGGCCTCAAATGGCCCACAGGTAATCCTCTGTGGCGAGGGAGCTTGCGTGGCGAGGGGGCTTGCCCCCGTTGGGCAGCGAAGCAGCCCCCAAACCATTCACCTCGATTTACCAGATACACCGCATGCTCAGGATTTACGACTGCTGCGCAGCCGAACGGGGGCAAGCCCCCTCGCCACAGGAAGTGGTTATAGGTAGGCACTCACCTATCGGGGAGAATAATAAGAAATGCACGACAACCATTTGAGTCGCCATGCCCAGCAAGTGTTGACCGTGACCCAGGGCAAATCCCACCTGCACGGTCCCGGCAGCGATCCGTCCATTGCCCGTTCCTGGCTGCGTTGCCTTGAGGACTATCACCTCGACCCGGCCCTGACCATGGCGCCGACGGTGCTGGAACATGGCCGTCTCCTGGAAAGCCGCGAACGTTTGCAGCAAGTGCTGCAGATCGCCGGCAACGAAATGACCAGCCTCCACCAGCAACTCTCCGGCGCCGGCCACGCCGTGTTGCTGACCGACGCTCGCGGGGTGATCCTCAACTGCGTCACCGCGCCCGCCGAACGGAAGATTTTCGAACGCGCCGGCCTTTGGCTGGGCGCCGACTGGAGCGAAGCCTGCGAAGGTACCAACGGCATCGGCACCTGCCTGGTGGAGCGCCAGTCCCTGACCATCCACCAGGACGAACACTTTCGCGGCCGCCATACCGGCCTGACTTGCTCGGCAAGCCCGGTGTTCGATCCTCACGGTGAACTGTTGGCGGTGCTCGACGTGTCTTCGGCGCGTCACGAGGTTTCGCGGCAGAGCCAGTTTCACACCATGGCCCTGGTTAATCTGTCGGCGAAGATGATCGAGAGCTGTTATTTCCTGCGTTACTTCGACAATCAATGGCTGCTGCGTTTTCACTTGCAGGCCGAATCCGTCGGGCTGTTCAGTGAAGGGCTGCTGGCGTTCGACGGGGAAGGGCGGATCTGTGCGGTCAACCAGAGCGCGCTGAATTTGCTGGGGCATATTCGTGGCGGCCTGTTGGGCCAGCCGGTGGAGGCGTTTTTCGACTGCTCGCTGGATGAATTGCTCGGCCGCGCGAGCGCCAATGCCAGCGCCAGTTGGCCGTTGCGCACCCGAGACGGGCGGCGGCTGTTTGCGGTGTTGCGTGGGCAGCCGCGCAGCATTCCTGCGCCCGTGGTGCAGAGCCCGGCAGTGGTCGAGCGCCCACGGCTGTCGGGTATTTGCCTGGGAGACACCGCGTTGCAGGAAGACTTCCGCAAGGCCTTGCGTGTGTTCGAACGGGACGTGCCGTTGCTGATCAACGGCGAAACCGGTTCCGGCAAGGAAGCCTTCGCCAAAGCCGTGCATCAGGCCAGTCAACGGGCAGAAAAGTCTTTCGTTGCCCTCAATTGCGCGGCGATTCCCGAAAGCCTGATCGAAAGCGAGCTGTTCGGCTATCGCGGCGGAAGCTTCACCGGTGCCCGCAAGGAAGGCATGCGCGGCAAGTTGCAGCAGGCCGATGGCGGGACTTTATTCCTGGATGAAATCGGCGACATGCCGCTGAGCATGCAAACCCGGCTATTAAGGGTACTGGAAGACCGTCAGGTGGTGCCGATTGGCGGCGAACCGGAATCGGTCAATGTGCGGATCATCAGCGCCACTCACCGCAATTTGCTCGAGAGGGTGCAGGACGGCAGTTTCCGCGAGGATTTGTATTACCGGCTCAATGGGCTGGAGGTTGCCTTGCCGGCGTTGCGCGAGCGTACGGACAAATCGCAGTTGCTCGACTTTCTGCTGGCCGAAGAGGCGGGCGGGGAGACGGTATTGATTGATGCAGCGGCGCGGCAGGCCTTGCTGGATTTTGCCTGGCCGGGGAACGTGCGGCAGTTGCGCAATGTGCTGCGGACCCTGGCGGCGTTGTGTGACGGCGGTCGGATCGGGCTGGAAGATTTGCCGGCGATGATTCGTCAGGCCCGGCCGGTGACGGTGGCGACGATTGAAGAACCGTCCGAGTATCCGCTGGACGATGCCGAGCGGTTGGCGTTGCTGACGGTGCTGGAGCAGCAGCGTTGGCACATGACCCATACCGCCGAACAGCTGGGCATCAGCCGCAATACGCTTTATCGGAAGCTGCGTAAACACGGTATCGCCTGGTAAACCACGTCGCGGCCATTCGCGAGCAAGCCCGCTCCCACATTGGATTTTGTGTACACCCAAAACCTAATGTGGGAGCGGGCTTGCTCGCGAAGGCGTCCTCAAGTCAGAAACAAAGGTGCGATTTTCCCCTCCCTACGCTAACCTGCGGCCATGTTTTACGAGGTCGACTATGCACATTCATATTCTTGGTATTTGCGGCACTTTCATGGGTTCGATGGCGGTTCTGGCCAAAGAGCTGGGCCATCGCGTGACCGGCTCCGACGCCAACGTCTATCCGCCGATGAGTACTCAGCTGCAAGCCCAGGGCATTGAGTTGACCCAAGGTTACGACCCGGCGCAGCTCGATCCGGCTCCGGACCTGGTGGTGATCGGCAATGCCATGTCCCGCGGCAACCCGGCCGTCGAGTACGTGTTGAACAAAGGCCTGCCGTACGTCTCCGGCCCGCAATGGCTGGCCGATCACGTGCTGCAAGGCCGCTGGGTGCTGGCGGTTGCCGGCACGCACGGCAAGACCACCACCAGCAGCATGCTCGCCTGGGTTCTGGAACACGCCGGTATGAGCCCGGGTTTCCTGATCGGCGGCGTGCCGCAGAATTTCTCGGTGTCGGCGCGTCTGGGCGATACGCCATTCTTCGTGATTGAAGCCGACGAATACGACAGCGCATTCTTCGACAAGCGCTCCAAGTTCGTTCACTACCGCCCGCGCACGGCGATCCTGAACAATCTGGAGTTCGATCACGCGGACATCTTCCCTGATCTGGCGGCCATCGAGCGACAGTTCCACCATTTGGTGCGGACCATTCCGAGCGAAGGCCTGGTGATCCATCCGACCACAGAGCCGGCGTTGCAGCGCGTCATCGACATGGGCTGCTGGACCCCGGTGCAAACCACCGGCGCCGGCGGTCAATGGCAGGTCAAACTGCTCAGTGAAGATGGCTCGAAGTTCGAAGTGATGTTCGAAGGCGTCGCTCAAGGCGTGGTCGAGTGGGACATGACCGGTCAGCACAACGTCGCCAATGCCTTGGCCACCTTGGCCGCCGCGCGCCACGTCGGCGTCGTGCCGTCGATGGGCATTGCGGCACTGAGCGCGTTCAAAAGCGTGAAGCGGCGGATGGAAAAGGTCGCGGAAGTCCGTGGTATCACCATTTACGACGACTTCGCTCACCACCCGACCGCCATTGCCACCACCCTCGACGGTTTGCGCAAACGCATCGGCGATGCGCCGTTGATCGCGATCATCGAGCCGCGCTCCAACTCCATGAAACTCGGCGCTCACCGCGATGGCTTGCCGGAAAGCGTGGTCGATGCCGATCAGGTGATCTGGTATTCGCCGGCCAACCTCGGTTGGGACTTGGGCGCCACGGCGGCGTTGTGCACCGTGCCGTCGATTGTCAGCGATTCGCTGGAAGGCATCATCGAGCGGGTGAAGAGCCAGGCCCAGCCCGGCACCCACGTGGTGATCATGAGCAACGGCGGCTTCGGCGGCCTGCACGGCAAACTGGCCGAGGCGCTGCAATGAACAATGGTCCGGAACGCATCACGCTGGCGATGACCGGCGCTTCGGGCGCCCAGTACGGCCTGCGCCTGCTCGACTGCCTGGTGCGCGAGGACCGCGAGGTGCACTTCCTGATTTCCAAGGCCGCGCAACTGGTGATGGCCACCGAGACCGATGTCTCGCTGCCGTCCAAGCCGCAGATGATGCAAGCCTTCCTCACTGAATACACCGGCGCCGCCGCCGGGCAGATTCGGGTGTATGGCAAGGAAGACTGGATGTCGCCGGTGGCTTCGGGCTCCGGCTCGCCAGCGGCGATGGTGGTGGTGCCGTGTTCCACCGGGACTTTGTCGGCTATCGCGACCGGGGCCTGCAACAATTTAATCGAGCGGGCGGCCGACGTGACATTGAAGGAGCGCCGTCAGTTGATTCTGGTGCCGCGTGAAGCACCGTATTCGAGTATCCATCTGGAGCACATGCTCAAGCTGTCGAACATGGGCGTGACGATTCTGCCGGCGTCGCCGGGTTTCTATCATCAGCCGCAGACCATTGATGACTTGATCGACTTCGTCGTGGCGCGAATTCTCAATTTGCTGAACATTCCGCAAGACATGCTGCCGCGCTGGGGTGAACACCATTTGAGCAGTGATGAATAAGCTGCTGATCATCCTGCTGACGGTGCAACTGGCAGGCTGCGCCACGGCGCGCACCCTCGATGCCGCCAAGCCTGGAGCGCCGGTGGTGTATTCGGGAACGCGTCTGGACTTGTATGCAATGAACGGCGGGTGCTGCGCCATGGACAGATTTGGCGCAGAGGCGCCGAGTTATCCGGGCGTCGATCTACCGGCCAGTGCGTTGCTCGACACGCTGCTGTTGCCGTTGTCGTTGTTGACGGTGATTGGCGTAAGTTTTCAAGCAACGGGTGGTTTGTAGCGTTCGGCTTTGAATCGATGTTGCGCCCTTCGCGAGCAAGCCCGCTCCCACATTGGGTCTGTGTCGTGCACAAATCCAATGTGGGAGCGGGCTTGCTCGCGAAGGCGTCCATTCAGGCACTGCGCAATTATTTGCCCAGCTTGCGCAACTCATCCGACTCAACAATCCGCACGCCGTCCTGTTCTTCCAGCGCCAGGCGCCACATTGCTCGAGCCAGTTGGCAGGCTTCGATACCGTGGTATTTGCCCGGAATCAATTTCGACAACGGGCCGGCGACCCGCTCGGCCAGCCGCGGCTCGACACGCTCGCCCAATAACAGCGAAGGCCGGCAAATGGTCAGCTGCGGCCAATTCTGCGCGCGCAATGCGTGTTCCATCTCGCCTTTAACCCGGTTGTAGAAAATCGAGGATCGCCGATCGGCGCCCAAGGCGCTGATCACAATCAAGTGCCGTGCGCCCATCTCCCGTGCACGTTTGGCGAAGGCCACCACCATGTCCAGGTCCACTGCGCGAAATGCTTCTTCGGAGCCGGCCTGCTTGATGGTGGTGCCAAGGCAGCAGTAAGCGATATCCACCCGACCGTTCAATTGCGGCAAAAACACCGCAGGATCGCCGACCGGGTTTTCCAGGTGAGGATGCTCAGCCAGTGGCCGGCGTGAGGGTGCCAACACTCGTGCGATCGTTGGCTCATTGAGCAGACGGTCAAGCAAATGCTCACCGGTCAACCCGGTAGCTCCGGCAAGCAATACATGCTGAGGCGTCAAGTACATAATAATTCCCCCTTGATACTCTTCAGCTTAGTTGCTCTTTTCATCCTTGCTGATAGAGACACTTTGCAGGGCCTTTCGTGCTTGCTGCTTACGTAACAATTGCCAGTGGGCGAGCACGGTTTTCGGCGCCCAGATCTGTGGCTCGGAAGCTTCGAAGTTGTCGGCCAGCTCACGCTCGGCCACGGTGGTGCTGGCCCGTTTGAAGGCTTGCTCCAGATCGTCGGTCTGGTTCAGTGCCTGGGCAAACAAGGCATCGCCGAAATAAGTGAAGTTGGCTTCTTCCGAACAGCCGAAGGACACCCGATCGGCGCGTGATGCGGTGATGATCAGGGTGCGTTCGTCCTTGAGTGCGGGGATGAAGCCGCCGGAATAGCAAGACGAAATCACGATGATTTTGTCGCGCTTCTTCAGGGGGGCGAGGACGGCGGCGAGTTCGTCGGCCGGCAGGTCGGCCAGTTCCATGCGTGGCTGGTCGAGTACCAGTTCGTGTTCACTGGAGCCATGGCTGGTCAGGTAAATGAACAGCAAGTCTTCCGGGCCACTGCGCTCGGCCAGGGTTTGTGCGGCGCGGCGCAGGTTTTCCCGAGTGGCCATCGGCCGGTCGCCGAGGTGGTCGCGATGATTCACCAGGCGGATCTGGCCGAAAGCGCCGAAACGGCTGGCGAGCATGTTGGCGACGTAGTCGGATTCGCGCAGGAACACGCTCTGCTTGCCGTCACCGCCCAGGGTCAAGGTGTACAGCTCGACCGCCGGAGTCGAGGCCGGGACGTTGGCCAGCGCTTCGTCGAGCAAGCGGCCCTGAGCCAGCAAGCCGAGTTCCAGGGTGTCGGGCAGCAGCTTGCCGTCGGCGTCGCGCACTCGCTGACTGTTGATCCAGGTGCCGCTCAGCACCGTGCCATCGGTCAGCACCAGCGTGCCTTTGCCCTGATAGTTGTCGCCGTCGAACTGGCCGATATAGAAACTGCCATCGGCCAGGTTCAAGCGGCCCTGGCCGGTGAAGCGCCAGTCACTGAACTGACCGATGTAGTGACTGCCATCGGCGCCGATCAACTCGCCCTTGCCGTTCAGCACGCCTTCCTTGAACTGACCGATCCAGACGTCGCCATCGGCGTTTTCGTAGCGGCCCTTGCCATGCAGTTGATTGTTCTTGAACCCGCCGACATAGATATCGCCATCGGCGCTGTTGAAGGTGCCGTTGCCTTCCAGCTGGCCGTCGACGAAATGCCCGGTGAACTGATTGCCGCTGGCATCGCTGCGCTGGCCTTCGCCGTTGGGTTTGCCGTGGGCGAACTGACCCTGGTACTGGCTGCCGTCTTCGAGTTCCAGACGACCGAGCCCTGAATATTGATCGGCCTTGAATTCGCCGCGGTAGGTCATGGCGTTTTCTTTGAGGGTGCCTTCACCATCCCGTCGGCCGGCCTTGAAACCGCCGGTGTAGCTGCTGCCGGTGGTGGTCAAGGTGCCTTGACCGTCGAACAGCCCCTGCTGGAATTGCCCGCGATAGACCTCGCCGTTGCTGCCGTGCCATTCGCCCTGGCCATGCCATTGGCCTTTGTCGAAGTGGCCGGCGTACCAGCTGCCATTCGGGTAATCGATGCGACCCTCGCCTTGCAGCAAGCCGTTGACCAGGTCACCGCGATAGCGCCCGCCGTCCGGCAGACGGGCATCGGGGGGCAGCAGCGATTCGCCATCGCCACAGGCGGTGAGCAACAGGGTCAGGGCAAGGAGTGCAAGTGAGCGCATAGCGGGATCCGGGCAATTAGGCGACCGAGTATGCCGCAGCTATGTGCCCTTATACAGCTGGTAGAAAAGCAGACGGCGCGAAACAGCGTGAGCTGCTTCGCATCCGGGATGGTTTACACGAAGCAGAGGGACAGTGGCTCAGCGATATACGCCGGTTTGTCCGACCCTTCGATTTCAAGGGTGGCGGTGGCCTTGAGCAGCCACTGGCCGGGTTTCTTCTCGGTGACGTCGTTCATGTCGACCTTGAGGCGAACCCTGGAGTTGACCTTCACTGGCTGGATGAAACGCACGCTGTCCAGGCCGTAGTTGACCACCATCTTCACGCCTTGAGGCAGGATGAGGATGTCTTCCATCAGCTTGGGGATCAGCGACAGCGACAGGAAACCATGGGCGATGGTGCTGCCAAAAGGTGTTTGCGCGGCTTTGACCGGGTCGACATGGATGAACTGATAATCGCCTGTGGCTTCTGCGAACAGGTTGATGCGTTCCTGATCGATGGTGAGCCATTGGGAACATCCGAGTTCCTTGCCGACATAATCTTTGAGCTCTGCAATTGGAACATAGGGCATTGAGACTCTCCTTGGGTTCATCGGTTTTATAGTTTTCGAGTGGGGGGATCTGGCCTCCCTGCGAACCACTTTAGATCAACATGACAAATTGCTCCGGTCAACCGACCATGCTTTTGGCGAATGCCGATCCATAGCGTTGGCGTGCTTATAATGTCGCGCCCCTTCTTGGTGGGGAGAGCACGGGAGATGATGGATGTTGTTACGTGGCCTGACCTGGCTGGTGCTGTTTCAATTGCTCGGCACTGCCCTCAACCATCTGATATTGCCGGTGCTGCCCGGGCCGATCATTGGCCTGCTGTTGTTGCTGGGGTATCTGATTGCCCGCGGTCAAGTCGGCGAACCGCTGAACCTCGCCGCCAGTAGTCTGCTGCGTTACCTGCCGTTGTTGCTGGTGCCGCCGGCCGTGGGCGTGATGGTTTATGCCGCTGACATTGCCGCGGATTTCTGGGCGATCACCGGTGCGCTGGTATTGTCGCTGGTGCTGTCGATGGCCTTCGCCGGGGTGCTGATGCAGCGCCTGGTCAAGCGTCACGCTCATTCCGAGGACAGCCAATGATGTTCGATTGGCATGGCGCCTGGGCCTCGGTGATTCATCATCCGCTGTTCGGCATCGGCATTACGCTGGGTGCGTATCAGTTGGTGCTGGCGGCGTTCGAGAAAACCCGCTGGATCTTTTTGCAACCGGTGCTGGTGTCCATGTTGCTGGTCATTGGTGTGCTGGTCAGTTGTGGCCTGAGCTACACCGAATACCGCAAGAGCACCGAGATCCTCAGTATCTTGCTCGGGCCGGCCACTGTTGCGCTGGCGGTGCCGCTGTATCTCAACCTGCGGCGGATTCGACAGTTGTTCTGGCCGATATTTACTACGCTGGTGATAGGTGGCGTGGTCGCCACTGGCATGGGTGTACTGCTGGGCTGGTGGTTCGGCGCCGAACACATGATCCTGATGACCATGGCCCCCAAGTCGGTGACCTCGCCGATAGCCATGCTGGTGGCCGAGCAGATTGGTGGTGTCGCGGCACTGGCGGCGGTGTTCGTGTTGATCACCGGAGTGATCGGGGCGATCTTCGGGCCGAGTCTTTTGACCCGTCTCGGTGTCCACAGTCCGGAGGCCCGCGGTATGGCCCTGGGCATGACCGCCCACGCGGTCGGCACGGCGGTGGCCATGCAGGAAAGTGAGGAGTGCGGCGCCTTCGCGGCGCTGGCGATGAGTCTGATGGGCGTGGCCACGGCGGTGTTCCTGCCGTTGGCGGTGTCGATGGTGGTGTAAGGAAATGTCTATGAGTCTGCCGCTTTTCCCGCTGAACACAGTGCTGTTTCCGGACTGCATCCTCGACTTGCAGATATTCGAGGCGCGCTACCTGGACATGATCGGTCGCTGCATGAAACAGGGCAGTGGCTTTGGCGTGGTGTGCATTCTTGAGGGCGAAGAAGTCGGCATCGCTCCTGAAGGCTACGCACGGGTGGGGTGCGAGGCGCTGATCACCGATTTCCATCAGCAGGACAATGGCCTGTTGGGCATTCGGGTAAAGGGCGGGCGGCGTTTCCACGTAGTGCGCACCGAGGTGCAGCGCGACCAGTTGATCGTCGCCGACGTCGAGTGGCTTAAAGATGAGCCCGAGCAACCGCTACAGGATGAAGATGCCGATCTGGTGGCGCTGCTCAAGGCCTTGGCGGAACACCCGATGGTCGAAGCGCTGAGCATGGGTACCGAAGCGACAGGGCAACAGTCGCTGGCCAATCAGTTGGCGTATCTGTTGCCGTTTTCCGAGGCGGACAAGATTGACCTGCTGCAACTCGATGATCCGCAACAACGGCTGGATGCGATTCAGGCGTTGCTGAATGAATTGCAGGGTGAGTTGTTTGCCTGACGTCCGCTGCGATCTTTTGATCTTCTAATAGGCATACCGCAACAGCGCATGCGGCAAATGCCGCAACACAAAGAAACCGAACAACGCCACCAACGATGGCAACACCAGCCACCAGACCTTGGGTGGCATGGCGTTGAGCGGCGTCTGGCGTTGCGTCAGCCATAGGCTCGCCGCACACACGCATGCCGCCAACATCGCGCCGGCCAGCACATCAGTCGGCCAGTGCGCCCCCAGATACACCCGCGACAAGGCAATCGTCAGCGCCGGCAAGCAGCCGACCAATAACCAGGTCAGGCGCATACGCGGCGGTTGTCCACGACCCGCCAGCACCGCGAGCGTCAGAAACAGCGCGAACGAGCCCGAAGCATGGCCGCTGGGCATGCTGTAGCTGGTCAACGGATCGCTCAGCACTTCCGGGCGGATACGGGCGAAAAAGTGCTTGGTTGCGGTGTTGCCCAGCGCGGTGAAAAGCAACGTGCTGCCGGCGAAGATCGCATGCCGCCATTGTCGCGTCAGCAACAGCAGGGCCGTCAACAGGGCGCTGATCATAAACATGTTGCGGAATTCGCCGATCAGCGTGAACACCACCGCCACTTCATCGAGCGTCGGGCTGCGGTGTTCCTGCACCAGGGTCATTACCCCTTGATCGAGGGCGGTCAGGTGCGGGTAACCAATGAACAGTCCCGCCAGAATTAGAAAGCTCATGCCGGTGATCATCATCGTCGCCTTGCGATGACGGCGCATGCTGCTGGTAATGCTCAAGCCCACCATGACGGCGATGCTGCCCGCGACGATCCCGGCCTCGGGCCAGAAACCTTCAGGCAACGGTAAGCGAATGGCCGCACCGGTGGCCCAGCCGGGTAGCAGGTACGCAACACTCCAGCCCGCGGCGGCCAGCAGGCTGACGGCGGCGAAGCGCGGGAACGGCATGTCGAACATCCCGGCGACCATCGGCAACATTGGCCGCAACGGGCCGATAAAGCGTCCGACCAGCAGGCTGGCAATGCCATAACGCTGGAAATACGCCTCGGCCCCGGCGATCCATTCCGGATGATGACGCAACCCCGGCAGGCGCCGGATGTTCTGGTGGAAATGTCTGCCAAGAAAATACGAAACGACGTCACCCAGCACGCCGCCGAGAAAACCCAACAGCAATGTTTGACCCAGCGACAACGCGCCACTGCCGGCCAGCACCGCGACGGCAAACAGCAGCACTGTGCCAGGCACAATCAATCCGGCAATCGCCAGACATTCCACAAAAGCCACGATGAACACTGCCACGGCCAGCCACTGCGGATTGACCGTCAGCCAACCGGTCACGCTATCGAGCCATGGGCCCATAAAAACAACTCCATCGAATAATTATTTGGCCCCAAGGGCGGGCCCAATCTTCGTAACGGCACAGATTTCCTGTGGGAGCGGGCTTGCTCGCGAAGGCGGTGTGTCAGGCGACATCAATATCGCCTGGGAGGCCGTTTTCGCGAGCAAGCCCGCTCCCACATGGGTTTGCCTTTGTTTCAAGTCCGGGAAAATTTCAGGACAGCAAAAAATAGTCTCGACCTTCCACCTGGCCCCGGCGCAACGGGTTGCGGGTGCAGTACGGCGCGTAAGCCGCGTCGACGAAGCGATACATCAAATGTTCGTCGCGCCCGTGGGGGATGCCCAGGCGTGTGGTCTGGATGACGTGGCCGGGCGCAGGCCCGATGTCTTCCACCAGCAGTATTTCATGGTCGAAGCGCTTGGCGTCCCAGACCGGCACCTTCAGCCCCAGCGCCTTGCACAGCAACGTCTGTCCGGCGCACAGCTTTTGCGAGGGGCGAGGACGGCCCTGTGCATCGGGATTGTTCAGCAGCATCTGCGCCAGGCTCGCCGGCCCGCTCAGTTCATCGACCCATGGATAGGCGGATTTGATCAATACCGCGTTGCCGGGACCCTTGGCGCTGAAGTTCAGTGAGTCGCCGCCGCGGGCGTAATACATATAGATGTGGCCGCCATCCAGAAACAAAGCCTTACGCTTTTCTGTGTAACCAAGGGAGGCATGGCTACCCTTTTCTTCACAGTAATAGGCTTCGGTCTCGATGATCCGGGCGCTGAGCCACAGGTCGTCGACCCGGTGGCGGATGATTTTGCCCAGTAAATCCCGGGCCAGCGTTTGGGCGTCGCGGTCGAAAAACGCATCCGGTAGCGCTTTGGGCTGGCGCGTATCGGACGCAGGAACAGTCAGGTTGGTCATGATGAACAGCGCTTATCAGGGCTGATTGAGTCTTAATGATAACAATAAGCAGCTTAATCACGGCTGAACGTCGGCAAATTGCCCTCCATTTCGACCATCCGCCCGTCACCGCTGTTAGTCGGGGGGCGCGACAGCTATAATCTGCCGCTTTATTCTTTACCAAGCCTAGCAAAGACCTCTACAGACCATGACTGAGTCCGTTCTTGACTACATGACCCGCTTGGGTCGCGCCGCCCGCGAAGCTTCCCGCGTGATCGGTCGTGCCAGCACCGCGCAGAAAAATCGCGCCTTGCAGGCTGCCGCCAATGCGCTGGACGCTGCGCGCGCCGAGCTGGCAGCAGCCAATGAACTGGATTTGGCCGCCGGCCGCGCCAATGGTCTTGAGCCGGCCCTGCTGGAGCGCCTGGCGCTGACGCCGGCGCGCATCGACGGCATGATCGTCGGGTTGCGCCAGGTCGCGGCCCTGCCGGACCCGGTCGGCGCGATCCGTGACATGAGCTATCGGCCGTCGGGCATTCAGGTCGGCAAGATGCGCGTGCCGTTGGGCGTGATCGGGATCATCTACGAATCCCGGCCGAACGTGACCATCGATGCCGCCAGCCTGTGCCTGAAGTCCGGTAACGCGACCATCCTGCGTGGCGGCTCCGAGGCGAT
This sequence comes from Pseudomonas sp. FP1742, assembly GCF_030687145.1. Classification (NCBI taxonomy): domain Bacteria; kingdom Pseudomonadati; phylum Pseudomonadota; class Gammaproteobacteria; order Pseudomonadales; family Pseudomonadaceae; genus Pseudomonas; species Pseudomonas sp. FP1742. The sequence continues at coordinate 5,849,782 of NZ_CP117460.1, read as the reverse complement.
TCATTCCAACCGTGCCATTGCCGCCTGCATCCAGCGTGGCCTGGCCGAGGCCGATCTGCCGGCCGCCGTGGTGCAAGTGGTCGAAACCACCGACCGTGCCGCCGTGGGTGCGCTGATCACCATGCCCGAATATGTCGACGTCATCGTGCCCCGTGGCGGCCGCGGCCTGATCGAACGGGTCAGTCGCGATGCCCGCGTGCCCGTCATCAAGCACCTGGACGGCATCTGTCACGTCTACGTCGGTGCCCACGCCGATCTGCCGAAAGCCCAGCGCATCGCGTTCAACGCCAAGACTTACCGTTACGGCATCTGCGGTGCCATGGAAACCTTGCTGGTGGATCAAGCGGTCGCCAGCGCATTCCTGCCGGCGATGGCTGCCCGGTTCCGCGAAAAAGGCGTCGAGCTGCGCGGTTGCGAGCGCACCCGGGCGATCATCGAAGCCATAGCGGCCACTGAAGAAGACTGGACCACCGAGTACCTGGCGCCGATCCTGTCGATCCGCGTGGTCGACGGGCTGGATCAGGCCATCGAGCACATCAACAGGTACGGCTCCCATCACACCGACTCGATCGTCAGCGAAAACCTGGCCGACACCCGGCGTTTCGTGGCTGAAGTCGACTCGTCCTCGGTGATGATCAACACCCCGACGTGCTTCGCCGATGGCTTCGAATACGGATTGGGTGCCGAGATTGGCATTTCTACTGATAAGCTGCACGCCCGCGGCCCGGTAGGCCTCGAGGGGCTGACCTGCGAGAAGTACATCGTGGTCGGCGACGGTCAGTTGCGCGGTCAGGAGTCGCTCTGACTTGGGCGACCTAGACCCGTCAGCCCAAGTGACCGCCAGCGAGCCCCGCCGCATCGGCATATTGGGCGGGACCTTCGATCCGGTGCACATCGGCCATTTACGCGGTGCGCTGGAAGTCGCCGAATCGCTGGCGCTCGATGAGTTGCGTCTGACACCCAGTGCCAGGCCGCCCCATCGGGACAAGCCGCAGGTGTCGGCGAAGGACCGTCTGGCGATGGTCAAGTGTGCGGTGGCCGGTGTGGCGCCGTTGGTGGTGGACGCCCGCGAATTGCAGCGGGACAAACCGTCCTACACCATTGACACCCTGGAACTGATGCGGGCTGAACTGGCCGCCTCAGACCAGGTTTTTCTACTTTTGGGCTGGGACGCATTTTGCGGCCTGCCCACTTGGCACCGCTGGGAAGAGTTGCTCCAGCATTGCCACATCCTGGTGCTGCAACGCCCGGATGCCGACAGCGAACCGCCGGATGCCTTGCGCAATCTGTTGGCGGCGCGCTCGGTGAGCGACCCGCTGGCCCTCAAAGGGCCGAGCGGACAGATTGCATTCGTCTGGCAGACACCGCTCGCGGTATCCGCCACCCAGATCCGTCAACTGCTGGCCAGCGGTAAGTCGGTACGTTTCCTGGTGCCCGACGCGGTCCTGGCCTACATCGATGCGCACGGACTTTACCGTGCGTCGAACTGAAAAAGGGCGCGCTTCAAGGCACGTGAATGCGTGTAGCGAAGCGCCCGAACATACGAGCAAAACGAGTTTTATATGACTGACAAAGACGTAAACAAAGTAAAGCGCAAAGGCACGTTCAAGAGCGCTCCGCTGCCGGTAGCGGCTGACACCGGCCCGGATCTGCGTGGCGAAGAGCTGGTCAAGGTTGCCGTGGCGGCCCTGGAAGACGTCAAGGCCCAGGACATCCTGGTGATCGACGTGCGTGAAAAGCAGAGCATCACTGACTTCATGATCATCGCGACTGGTACTTCCAACCGCCAGATCGGCGCGATGCTGGATAAGGTCCGCGAAGCGGTCAAGGCCCAGGGCGTCAAGCCGTTGGGTGAAGAAGGCAAGGGCGACAGCGACTGGGTGTTGCTGGATATGGACGATGTCATCGTGCACATGATGACGGCCAGTGCTCGCCAGTTCTATGACCTGGAGCGTTTGTGGCAGGGTGCCGAGCAGAGCCGTGCCGGCAGCGCCGCGCACCACAGCCCGGAAAACACCCATGAGCATTTCATCAAGCTCAACAAAGACCAGCAATAAGGGACCGCTGTGCGACTGCGACTGATCGCCGTCGGTTCACGCATGCCCAAGTGGGTGGAAGAAGGCTGGCATGAATATGCCAAGCGTCTTCCGTCCGAGCTGGCGCTGGAACTGGTGGAAATTCCGCTCAACACCCGCGGCAAGAACGCCGACGTGGCGCGCTTTATCCGTCAGGAAGGCGAAGCCATGCTGGCCAAGGTCGGGCCGAATGAGCGCATTGTCACCCTCGAAGTCCACGGCAAGCCCTGGAGCACCGAGCAACTGGCGGTCGAACTCGATCGCTGGCGGCTGGACTCGCGCACGGTGAACTTCATGGTCGGCGGCCCCGAGGGGTTGGCGCCGGAAGTCTGTGCCCGGGCGGATCAACGCTGGTCGTTGTCGCCGTTGACGTTGCCGCACCCGCTGGTGCGGATTCTGATCGGCGAACAGCTGTATCGTGCCTGGACAGTGCTGTCCGGCCACCCTTACCACAAGTAGTTCTGCCCCCATGTCCCAGCCGATCCGCATCAAGGACCACGAAAAAGACGCCCGTCTGGTGCGTGGCCGCGTCGTGTTCGGGGCAATTGCGGTAGTCACGCTGATCGGCGTGCTGATCGCGCGGCTGTATTTTCTTCAGGTGATCCAGTACGAGTACCACTCGACCCTGTCGGAAAACAATCGCGTCCATGTGCAGCCGATTCCGCCGACTCGCGGGCTGATCTACGACCGCAATGGCGTGGTGGTGGCCGACAACCGGCCCAGCTTCAGCCTGAGCATGACCCGCGAACGTTCCGGCGACTGGCAACAAGTGCTCGATGTGATCGTCGAAGTGCTGGAGCTGACGCCCGAGGACCGGGTGATCTTCGAGAAGCGCATGCGTCAGGGGCGCCGGCCATTCGAGCCGGTGCCGATCCTGTTCGAGCTGACCGAAGAGCAGATCGCCCGCATCGCGGTGAACCAGTTCCGTCTGCCCGGCGTGGAAGTGGTTGCGCAGCTGGTGCGGCATTATCCGCAGGGCGCGCACTTTGCGCACTCGGTGGGTTACATGGGGCGGATCAACGAGAAAGAGCTCAAGTCGCTCGATCCGGTGAGTTACAGCGGCACCCATCAAATTGGTAAAACCGGCATCGAGCGCTTCTACGAGCCCGAGCTGCACGGTCAGGTGGGTTACGAAGAAGTCGAGACCAACGCTCGGGGCCGCGTATTGCGCGTGCTCAAGCGTACCGAACCGATATCCGGCAAGGACATCGTCCTGAGCCTGGACATCAAATTGCAGGAAGCCGCCGAAGCCGCGCTTGGCGGTCGCCGTGGCGCGGTGGTAGCGCTGGACCCGAAAACCGGTGAGGTGCTGGCGATGGTCAGCCAGCCGAGCTTCGACCCGAACCTGTTCGTCACCGGCATCAGTTTCAAGGCCTACTCCGAGCTGCGTGACTCCATCGACCGGCCACTGTTCAACCGCGTGCTGCGCGGTCTGTACCCGCCGGGTTCGACCATCAAGCCGGCGGTGGCGATTGCCGGCCTGGATGCGGGCGTGGTCACGGCGTCGACCCGGGTGTTCGACCCGGGTTACTACATGCTGCCCAACTACGATCACAAATACCGCAACTGGAACCGTACCGGTGACGGCTTTGTCGATCTCGACACGGCGATCATGCGTTCCAACGACACCTACTTCTATGACCTGGCGCACAAGCTGGGGATTGATCGGTTGTCGTCCTACCTGAGCAAATTCGGCATTGGCCAGAAGGTCTCCCTGGACATGTTCGAAGAGTCGCCGGGGCTGATGCCGACACGGGAATGGAAGCGCGTAACCCGTCGTCAGGCCTGGTTCCCGGGCGAGACGCTGATTCTGGGGATCGGGCAGGGCTACATGCAGTCCACTCCGTTGCAACTGGCGCAGGCCACGGCATTGGTGGCCAACAAGGGTGTCTGGAATCGTCCGCACCTGGCCAAGACCATCGAGGGCGAGAAGCCGAAGGATGAAAATCCGATGCCGGACATCATCCTGCGCGACCCGTCCGACTGGACCAAGGTCAACCACGGCATGCAGCAGGTGATGCACGGTGCCCGTGGTACGGCGCGCAAGGCGTCGATCGGCGCGCAATACCGGATTGCCGGCAAAAGTGGTACGGCCCAGGTGGTTGCGATCAAGCAGGGCGAGAAGTACGACCGCTCCAAGGTGCAGGAGCGCCACCGCGACCACGCCTTGTTCGTCGGCTTCGCGCCGGCCGACAACCCGCAAATCGTGGTGTCGGTGATGGTCGAGAACGGCGAGTCCGGTTCCGGCGTCGCCGCGCCGGTGGTGCGTCAAGTCATGGACGCCTGGCTCCTCGACCAGGACGGCCGACTGAAAGCCGAATACGCCAGCCCTATCAGTGCGGAGGCTACGGCCCGTGAAGAGTAATTTCGATCGCATTCTGTCCAGCGAGGATGTGATGCGGCGCCGTGCGACGCTGCTGCAACGCCTGCACATCGACGGCCCGCTGCTGATCCTGCTGCTGACCCTCGCTGCCGGCAGTCTGTTCGTGCTGTATTCGGCCAGCGGCAAGAGCTGGGATCTGTTGGCCAAGCAAGCGACTTCCTTCGGTATCGGCCTGGTATCGATGATCGTCATCGCCCAGTTCGAACCGCGCTTCATGGCCCGCTGGGTGCCGGTCGGTTATGTGATTGGCGTGTTGTTGCTGGTAGTCGTGGATGTCATGGGCCACAACGCCATGGGCGCCACGCGCTGGATCAACATTCCCGGGGTGATCCGCTTCCAGCCCTCGGAATTCATGAAGATCCTGATGCCGGCGACCATCGCCTGGTACCTGTCCAAGCGCACCTTGCCGCCGCAGCTCAAGCATGTAGGTGTCAGTCTGTTTCTGATCGGGCTGCCGTTCATCTTGATCGTGCGTCAGCCCGACCTCGGCACTTCTCTGCTTATTCTCGCCGGTGGTGCGTTCGTTCTGTTCATGGGCGGCCTGCGCTGGCGCTGGATTCTCAGCGTGATTGCCGCGGCAGTGCCGGTGGCGGTCGGCATGTGGTTCTTCATCATGCACGACTATCAAAAGCAGCGAATCCTGACTTTCCTCGACCCCGAGAGCGATCCGCTGGGCACAGGCTGGAACATCATTCAGTCGAAAGCGGCCATCGGCTCCGGCGGCGTCTTCGGCAAAGGCTGGTTGCTCGGCACCCAGTCGCACCTGGACTTCCTGCCGGAAAGCCACACCGACTTCATTATTGCGGTGCTGGGTGAAGAGTTCGGCCTGGTGGGGATCTGCGCATTGTTGCTGATTTACCTGTTGTTGATCGGTCGCGGGCTGGTGATTACCGCCCAGGCCCAGACATTGTTCGGCAAATTGCTCGCGGGCAGCCTGACCATGACGTTTTTTGTTTACGTTTTCGTCAACATCGGTATGGTCAGTGGCCTGTTGCCGGTGGTGGGGGTGCCGTTGCCGTTCATTAGCTACGGAGGAACTTCGCTGGTGACGCTACTGTCAGCGTTTGGGGTTTTGATGTCGATCCATACCCATCGCAAGTGGATCGCACAGGTTTGAATAAGGTGAAGATTTCAATGCAAGTAATGCGTGGCTGGGCGACTCGATACGCACCGTGGGTCGGCCTGGTGGGCATCCTTGGTTCCGTGCAGGAAGCGTTGGCCGGCGATTACGAAGGTTCACCCCAGGTGGCCGAGTTCGTCGGTGAAATGACCCGCGACTACGGCTTTGCCGGTGAACAGCTGATGGGCGTGTTCCGCGAAGCCGAGCGCAAACAGACGATTCTGGACGCGATCTCCAAACCGGCCGAACGCGTCAAGCAGTGGAAAGAATATCGCCCGATGTTCATCACCGATGCGCGTATCGCCCGTGGCGTGGACTTCTGGCGTCAGCACGAGGCGGTGCTGGCCCGTGCCGAGCAGGAATACGGCGTGCCGGCGCAGGTGATCGTCTCGATCATCGGCGTCGAGACCTTTTTTGGCCGCAATACCGGTAATTATCGGGTGATCGACGCCTTGTCGACCCTGGGTTTCGACTATCCTCCCCGTGCCGATTTCTTCCGCAAGGAATTGCGCGAATTCCTGCTGCTGGCCCGTGAAGAGCAGGTCGACCCGCTGACACTCAAAGGCTCCTACGCCGGGGCCATGGGGTTGCCGCAGTTCATGCCGAGCAGTTTTCGCGCCTATGCCGTGGATTTCGACGGTGACGGCCACATCAATATCTGGACCAACCCCGATGACGCCATCGGCAGCGTCGCCAGTTATTTCAAGCAACATGGCTGGGTCGCCGGCGAACCTGTGGTCAGCCGTGCCGATGTGCGCGGCGATCAGGTGGACGACGGGCTGACCGACGGCATCGAGCCGACGAAAACCGTCGGGGAGTTGCGGGCGCTGGGCTGGTCGAGTCATGATGCGCTGCGCGATGATATGCCGGTCACGGCTTTCCGCCTGGAAGGTGACAATGGCCCGGAATACTGGATGGGCCTGACGAATTTTTACGCGATTACGCGTTATAACCGCAGCGTGATGTACGCCATGGCTGTACATCAACTGTCTGAACAGCTGGTCCAAGCACGGGGCGTCAAGTAATGCGGGCATTGCCTATGAATAAACCCCTGAAGCTCATGGCATTCGCCGCGTTGGCGGTGCTGGTCGCCAGTTGTTCGACCAGCCGCTCACCGACTCAGAAGTCTTCCACCGCCGTTCGTTCGGTCCCTGGCCTGGATATCAACCGGGCGCACAAGGATGGCGCACCCTGGTGGGACGTCGATGTGTCGCGTATCCCGGATGCCACACCGACCCTGCATAGCGGTCCTTATAAAGCCAACCCGTACACCGTGCTGGGCAAGACTTACTTCCCGCTGCAAGAGTCCAAGCGTTACGTCGCTTCGGGCACGGCGTCCTGGTATGGCACCAAGTTTCACGGTCAGAACACCGCCAACGGTGAGGTGTATGACTTGTACGGCATGAGCGCCGCTCACAAGACATTGCCGCTGCCAAGTTACGTTCGGGTGACTAACCTGGACAACAACAAAACGGTGATTCTGCGGGTCAACGACCGTGGGCCGTTCTATTCGGACCGGATCATCGACTTGTCCTATGCGGCCGCCAAGAAGCTTGGCTACGCTGAAATCGGCACGGCGCGGGTCAAGGTCGAAGGCATCGACCCGCAAGAATGGTGGGCGCAGAAAGGTCGTCCGGCACCGTTGATGCTCAACGAGCCGCAAGTGGCGCAAAATGCCACGCCGACCGTGACGGCATCCACCGGCACCGTCGAGCAATGGACGCCACCGCCGCAGCAACACGCCGCGGCCGTTGTGCCCGTGCAGATCGATGCAAAAAAAAACGCTTCTGTACCAGCCTCTGGCCAGTATCTGCAGGTGGGCGCGTTCGCCAACCCGGACGCTGCAGAACTCCTGAGATCGAAGCTCAGCGGGATGGTGAGCGCTCCGGTGTTCATCAGCTCGATCGTGCGTAACCAGCAGACACTGCATCGGGTACGCATGGGGCCGATCGGCTCGCCAGGTGAAATCCAGCAAGTGCAGAACAGCGTGCGCCTGGCCAATCTCGGTTCGCCGAGCCTGGTCACCGCCGAGTAACACGTAGTACCTGATTGACGGTTCGCTTGCGGTTTGGGGGGCGAACCGGGTTGTTGGCTCGTTGAAGAACAAAAGCCCGGCAAGGGTTACAGAGTGAGCAACTGAATACGTGACAGCTTTTATAAAGTTGTCTGATTAGTTTTGCCCTAGGGCAGTTTCCATTAGCGATTTCGAGAGACGGATGAACATCACCACCTTTGCCAAACGCCTGTGCCTGCTAGTCCCGCTGCTCCTCTCGCCTGCCGCATTCGCGGTCGAGATGATGCCGTCGCCACCGCAACTGGCCGCCAAAGCCTATGTACTCATGGACGCCAGCAGCGGCAACGTGCTGGTAGAGAACAATGGCGACCAGCGTCTGCCCCCGGCCAGCCTGACCAAGCTGATGACCGCGTACATCGCGACCCTGGAAATCCGTCGTGGCCAGATCGGCGAAAACGATCCGGTGACCGTCAGCGAGAACGCCTGGCGTACCGGCGGTTCGCGGATGTTCATCAAGGTCGGCTCGCAAGTCACCGTCAGTGATCTGCTGCACGGCATCATCATTCAGTCGGGCAACGACGCCAGTGTTGCGCTCGCCGAGCACATCGCCGGCAGCGAAGACGCATTCGCCGACCTGATGAACAAAACCGTGGCCGATCTGGGCATGACCAACACCCACTTCATGAACCCGACCGGCCTGCCGAACCCGGAGCACTACTCGTCGGCTCACGACATGGCCGTGCTGGCTCGCGCGATCATCCACGAAGACCCGGCTCACTACGCGATCTACTCGCAGAAAGAGTTCTTCTGGAACGGCATCAAGCAGCCTAACCGCAACCTGCTGCTGTGGCGCGACAAGACTGTCGACGGTCTGAAAACCGGTCACACCGACGAAGCCGGCTACTGCATGGTGTCTTCGGCCGTACGTGATGGCATGCGCCTGATCGCCGTGGTGTTCGGCACCAACAGCGAAGTGGCTCGTGCTGCCGAAACCCAGAAATTGCTGACTTACGGTTTCCGCTTCTTCGAAACCCAGACCTTCTATCAGAAAGGCGCCGAGCTGGCTCAGGCACCTGTCTGGAAAGGCACCACCAATCAAGTCAAGGCCGGCCTGGCTCAAGACCTGACCATGACCTTGCCCAAAGGCCAGCTGAAAAAGCTCGCCGCCAGCATGACCATGACCCCGCAACTGGTTGCGCCAATCGCCAAGGGCGACGTGATTGGTAAAGTCGAAGTGAAACTGGACGACAAAGTGGTGCACAGCGCCGACCTGATCGCGCTGGACGCGGTCGACGAAGGTGGTATCTTCCGCCGCATGTGGGATAGCATCCGTCTATTCTTCTACGGCTTGTTCAACTGAATTAGTGTGGACCTGCATGGCCCCGTTCCAATCCAGAACGGGGCCATGTCCGTTGCCACGGCTTACGAGGCCGTTACGCCATGACAGACACCGAAGCAAAGGCGCCAAAAATCGAATTCCCCTGCGCGGATTACCCGATCAAGGTAATCGGCGACACCGGTGTGGGATTCAAGGACAAGATCATCGCAATCCTTGAGAAACACGCGACCGTTGATCACAACACTTTTGCCGAACGGCAGAGTACCAACGGCAAGTACACGACCATCCAGTTGCACATCATCGCCACCGGCCAGGAACAGCTGTACGACATCAACAGCGAGTTGCGGGCTACCGGTTTCGTGCACATGGTGCTGTGATGTCCGGCACGCTGGGCTTTCGCGAGCTCGGCCAGATGGCTTACGAGCCGGTCTGGCATGCCATGCAACGCTTCACCAACGAACGCGGCAGCGATGCCGCCGACGAGATCTGGCTGGTGGAACACCCGCCGGTGTTCACCCAGGGCCAGGCCGGCAAGGCTGAGCACCTGTTGCTGCCCGGGGATATTCCGGTGGTAAAGGTCGATCGCGGTGGTCAGGTGACTTACCACGGTCCGGGCCAGTTGGTGGCCTACCTGTTGCTGGATGTGCGCAAACTGGGTTTCGGCGTGCGTGATCTGGTCAGCCGCATGGAGCAATGCCTGATCGAGCTGCTGGCCAGTTACGGCGTGACCGCTGTGGCCAAGCCGGATGCGCCGGGTGTTTATGTCGATGGCGCGAAAATCGCGTCCTTGGGTCTGCGGATCCGCCACGGTTGTTCCTTTCATGGCCTGGCCCTGAACGTGGATATGAACCTGGAACCGTTTCGACGGATTAATCCCTGCGGCTATGCCGGGCTGGCGATGACCCAGCTGCGCGATCACGCAGGACCGATTGAATTTGCCGAGGTAAGTGCCCGGCTGCGCGCGCAGCTCGTCAAACACCTCGACTATGCTGAGCAGACGACCCTAACGGGCGGAATCGACTGATATGACTACTGATGCAGTGCAAACCATGATCCCGACGCTCGATGTCACCGAGCGTCCGGCCCCGCGTGCCAAGGTTGAAGCCGGCGTCAAGCTGCGCGGCGCCGAGAAGGTTGCACGCATCCCGGTGAAGATCATCCCGACTACCGAACTGCCGAAGAAACCCGACTGGATTCGCGTGCGCATCCCGGTTTCCCCGGAGGTTGACCGCATCAAGGCCCTGCTGCGCAAACACAAGCTGCACAGCGTTTGCGAAGAAGCGTCCTGCCCGAACCTGGGCGAGTGCTTCTCCGGTGGCACCGCGACCTTCATGATCATGGGTGACATCTGCACCCGTCGTTGCCCGTTCTGCGACGTTGGCCATGGCCGTCCGAAGCCACTGGACGTGAACGAGCCGGAAAGCCTGGCCATTGCCATCGCCGACCTGAAACTGAAATACGTGGTGATCACCTCGGTGGACCGTGACGACCTGCGTGACGGTGGTGCCCAGCACTTTGCCGACTGCATCCGCGAAATCCGCAAACTGTCGCCGAACGTACAGCTCGAAACCCTGGTCCCGGACTACCGTGGCCGCATGGACGTTGCGCTGGAAATCACCGCCGCCGAGCCGCCGGATGTGTTCAACCACAACCTGGAAACCGTGCCACGCCTGTACAAGGCTGCGCGCCCGGGTTCGGATTACCAGTGGTCGCTGACCCTGTTGCAACGCTTCAAGCAAATGATGCCGCACATTCCGACCAAGTCCGGCCTGATGCTGGGGCTGGGTGAGACCGACGAAGAAGTCATCGAAGTCATGAAGCGCATGCGCGAGCACGACATCGACATGCTGACCCTGGGCCAGTATCTGCAACCATCCCGCAGTCACTTGCCGGTTCAGCGCTTCGTGCACCCGGACACCTTCGCCTGGTTCGCCGAGGAAGGTTACAAGATGGGCTTCAAGAACGTCGCTTCCGGCCCGCTGGTACGCTCCTCGTACCACGCCGACGAGCAGGCGAAGCTGGTCAAGGCCGAGTTGATGTCGTCCTGATTCCGCGCTGAGAAAAAGAACACGCCCGCAAGGCTTTTAAGGCCTTGCGGGCGTTTTCATTGGCGGTGCCACAGCCTCTTCAGTCTTTTCCTGCAAACCGTGGTGCGACTGACCCTCTTTTGTTTATTTCCGTTCCTGACTACTGTGTGCTGAAGCATTCACACAGGGAGAATCATGGATGACTGCTCGACCGACCCACACCCTTTGTCCTCACGTCCCTGTTCCGGCCTTGCCGCCTGAAGGGCGGATCGGCGTCATTGCGCCTGCCGGCCCCGCTGCTCTGGACACCGATAAAGCCATTGCCTGGATGCGTGCTCGCGGCTATTCGCTACGAGTATTTCCCGGCGTTTATGAGAAAGACGGCTATCTGGCCGGCAGCGATGACGTGCGGCTCAATGACTTGCACGCGGCATTTGCCGACAGCGAGGTCGACGCCATCATCTGTCTGCGTGGCGGTTACGGTACGCCGCGTTTGCTCGATCGTATCGATTTCGAATTACTGCGCAACAACGCCAAACCGTTCATCGGCTATAGCGACGTCACTGCGCTGCATCTGGCTATCAGCCGTTACGCAGGGTTCGTGACCTTCCATGGTCCGATGCTCAATGCCGATCTGCTGGGTGACAAGCAGCAGCCCACCGAGTTTTCATTTTTCAACATGCTGCGCGGGCAGGTGAAGGCGGATAGCGTGTTGACGCATCCGCTGGCTTACCCATTGACGACCCTCTCGCCAGGCGTCGCTCACGGGCGCTTGCTGGGGGGTAATCTGTCGATGATTGCCGCGACCATGGGCACGCCTTACGAGATTGATGCCGAGGGCGCCATTCTGTTCATCGAGGACATCAACGAGCCGCTGTATCGCATCGATCGGCTGCTGACCCATTTGCGTCTGGCAGGCACGCTGCACAAGTTGCGCGGGGTTCTGGTGGGGGATGTGGCGGGTGTGGACACGATCGCGTTGGAGGGCCTGCTCAAGCAGACCTTCGCACCGTTGCGCATACCCGTGCTGGCCGGATGGCGCAGCGGGCACTGTGACCCGAACCTGACGTTGCCGATGGGGGCGTTGGTCCGGTTGGATGCGGGAAGCAAGACATTGGTGCTGGAGCAGGATGTGGTGATCAAGCGTTAGATCGTTACTGCCTGACAGTCAGTCTTCGCGGGCAAGCCCGCTCCCACAAGTTCAAAGGCGAATACCATATTCGCGTACACCTTGATCCTGTGGGAGCGGGCTTGCCCGCGACGCTTTTAACGGTTCCGCAGACTTTCGAGCAACTTGTGCGTCGGATACCCGTCCGCGGGCCAGCCAAACGACTGCTGTGCACTGCGGATCGCTTTGCGGGTATTGGCGCCGATAATCCCGTCGGGGGTGCCAGCGTCGTAGTTGCGGGCGCTCAGCAGGGTTTGCAGCTCGATTCGTTCGGTACGGCTCAGCGGCAAGTCATCTTTTGGCCATAGACCGTTGATCAGGCCGCCGCCATTGAAGCGTTCGGACAGCAGATTCACGGCCAGAGCGTAGGACGAAGAGTTGTTGTATTTGAGGATCGCGCGGAAGTTATCGAGGACCAGAAATGCCGGGCCACGATAGCCAGCCGGCAGCAGCAGGGCGGCCGACAAGTGTTCGGAACCTGGCGGAACCTGGCCGTCATTGGGCAACGTAACGCCCAGTTGCTGCCACTCGGCAACGCTTTTGCGAATCGAGCCATCGGCCAGGGCGTAATTGAAGTTGCTTGGCAGTTGCGCTTCGAAGCCCCATGGCTGGCCTTTCTGCCAGCCGGAGCTTTGCAGGTAGTGCGCGGTCGAGGCCAATGCATCAGCGGAGCTGTTCCAGATGTCACGGCGGCCATCGCCGTCGAAGTCCACGGCATGGGTGTTATAGGTCGTCGGAATGAACTGGGTCTGCCCCATGGCACCGGCCCAGGAACCGAGCATTTTCTCGGGTTCGATATCGCCCTGTTGCAGGATTTGCAGGGCAGCAATCAGCTGCGCATGAGCAAAGCCCGGACGTCGACCTTCATAGGCCAGGGTCGCCAGGGAGTTGATCACTGACTTGTTGCCCTGGAACTGACCGAAATTGCTCTCCATGCCCCACACCGCGACCAGTGCCTGGCGGTCCACGCCATAGCGCTGTTCGATGCTTTGCAGGATGTCAGCGTACTGGCTGACCAGGGCCTGACCCTTGCGTACCCGCAGCGGCGACAGCGCGCCATCGAGGTATTCCCACACCGGGCGAGTGAATTCCGGCTGGCTGCGGTCGGCATTGATTACGCTGTTGTCCACGCTGACATTGGCAAATACGCGGTCGAACAGATCGGCGCGAATACCGGCGGCCAGGGCGTCCTTGCGAAAACCCGCCTGCCATTCGGCAAAGGTCTGGGTAGGCTGGATATCGAGATCCTCACCGGTCGGAACCACTGGCGGAATGACCGCAGGGGCCGTTGCAACGGTTCGGGTCTGAAGCGGCTGGGCGTCGGCGGCGGTGGGTTTTTCCGCGCAGGCGACAAGCAGAACGAGGCTGGAGGCAGCTATCAATTGGCGAAGGTGCCAACGACGGGAAAGACAAAGGGGCATGCACAGGTCCAGAGGATACGAATCAGGTGCAGACCTTAACATGCCTGCCGAGTGAATCGGTTGCCTGGCAAACATTTGGACTGCGACTTGTCAGGTCGCTGAATAACCTAGCCCCATTTATCTCTCTCTTCAACTGTCAGATTTAGCAGCTATTCGGCCCGCAGTTTGGAGGTGTTGAATAGCCTTACGTAGGAGAAAAAACAGTTTCTACGCCTGATCATTCCTTGAAAACGAGTGCCAAGATGAAGCGATTACTTCCCTTGCTTATAGCTCTTCTGCTGGCCGGTTGTTCGGCAAGCAATCCGACTAATACCCAGGCAGCGAAAAGTCTTCAAGTAAGTGCCGGCTCGATGACAAGCAGTCCTTCTGCGACAGAGTCTGTAGCGTCCTTTTCAGCGACCATGACAGGAGCGCAGGTTGCGGCTGAGTTGGAGAAACGATATCGAGATACTCGGGATAATTGTGGCTCCGCCTCTAAGCCGGCGTTTCTTTGTACTGGCCTTTTGATGCGCGGTACGGTGCCTTCTACCCATTTTGATGCCTGGAACCCGAGCCCGACTTCGGAAGCCAATGGCGGTGTGTCTTTTACCTACTTTCGCTCTGACTACAAGGTGAAGCGACTTGCTTATACCTATGACAGTGGCTTTATTTTCTATCCAATCCTGAGCACCCCGGCGGGGAAACTGAATATAGAAATACTGTGCTTTTTTCCGGTGGATGGCTCCTCCAACGCCCGGCCGGACGGGGGCTGCGGAGCACATCCGAGATATCCGACAGTGAGCAAGAGTTGCGAGCAGCAGAACCCGATCATCGATACTGCAGCGAAGTGGGAAGCGAAATATCGGAGGGATGCTTCTACAGGTAATAAGTACGAATCGATGTGTTCATTCAACGTCCGGGACTCTGCAAATAATGCTGCAGCTTCGCGATTTCTGGAAGGCATGCGCGCTGGACGCCTCATTTCCCCTGAGGCCTTTAATACTCCCAATGACACGAAACTTAAAACGTGGGCGCAGAACATACCTGGCCAATTACCGATTCAAGCGTTTTTCTACACAAGGCCAACAGGTCTTGCGGGAGCACAGTTTTACCAACGGCGTTTCCGGGAGTTGACGGGCGTCACGATACCGATCATTTCCATTCCATTGCCTCAAACGCTGGAACAGTCCGCCACGTTTACGTTTCGTGTGGCTGATCAGACTCAGTAACAAGGATTGTCGGCAGGGAAGTTGGGGAGGTGTTGCTAGGGGCAAAGAGCGCGGGGAATCAAGCCGCCAGAAAGTAAGAAGCCTCCCAGCTATTAGACTGGAAGGCTTCGCGGCGGTAGCTGCCTTTGCCCTTGCCGGCTCGTTCCTGACGGCTGCGGAACAGTGGCTGGGCGATGATGGATTTGGCCTTGTTGGGGCCATGCCTGGATGGCTTTTTGCTCATGATGATCTCTCGCAAGTGAGTGGATATTGCGGGGCAAATCATCGGCCGAAGTTGGGGTTCTGTCTAGTCCCACATTGCGTAGGACCTTTCGCCGACCACCCTGTAGCAGCTGGCGGAGCCTGCGTTCGGCTGTGCAGCAGTCGTCAAGTCAGACAATGCAGTGTGTCAGGATGATCCCGGATTCAGGGTTTACGACTGCTTCGCAGCCGAACGCAGGCTTCGCCAGCTGCTACAGAGGGCGTGCTTACTCGGCAGGCAAGGTCAGCCGCTGGCCTGCCATCAACAACGTCAACCGGCTCAAACTCATCCACGGCGAGCCCGCCGCCTGGCCTTTGATTTGTGCGTCGATGCGTTGCGCTTCGAGCAGCAACTGCGCCCAGCGTTGCGCCGAGTAGCGCTGCAGTGCCTTGCTCATCAGCGGTTTGCGCTTGTCCCAGACCGGCGGTCGGGCCTGGCTGAAGGCTTTGTCCAGCGGCACGCCCTGGCTGTATTGCAACGACAGGTTGGCCAGCAGGCGCAGTTCACGGGCCAGCGCCCAGAGAATCACCGGTGGTTCGACACCTTCGCCGCGTAGCCCTTCGAGCATGCGCAGGGCATGAGCGGCTTCGCCGTTGAGGATCGCGTCGGTCAAACCGAAGACATCGAAGCGCGCGCTGTCGGCCACCGCCGCTTGCACGGTTTCGACCGTGATCTGGCCGCCCTCGGCCATCAGCTTGAGCTTTTCGATTTCCTGGGCGGCAGCCAGCAGGTTGCCCTCGACCCGGGCGGCGATCAGTTCGACGGCATCCTGGCTGGCGGACAGCCCGGCCTGGGACAGGCGTTGACGAATCCAGCTCGGCAACTGGTTGGTGTCCACTGGCCAGATCTGTACGAACTGGGTCTGCGGACCTTCGACCAGCGCCTTGCCCCACTTGGTTTTCTGCGCGCTACCGTCGAGCTTGGGCAGGCTGATCAGCAGCAGCGTGTCTTCGGCCGGGCGCGAGCAGTATTCGATGA
Organism: Pseudomonas sp. FP1742; assembly: GCF_030687145.1. Classification (NCBI taxonomy): domain Bacteria; kingdom Pseudomonadati; phylum Pseudomonadota; class Gammaproteobacteria; order Pseudomonadales; family Pseudomonadaceae; genus Pseudomonas; species Pseudomonas sp. FP1742. The sequence goes on along the minus strand of NZ_CP117460.1, from coordinate 5,833,808 downwards.
GCGCGGCGGCGCCTTTGTCACCAGGTTTGCCGGAGGGCAGGCGCAGTTCCAGAAGACGTTTTTCGGCGAACAGCGACATGCTTGCACCAGCCTGCAGCAGCGTACCCCAGTCGAAACTGGCGTCGGCGGCGAAGACCTGGCGTTCATCGAAACCTTGTTGGCGAGCAGCGGCGCGAATCGCGTCGGCGGCTTCCTGACACAGCAGTGGGTCATCGCCACTGATGATGTAGACCGGCGCAAGAGCGCCTTGCAGGTGTTTGCCGAGTTGGGCGGGGGCGAGTTTCATAAGAAGAGGCGAACGGGGCGCCTGAGCGCCCCGTAAGTCTTACTGCCGGGGCAGTTCGACAGGCGACTGACGCGGAGTCTCCGCTTCAGCCTTCTGCGCCGCTTCCAGCGCGGCGGCTTCAGCCTTGGCCCGGGCGTCGGCGGTCTGTTGCAGCTGTTCCAACTGAGTCGGGGTGAGCTGTTGCAGACGCAGCATCATGCGTTGAACCAGTTCACGACGAATGTCCTTGCGGGCATCGTTGGCTTCCTGGTCGGAGCCCACCAGGTTGTTGCCGTCGTGGATGAACACCTTCTGCACTTCAAGCTTGTCGCTCAGCAGTGGCAGGTCACCCTGACCACGGATGTCGTAATTGAGCACGGTGTTCACCTGGTACTCGCCAGTACGGCCGGCACCGGCATAGCTGAGGATGCGCTGGCTTTCCTGCTCATCGGTCAGCACCAGTTTGTAAGGTGCGCCGGTGTAGACCCGGACGCCGCTGCTTTCCAGTACCTGACGCAATTGTGTCACGGTTTCGCCGTAGGCATTGCGGGCGCTCAGGTCGAGTTCCTTGATCGCCAGTTCGGTGGTGCCGGTGCCGCGCAGCTGGAAACCGCAGGCGCTCAGCAGGACAGCAAGGCCCATCACCAGCAAATTGCGTTTGATCATCTTGTTGCTCCCCTTGAAACCATGTGGGCCGGTCAAGCGACCCGAAAGGTTTTACTCGGCGCCAGGCTCACCTGGCGCCCGATCCAATTTAGCTGGCGACGATATTGACCAGTTTCCCGGGCACTACGATCACTTTGCGAATAGTCAGGCCATCGACGAAGCGCAGGACGTTTTCGTTGGCCCGTGCGGCGGCTTCGACCTCTTCGCGGCTGGCGCTGGCCGGCATTTCGATGTGGCCGCGCAGCTTGCCGTTGACCTGAATCACCAGTTGCAGGCTGTCCTGCACCAGAGCGCTTTCGTCCAGCACCGGCCAACCGGCGTCGATGACTGGGTCGGCATGACCCAGACGATGCCACAGTTCGTGGCAGATGTGCGGGGTGATCGGAGCCAGCAGCAACGTCACGGCTTCCAGGCCTTCGTGAACCAGTGCGCGATCCTGTTCGGTGCCTTGCGCGGCTTTTTCCAGCACGTTCATCAGCGTCATCACCTGGGCGATGGCGGTGTTGAATTTGTGGTTCTGGCCGACGTCGTGGCTGGCCTGCTTGATGGCCAGGTGGATCGAACGGCGAATGGCTTTCTGCTCGTCATTCAGGCTGGCGACGTCCAGTTTGCCCGGCAGGCCCTGAGTGACGTGGGCTTGAGCCAGGCGCCAGACGCGCTTGAGGAAGCGGTGCGAACCTTCTACTCCGGAGTCGGACCATTCCGCGCTCATGTCGGGTGGCGAGGCGAACATCATGAACAGGCGGCAGGTGTCTGCGCCGAACTGGTCGATCATCGACTGTGGGTCGACACCGTTGTTCTTCGACTTGGCCATTTTCTCGGTGCCGCCGATTTCTACCGGCAGACCGTCGGCGATCAGCCTGGCGCTGATGACCTTGGCCTTGCTGTCACGCTCAAGTTCGACGTCCGCCGGGTTGAACCAGGTGTAGGCGCCGTTGGCTTCGCGACGGTAGTAAGTCTCGGCGATGACCATGCCCTGGGTCAGCAGGTTCTTGAACGGCTCGTTGGAGCTTACCAGGCCTTCGTCGCGCATCAGTTTGTGGAAGAAGCGCGCGTAGAGCAGGTGAAGGATGGCGTGTTCGATACCGCCGATGTATTGATCAACCGGCAGCCAATGGTCGGCCGCGGTTTTTTCTACCAGGCCACCTTCATAGTGCGGCGAGGCGTAACGGGCGTAGTACCACGACGACTCGACGAAGGTGTCCATGGTGTCGGTTTCACGCTTGGCCGGTGCGCCGCATTTCGGGCAACTGCACTCGTAGAATTCGGGCATGCGGGCCAGCGGCGAGCCGGCGCCGTCCGGCACGACGTCTTCCGGCAACACCACGGGCAGTTGATCTTCCGGCACCGGCACATCACCGCAAGTATCGCAGTGGATGATCGGGATCGGGCAGCCCCAGTAGCGCTGACGGCTGATGCCCCAGTCGCGCAGGCGGAACTGGGTGCGCGAGGCACCGAGGTTTTTCTTGATCAGTGCGACTTCAATGGCGTCGAAAGCGCCCGCGAAGTCGAGACCGTCGAACTCACCGGAGTTGATCAGCGTGCCGTACTCGCCGTAAGCGTCCTGCCACGGGGCCGGGTTGGTGTCGCCTGCACTGGTGCGCACCACCGACTTGATCGGCAGGTTGTACTTTTGGGCGAACTCGAAATCCCGCTCGTCGTGCGCCGGAACAGCCATCACGGCGCCATCGCCGTAGTGCATCAGCACGTAGTTGGCGACCCATACCGGAAGTTTCTCCCCGGTCAGCGGGTGCTCGACGAACAGCGAAGTACGCAGGCCTTTTTTCTCTTGAGTGGCGACGTCGGCTTCAGCAACGCTGCCGCCCTTGCATTCGGCGATGAACGCTTGCAGCTCAGGGTTGTTCTGTGCGGCCAGGGTCGCCAGATGGTGTTCGGCGGCCACGGCAACGTAGGTGGCGCCCATCAGGGTGTCCGGACGGGTGGTGAAGACTTTCAGCGCGCCCGTTTCACCGATGGAATCGACGTCATACGGGAACTGCACTTCCATGCCGCGGGATTTGCCGATCCAGTTGCGCTGCATGGTCTTGACCTGTTCAGGCCAGCCAGTCAGTTCGTCGAGGCTCTCCAGCAGCTCATCCGCGTAAGCGGTGATCTTGAAGTAGTACATCGGGATTTCGCGCTTTTCGATCAGCGCGCCGGAACGCCAGCCGCGACCGTCGATCACTTGCTCGTTGGCCAGGACGGTCTGGTCGACCGGGTCCCAGTTCACGGTGCCGCTTTTTTTGTAAATCACGCCTTTTTCGAACAGGCGAGTGAACAGCCATTGTTCCCAGCGGTAGTAATCGGGCTTGCAGGTGGTCACTTCGCGCGACCAGTCCACCGCCAGGCCCAGGCTGCGCAGCTGGCTTTTCATGTAGGCGATGTTTTCGTAGGTCCATTTGGCGGGCGCTACGTTGTTCTTCATCGCGGCGTTTTCCGCCGGCATGCCGAAGGCGTCCCAGCCCATGGGTTGCAGGACGTTCTTGCCTTGCATGCGCTGGTAGCGGGAGATCACGTCGCCGATGGTGTAGTTGCGCACGTGCCCCATGTGTAGCTTGCCGCTGGGGTAAGGGAACATCGACAGGCAGTAGAAGGTCTCCTTGCCTGGCTGTTCACTGACTTCAAAGGACTTTTGCTCGTCCCAGAACGACTGGGCGGCGGCTTCGATTTCACGGGGCTGATATTGTTCGTGCATGGCTACTTTTGAACTGAATAGGGGTGGCCTAATCCTCTTCAATGCAACGCTGGACGGTGATGACGCCAAATTGGCGTTTCGGTGCCCAGGCGAGCTGGAAGTGGAGTTACAGGAAGCGCCGTAGCATACATGACCGCACTCTACCGAGGGAAACCCTGATTACACACAAGGGTGTGGCCAGTTTCCGCCCCGAGGGCCGTTGGTCGCGGCGTTCAGCCGGTTTTTTCAGTGAGGCTAAGCTCTAAAAGGGGAGTGAGTCTTATCTTCAATGAGGTGATGGATGGTTGATTCACAGCAAAAAGCTACAAAACCGGAGCTGTACGAAAGACTGATCGACCGTCTTGCAATGGCCCTGGACGCGGCCAAAACCGCTGGACGGCTTCGTGACGAGCGTCCCCTGGAGCTGGAACTGCGTGGTTTGACCCCCGCAGAGTTTGAACTGGTCAAGGCCTATCTGGACCGCAGTGAACGTGAAACGCACGGATGCTTGTCAGCAGCAGTGAAGCAACTCGAGGCACCACGTACGGCCAAGATCATCTGGCTCAAGGATAAGACACCCGGCGGAGGCGCGGTAAAGGTCCGGTCTCTGCAGTTCAAGTAAGGACACTTGAAACCATCGCATATGGTTTTTTGAAATAAAGTCCTTCCGCATTTGTTGTCGCATTGCGTTAACCCACTTAGGCTTCGGGCATCTATGGAGATGCCCGATGCCTTTTCGTTATTTCATTAAACAACTTCTATTGCCGCCCGGCATTCTTTTGCTGTTACTCGTGCTCGCCTGGTGGTGGCGCCGTTCCAGGCCGAGGCTGGCGGGAGTGTGCTTCGTTCTGGGCGTGGGCGGCTTCTGGTTGATGAGCCTGCCAGTGATGGTGGAGTGGAGTGCCCGGGCTCTGGAGCGCGAGCCGCCGCTCGTGCGCGAGGAGTGGGCCACTCTGGGCCAGCGCGCCGACGCGATTGTGGTGCTGGGTTCGGGGCGTGAGCGTGGCGACCTGGCCTGGGGTGTCGACCAGCCGACCGGCGTAGGTCTGGGGCGTGAGCGCTATGCGGCACGCCTGGCCAAGGCGTCCGGCTTGCCGATTCTGACCAGCGGTGGCCTGCATTACGGTACACCGCCCACTGAAGCGCAGTTGATGGCGGACTCGTTGCTCGATGATTTTGGCGTGACGGTGCGCTGGCAGGAAGGGCGCAGCCGCACAACCTGGGAAAATGCGCAGTTCAGCGCCCAAGTGTTGTTGCCGCAGGGAATCAAGCGAGTGGTGGTCGTGACTCAGGCGTGGCACATGCCGCGAGCGGTCTGGAGCTTTGAGCAGGCCGGATTTGAGGTGGTGCCGGCGCCAGTGGGGTTTTTAGGCGTGGACAATGCCCGGCCACTGGGTGGCTGGATGCCGGAGTTCAAATCGATCTGGCAATCGGGGCAGTTGATGAATGAGGCCGTGGGGCAGGTCGGGTATTGGATGTTCTATCGAGGCGAGCCCGTTGAGGAGTGATCATTCCCGCAGGGGAATGATCACCGGGCCTGAGTCAAACGGTCTTCGCCATTCGGTTGGCCATCAACGCCCAGCCAAACAACAGTAGGCAAATGATGATCAGCGGCCACGAACGCCATTGCAGATACGGCGTCAGGTTGTGCATCGGCACCACTTCGCCGTACAGGATGCCGCGTTCGAATTGCGGAATCCTGGCGGTGATCTGGCCAAACGGGTTGATCAGGCCGGTTACGCCGTTGTTGGTGGCCCGGATCATCCAGCGGCCCGCCTCAAGTGCGCGCATCTGCGCCATCTGCAAGTGTTGCAGCGGGCCGATCGAGGTGCCGAACCAGGTGTCGTTGCTGATGGTCAGCAGCAAATCGCTGCGGGCGGCGAGGCCGGCGGCGAATTCCGGGTAGACCACTTCATAGCAGATGTACGGCGCAATCTGATAACCCTTGGCCTGCAGCAGCGGTTGATCGGCTGGCCCGCGGGCAAAGTCGGACATCGGCAGGTCGAAGAAGGCGATCAGGCCGCGCAAGACTTCCTGCAACGGAACGTATTCGCCGAACGGCACCAGTTTTTGCTTCAGGTACGTGCCATCGCCTTCGCCGACAACGGTAATGCCGTTGAAGAAACGCTTCTCGTGATGGACTTCCTGGCGAATCGGTACGCCGGTAATCAGCGCGGATTTACGATCTGCAGCGAAGCTGCCCATCATGTTCAGATAGCCCTCGGCGGACTCCTTGAGTACCGGGACCGCCGTTTCCGGCCAGATCAGCAGGTCGACGGGTTTTGAGCTGAAACTCATGTCGCGGTATAGGGCCAACTGCGCGTTGAGCTGCGCCGGATCCCATTTCATGCTTTGTTCGATGTTGCCCTGAATCGCCGCAACACTCAGCGGCGCGCCCGAAGGGCTGGTCCAGGCATGCTGCTTGAGCGCCATGCCGGCCACCCACGGACCGGCCAGCAGCAACACACCCATGGCGATAAAGCCTTTGCGACCGCTGCGGATCAGACGCGGTGCGTTGTAGATCAGCGCGGCGGTCAGGGCCAGAGCGAAGGAAATCAGCCACATCCCGCCGACTGGCGCGAGCCCGGCCAGTGGGCCGTCGAGCTGGCTGTAACCGGAATAGAGCCATGGAAAGCCGGTGAGAAACCAGCCGCGAAAGGCTTCCTGTCCCACCCACAACGCTGCAAACGCCAGGGCATCGCCCAGCGGCGCTTCGTTACGGCGCAACCAGCGTGTCCAAATCCAGGCGGGCAGGGCGAAGAACCAGGCAATCGCGGCGGTGAAGAGCAGCATCAAGAACCCGGCCAACAGTACCGAAGCGCCGCCGAAGTTGTGAATGCTGTAGTAGATCCAACTGGTTCCGCCGGCAAACAGGCCGAAACCGAAACACCAGCCACGGCCCAGGGCCTGACGGGGGCTCAGTTCGCGCAAGCCGGCATAGAAGAAACCGACCGCCAGCAATGCCAGCGGCCAGATATCGAACGGCGCCAGGGCCAGGGTGGTAAGTGCACCGGCCGCCACGGCCAGCAGGTTACCGGGCCAGCCGGGGCGGGTTATCCAGCGCATTTCAATCCTTAGAGTTACCGAGCTATAGGTGTCAGACGCAGCAAATGAATCCGACGGCTGTCGGCGTTCAGGATGCGGAAGCGATAGGCGCCGATTTCAGTGATTTCGTTGCGTTTTGGCAAGTGCCCGAACGCGCTCATCACCAGGCCGCCAACAGTGTCGAATTCGTCGTCGGAGAATTCGCTGTCGAAGAACTCGTTGAAGTTCTCGATTGGCGTCAGGGCCTTGATCAGGAAGTCACCGCTGGGCAGCGGCTTGATGTAGCTGTCTTCTTCGACGTCATGCTCGTCTTCGATGTCGCCGACAATTTGTTCGAGCACGTCTTCGATGGTCACCAGACCCGCCACGCCGCCGTATTCGTCAATGACGATGGCCATGTGGTTATGGTTGGCGCGGAACTCGCGCAGCAGCACATTCAGGCGCTTGGACTCGGGCACGAACGTGGCCGGACGCAGCAGGTCCTTGATGTTGAAGCTGTCGCCGTTTTCCTTGAGGATCAACGGCAGCAAGTCCTTGGCCAGCAGCACGCCCATCACGTCATCGTGGCTTTCGCCGATCACCGGATAGCGGGAGTGGGCCGAGTCGACCACGGCTGGCAGGAATTCGCGGGGTGTCTGGGTCGCCTTGATGCTGATCATCTGCGAGCGCGGAACCATGATGTCCCGTACTTGCAGGTCTGCAACCTGGATGGCGCCTTCGACGATGGCCAGCGCTTCGCTGTCCAGCAACTTGTTTTGGTGTGCATCGCGCAGCAGCTCCAGCAGCTCCTGGCGGTTCTTCGGCTCGTGGGCAAAAGCCTGGGTGAGCTTACCCAGCCAGGACTTCTGCCCGTTGCTCGATCGATCTTCGCTCATAGCGATTACTCTGAATCCTTTGTTGTAACGATAGGGGATGTGTCTGTTTCGTCGTCCGCATAAGGGTCCGGATGACCCAGTTCTGCAAGCAACGTTCGTTCCAGTGCTTCCATTTCTTCGGCTTCTTCATCATCTATATGGTCGTAACCAAGCAGATGCAAGCAGCCGTGAATGACCAGATGCGCCCAATGGGCATTGAGTGCCTTGCCTTGTTCGGCGGCTTCGCGCTCGACCACGGCCACGCAGATCACCAGATCTCCCAGTAACGGGATATCGAGAAACTCGTCGGGGACCTCGGCCGGGAATGACAAAACATTTGTAGCGTAGTCTTTTTGCCTCCATGTGAAGTTCAGTTCACGGGCTTCCTCTTCATCGACCAGGCGGATGGTCATTTCGGAGTCGGCGGTACGCTGGCGCAGGGCCAATTCGCACCATTGGCGGAACTCGGCTTCGCTGGGAGCTGACGCTTCGGTAGCGAGTTGCAGATCAAGCTCAAGCATCGCGCGGGGTGTCCTTTGGCGCTGTATCGGCGGCGCGATTTTCAAAGCGTTCATAAGCCTCGACAATGCGTTGCACCAGTGGATGGCGCACCACGTCCTTGGGCTGGAAGTGGGTGAAGCTGATGCCCGGAACGTCCTTGAGCACTTCGATCACATGATGCAGCCCGGACTTGGTGCCCCGTGGCAGGTCGACCTGGGTGATGTCACCGGTGATGACCGCCGTGGAGCCGAAGCCGATCCGGGTCAGGAACATCTTCATCTGTTCGACGGTGGTGTTCTGGCTTTCGTCGAGGATGATGAAGCTGTTGTTCAGCGTGCGACCGCGCATGTAGGCCAGCGGTGCGACTTCGATCACCTGACGCTCGATCAGCTTGGCGACATATTCGAAGCCGAGCATTTCGTAGAGCGCGTCGTAGAGCGGACGCAGGTACGGGTCGATTTTTTGCGACAGGTCGCCCGGCAGGAAGCCGAGCTTTTCGCCCGCTTCAACCGCCGGACGCACCAACAGGATGCGGCGAATCTGCTCGCGTTCCAGCGCATCTACCGCGCAGGCAACGGCCAGATAGGTCTTGCCGGTACCGGCCGGGCCGATGCCGAAATTGATGTCGTTACCGAGGATTTCCTTCACATAGCGCAGTTGATTCAGGCCGCGCGGGCGAATCATGCCTTTTTTGGTGCGCAAGGCGACGGACGGTTCGGCGGGGGAGTGGTTATCCAGTTCCTCGACGGCCGATTCCTGCAGGAACAGGTGAACCATGTCCGGCGACAGCTCGGTACCCTTGGTTTCCCGGTACAGGCGACGCAGGAGGTTTTCCGCGGAGGTGGTGTGCTTGGGTTCGCCGATCAGTTCGAACTGGTTTCCGCGGTTGCGGATCTCGATGGCGAGGCGCTGTTCGATCAAGCGCAGATGCTCGTCGAATTGCCCGCACAGATTGGCGAAGCGGCGAGCCTCAAAAGGCTCGAGGATGAAACGATGTGGTTCTATGGGTGCGTTCAAGGTCGTATTTAGCCGCCCTGGGGCAATTATGATGAAATCAAGGATAACGCCAGTCGCCTGGGTGCGAAAGCTCTTAAACAGACCAATCTGATTCATGGTCGGGCGTGGTCTATGTGGGAGCGGGCTTGCTCGCGAAAGCGGTGTGTCAGTTACATTGATGTCGACTGACACTCCCTCTTCGCGAGCAAGCCCGCTCCCACAGGGGGGAATGCGCTGTTACTGGATCAACGAACCGCGCAGTGAGTGCGGTTGCGCGGCATCGATGTGCACGTCGGCGAACTGGCCGATCAGGGTCGGATTGTCACAGCGAAAGTTGACGATACGGTTATTCTCGGTACGGCCCTGGAGTTCGCCAGGGTCTTTTTTCGAATAATCGGTGACCAGAATCCGCTGAACGGAGCCCACCATTTGTCGGCTGATTTCGAACCCTTGCTGGTTCAGACGATGTTGCAGGGCATTCAGGCGTTCTTTTTTCAGCTCTTCCGGCGTTTCGTCGGCCAGATCGGCGGCCGGGGTGCCCGGGCGCTGGCTGTAGACGAACGAGTAGGAGAAGTCGAAGCCGACGTCTTCGATCAGTTTCATGGTCTGTTCGAAATCTTTCTCGGTCTCGCCGGGGAAACCGACGATGAAGTCCGAGCTGATGCAGATCCCCGGCACGGCGGCGCGCAGTTTGCGCAGTTTGGACTTGTACTCCAGCGCAGTGTGGTTGCGCTTCATCGCCGCGAGGATCCGGTCGGAGCCCGATTGCACCGGCAAGTGCAGGTGTTTCACCAGTTCCGGCACGTCGGCGTGGGCCTGGATCAGGCTGTCGGAGAACTCCAGCGGGTGCGAGGTGGTGTAGCGAATCCGGTCGATGCCATCGACCGCGGCGACCACCCGGATCAATTCCGCGAGGTCAGCCAGACGACCATCATGAGTGGTCCCGCGATAGCCGTTGACGTTCTGCCCCAGCAGGGTCACTTCACGCACGCCGTTCTCGGCCAGGTGGATGATTTCGGCAATCACGTCGTCGAACGGCCGGCTGACTTCTTCACCGCGGGTATAAGGCACCACGCAGAAGGTGCAGTACTTGCTGCAGCCTTCCATGACCGACACGTAAGCGCTCGGCCCATCGATGCGCGGTTCGGGCAGGTGGTCGAATTTTTCGATTTCCGGGAACGAGACGTCGACTTGCGGCAGTTTGGTCGCGCGCGCGGCGTCGATCATTTCCGGCAGGCGGTGCAGGGTCTGCGGGCCGAACACCACGTCGACATATGGAGCGCGATCTCGGATGGCCGCGCCTTCCTGGCTGGCCACGCAACCGCCGACGGCGATGACCATTTCCGGGTTGGCCAGCTTCAGTTCACGCCAGCGGCCGAGCTGGGAATACACCCGGTCCTGGGCGCGTTCACGGATCGAGCAGGTATTGAGCAGGATCACGTCGGCGTCTTCAGCGCGGGCGGTGACTTCCAGGGCCTGATGTTCACCCAACAGATCGACCATGCGCGAGCTGTCGTACTCGTTCATCTGGCAACCGTGGGTTTCGATGTAAAGCTTCTTGGCCATGGAAAGATTCATCACGTGATTCAAAGAACCGCGCATTATAGGGAACATGTCCCAAGGTTCCTACCGCTGCGCGTCCAGTGGCTATGCTATAGTTCGCGCCCTCATTTTTATCCCCGATGTGTTACCCGCCCACCATGACCAAACGTGAAGCTCCAATCTACAAGGTGATTTTCCTCAATCAGGGCCAGGTGTATGAAATGTATGCCAAACAGATCTATCAAAGTGATCTGTGGGGCTTCCTGGAAGTGGAAGAGTTCGTCTTTGGCGAGCGCACGCAAGTGGTCGTCGATCCGAGCGAAGAAAAGCTCAAGGCTCAGTTCGAAGGCGTTGTGCGCAGTTTTGTGCCGATGCATTCGATTGTGCGCATCGACGAGGTCGAACGCCTCGGCACCCCGAAAATCAGCGAAGCCCGCGGCGCGGTCGGCAATGTCATGCCGTTTCCGATGCCGATGCCTGAGAAGTAAGCCTCAAGACCGAGTCGCCCCCTTCGCGAGCAAGCCCGCTCCCATACGTTATCCGATGTGAACACATGATTTGTGAACACAGAGATCCAATGTGGGAGCGGGCTTGCTCGCGAAGGGGGCAAAGATCGACGCAGAAGTTAAGGCAATGGCGAAAACGGCGTACGCCCGTCGGCGCTTTGCAATTCCATCAGGTATTTACGGAAAATTTGCCCCAGCACCTGAGTGGCAACTTCCAGATCTTCGCGGGGCATTTTCTCGGCGACTTCGTCGGCGGTGTCCAGCGCGTCTTCGGCGCCGTTGACCGCGGCCATTTTCAGCACGATATACGCCTGAATGTTATTGGCCGGTACGCCTTCGCCATGGAAGAACATGGTGCCGAGTTTGAATTGCGCCTGGGCATGACCTTGCAGCGAGGCCTTTTCGAAGTAGCTCAGGGCTTTATTGAGGTCGCGCGGCACGTTTTTGCCTTCGTAGTAGAACTCACCCAACTCGTATTGCGCTTGCGCATCCCCTTCATCCGACGCTTTCTGGCAGGCGGCGAGCGCTTGCGTCAGGTCTTGCGGCTGAGTATTGAGGGTGCAGCGACCCATTGCCGGGATCAACAACGAGTTGCCGCCTGCTTGTGCGAGCGCGAGCAGGGGCTGAAGGAGCAACAGGCAGCCCAATGCAAGGGTGCGGCCGGTGCGGTTCATGGGAATCGACTTACCTCTGAGGGGCGCGCGGACCCGTCGAGGGATCCAATAAGCGCGCATTATGAAATAAGCAGGGCCAACCTTACAAAGTCTTTACTCGTTTTTCTGCTGCGCGGGGACTATATCACCCACTTTGCGGGGGATTATTGGCAGCTGAGCAGGAAAAAGGGTGCGGATGTAGGTGAAAGCTGACGCTGGCAATCGCCAACGTCAGCGTCGCAGATTTACTTCAGTGCGGCGAAGGCACGTTCGGCGGCGTCCAGCGTCAGTTTCAACTCGGTTTCGCCGTGGGCGATCGAGGTGAAGCCGGCTTCGAAGGCGCTCGGCGCCAGGTACACGCCGCCTTCGAGCATCAAGTGGAAGAAACGACCGAACAGGCCGGCATCGCTGGCCATCACATCATCGAAGGTCACGATGTCGTCCGCGCCGCTGAAGTACAGACCGAACATACCGCCGGCCTGAGTGGTCACGAACGGAATGCCGGCGGCATCGGCGCGCTGTTGCAGGCCATCGAGCAGGCGGCTGGTGTAGTCGCTCAGCTCGGCGTGGAAACCCGGACGACTGATCAGACGCAGCGTGGTCAGGCCAGCTGCCATCGCCAGCGGGTTACCCGACAATGTACCGGCCTGGTAGACCGGGCCCAGTGGCGCGATGTATTCCATGATTTTGCGTTTGCCGCCGAAGCAGCCCACGGGCATGCCACCACCGATGATCTTGCCGAAGGTGCTCAGGTCCGGTGTTACGCCGTAATAAGCTTGGGCACCGCCGAGGGCGACACGGAAACCGGTCATCACTTCGTCGAAAATCAGCACCACGCCGTGCTTGTCGCAGAGGGTCCGCAGGCCTTCGAGGAAACCCGGTGCCGGTGGGACGCAGTTCATGTTGCCGGCCACTGGCTCGACGATGATGCAGGCCACGTCCTGGCCGACTTCGGCGAGCATGGTTTCGACCGCGTCGATGTCGTTGAACGGCAGGGTCAGGGTGTGCTTGGCGAACGCCGCCGGTACACCGGCCGAGCTCGGTACGCCTTGGGTCAGTGCGCCGGAACCGGCCTTGACCAGCAGGCTGTCGGAGTGACCGTGGTAGCAGCCTTCGAACTTGATGATGCTGTCGCGGCCGGTGAAACCACGGGCCAGACGGATCGCACTCATGGTCGCTTCGGTCCCGGAGCTGACCATGCGCACCATTTCCATCGACGGCACGATCGAGCAGACCAGGTCGGCCATCTCGGTTTCCATCGCGGTCGGGGCGCCGTAGGACAAGCCGTGCTCCAACTGTTTGCGTACCGCGTCCAGCACGTCCGGGTGACTGTGGCCGAGAATCATCGGGCCCCAGGAACCGACGTAATCCACATAACGCTTGTCATCTTCGTCGGTGACGTAGGCGCCTTCGGCGTGTTTGAAGAACAACGGCGTACCGCCAACACTCTTGAACGCACGAACAGGCGAGTTCACGCCTCCGGGAATGTGTTTCTGGGCATTGGCAAACAGGGTTTCGGAACGAGACATTATTTGGCTCTCAAAATCAGGATTTGAACAATTCGTTAAAGGCGCGGGCGCGACGCGTCACTTCAGCTGTGCTGTCGGCGCCAAACAGGCCATGCACCACTGCCAGCAGATCGACCCCGTGGGCCACCAGCGGGGCGGCGTTGTCCAGGGTGATGCCGCCGATCGCGCAGACCGGCAGGTGCAGCTTGCTGCGGGCCTGGTCGAGCAGGTCGAGGCTGCATGCGGGTGCGCCGGGCTTGGTGTTGGAATTGAAGAAGCGGCCGAAGGCGACGTAACTGGCACCTTCCTTGGCGGCTTGTTCGGCGAGTTCGAGTTGCGCGTGGCAAGTCGAGCCGATGATCGCCTGCCGCCCGAGCAGTGCTCGCACCGGCATCAGCGGGCCATCGGTCTGGCCCAGGTGCACGCCGACATTCAGGCGCGCGGCCAGTTCGGCGTCGTCATTGATGATCAGTTGGGTCTTGTAGCGTTCGCACAGATCGCGCAGGGCTTCGGCCTCGCGCAGGCGCCGGGCCTCGTCGGTGCTTTTGTCGCGGTATTGCAGCAGGGTGACGCCGCCTTCGAGCGCCGCCTCCACGTACGAAAGAAATTTACCGGCCAGTAACTGGCTGTCGGTAATGGCGTACAGGCCACGTAGTTTCATCGGACAAGCCTCTGCGCTTTACGCATCAAATGTTACGAACAGAAATCCAGCGGCAGGCGGCGGGGCACGAACTGGCCTTTGCCCAGCTGTTCCGCATCTCGCAGGGTGCGCCAAGTGTAGTCAAGCGCGCTCTGTACGGCACTGACGAGATGCTCACCCTGGGCCAGGCGACCGGCGAGGGCGCTGGCCAACGTGCAACCGGAGCCGTGATAGCTGCCGGGCAGGCGCTGGCAGGTAAAGGTTTCGCGGCGACCGTCGCGGCTGTACAGACGATTGTGGATTTCGTGTTCGTCGCCATGGCCGCCGGTGATCAGCAGGTGTTTGACGAACGGCAGGAGTTTTTCCGCGCACTCGTCGGCGGTGCCTTCGGGCAGTTCGGCGAGGATGCGGGCTTCGGGAAGGTTAGGAGTGGCGATGATCGACAGCGGCAGCAAGCGTTCGCGCATGGCGTAGCCGACTTCGTCCTTGCCCAGTCGTCCGCCACCGCCGGCACGCAGCACCGGGTCGCAGACCACTGGCAAATGCGGGTGCGCTGAAAGCAGTTCGACCACGGTGTCGACCATTTCCAGGGAACCGAGCATGCCCAGTTTGACGGCGGCGACTTCGGAGTCGTTGAGCACGGCATTGGCCTGGGCCAGCACCCACTCGCGATCGAGTACGCGGAAGTCAGTGACGTTGACCGTGTCTTGCACGGTCAGGGCGGTGACGGCCGGAGCCGCATGACAACCCTGGGCAAGCAGGGCTTCGATATCTGCCTGCAAGCCGGCGCCACCACTAGGGTCGTGGCCGGAGAGACAGAGGACAACGGGGCGAGAGCTGTAGATATTCATGGTGCGCGAGCTTACCACCAAACATGTTTTTTCGGGTGTTGCGACGTCCAGTCCGGCCGATACATTGTGGCGAGGGGGCTTGCCCCCGTTGGGGTGCGAAGCGCCCCCTTTGCCTTCTGTCTGGAACACCGCGTCGGCAGATTTACGACTGCTTCGCAGCCGAACGGGGGCAAGCCCCCTCGCCACAGGGTTCATCACCCACCGGGGGCATTGTCACGACCTGATCAAGCCAACAGCTCTAGCTCAATATATAGCGCTGTAACGCTTGTTCTAGAGCCTTTGTAGGAAAAATTTCAATGGTGTTCAATGGCCACTAACGGCTATGCTAGAGTGGATCCAAACCAATAACAGGTAATACCGGTTTTACGTCTACTCAAAAGGAATGGGGGGCTTCCTGACAGAACCGGACAGGCCACGCTGGGGCTTAAATGCGCTATTTGCTGATGTTGCTGCTGTGCTTGCCCCTCCTGGCGAGCGCCGTCGAATTCGACGAGTTCACCCAGAGCCTTCCCCTGGGCCGAACGATGCAGGTTTATGAAGACGCGGGCGGTCAAGCGACCATTGCCGATGTCCGTGCGCAAGCCGCGGCCGGGCACTTCCAACCCCACGATAAAGCCACCCTCAATGCCGGTTATTCGCGTTCGGCATTCTGGTTGAAAATCGACCTGCAGTACCGTCCGACCAACCCGTCGGCGCAACGGGCCTGGTTGCTGGAGCTGGCCTATCCGCCCCTCGATCACCTTGATCTGTACTTGCCTGATGCCGGCGGCGATTATCAATTGGTCCGACAGACCGGCGATGCATTGCCGTTCGCCACACGCGAGATCCGCCAGAACAACTATCTGTTCAATCTGAACTTTGCGCCCGGGCAGGCGCAAACGGTGTACCTGAGACTGCAGAGCGAAGGCTCGATTCAGGCGCCCGTCACCTTGTGGTCGAGCACTGCTTACCTTGAAGAGCAGCCCGTGCGGCTCTACGTGCTGGGGCTGATTTACGGCGTGTTGCTGGGGATGCTGGTCTACAACCTGTTCATCTTCCTCAGCGTGCGCGACACCAGTTACCTCTATTACATCGTCTACATCGCCTCGTTCGGTTTGTATCAGCTGTCGGTGAACGGCGCGGCCGTGGAGTATTTCTGGCCGAACAATCCGTGGTGGGCCAACGCCGCCACGCCGTTCTTCATTGGCTGTTCGGGCTTGTTCGGCAGCCAGTTCGCCCGCAGCTTCTTGCAGACGGCCACCCACAGCCGCTGGCTGGACCGTGTGCTGCTGGCGCTGATTGCGTTCAGTGCGCTGGTGGTCGGGTTGTCGTTGATGACCAGTTACGCCCTGGCCCTGCGCCTGGCGACGGCATTGGCACTGGTCTTTACCGTGGCAATTTTCGCCGCCGGGATTTTCGCCTGGTGGCGCGGCTTGAGGGTGGCGCGCTACTTCATCATTGCCTGGTCGGCATTTTTGCTCGGTGGCGTCGTCAACACGATGATGGTGTTGGGTTATTTGCCCAACGTGTTTCTCACCATGTACGCCAGCCAGATCGGCTCGGCGATTGAAGTGGCGTTACTGTCCCTGGCCCTGGCCGATCGTATCAACGCGATGCGCGAGCAACAGGCACAGACGCTGTTCGATGCCGGCCAGAAGCTTGAGGTGCTGAACCAGCAACTGGCTCACAGTAACAGGCTCAAGGACGAATTCCTCGCCACCCTGACCCACGAACTGCGTACGCCCATGAACGGTGTGATCGGCTCGCTGGAGCTGATGCAGACCGTCGAGATGAACCCTGAGCTGGAGCAGTATCAGCAAACGGCCGCCGGTTCGGCGCGGGACATGATGCGCATGGTCAATGGCATCCTCACGCTGACCGAATTGCAGGCCGGCAAGCTCAAGGTCTATCCGGACACGTTCAGTTTGCGCAGCATGGTCGAGTCCTTGCGCGGGCAGTTCGATGGCAATGCGGCGAGCAAGTCGCTGGACTTCAAGGTCGAGATAGCGCCCGGGTTGCCGGATCGTCTGCACGGCGACAGCGGCAAGCTGGCGCAATGCCTGGAATGTCTGTTGGACAACGCAATCAAGTTCACCCGGATCGGCGGTCTGGCGCTGCGGGTGACGGGGAAACCGACGGAACCCGGTCGGCTGGCGTTGTCTTTTGCGGTGATCGATACCGGCATCGGTTTTACCGATTTGGGAGAGGCGACGCTGTACCAGCGCTTCTTCCAGCTTGATGGTTCAATGACCCGTGAATATGGCGGTCTGGGCGTCGGCCTGGCGATCTGTCGGCAGTTGGTCGAATTGCTCGGCGGCCGCCTGAGCCATCGTTCGGAACCGGGTCGCGGAAGCCGCTTCCAGCTGGATGTCGAATGCGACCTGTCGATGGTGGAGCCCGTCTCCTCGTTCACCCGGCAAACCACCGGCCTGCGCTTGCCCCAGGACTGCACGGTGTTGCTGGTTGATGACAACAGCATCAATCAATTGGTGATGCGTGGCATGTTGCTCAAGCTTGGTTTCCGGGTGCGCACCGCTGACAGTGGCATTGCTGCGCTCGATCACTTACAGCATGAAGCCGTTGATGCGGTGCTGCTCGATTGTCAGTTGCCGCCACTGGACGGCGCTTCTATCTGTTGCCGGATCCGCGCGTTGCCGGGGTGCAGCGAATTACCCGTGTTCATGATTGCCCTGAGCGCGGACCGAGTGCACTGCTCGAGCGACACCTTGGTCGACTACTTGAACAAACCGGTGAAATTCGAGGATTTGCAGGCGGCGCTCTATCGAAGGGTGCTCTGCCCGGCATAGGGCGAAAGCGCCGACAGTTAGGCAGATATGCCACTTTGTTCGGCCTCGGGGCGGTGCTTAACTGAAGGTCCTTGGCTGACCAAAGGAGCCCCGTCATGAACCTGCATCAGTTCGCCGAAACCCACGAAGTCACCAACCAGCCACCGTCGCTGGACGGCACCAATCTCTATCGCATCGACCTGCCGTTGCAGGAGTGGTCGCAGCGATTCGATGCCGGTTGGGCCGAGTCGCGGATCGACGCTTACGGCGCATTGGCCGGTGGGCCGTTGATGGAGGCGGGGTTTGCGGCCAATCAGAACAAACCGGTGTTCGTCAGCCATGACCGTTACGGCCATCGCATCGACCTGGTGGAATTTCACCCCGCTTATCATCAATTGATGCGCACGGCGGTGGAGCATGGCTTGACCGGGTTGCCCTGGACCGACCCGCAACCGGGTGCCCACGTGGCCCGCGCGTCCATGACGTATTTGCACAGTCAGGCAGAAGCCGGCAGCGGTTGCCCGTTGACCATGACCTTCGCCAGTGTCCCGGCGATGCGCCTGCAACCGGATCTGGCCAAACTCTGGCTGCCGAAAATCCTCGCCACCGAATACGACCCGCGCAACGTCGGCATGGCCCACAAGGCCGGGGTCACCATCGGCATGGCGATGACCGAGAAGCAGGGCGGTACCGATGTGCGGGCCAACACCACCAAGGCGTATCCGGTCGACGGCGGTGGGCCGGGGCAGGCGTATGAACTGGTGGGCCACAAATGGTTCTGTTCGGCGCCGATGTGCGATGCCTTCCTGACCCTGGCCCAGACCGACAAAGGCTTGACCTGTTTCCTGCTGCCACGTCATCGCCCGGACGACACGCGCAATCAGTTCTACATACAGCGGCTGAAGAACAAACTCGGCAACTGGTCCAATGCCTCCAGCGAGGTGGAGTTCCGCGGCACCCTGGCCTGGATGGTCGGCGAAGAGGGCCGGGGTGTTCCCACCATCATCGAGATGGTCGCCATGACCCGCTTCGATTGCATGGTCGGTTCCAGCGCGCTGATGCGCCAGGCCCTGACCCAGGCCAGCCATCACTGCGCCCACCGCAAGGTCGGTGGCAAGTTGCTCAGCGAGCAGCCCTTGATGCAAAACGTGCTGGCCGACCTCGCCCTGGAAAGCGAAGCCGCCCTGGCGTTGAGCCTGCGCATGGGCCGGGCGCTGGATCATCTGGATGACGACCACGAAGCGAAATTCGCTCGATTGGTGACGGCGGTAGGCAAGTACTGGATCTGCAAACGCGCGCCCGCGATGATCAATGAAGCGGCCGAATGCATGGGCGGCGCCGGTTATGTCGAAGAGAGCATCCTGCCGCGACTGTACCGTGAGGCGCCGGTCAACTCGACGTGGGAAGGTTCCGGCAATGTGCAGTGCCTTGACGTGTTGCGTGCGTTGTCGAAAGAACCGGGTGTACTCGATGTGCTGTTCAGCGAGTTGGGCGATGGTCATGGCGACAAGCGCCTGGCCGCGCACATCCGCCAGTTGCAGGCGGCGTTCAAGGACACCGACGACATTCAGTACCGCGCCCGCCAGCTCACCGAAGACATCGCCTTGGGACTACAGGCCAAACTATTGCTGGAGGCTGGTAATGCAGCAGTCAGCGATGCCTTCATCGCCAGCCGCCTCGGTTCGGCCGGCCGAGTATATGGAACGTTGCCGCGTGGGCTGGATGTGGAGGCGATTGTGGCGCGCTCGACCCCGCAAGGGTTTTGACGACTCCTTTGTGATCGACACAAATAAAATGTGGGAGCGGGCTTGCTCGCGAATGCGGTTGATCATCCAACAATGATGTTGACTGACAGGCCGTATTCGCGAGCAAGCCCGCTCCCACAGGGTTCCCGTGAAGCGATGATGCAGGCAAGATGAAGGTCTGCAAGTCAGAACACAGGAAGCTGATCGTGACCGAAGCGTTTATTGTCGTTCAAACCGCCGAGCAAGCCGTGGATCGGCTTGCTGTCTTGCACGAGCGTGCAACCACAGCGCTGAATCAGGCGCTCAAGCGTTATCTCAAGGACCGCGTCGAGCCGGACGCTGAACAGCGTGCTCTGTTTCGTTATCCCGAGTTGCGTCTGACCTACCTCTGCCAGGGCGAAGTCCCACAGACCACTCGCGCCTATGCCAAGGTTCAATTGCCGGGGACCTACAGCGTCACCGTCACTCATCCCCGCGCTTTTCGTAAATACCTGCTGGAACAACTTGTCCCGTTGATGCACGACTTCACCGTGACCGTGGAAGTCGGCGTCAGCCAGCAGAACATTCCTTATCCGTACGTGGTCGAGCAGGGCGATGAACTGGCCGGTTCCGGCGTTACCGCGGCGGTGCTGGCGCGAGTGTTCCCGAGTACCGATCTATCGGCCGCCACCGATGGCATTGCCGATGGCCTATACGACTGGGAAAACACCGACCCGCTGCCATTGGCCCTGTTCGATGCCGCGCGGGTGGACTTCTCCCTGCGCCGACTGGTGCATTACACCGGCAGCGACTGGCGCCATGTGCAACCGTGGATTCTGCTGACCAACTACCACCGCTACGTTGACCAGTTCATCGTTCATGGCCTGGAGCGACTGCGCAACGACCCGCGTTTTGTGCGCATGGTGTTGCCGGGCAACGTGATCATCGAAAAGAGCATGGACCATGGCGAAGCCTCGGCGATTGCTGCGGGCGTGGTCTGGCATCGTTACCAGATGCCGGCCTATCACCTGATCGCCAGCGACGGCCATGGCGTGACCCTGGTAAACATCGGTGTCGGCCCGTCCAACGCCAAGAACATCACCGACCACCTGGCGGTGCTGCGTCCGCATTGCTGGCTGATGATCGGCCACTGTGGTGGCTTGCGTCAGTCGCAGACCATTGGCGATTACGTGCTGGCCCACGCTTACATGCGCCGCGACGGGATTCTCGACCGGGTGGTGCCGCCGAACATTCCGATTCCGGCCCTGGCCGAAGTGCAGATGGCGTTGCAGCAAGCGGCGGCCAATATCACCGGTGAGAAGGGCGATGAACTGAAGAAGCGCCTGCGCACCGGTACCGTGCTGACCTACGACGACCGTAACTGGGAACTGCGTTGGGCCCAGGAACGTCCGCTGATCAACCTGTCACGCGCCGTGGCGGTGGACATGGAAAGCGGCACCATCGCCGCGCAAGGGTATCGTTTGCGGGTGCCGTACGGCACGTTGCTGTGCGTATCGGATAAACCGCTGCACAGTGAAATCAAACTGCCGGGTTCGGCCAACGCCTTCTATGAGCGCGCGGTCAGCCAGCATTTGAAAATCGGCATCGAGGCGGTGGATCTGTTGCGCACCGAACTCAACTCGCTGCACTCGCGCAAATTGCGCAGCTTCGACGAGCCGCCATTCCGCTGATTGTTCTCATGGTCATTTGACGGTTGGGGCACTAGCATTAGCAGCCCTGACCGTTAGATGTTCTTCTCGCCATGTCCCGTCCTCAACGTCCCGTTTCCCGCCGCCCTGGCGTGAAGCCTGTGTCATCTTCTTCCGCCCCGCGCCGTGTCGCCAAAGCGCCACCGGCCGAGCCGAAGCTGATTCTGTTCAACAAGCCTTTCGATGTGCTGACGCAATTCAGCGACGGCGAAGGGCGGTCGACGCTCAAGGACTTTATCGAGATTCCGGGGATTTACCCCGCAGGGCGGCTGGACCGTGACAGCGAAGGCTTGTTGCTGCTGACCAACGACGGCCAGCTTCAGGCGCGGATTGCCGACCCGAAACACAAACTGGCCAAGACTTACTGGGTGCAAGTGGAAGGTGAGCCAACCGCCGAGCAGTTGCAGCGTTTGCGCGATGGCGTTGAGTTGAACGACGGCATGACGTTGCCGGCCGAAGCGCGACAGCTTGATGAGCCTGAGCTGTGGCCACGCAACCCGCCTGTGCGTTTTCGCAAAAGCGTGCCCACCAGCTGGCTGGAATTGGTGATTCGCGAGGGACGCAACCGACAGGTACGGCGCATGACTGCGGCAGTCGGCTTGCCGACGTTGCGCCTGGTGCGGGTCAGAATTGGCGACTGGTCGATCGAAGGGCTCGATCAGGGCCAGTGGAAGGAAGTGCCGGCGCGTTTATAGAGTGCCGGATTCGATCAGGCCGATAACCACGCTTTTGATCACGAACGCAGCCACGCCCAGCCCCAGGACAAAGAACAGGATGAACGAGCCGAAGCGTCCGGCCTTGGATTTTTTTGCCAGATCCCAGACGATGAAGCCCATGAAAATGATCAGGATGCTGACCAGGCCAGTCATCATCCACTCTTCGAAAACTGCAGGATCCATCGAACATCTCCAGCGCGGGTGGGGCTAAAAGGGCGGGGGGAGTATACGCGATGGCAGATTGATGGAGCATTGACCTGCGTCGGTGTGTCGCAGCTATTCGTCGCCTGTGCCGGCCCCTTCGCGAGCAAGCCCGCTCCCACACTTGATCTCGGGTGTGCACAAAAAATGTGTTTACTGAAGATCAAATGTGGGAGCGGGCTTGCTCGCGAAGGCGGGTTCAGCTGCGCAGATGAGTCAACGGCAACTCCGTGCTGTTGAGCACCTGGTTCAACACAAAACTCGACCGCACACTCGTCACCCCCTCAATCCGGGTGAGG
This sequence comes from Pseudomonas sp. FP1742, assembly GCF_030687145.1. NCBI lineage: Bacteria > Pseudomonadati > Pseudomonadota > Gammaproteobacteria > Pseudomonadales > Pseudomonadaceae > Pseudomonas > Pseudomonas sp. FP1742. The sequence goes on along the minus strand of NZ_CP117460.1, from coordinate 5,811,693 downwards.
TGTCCCAGCAGCAGCTTCTGATAGTGATCCATGTCCGGCACCACCACCTTGAGCTGATAATCCGCATCCATTCCCGTGACCAGGCTGCATTCCAGCACTTGCGGCAAGGTGCGAATGGCGGCTTCGAAGTTTTCGAAACGCTCGGGTGTATGGCGGTCCATGCCGATCAGCACGTAGGCGGTCAGGCTCAGGCCGAGCATCTTGCGGTCCAGCAAGGCGACCTGGCGGGAGATGTAGCCGTCGTCTTCCAGTTGCTTGACCCGCCGTGAGCAAGGCGAAGGCGACAGGCCGATGCGTTCGGCCAGCTCCTGATTGGAGATGCGCGCGTCGCGCTGTAATTCCGCCAAAATACTCAGGTCGTATCGGTCGAGTTTGCTCATCAATCAGGCCTTTGTCATAACTATTGCGGCAGATTATCTATCCTGAGTTAAAAATTGCGCAAGTAATGTTTATTTGAGCAATCTTCGCAATCCTCTGCCGGTGCCCCAAGCCTATTCTTATCACCAGAATCACTGCTCGGACAAACAGTCCAGTGCGGCTCGCCCAATCAGGCCAGCTGCGGTCGCCACCCCCACCGGGGTTGTGTCGGCCCCCGAGCTACACACTGTCCAGAAGACGGCGTGAGGTGAGCCGACGTCATAAGCGTCGAGCACGGACGAAGTTCTCAAAGGGAGGCCGACGGGTCTCCCTTTTTTATTGCCTGGAATTTCTCTCCAGCCCTCAATAAATAAGTTGCGTGACTGATAACCTGTTGCAGAACCGGCCTGCGCTTTCCCAGTCTTAAGTACAGGCCCTAACCCGCAGTGAGGAAAAGCATGAAATCGCGCATCTGGCGTTTGGCCGGGGTTGGTTTGCTGTGTGTGAGTGTCACTGCGCAATCGCTTGCCGATGAGCCGCAGAACCGCGGCCCCGATGGCGGGCAGAATGGGCCTGATCATCGGGGTAATGAACAGGGTCAGGGCCATGGCGCCAGCAATCAGCCACGCCCGCAGAGCACCGAAATCATTCGTGGCGACAACAGCCGTCAGTTCGAGCGCCACGATCAGAATCAGGGCCGCCAGCCGTACGAGCCCAACAATCAGGGCGGCCAGTGGCAGAACCGTCCGCTACACGATCCAAACGTTCAGGGCGGCCAGTGGCAGAACCGCACACTGCACGACTCCAACGTTCAGGAGCGAGCGCCGCAACAACCAAGTAACAATCTGCCGATCCAGGGACGGCCCGACACCGTGCGCCAGACCCAGGAACCTCGGCGTGGCTACTATCAGGACGAACCGCGGCGTAACAATTACAACCAGCCATGGCAAACCGGGGGGCGGGAGCCGCGTCACGATGACCGTCGCTGGCCCGGTCGCCCGGAGGGGCACGGCACTGGCTGGGGCCCCGGCCCTCAGTATCGTCCGGGGTACGTGATCGACCGCTTCCCGGATCGCCACTTCCGTGTGCCGTACCGTGGCCAGGATTATTTCTATTCCGGTGGTTACTGGTATCGCCCGCAAGGCCCACGTTATGTGGTGGTTCAGCCGCCTCGCGGAATTCGGGTCAGCTACTTGCCCGATTACGCCCGTGAAGTGTGGATCGGCGGCGCGCTGCTGTTCCTGGCGGCCGGCGCGTATTACGCCTACCAGGAGAGCACTCAGGATTACGTGGTGGTCGAACCGCCCGTGCAGCCGCAACCGGCCGGCAATGGCTACGACGTGGTGGCGTATCCGGCCAACGGCCAGTCGCCGGAGGAAGTCAGCCGGGACGGTTACGAATGCTATCGCTGGGCCGTGGAGCAGAGCGGTTTCGATCCACGTGCCGTCACCTACCAACCGGCCCCGTCGGTGGTGCAAGCCTACCGCCAGGCCCAAGGCAACTGCCTGAGCAGCCGCGGTTATCAGGTGAGTTACTGAGCCCTGGCGGCGGCCTTTACCGCTTCCTGCGGGTCGGCGTGCACCAGCACTTCGGCTCGCGGGTAGGCGGCGTGAATCGCATCGGCGGCTTGATCGCTGATGCCGTGGGCGACTGACAGGGTCAATTCCCCCGGCAACTCCAGATGCAACTGGACGAACCAATGGTTCCCGGAAATCCGTGTGCGCAGATCATGGGCACCCAGAACGCCCGGCACGCTGCAGGCCAGTTCGAGCATGTGCTGGCTGACATCCGGCGGTAGTTCTTCATCCATCAGCACAGCAAAACTTTCCCGGGCGATGTGAATGGCGCTCCAGAGGATGTAGGCGGCGATCCCCAACCCGAACCAGGGGTCGACTTGATGCCAGCCAAACCCGGCCAGCACCAGAGCCACCAGGATGCTGCCGTTGAGCAGCAAGTCCGAGCGGTAATGCAAGGAGTCGGCGCGCACAGCGTTGGAGCCGGTTGCCTTGATCACCCGATGTTGCACTATCAGCAAGGCCACGGTCAGCACGAGGGAGAACACAATCACCCCGATGCTAAGCCATGGCGCACCCACCGGCTCTGGATGTTTCAACCGCTCGATCGCCTGCAAGGTGATCAGCACTGCACTGCCACCAATGAACAGTGCCTGCGCCATGCCTGCCAGTGATTCGGCCTTGCCATGCCCATAACGATGATCTTCGTCGGCCGGGCGCAAGGCATAGTGCACGGCCAACAGATTGAGCAGCGAAGTGATGCCGTCGAGGGCCGAGTCGGTCAACCCGGCGAGCATGCTCACCGAGCCGCTCAGCCACCAGGCAATGGCTTTGGCGACGATCAACGTGCACGCGACCGCCACCGAGGCGCGCGTCGCCAGCCGCAGCAGGCGGGCGTGGTCGGTAGGGGTAGTCATCAGCGCTGTGAGTCCTTCAAATGCATGAATTATGCGGCCGGTTGCAAGCCGAACATGGCCAGTTGCTGGGGGCTGCCCTTGTGCTGGATCAGGCGTGGATCGTCCAGCGGGAAGCGGCGGCCCAGTTCACTTTCCAGAATAGTCTGCAGCTTGTGGTTATCGACCTTGCCGTCGGCGCCGATCGCTTCCCTGAGTTTTTCCGGAGCCACCTGAGCGGTCCGGCCGGGCTCGAAGTAAATGGCACCCGTGGCGAAGTCTACTGCAAAGGCAATCAGGCCAGGGATGATATAGAACAACAAACCCACGGCATCCAGCGCGGCAATGGCCGGGTCGATCTTGCCGTCGATCTGGCCGCGGCGATCCGGGTAGAAAATCGAGCCGCAGGCGGTCATTTGGGTCAGCAAGGTTGCGACCAGTACACCGCCGATCAAGCGAAAGGAAGCACGCATATTAAATCTCCTGAGTCATCTGGAAACGAAGGGGCGTCTGTATGAATTAGGACCGCGACGAAGGCTAAGCAGTTCGCCGTTATACTCGTCGCTCTGTTTTGGAGCCAGCATGATTTCTTTGCCGATTGATGAAGTTTTACCCGCATTGCGTGAAGCCCTCGCTACACGCCACGAAGCCGTGCTCGAAGCACCGCCCGGCGCCGGTAAAACCACCCGGGTACCGTTGGCCTTGCTCGATGAGCCGTGGCTGGCCGGGCAGACCATTCTGATGCTCGAACCGCGCCGGTTGGCGGCGCGGGCGGCGGCGGAGCGGTTGGCCAGTGAATTGGGCGAGAAGGTCGGCGAAACCGTGGGCTACCGCATTCGTCTCGACAGCAAAGTCGGCCCCAATACCCGCATCGAAGTGGTGACCGAAGGCATCCTCACCCGGCGCCTGCAGGATGACCCGGCGCTGGAAGGCGTGGGCTTGCTGATTTTCGATGAGTTCCATGAACGCAGTCTTGATGCCGACCTGGCGTTGGCCCTGAGCCTGAACGGTCGGGAGCTGTTTCGTGACGATCAGCCACTGAAAATCCTCTTGATGTCGGCAACCCTGGAAGGCGAACGCCTGGCCGGGTTGCTGGATGACGCGCCAATCCTGCGCAGCGAAGGTCGCATGTATCCGGTGGCGATGCGCTGGGGCCGACCGTTTCAGCCCGGCGAATTCATCGAGCCGAAGGTGGTGCAGACCATTCTCGACGCACTGAACGATGAATCCGGCAGCCTGCTGGTATTTTTGCCGGGGCAGGCGGAAATTCGTCGGGTGCATCAACAACTGGCCGATGCGCTGGGCGAAGGTTCGCCGGTGTTGCTGTGCCCATTGCACGGCGAACTGGACCTGGCGGCGCAGCGTGCGGCGATTGACCCGGCGCCTGCGGGCAAGCGCAAAGTGGTGCTGGCCACCAACATCGCCGAAACCAGCCTGACCATCAATGGCGTGCGCGTGGTGATCGATGCCGGGTTGGCGCGGGTGCCGCGTTTCGACCCTGGCAGCGGCATGACTCGTCTGGATACTCAGCGCATTTCCAAGGCCAGTGCCACGCAGCGCGCGGGCCGGGCAGGGCGTTTGGAGCCCGGTGTGTGTTATCGCTTGTGGTCGCAGGATCAGCACGAGCAACTGGCGGCTTACGCCAGTGCGGAAATCCTCTCGGCGGACCTTGCCGGGCTGGCCTTGCAACTCGGTCGTTGGGGCGTGACGCCGGGGCAGTTGGTTTGGCTCGATGTGCCTCCGGCAGCGGCTTATGCACAGGCCCAGGATCTGCTTGAGCGTTTGGGTGCGCTGGAGGGAGAAGCGCTGACCCGTCATGGTCAGGCCATGGCCGAACTGCCGGCCCATCCACGGATCGCCCATTTGCTGTTGCGTGGCCAGGCGCTCGGTCTGGCCGACATGGCTTGCGATGTCGCCGCACTGCTCGGGGAGCGGGATATCTTGCGTGGCGCTGGTGCGGACCTGCACAGTCGACTGGTGCTGCTGTCCGGTGAAGAACGGGCCGCTCGCGGTGCGCAGGGCGGTGTGCAACGGGCCCGGCAACTGGCGCGGCAATATCGCGGCTACTTGCGTGGCAAAGCGACGGAGCCGGTCAGCGATCCCGGGCATCCGCGCTGGCTCGGCGCGTTGCTGGCGTTGGCTTATCCCGATCGGGTCGCCCAACAGCGGCGGGCCGGTGGCGCTGAATATCGACTGGCCAATGGTCGTGCCGCGCTGTTCGCCGAAGCGGACAGCTTGATGAAACAACCGTGGCTGGTGATCGCCGATCTGGGCAGTCGTCAGGGCCAGCGTGAAGAACGGATTTATCTGGCGACGGATTTTGATCCGGCGCTGTTCGACTCGGTGCTGGCCGAACAGGTGCGGTGCGTCGATCAACTGGATTGGGATGAGCGCGAAGGTGTGCTGCGGGCCGAGCGTCAGCGCAAGGTCGGCGAGTTGATCCTCAGCCGCGAACCGCTGACCGGGCTCGATGAAAGTGCTCGCAGTCAGGCGTTGGTGAATCTTGTGCGGCGCAAAGGTCTGGAGCTGTTGCCCTGGACGCCAGAGCTGCGTCAGTGGCAGGCGCGGGTGGCGTTGTTGCGGCAGTTGGATCTCGGCAGCCAGGGCCAGAGCGAATGGCCGGATGTCAGCGACGCTGCACTGCTCAAAAGCCTCGAACATTGGCTGATGCCGTACCTGGGTAAAGTCTCGCGTCTCAGCCACTTCGCCAGCCTGGACTTGTCGAGCATCGTTCACAACTTGCTGCCGTGGCCGTTGCCGCAACGGCTCGAAGAGCTGGCGCCGCACCATTTGAGTGTGCCGTCGGGTTCGTCGATTCGTCTGGATTACAGTGAACAGCCACCGATTCTGGCGGTGCGTTTGCAGGAGCTGTTCGGTCTGGCAGAAACCCCGCGCATTGCCGGTGGCCGGCAGGTGGTGAAATTGCATCTGCTGTCCCCGGCGCGGCGGCCAGTGCAGGTGACGCAGGACCTGGCGAACTTCTGGCGTAGTACCTACGCCGAGGTGAAGAAGGATTTGAAGGGGCGTTACCCGAAGCACTACTGGCCGGATGATCCGCTGGTGGCCGAGGCGACGGCGCGGATCAAGCCTCGTAAGTAGTCAGTTGCATCGGTGGCGCGGCATTCGCGAGCAAGCCCGCTCCCACACTGGATCTCGGTGGTACACAAATGCTGTACTCACTGAAGATCTCATGTGGGAGCGGGCTTGCTCGCGAAGCTTTTGACCTAAGGCGCGACCGGCAACAGAAACCGTGCAATCACCGGCAAGTGATCGGATATGCGCAACGTATCGTCCTGCCGCACCCGTGCTTCGACCCGTTTGATGCGCGGGCTGTAAAACAGGTAGTCGACGGTGCGGTCCGGGCCATTCAAGGTGGGGTCATTCGGGTAATGGGTCAGCCATTGCGCCCGGTCGATACCGCTGGCTTCGTTGTTGGTGGGGATCATCGGGTATTTGTCCCACAGCACATGCAGCGCGCTGTCGGCGGAGTAGGGCGTGCGTTGCTCGGCGGCAAGGCGTCGATACTGGCCCAGCGGCAACAGATTGAAGTCGCCGCCGATCAACCAGGGCGTGCCGCGGCTTTCGTACTTGTCGAGAACCTTGGCCACGGCTGTCACCTGGGTTTGCGAAGTGTCGTCGGGCTGGGTGGCGCGGTCCAGATGGGTGTTGAGCACGGCCATTTGGCCGCCTTCGCTGACTGGCAGGTATGTGACCAGCAAGGCGTTTTTCGGCTTGAACTGACGGCTGATGAAGTTGGCCGGTGCGATCGGTAATTGCAGGCGTTCGGCGTGTTCGATCTGGTAGCGGCTCAGGGTTGCCAGTTGCCGGCCAACGCTGCCGAAGATGTGCGGTTCAGGTACGAAGTCGGCTTTCCAGTCGAAGGCCTGTGCGGTGCACGGATACAGGTCGGTGACCCGATCCTGAAGCAGTTTGAACTGGTTCTGGTAGTCGCTGGCCTTGGCGCCATCATCGAGCTCCTGCAGCAGCACGATGTCCGGTTGCTCGTCACGAATCACTCGCGCCACCTCGTCGAGGCTGAAGGCCATGTCTTCAGGCGTAGGGCGCTCGTCATCTCCGGCGGCCAGATCATTCCAGAATACGTAGCGCTTGCCGGCCAGGTACTGGACGTTCCAGGTCATTACCTTCAGCGCCTGACCGCGCACCAGCGTCGGCACCTGGGCGTTGCAACTGACCGGCAGCGCTTCCTTGGCCTCGGGACGCCAGGTCAGGCTGTAGATCAGCACTGCAAACAGGCCGATGGTGATCAGCAGGCCCAGCAGGGTGTAGCGCAGTAGACGGGGCATGGCTCGGCTTATCGCGTTACAGAATTGACCCCGAGCATAACCGAGAGCAGCGCCCAAGCCCAAGGGTAGAGCGGTCAGAGCCGCTCATCAGATTTCTCGGACGCGTCGCCAATCAGCATGAACAAACGGAACAGCACCACGCTGGTGAACAGTTGCAGAAAGCTGTGAGCGCTGTCGATCAGCAGTGAGATCACCGGGTTCTGTGGCTCGGGGTAAACCGCCAGCGTCGCGCCCTTGAGCACCCACAGCGGGCCCATCACGCACAGAATACACACCAGAATGCGCATGAAATGCCCACGGGTCAGGCGCAGGCTTTCCTTCATCGCGGCCAGCGGTGCCAGGCCGCGCAGCACCAACAGGTACTCGCCGAACGCCAGCGTCACCATCAGCCAGATACCCGGCAGGAAATACAGCGACAGGCCGATAAGGATCAGCAACGTATTGAGGGCGGTCAGTACGGCGAAGCGCGGCCAAAGAGACGCGGCGGCTGCCAGCAGGTCGCGGGTGCGCGGCGATTCGCCACGGCTGCGGGCATCGAGAAACAGGATCAGCGCTGCGGTGTATAGCGGATATACCAGCAAGCCGACAATCACACTGATGCCGGCGAAACTGTCCGGCCCGGTGGAGTGGTCGACCACTTGTTGCAGCAGCGCCTCGACAATCACCAGCGGCAGGCACAGCTGCACGATCTGGCTCAGATTGCGCTTGAAGAAATACAGAGAGTCACGCAGTACATCGAACGAATTCATCAGTCGGTATCGCAGGTTGAAAGCAGTGCCTCACTTTAACCGATCAACCCCTTCGGGGCGCAAACGTAAACGTTCGGTAAAGGTCATTGAAACATCCTGTATCAGCCCCATTACTGGTGAGCACCTTATCCACGGTGGATGAGGGCAATGATTTTCTCGGCAATCTACGAGGTCGCCATGAACAGCGAAGAACAAACCCTGATCGATGGACTGTTTTCCCGGCTGCAACAGGCCGAAACGGACTCAGCCCCGCGCGACGCCCAGGCCGAGGCGCGGATCAAGGAGCACCTGACTCGCCAGCCAGCGGCGGGCTATTTCATGACCCAGGCGATTCTGGTGCAAGAGGCAGCCATCAAGAGCCTCGACGAACAGAACAAGCAACTTACCCAGCAAGTCCAGCAATTGCAGGCCGAACTGCAACAGGCCAAGGCCCAGACGGCGGCACCGGCACCGAGCAGCGGCGGCTTTTTGTCGAGCATCTTCGGCGGGGCTTCCCGTGACCCGCAACCTGCGCCAACTCAAAGCGCTGTCCCTTCAAGCGGCGGCTGGCGTGAACCGGGGCGGCCATCGTTCAGCTCGCAGCCGCCGCAGCAGAACTTCGGTGCGCCGGCTCCTCAGCAGAACTTCGGAGCGCCACCTCAGCAGAATTACGCACCGCAACAGCCTGTCGGCAGCGGTTTCCTCGGTGGGGCGCTGAAAACTGCAGCGGGCGTGGCCGGTGGCGTGATGCTGGCGCAAGGCATCAGCAGCCTGTTTCATCACAATCAGCAGCCGGAAGTGGTTGAAGTCATCAAAGAAGAACCAGCCAAGGTCAACGATCAGAGTGACAGCGATTGGGGCAATGATCAGCGCGTGGCTGACAACTCCAGCGATCAGGGCGGTTTCGTCGACACGGATTACGACGATGGAAGTTCATCGTTCTTCGGCGGCGATGATGACGACTCCTTCATCTGACCTGCCATTCGTCCGGAGCGCCATGGCGCTCCGGGCCGATTGTTCGCGGAACAATCCATCGGGCTGGCATACTGGGCGACTTTTCGGGCCTGGAGCCTGATCCAGCCCTCGCGCCTGTGCGCCAAGACCCCGCGCGCCAGCGCGCTGAGAGGATGTGCGGTGAAAAAAATCGCAGTGTTCGTCGATGTCCAGAACCTCTACTACACCGTGCGTCAGGCCTATGGCTGCCACTTCAACTACGCCGCGTTGTGGGCTGACGTCAGCAAACAGGGGCAGATCGTCGAGGCCTATGCCTATGCGATCGATCGTGGCGACAGCAAGCAGCAGCAGTTTCAGCAGATCCTGCGCAACCTCGGCTTCATCGTGAAGCTCAAGCCCTATATCCAGCGTAGCGACGGTTCGGCCAAAGGCGACTGGGACGTGGGCATCACCCTCGACATCATGGATGCCGCCGACCATGTCGACGAAGTGGTGCTGGCTTCCGGCGACGGTGATTTCGACATGCTGCTGGAGCGCATCATCGCCAAGCACGGCGTGCAGGCTGTGGCCTATGGCGTGCCGGGCCTGACGGCCAATTCGCTGATCCGCGCCGCCAGTCGTTATGTGCCGATCGAAGGCGCGTTGCTGCTCAAGAATTGATTTTTAAGGAGTTGAAACAGGTTTGGAACGCATAGCAGTCATCGACTTTGAAACCACCGGGATCTCCCCGAGCAGCAGCTGCCGGGCCACGGAAATTGCCGTGGTGATTCTTGAACAGGGGCGCATCGTCGAGCGTTACCAAAGCCTGATGAATGCCGGCGTGCGGGTGCCGGCGTTCATCGAACAACTGACCGGCATCAGCAACGCCATGCTGCGCACCGCACCCTCGGCCGAGCAGGTGATGAACGAGGTCAACGAATTCGTCGGCATCACGCCGCTGCTGGCGCACAACGCTGCGTTCGACCAGAAGTTCTGGGACTACGAGCTCGGGCGAATCAAACGTACACGCTTGCAGAACTTTGCCTGCTCGCTGTTACTCGCCCGCCGCCTGATGCCCGCCGCGCCGAACCACAAACTCGGCACCCTCACCACCTTCGCCAGCCTGCCCAATACCGGCAAGGCTCACCGGGCCATGGCCGATGCGGAAATGGCCGCCAACCTGACGGCGCATCTGGCGCAAGAGCTGCGGCAAAAGCATGGGTTGCGCGAGTTGTCCCATGATCTGTTGTGCAGCCTGCAGAAAGTGCCGGCGGCGAAGATCAATGAGCATTTGAAGCGGTATCGCGGGTTCTGACAGAAGCCCCCTGGAGAACTATTTGCCATTCCCCTCCAGTTGACCCAACGGCACGCGCTTTTCGATGGCACTCGACAACACAATCGAGGTCTTGCTGAACCCGAACGTGGCGATCCGGTTGATCAACTCTTCCAGCTCCGGCATCGAGCCCACCGCCGCTTGCATGATCACGCACGGATCGCCGGTGACGCGATGGCACTCGGTCAGCTGTGGGATTTTGATCAGTTCGTCGTAGGTTTTCTGGTTACCGTGCTGGTTCAGCCGCAGTTCGATGACGCACTGGATCGGCAGGCCGATTTTGGACAGGTCGACTTTTGCCTGGTAGCCGGTGATCACCCCGCAAGCCTCGAGTTTGGCGACGCGTTCGGCCACCGCCGGAGCGGACAGGTTCACCTTGCGCGCCAGATCGGCGTAAGACGCACGACCGTTTTCCAGCAGGGCGCTGAGGAGCATGCGGTCGTATTTGTCCATCGCGGCATTCCTGAAAAATGACTGACTTTCGAAAGCACGGTTTATAGCGCCGAACTCCGTTTTTTGAAAAGTGTACCGGCGCTATAAACAGGTTTTGTAACTTATTTTCTGTCGTTGGCCTTTCTAGAATAGCGGCTCTCCTTGTCTTGTTCTCGAGCTGCCCATGCCTGGCCTACGCCGCTTTTCCTTACCGCTGATCGCTGCTTTTTTCGCGCTGTACGTGATTTGGGGATCGACCTACCTGGTGATTCGCATCGGCGTGCAGTACTGGCCGCCGTTGTTGCTCGCCGGTATCCGCTTCGTGATCGCCGGGACATTGATGTACGCGTACCTGCGCTGGCGCGGGGCGCCGGCACCGACCTGGGCGCAATGGAAAGCGGCGGGGATCATCGGGATTTTGCTGCTGACGTGCGGTAACGGTGCGGTCAGCGTCGCCGAGCATACGGGCGTGGCCTCTGGCGTGGCTGCGTTGGCGGTGGCGACGGTGCCGCTGTTTACCTTGCTGTGCGGATATTTCTGGGGCGCGCGTAATACCCGTCTCGAATGGGCCGGGATTGTGCTCGGGCTGATCGGCATTGCCATGCTCAACCTCGGTTCCAACCTGCAATCGAGCCCATTGGGCGCGGCGTTGCTGGTGTTCGCGGCGGCGTCCTGGGCCTTCGGCTCGGTGTGGAGCAAACACTTGCCGTTGCCCCAGGGCGCGATGGCCAGTGCCGTGGAGATGCTGGTGGGCGGCGTGGTGTTGCTGATCGGCAGCGCGGTGAGTGGCGAGCGTCTGGAAAGTCTGCCGCCGATCGAAGGCTGGGCGGCGCTGGCGTACCTGACCATTTTCGGTTCGATCATCGCCTTCAACGCCTACATGTACCTGTTGAAACACGTGCGTCCGGCCGCGGCCACCAGTTATGCCTACGTCAATCCGGCGGTGGCGGTGTTGCTGGGGATCGTATTTGTCGGCGAGACCATCGGTATCGAAGAAGCACTGGCGATGGCGGTGATCATCAGTGCCGTGGTGTTGATCGGGTTGCCACAGTGGCGCCGTGGTACAGATCGGCCAGCCCCTGCCGTAGCGGTGCCGACAGAATCCCGCGCGAATTAGGGTAAACTGCGCGCCATTGCACACTTGTTTCGCACAAACGCGCTGAATTTTCCTACGGTACTCCCATGACTTTCGCCACCCTTGGCCTGATCGAACCCTTGCTGCGCGCCCTCGAGACGCTTGGCTACCAGACCCCGACGCCGGTTCAGACGCAAGCGATTCCGGCGGTGCTGGCCGGTCGCGACCTGATGGCCGCGGCCCAGACCGGCACCGGCAAAACCGCCGGTTTCGCCTTGCCGCTGCTGCAATTGCTGGCCATGGAAGGGCCGAAAGTCAGCGCCAACTCCGTGCGCGCGCTGATCCTGGTGCCGACCCGCGAACTGGCCGAGCAGGTTCACGAAGCTGTGCGCCAGTACGCCGAGAACCTGCCGTTGAGCACCTACGCGGTGTACGGCGGCGTCAGCATCAACCCGCAAATGATGAAGCTGCGCAAAGGCGTCGACCTGTTGGTGGCGACCCCGGGCCGTTTGCTCGATCTGTTCCGCCAGAACGCGCTCAAGTTCAACCAGTTGCAAACCCTGGTGCTGGACGAAGCCGATCGCATGCTCGATCTGGGCTTTTCCGAGGAGCTGGGGAATATCTATAAAGCCCTACCGAAGAAACGTCAGACGCTGCTGTTCTCCGCGACCTTCTCCGATGCGATCCGCATGCTGGCCGGGCAAATGCTCAACGACCCGCTGAGCGTCGAAGTCAGCCCGCGCAACGTGGCCGCCAACACTGTTAAACAGTGGGTAGTGACGGTGGACAAGAAGCGCAAGCCGGAGTTGTTCGTTCACTTGATGCGCAAGGGCAAGTGGAAGCAGGTGCTGGTGTTCGCCAAGACCCGCAACGGCGTAGACGCGTTGGTGGAAAAACTCCAGGGCCTGGGCGTCAATGCCGACGGCATCCACGGCGACAAACCCCAGGCAACTCGTCAGCGGGCGCTGGATCGTTTCAAGGCCAGCGAAGTGCAGATCCTTGTGGCCACCGACGTGGCTGCCCGTGGTCTGGATATCGAAGATTTGCCGTTAGTGGTCAACTTCGACCTGCCGATCGTGGCCGAGGACTACATCCACCGCATCGGTCGTACTGGCCGTGCGGGCGCAACCGGGCAGGCTATTTCGCTGGTCTGCGCTGATGAAGTGAATCAACTGTCAGCCATCGAGATGTTGACCCGTCAGACGTTGACTCGCCAGATGGAGCCGGACTTCGAACCTGAACACCGCGTGCCGGATACCGATGCCAGCGGTCAGGTGATCAAGAAGCCGAAAAAACCGAAGAAGCCCAAGACCTCCGGCGGCGGCAAGCGCAACCTGGGTAAATGGGTCGAGAGCGGTGAGGCGTCGGCGCCGGAGCCTTCGATCAAGCCGGTGCGTAAAGTGCCGGTGTTCAATACCGGGCCGCGTAAGCGCAAGCCTTGATTAAACGCTGCGCCGGTTAGACCGCTTTCGCGAGCAAGCCCGCTCCCACATTAATCGCCTTCTTCCTGAAGGACCGCGGTCGAATGTGGGAGCGGGCTTGCTCGCGAAGGACGCGCCTCGGTCTTCAGCCCTTGCGCCGCAACCACTCCACCATCCCCAACCCCGCCGCACGCCCACTGGCGAAACACGCGGTCAGCAGATAGCCGCCGGTCGGCGCTTCCCAATCGAGCATTTCCCCTGCGCAGAACACGCCGGGCAGTTGCTTGAGCATCAAACGTTCATCCATCGCCTCGAACATCACGCCGCCGGCGCTGCTGATGGCTTCGTCCAATGGCCGGGTTTTCACCAGCGTCAGCGGCAATGCCTTGATCGCTTTGGCGAGCAGTGCCGGATCGGCAAAACAGTCGGCCGGTGTCAGCTCCCGCAACAACGCCGCTTTCACGCCATCAAGCCCGAGCTGGCTGTGCAGGTGTTTGGCCATGGAACGTGAGCCGCGCGGTTTATTCAGCGCAACCTGAATTTTATCCACAGGCTTGCCCGGCAACAGGTCGAGGTGAACGGTCGCCGAGCCATGTCGATTGATCGCTTCGCGGATCGCTGCCGACAGGGCGTAGATCAAACTGCCCTCAATTCCCGTGGCAGTGATCACACACTCGCCGAGTCGCGGCACGTCGTCATTGAGGCCGATCGCGATGTTTTTCAGCGGGCTGCCGGCGAATTTGCTGACCATCAATTCGCTCCAGGCCTGCACCTCGAAGCCGCAATTGCTCGGCTGCAACGGCGCCAGTCCTACACCGCGCTGTTCCAGCGGCAGCATCCAGGCACCGTCCGACCCCAGGCGCGACCAACTGCCGCCGCCGAGGGCCAGCAGGGTCGCATCGGGTTGAATGGTTTTTTCGCCTTCGGGGCTGTCGATGCGCAAGTCACCGTTTTGATCCCAGCCAAGCCAGCGATGGCGGGTGTGGATAACTACGCCGGCATCGCGCAGGCGTTTGAGCCAGGCCCGCAATAGCGGAGCGGCTTTCATGTCGGTGGGAAACACCCGGCCGGAGCTGCCGACAAAGGTTTCGATGCCCAGGTCATGAATCCATCGGCACAAGGCTTCGGCACCGAAGGCTCGCAGCAGCGGTGCTATCTGCGGCGCCCGTTCGGCATAGCGTGAGAGAAAGGCCGGGTAGGCTTCGGAATGGGTGATGTTCATGCCGCCGACCCCAGCGAGAAGGAATTTTCGCCCCACTGAAGGCATGCCGTCGTACAGGTCGACCTTGACCCCGGCCTGGCTCAACACTTCAGCCGCCATCAAGCCGGCGGGGCCGCCGCCGATGATGGCGACGTGAGGGGGGAGGGAAGTGGAGGGCTGGGTCATGGAATGCGCTGCGGTCTGGCGGAATAAGCGCCGCATTCTAGCAGCCCCGACCCATGTGGGAGCGGGCTTGCTCGCGAAAACGGTGGGTCAGTCGATATCAATGTTGATTGTTAAATCGCCTTCGCGAGCAAGCCCGCTCCCACATTTGATCTTCGGTGTTTTCAAAGGGTGGTTAAAAAACAACCACCGCTCTGTATGCTATACCCCGCATGGGCTGCAGGCCCTTTCACTCAGGTTATCCACAGGCGGTTCCACAGGCATTGTGGGTAAAGACCCATACATCAATGACAACCTGATGACTGCCACACCCGTTGGGCGCTGTGATGGAGGATGCCATGACGGCGCGCCAGGGCCTTGCGGTCCTTGCTGTAGCCGCCACCGATCACACCGACCACCGGAATATCCCGGCCCAGGCAATGGCGCATCACGCTTTCATCGCGAGCGGCGACGCCTTCGTCGGTCAGCTTCAGATAACCCAGGGCGTCGTCCTTGTGCACATCGACACCGGCGTCGTACAGCACCAGATCCGGTTGATAGAGCGGCAGCAAATAGTTGAGCGCATCGTCCACCACCTTCAGGTAATCGGCATCGCCCATGCCCATGGGCAAGGGGATGTCCCAGTCACTTTCAGCTTTGCGTGCAGGAAAATTCTTTTCGCAGTGCAGGGAAACGGTCACCGCTTCCGGGGTGTTGTGCAGGATTCGTGCAGTCCCGTCGCCCTGATGCACATCGCAGTCGAAGATCAGCACCCGATTCACCCGGCCACTTTCCAGCAGGTAATGGCTGATCACCGCCAGGTCATTGAAGATGCAGAACCCGGCAGGATGATCGTAGTGCGCGTGGTGCGTGCCGCCGGCCAGGTGACAAGCCAAGCCATGTTCCAGCGCCTGTTCGGCCGCCAGCAGCGAGCCACCGACCGCGCGCACCGTGCGTCGGGCCAGGGCTTCGCTCCAGGGCAGGCCGAGTCGCCGCTGGTCTTCGCGGGACAACTCACCGCCCATGTAGCGTTCGATATACGCAGGGTCATGGGCGAGGGCGAGAATCTCCGCTGGGCAGAGGTTCGGGCGCAGCAGGTCGGTGTCGCGGGTCAGACCACTGTCCACCAGGTGATCGCGCAGCAGGCGAAACTTGTCCATGGGGAAACGGTGATCCGCCGGGAACTCGGGGCTGTAGTCTTCGTGGTAAATCAGTGGCAGCGACATGGCGAATTAAAGTAGGAATGAAGGAAGGATCCTACCAGCGATGTAGACTTGCGGCATGGAAAGGGGAGGACACGATGGAGCCGATACTGGAACTCGAAAGCGCACGACTGTCGTTACGGCAGTGGCATGACGAGGATTTGCCGGCGTTTGCGGCGATGTGCGCCGATCCACAGGTGATGCGTTATTTTCCGGCACCCTTGAGTCGACTGGAAAGTGCCTCGCTGATCGGGCGGGTTCGTGGGCATTTTGCCGAGCATGGTTTCGGCCTCTGGGCGCTGGAGCGCAAGGACACCGGCGCGTTCATCGGGTTTACCGGGCTGGGTGTGGTCGGCTTCGATGCGCCGTTCACTCCGGCCATCGAAATCGGCTGGCGCCTGGCCCGCGAGCACTGGGGCCTGGGTTATGCCAGTGAAGCGGCGTGGACCGCTCTGCGTTGCGGGTTTGACCGGTTGGCGCTGCAGGAGGTCGTGGCGTTCACCACCCAAACCAACCTGCCTTCGCAAAAAGTCATGCAGGCAATCGGTATGCAACATGACCCCGCCGATGACTTCGAGCACCCGCGGCTTGCCGCCGAGCATCCGCTGCGCCCGCATGTTTTGTACCGCATCACCCGTGAGCAATGGCTGCAAACCTTGCATGGATAAGCAGGCGCGGACGTTTACAATGGCCCTCATATTGAAACGGGCCATAAACTGAATCGACCGCCGCAGCCAAGACTGCGCGGCATTGCTTTGTGTGAGGAGAGTCTGAATGAGCCAAGTGTTGGAAGATCTGGTAGACCTGCTGACCCTGGAACCTATTGAAGAAAACCTGTTCCGTGGCCGCAGCCAGGACCTGGGTTTCCGTCAGTTGTTCGGCGGCCAGGTGCTCGGCCAGTCCCTATCGGCGGCCAGTCAGACCGTCGAAGAAACCCGCCATGTGCACTCGATGCACGGTTATTTCCTGCGTCCGGGCGATGCGAAGTTGCCGGTGGTGTATCAGGTCGATCGGGTGCGCGATGGCGGCAGTTTCAGTACGCGCCGGGTAACGGCGATCCAGAAGGGCAACCCGATTTTCACCTGCAGCGCCTCGTTCCAGTACGACGAAGAAGGCTTCCAGCACCAGAGCCAGATGCCGCAAGTGGTCGGCCCGGAAAATCTGCCGTCGGAATTGGAGCTCACTCAGCAGCGCGCACACCTGATCCCGGAGCACATGCGCGAAAAACTGCTGTGCCCGAAACCGATCGAATTCCGGCCGGTGACCGAAAAAGATCCCTACAACCCGCAGCCTGCCGATCCGGTCAAATACGTCTGGTTCCGCGCCGACGGTGCCTTGGCCGACATTCCGGCGCTGCACAAATACCTGCTGGCCTACGCTTCGGACTTCGGTTTGCTGACCACCTCGATGCTGCCCCACGGCAAATCGGTCTGGCAGAAAGACATGCAGGTCGCCAGCCTTGATCACGCGTTGTGGTTCCACGCCGACCTGCGCGCCGATGACTGGTTGCTGTACGCCATGGACAGCCCATGGGCCGGCAACTCGCGCGGATTTTCCCGTGGCAGCGTGTTCAACCGTGCCGGGCAACTGGTGGCCTCGGTCACTCAGGAAGGCCTGATTCGTCATCGCAAGGATTGGGCATGAGCCTGGCCGAGGTGCGGCACTGGGTGTTCGACATGGACGGCACCCTGACCGTCGCGGTGCATGATTTCGCGGCGATCCGCGTGGCGTTGGCGATTCCTGCAGAACACGACATCCTCACTCACCTCGCTGGGCTGCCGGCCGAAGAAGCAGCGGCCAAACATGCGTGGCTGCTGGAGCACGAGCGGGATCTGGCACTGGAGTCGAAGCCCGCGCCAGGCGCGGTGGAGCTGGTGCGTGAGTTGGCCGGGCGCGGTTATCGTCTGGGCATTCTCACGCGCAATGCTCGCGAGCTGGCCCATGTCACGCTGGAGGCCATCGGCCTGGCCGACTGCTTTGCGGTGGAGGATGTGCTGGGCCGAGATGAAGCACCGCCCAAACCGCATCCTGGCGGTTTACTGAAACTGGCCGAAGCCTGGAAGGTGCCGGCGAGCGAAATGGTGATGGTTGGTGATTACCGGTTCGATCTGGATTGTGGTCGGGCGGCGGGGACACGGACGGTGCTGGTGAACCTGCCGGATAATCCGTGGCCGGAATTGACCGATTGGCATGCGCGCGATTGCGTCGAGTTGCGGCAATTGCTGTCGGCTTGAGGAATGTGTTGTCGGGTTAACCGCTTTCGCGAGCAAGCCCGCTCCCACATTTGCTCGGTGTGAACACACATGTTGTGTACAC
The DNA here is from genome assembly GCF_030687145.1 of Pseudomonas sp. FP1742. Classification (NCBI taxonomy): domain Bacteria; kingdom Pseudomonadati; phylum Pseudomonadota; class Gammaproteobacteria; order Pseudomonadales; family Pseudomonadaceae; genus Pseudomonas; species Pseudomonas sp. FP1742. The sequence continues at coordinate 5,793,822 of NZ_CP117460.1, read as the reverse complement.
CGAAATCTACTGTGGGAGCGGGCTTGCTCGCGAAGGGGCACTGCCAGGCACCGTAAACTCACTGCCCGAACAACACCTTCTGCCCCTCAGGCGAGGTAAACATCCCGTCCCCATTGTGCCCGACCCCAGGCACTTCGATGAGCTGCTGACTCAATCCTTGAGGATGGCGGCGTTTCAGATAATTGAAATAGTTGCGCCCGCGAATCAGTCGGGAAGCGCCCTGGGCTTTGGCTTCACAACTTTTATCCAGCGCTGGATGATTCTGGTCGATGTCCTGTTGCCCGAGTAAATACACGATGTCGCGCTTGATGTAGTTTTCTTCGAGTTGCGCAGGTGTTTGCCCGTCGGCATAGGCGGGCAAGTCCGTCAGGCCATACTTCCAGCGATTGAAGTTCGGACACCCAGCGTGACTGAACGCCACCGGCCGTTGCTCATTGAAGTAGGCGTACGACGAAGGATTGGCGATCACATAGCGAACTTTCACGCCCTCCGTGTCGAGGGCTGGTTGAGGGTGACCCAGCAAGGCATAACGCTGAACCACCTGAGCACCGCCGGAGTGGCCGGCGATGACGATTTGCTTCACGTCCGGAAACTGTCGCCGATCACTCAGGCGAGCGATGATTTCGTCGAGCGCCGCGTAGGAGCTCAGCGTAAACGGCGCTGTGGATAAGCCGCCGGCCATCCAGTCATTGCCCTGCCAGCGTAAAACGCTGTCGGGCACCGGGTGGCTCGCGATGTCGGTTTCGTTGAGGAACTGCGGGGCGAGCACCAGGGTGTTCGCGCTTTGCCCGGCCTGCTCGGCTGCATGCTCGGCGCTCTGGCGGTAGGTTTCAGCGTTGCGCAAACGACCATGGATGATGATCAGCACGCGTTCGATTTTTGCCGGTGTCGGGCCAATGCCCACCGCGATTTCGCCGGCGCTCAACAGCAGGCGTCCGGAACTGATCGTCTTGACGCCCTGCTCGGCAGCCTGGGTGCTTGCGCAGGTGATCAACAGAGCCAGCAGCCACTTATGCATTACAGATTCTTCGCAGCAAAGGTATCGCACTGGCCAACCTGGCCTTGCGCAAATCCGGTTTTGAACCAGCGCACCCTTTGCGCTGACGTGCCATGAGTAAACGAGTCCGGTACCACTCGGCCCTGACCTTGCTGTTGCAAGCGGTCGTCGCCGATGGCGTTGGCGGCGTTCAAGGCTTCCTCGATGTCACCGGGTTCCAGCCAGTTCAGACGCTTCTGCGCATTGTTGGCCCAGACCCCGGCCAGGCAATCGGCCTGCAGTTCCTGACGCACCAGCAAACCACCGTCGCCCTCCATTTGCCGGCCCTGCTGCCGAGCGGTCTGAATCTTCGCCGAAACGCCGAGCAAGGTCTGCACGTGGTGTCCGACTTCGTGAGCGATCACGTAGGCCTGGGCGAAATCGCCTGCGGCGGAAAAGCGTTGCGACATTTCCTGGAAGAAACTCATGTCCAGGTAGACCTTCTGGTCCGCCGGGCAATAGAACGGCCCGGTCGCCGATGTCGCCAGACCACACGCCGAGTTCACCTGATTGCTGAACAGCACCAGGGTCGGGTCTTTATATTGCCGACCGGCCTGCTGGAAAATCTGGCCCCAGGTGTCTTCGGTATCACCAAGGATCGAGCGCACGAATTCGGCCCCTTCATCATTGGCCGGTGGCGCCTTGCGGGTTTGGGGGGGGGCTGGGGCCGATTGCTCGCTCATTTGCCCAGTCAATTGACCGAGGATCTGCATCGGGTCCTGGCCGGTGATCCAGCCGATCCCGACGATCAACAGGATCGCCGTCAGGCTCAGGCCCTTGCCCCCGCCGAAGCGCATCCCGCCGCCCCCACCGCCGACATCATCGCCACGGGCATCGACCACGTTGTCGCTGCGTCGGCCTTTTTTCCAAAGCATGGGGGGAAATCCTCGTTTGAATATGGTGATGAGTGTTGCTGGTCAGTGAGAGCGGCGCCAGTCCGGTCGTCTGTCTTTTACTGCGCAGGGAATAATTCAGACTTGTATTGAACACGGATAGCCCGGCGAATTCCTTCAGGGCGACAGGTTTTTACCGAGTGGGCGAATGTTTGTCTCGGGAATCGTCGATCAAACGCACTCGATTCCGGCGATATGCCGTGCTGCGATGTAGCCGAAGGTCAGCGCCGGGCCGAGATTGATACCGCCGGCGGGATAATGCCCGCCCATGATGCTGGCCATGTCGCCGCCCGCCGCGTACAGCCCGGCAATGGCCTGGCCGGATGCGTCGAGGACTTGCGCGTGCCTGTTGACCTTGAGCCCGGTGAAGGTGCCGAAGCAGCCAGGCTGAATCTTCACAGCGTAGAACGGGCCTTGTTCAATCGGCGCGACGCACGGGTTGGGTTGCTGCAGCGCATCGCCCTGTTTGCGGTTGTAGGGCGTCGAGCCACGCCCGAATAACGGATCTTCACCGTTGCGCGCATGCCGGTTGTACTCCTCCAGCGTGCTGCGCAATCCGTTTGGGTCGATGCCACAGGCCTTGGCCAATTCCTCGACAGTGTCGCCGACCTTCAAATAGCCGCTGCGGATGAAGGATGACAGCGGCACCGGAAACGGCCGAGAGATGCCCAGGCCATAACGTCGCTGAAAACCGTGGTTGCAGATCAGCCAGGAGGCGACTTCTTCACCCTGTGGTGCGGCGGCGACCATGGCGGTCACGTAGTCGTAGTAACCGTTGGCTTCGTTGACAAAGCGGCGGCCGTTGCTCAGTACGCCGATGATCCCGGGCTTGCCGCGCTCGATGATGTGCGGGAAGTGACCGACGTGGCCATCCTTGTACGGCACTTGCGAGACCGGCGCCCAGGCCACCGGTGACGCCATGTCGGCGTTGACTCGAGCGCCGACACTTTCACCCAGTCGCAGGCCATCGCCGGTCACGCCGAGGGGCGGCAGGGCCAGGTGCTCATGACCGGTCGGTGTGCGAGGGAACAGCGCTTTGCGCCGTTCGATGTCATTGGCGAAACCGCCGGCCGCGAGCACCACGGCCTTGCGCGCATGGATGCGGATGTTGCCTTTGGCGGTGCTGACTACCGCGCCTCGCACCTGATTGTCTTCGCAAAGCAACTCGGTCACCGGTGCCGACTCCCAGAGCAAGACGCCCAGGTCATCGGCAGACTTTGCCAGCCGCGCCACCAGCGCTACACCGTTGACCAATTGCATCGCCCGCCCATGAACGGCGAGGTCGAACAGATGGCGGGTGAAGCGCCGGGTGACGTGCCAGGCCGCCGCCAGCGAGCGGGTCAGGTTGAGAAACGCCGAGAGGTCCGCACCCGCCATGATCGGCATGCCCATGAACGAAGTTTCCCGCATGGTTTTGCGAAGACGCTTGAGCAGCTTGCCGACTTTTCGCCCGTCGTAAGGCGCAGCGATCACCGACCGTCCGCCGGTGCCGGCGCCCGGCGTGTCGCCATGGATGTCGGCGATGGCGTTGCCGTCGGCGAATTGCAGGGACGTATGCTGCTCGAAGAATGCGACCATTCGCGGGCCAGCCTCGAGGAATGCGTCGATCATCGCCGGATCGTAACGCTCACCCAATTCGTGTTTCAGGTAGGTGCGCGGTTGCTCGACGTCTTCGACGATGCCGGCACGACGGGCCAGGGGATTGCACGGCACCCAGGCCCATCCGCCGGACCACGCCGTGGCGCCGCCGAATACCGGGTCTTTCTCGACCACGATCACTTTCAAGCCATGCCAGGCCGCGGTAACGGCTGCGGACAAGCCGGCCGCGCCGGAGCCGACGATCAGCACATCGCATTCGATGTCCGTATGGGAGTGAGAATCGGCTGGCATCGTTTAAAAGCTCCGGATTATTTTTAGAATTTGATTCCAGAAAATATAGGGGCTTGATTAACCTCGGCAACCACCCAAGGCGTAAAGAGGGCGGTTATCGGACAGCGGGTTCCAGATTTCGCATTACGCGGTTTGTCTTCTAGAATCGGCCAAATTTCAGGTGGAGCCTTCCATGGCCGGCAGTCAGATCGAACGGGTATTCAGCGTGCTGGAAAGCCTCACCAGTGACCCTCGCGGCCTGCCGATGCAGACGCTGGCGGAGCAACTGGACATCCCTAAAAGCGCGACTCATCGCCTGCTCGCCGAGCTGATCCGGTTGGGTTACGTGCGACAGAATCCGGAGAACCTGCGCTATCACCTGTCGACCAAACTGGTGGCGATGGGTTTTCGTTACCTGGCGAGCAGTGGCGCGGATATTGTGCAACCGGTGCTGGACCGCCTGGCCGAGGAAACCGGTGAGCTGGTGCGCCTTGGCGTTATTGAGGGCGAGCGTCAGGTCTGGATCGCCAAGTCTCAAGGCGCCCGCTCGGGGCTGCGCTACGACCCCGACATGGGCCGTGATGCGCCATTGTTCTACACCGCCTCGGGCCATGCATGGCTGGCGTGCATGAGCGATGCCGAAGCGTTGTCGCTGGTGGAACGCCAGGGTAGCGAGCGACCGAAAGACCTGGGGCCGAACGCACCACGCTCCAACATTGAATTACTGGAACGCCTGCGCCTGGCGCGCGAGCAGGGTTACGCCTGGGTCGAAGAGAGTTCGGCCGTGGGCACCTCGGCAATTGCGGCGGTGGTGCGTCACCCCGGCGACGGTCGCGTGATCGGTGTGCTGAGCATCGCCGGGCCAAGCGCGCGGATGCCGGGGGCGCGGCTGCATGAGTTGGCGCCGTTGTTATTGAAGTTTACTGAAGAGCTGTCGACGGCAAGTCTGGCGTCGGAGTTGTTCAACTAAGCCGATCTGTGTCCAGTCATTGTGGGAGCGGGCTTGCTCGCGAAAGCGGTGCGTCATGCAGCATTGATGTCGACTGACACGCCGCTTTCGCGAGCAAGCCCGCTCCCACATTTTGATCTTGTTTCGTTCCTGCAAAGTTGTGCGCTGTTCGCACGCTTATGCGGTTTGCCTATGTGAGAATATGGAATCTGGTTCTAAATTATTGGAGGTCGCCCTTCCGACAATAATCATAAGAGGACCGCACCATGACTTCGCCCCTGCGCATCGCCCTGATCGGTGCCGGCAACATGGGCCAGCAGCATTACCAGCATTTGAAAACACTGACGGAAGCGAGCTTGTGCGCGGTGGCCGATCCTGGCCCACAAGCGGCAAGTCTCGCGGCGGATTGGGGCGTGGGGTATTTCGCGGATCACCGTCAGATGCTGGAGCAGGTGAAGCCGGACGCGGTCATCGTCGCCAACCCGAACACGCTTCACGTCAGTACTGCGCTCGATTGCCTTGCGGTCGGCGTGCCGGTCTTGCTGGAAAAACCGGTGGGCGTGCACCTGGATGAAGCGCGTGAGCTGGTGGTTGCATCGAAAACCACCGGCGTCCCGGTGCTGGTCGGCCATCATCGCCGGCACAATCCGCTGATCGTCCGCGCCCATGCACTGGTGCAGGGCGGTGCTTTGGGCCAGCTGACGACGGTGGCGGCGCTCTGGCAGCTGCGCAAACCCGATAGCTATTTCGAGACGCCGTGGCGCCGCGAGCCCGGTGCGGGGATGTTGTTGACCAACCTGATTCACGACCTCGACCTGCTGCGGCATCTGTGCGGCGAAGTGCGGCAGGTGCAGGCGATCACCAGCAATGCGGTGCGCGGTTTTGCCAACGAAGATTGCGCGGCGGTGCTGCTGCAATTCGACAACGGCGCACTGGGCAGCCTGACCGGTTCCGACGCGGTGGCGGCGCCGTGGAGTTGGGAGCTGGATTCCGGGGAGAACCCGGTCTATCCGCGCCAGGCCGATCAGCCCTGTTACTTGCTGGCCGGGACGGGCGGTGCATTGAGCATTCCGCAACTCAAGCGCTGGCACTACACCGACGTCGATGGCGGATGGCATCAACCGTTGCTGGCAGAGCAGGAAAGTTTCAGCGCCGATGAAGCGTTGTGTTTGCAGTTGCAGCATTTCGTGCGTGTGGCGCGCCGGGAAGTCGAGCCGTTGGTGAGTGCTGCCGATGCTGCGCGCACCCTGGCGCTGGTTGAAGCGATTCGCGAGGCCGCGCAAACCGGTCGCGCTTGCACCCCGATGTTGATCGAGGAATGAACATGAGTGAGCGGATCTTTTCCCTGGCCAGCCTGACGGTGCTGGAGTTGTCACCACCAGAGATGGTCGAGGTCGCAGCACGGGCCGGATACAGCCATGTCGGACTACGCCTTGAACCTGCAACACCCGAAGAACATCACTTTGCGCTGGTAGCCGATGTCGGTTTACGGCGTGAGACGCTGGCGCGGCTGCGCGATACCGGTATTCGTGTGCTGGATGTTGAAATCCTGCGTCTTAAACCGCAAACCGTCGTCGCCGACTTCGAGAAGATTCTGGCGGTCGGAGCGCAATTGGGTGCCAGCGAATTGCTGGTGGCCGGTAACGATTCCGACGAACAACGACTCACCGAGAACTTCGCCCGGTTGTGTGATCTGGCGGCATCTTATGGGCTGCACCCGCATCTGGAGTTCATGCCGTGGACCGATGCCCGTGATCTTGAACAAGCGGTGCGTATCGTCGAAAGCGCTGACCGTGAAAACGGCGGGGTGTTGGTGGACGCGTTTCATTTCGACCGATCGGGTTCACGGCTGGAAGATCTGGCCAAAGTTGCCCCGTCACGGTTACGGTACACACAGTTATGCGATGTCGCGGGGCCACGGCCAACGGACATGGCGGAGATTTTGCGCCAGGCGCGTAACGAGCGACGTTTTCCGGGCGATGGCGATTGTGATCTGGCGGGGTTGTTGCAGTGCTTGCCGGCCGATATTCCGTTAAGCCTGGAGATTCCCGCCGTGAAGTTGCTGGAGCAGGGCGTGAGCGGGTTGCAGCGGGCGCAGATGGCGCTGGATAAGACCCGGGAATTGTTGGCGCGGCGGTAAGCGGTGCTGCTCCCACAGATTATCCAGTGTTCTTGTGGGAGCGTGGCTTGCCCGCGATGCTTTTGAACTCAGATGTAAAAAAAGGATTGCCAATGACCATCAGCACCCCGCTCTCCGGTGTAAACCAACCCTTCAAAGGGATTCTGCTGATTGTCGTCGCGACCTTCCTGTTTTCCAGTCACGACGCCTTGTCGAAATATCTATCGGGGTTCTATCCGATCGTCATGGTGGTCTGGGCGCGCTATGTGGTTCACACCTTGCTGATGGCCGGGATTTTTCTGCCGCAATCGGGGTTGCGCGTCCTGCGCACCAAACGGCCGTCGTTGCAGTTGCTCAGGGCGTTGTGCCTGTTGGGCACCAGTTTGTTTTTCACCACCGGTTTGCAGTACATCCCGCTGGCCGAAGCCACGGCGGTCAACTTTCTCGCTCCGGTTCTGGTCACCGCGTTGTCGGTGCCACTGCTGCGTGAGCGGGTCACCCGTGGCCAATGGATCGCGGTGATTTGCGGATTTGTCGGCGTGTTGATCATCGTCCACCCCGGCGGTGATCTGTTCACGCCAGCAGTCTTGCTGCCGCTCTGTTCGGCGTTGTTTTTCTGCTTCTATCAATTGCTCACCCGCAAGCTCAGTGAAGTCGACAGCCCGACCACCAGTAACTTCTTCGCCGGCCTGTGCAACACCTTGGTGATGAGCGCACTGGTGCCATTCTTCTGGCAGGTGCCAAGCCTTGTGCATGGATTGATGATGATTGCACTGGGCGCCTGCGGGATGACGGCACACCTGTTTCTGACCCAGGCGTTCCGCCACGCCGCCCCCGCGCTGCTGGCGCCGTTCGGCTATTGCCAGATTGTCTTTGCCGGATTGCTGGGCTGGTTGCTGTTTTCTCACACGCCGACCCTGACCACAGTGGTCGGGATCGCGGTGATTTGCTGCAGCGGGTTGGCGGCGGCATGGCAACAAAGCCGCCGCTGAGGCCGGTCAAAATCTGAAGCGCACCACCAGGTTTTGCAGGCCGGCCGCCAGTCGCGACAACTCCTGGCTGGTGGCGCTGGTCCGGGTCGCGGCGTCGGCGCTTTCCAGCGACAGGTCGCGGATGTTCAGCAGATTACGATCCACCTCACGGGCCACCTGCGCCTGTTCTTCCGAGGCACTGGCGATCACCAGGTTACGTTCATGGATCTGCTCCATCGCCCGGGTGATTTCTGCCAGCGCCAGCCCGGCCTGTTCAGCAATCGACAAGGTTTCAGCAACACGCTGACTGTTGTCGTGCATCGACATCACCACACCGTTGGTATCGCCCTGAACCCGGCCAATGATCTGTTCGATCTCCCGGGTGGATTGCTGAGTGCGATGCGCCAGCGCCCGAACTTCATCGGCCACCACCGCAAAACCACGCCCGGCTTCTCCGGCCCGCGCGGCCTCGATGGCGGCGTTGAGCGCGAGCAGGTTGGTCTGTTCGGCGATGGCGCGGATCACATCCAGCACCTTGCCGATTTCCCGGGACTGCTCGGCCAGGGTCTGAACCTGTTGCAGCGCGATGCCCGCATTGCTGCTCATCGCCTGAATCGAATCCAGGGTTTCAATCACCCGCGTCTGACCCTGGCTGGCTTGCTGCGTTGATTGGCGAGTGCTGTCGGAAGTCGACACCGCGTTGCGCGCCACTTCCTCTACCGCGACGGTCATTTCGTTGACGGCCGTGGCGGCCTGTTCGATTTCATTGTGTTGCTGTTGCAGTCGGCTGGAATCCTGCTGAGTGCTCTGATTCATCTGCAGGGCGGCGGCCGCCAGTTGAGTCGACGTACCGCTGATCAACTGCAGGGTTTCCCGCAGGCTGGTCTGCATGGCCGACAGGGCCTTGAGCAAGCGTGCGGTTTCATCGGCGCCGTGGCTGCGGATCGGTTGACTCAGGTCACCGGCGGCCACTTGTTCGGCCACGTCGACCGCCTGACGGATCGGCACAACGATGCTGCGAATCAACAGCCAGGCCAGGCACAGGGTCAGGAGCGCGACCGCGATCAGCGCACCGATCACGGTGATTTTTACCTGGTTGTAGAGCGCGTCGGCCTGGTTGGCCGAGAGGCTGACTTCGTTGGCGGAAAGCGCCATCAATTCGGCGAACTGGTCACCGGTCTGGGTCGAGTAGTCCTGGATTTTGCCATTGAGCAACGCGGTCATTTCTTCACTGCGGTTTTCCCGCGACAGCGCTTCGTATTGCGCCAGCGCCTGGCGGTAGCTGGTTACGGTGGCGACGAATTTTTCGTACGGCCCCCGGTTGTAATCACCGACCAGCGGAGTGAATTTTTCCAGCGTCTCTGCAAGCCAACCCTGCACTTGGTGCAGGCGTGTGACGGTGGCATCGAGCACCTTTGGATCGCGGTTGAGCGCCATGCGCAGGCTGAGCACGCGAATACTCAGGATGTAGTCGCGGATTTCACCCAAGTGGCGAATGCTGGGCAGGGAGACGTTTTCAGTGTGCTGGCCGGTGGCGCGAACCTGCGCGACCTGTTTAAGGGCGAACAGTCCCTGCAACAGGACCAGCAAGGCGATGACGCCGAAGCTGATCACGGCACGCTTGGCGATACTCAAGTTACCTGGCGACATGGTGTGCCTCTGTGGCTTTGAGAAAAAAGGGCTAAATGGATAAATCGCACACATAAAAAAACGCAGGCCCGGGGTCAGGCCTGCGTTGGAGGTGTATCAATCTTTTACGGTCGGAATCTTGCGCGGTGCCATGAAGTACAGCCAGGTCAGCGCGATGAAGTACATCGCCGGAATCATGGTGAACAGCACGGTGTAGTTGTTGTTGGTGACCGTCAGGATGTGGCCGACCAACTGGGTCATGAACATCCCGCCGATCGCCGCGCACATGCCGCCGAAGCCGAACACCGTACTCATCATGTGTTTAGGCGTGTAGTCCATCACCAGGCTCCAGATGTTCGCGGTCCAGGCCTGGTGCGCACCGATGGCCAGGGAGATGGCGAACACCGCGAGCCACAGGCTGCTCGAACCAGCGGCCATGACCACGCCGATGATGCAGCAGGCGAACAGGAACATGGACATCAGTCGCGCCTTGATCGGGTTGATCCCGCGACCGATCAGGAACGAAGACAGGATCCCGCCGCCGACGCTGCCGAAGTCAGCCGTGAGGTAGATGATGATCAGCGGGATGCCCATCTGGGTCACGTTGATCCCCAGGTTGTATTGCTGATTGAGGAACGGCGGCAGCCAGTACAGGTAGAACCAGAACACCGGGGCGGTGATCGAGTAGGCGAGGGCGAAAGCCCAGGTGCCACGCATGCGCAGGATTCGCGAGAACGGTACGCGGGACTGTTCCGGTTCGACTTCCTTCTGGATGTAGTCCAGTTCCGATTGTTTGACGCTCGGGTGATCTTCCGGGTTGAAGTACTTCAGACCCCAGAACAGCAACCAGATGCCGCCCAGCGCCGCCATGCACAGGAACGCAGCCTGCCAGCCCCAGGCGTGAAGGATCAGTGGCAGCAGCATCGGGGTGAACATCGCACCGACGTTGGTCCCGGCGTTGAAGATACCGGTGGCCACGGCGCGCTCGCCAGCAGGGAACCACAACCGCGTGGTTTTCACGCAGGCCGGGTAGTTGGCGGCTTCGGTCAGGCCGAGAATGAACCGGCAGACCATGAAGCCCGCCGCCGAAGTGGCCAGGCCATGAGCGCCGGTGGCCAGGCTCCAGAGCAGTACCGCGAAGAAGAACACGCGCTTCACGCCGACCCGGTCGATCAACCGGCCTTGCAGCACGAAACCGACGGCGTAGCCGACCTGGAACCAGAAGTTGATGTTGGCGTAGTCCATCGCCGTCCAGCTCAGTTCTTTTGCCAGGATCGGCTGCATGACGCCCAGGGCGGCGCGGTCGATGTAGTTCAGGGTGGTGGCGAAAAACACCAGCGCCAGCATTCCCCAACGGGTTTTGCCGACGGCCATGGCGCCGCGGATTTTGTCGCCGATACCGCCAGTGGCGACGCTTTGGGCCGAAGCCACGCGAGAGCTTTGAGAAGGAAACATGTGTGTGCCATCCGTTCAATGACTGACAAGTAAGACTTGTCGGGACTTCAAGGGCGCGTGATCAATCGATGGCGACGGGCGCGGTTGAGATTGATCGGCTGAGGTGTTCTCGTCAGGTGACGACAACGTGTTATCCAGCGAGCGGCGCGGTTCGGCCGAGGGGGCGCAAGGTTCGGATGGACGCCAGGCGAGGCGTGAGGGCGGTGGAGCAAGCAAACAAGGCGTTGAATGAGCGCATGAGCGTGTACCCGTTTTTTGAAATTTTTATGTGGTGTTCAGGGTCTTTGGTAACCGAGTCCATGGGTTCATGACCGGACTCAATGTGGTGTCGATGGTGCGCAGTGGACGAAAAATCGTCAATTCGTCAACCGCCATTTTGTTCGATAATCGCCCGCAAAACTAACTGGGTAGTACACTTTGAATTGCTGTGTGGATTCGTCAAGCCAATAATTTGCCCAACAAGAATGTCCCCACCACCGGGAGTCGACACATGCAGCGTTCCATTGCCACCGTTTCCTTGAGCGGTACCCTGCCGGAAAAACTCGAAGCCATCGCCGCCGCCGGTTTTGACGGGGTAGAGATCTTCGAGAATGACCTTCTCTATTACGACGGCAGCCCACGGGAAATCAGGCAGATGTGTGCCGATCTCGGGATCGCCATCACACTGTTCCAGCCCTTTCGGGATTTCGAAGGTTGCCGCCGCGATCGCCTGGCGCGCAATCTGGAGCGGGCCGAACGCAAGTTCGATTTGATGCAGGAACTGGGCACCGACCTGGTGCTGGTGTGCAGCAACGCTTCGGCTGACTCCATCGGCGACGAGCGGATTCTGGTCGACGACTTGCGTCTGCTCGCCGAACGGGCCGGCGCTCGGGGCCTGCGGATCGGCTACGAAGCCTTGGCCTGGGGCCGGCACGTGAACACCTGGCAGCAGGTGTGGAACATCGTTCGCCAGGCCGACCATCCGAGCCTCGGCGTGTTGCTGGACAGTTTTCATACGCTGTCGCTCAAGGGCGACCCAAGCGCCATCGCCGAGATTCCCGGCGACAAGATTTTCTTCGTGCAAATGGCCGATGCGCCGATCCTGGCCATGGACGTGCTGGAGTGGAGCCGGCATTTCCGTTGTTTCCCCGGTCAGGGCGAATTCGATCTGCCGGGGTTCCTCGCACCGATCATCAAGAGTGGCTACACCGGCCCGCTGTCGCTGGAGATCTTCAACGACGGCTTCCGCGCCGCGCCACCCCGGGCCAACGCCGCCGACGGTTTGCGTTCGTTGTTGTACCTGGAAGAGAAAACCCGCGAGCGTCTGGAGCAGGAAGCTGCGCCTGTGGCCAATCGCGACATTCTGTTCGATACCCCAGACGCCAGCGAATACAACGGCATCGAGTTTCTTGAATTCGCCGTGGACGAAAGCCTCGGCGCGAAGTTGTCCCATTGGCTGGAGCGGCTGGGTTTCGTCAAGGCCGGGCAACACCGTTCCAAGAGTGTGAGCCTGTTGCGTCAAGGCGATATCAACCTGATCCTCAACTCCGAACCTTATTCCTTCGCCCACAGTTTTTTCGAGGCTCACGGTCCGTCGCTGTGCGCCACCGCCGTGCGGGTCAAGGACAGCGCCAGTGCGCTGGCGCGGGCCGTGGCTTATAAAGGCCAGCCGTATCGCGGACTGGTAGGCCCCAATGAGCTGGAACTCGCCGCCGTGCGTGCGCCGGACGGCAGTCTGATTTACCTGGTGGACCAGGACGCCGACGTCTATGGTACCGACTTCAACCTGCAACCGACGGCCGTGGCCAGCGGTGGCCTCAAGCGCATCGACCATATGGCCATGGCACTGCCCGCCGACAGCCTCGACAGTTGGGTGCTGTTCTACAAAAGCCTGCTGGATTTCGAAGCCGACGATGAAGTGGTGCTGCCCGACCCCTATGGTCTGGTGAAGAGCCGCGCCTTGCGCAGCCGCTGCAGTTCGATTCGCCTGCCGCTGAATATTTCCGAGAACCGCAACACCGCGATCTCACACGCGCTGTCGAGTTATCGCGGTTCCGGCGTGCATCACATTGCATTCGATTGCGATGACATCTTTGCCGAAGTCAGCCGCGCCAAAGAGGCGGGCGTGCCGCTGCTGGATATCCCGCTCAACTACTACGATGACCTCGCCGCGCGCTTCGATTTCGATGACGAGTTCCTCAGCGAGCTGGCGTATTTCAACGTGCTCTACGACCGCGATGCCCAGGGTGGCGAGCTGTTTCACGTGTACACCGAGCCGTTCGAAGGGCGGTTCTTCTTTGAAATCATCCAGCGCAAAAACGGCTACGCGGGTTACGGCGCGGCCAACGTCGCCGTGCGACTGGCGGCCATGGCCAAATCCCGAACTGGTGGCGTACGTCAGACAAAGTTGTAGGAAAATCGTAAACACGGGTACAAAACCGCTGCCGCGTGACTTCCTTCACTGTACGCGGCGGCCCATAATCGCCCACTTGTGCAGTGATGGCCGTGAGCCCGCAATGACAATAATTTCAAAACTCTCCGTAGCGCCCGAAAAGCCAATTGCCGAGCCTCGCAAGAGTCGCAAGAACAACCCGGAAAAAACCCGCGAGAACATTCTTCAAGAGGCCATTGTCGAGTTCGTCCAGCAGGGGCTTTCCGGTGCGCGCGTCGATGCGATCGCCGAGCGCATCCATACCTCCAAACGCATGATCTATTACTACTTCGGCAGTAAGGAGCAGCTCTACGTCGAGGTGCTGGAGAAACTCTACGGGGATATCCGCAGCACCGAGAACCGCTTGCATCTGGCTGAACTGGCGCCAGTGGAGGCGATCCGGCGGCTGGTGGAATTCACCTTCGATCACCATGATCGCAACGTCGACTTCGTGCGTATCGTCAGCATCGAGAACATTCACAACGCCGAGTATGTGAAGCGCTCCGATGCGATCAAGGCGATGAACAACACCATCCTCGATTCACTGGGCGAGATTTTGCGTCGAGGGGCCGCAGAGGGTGTATTCCGCGCCGGTCTCGATCCGCTGGATGTGCACCTGCTGATCAGTTCGTTTTGCTTCTATCGCGTGTCGAACCGTCATACCTTTGGTGAGATCTTTCAGATCGACTTGCCGGACGAAAGTATCAAGCAGCGTCATCGGGAGATGATCTGTGAGTCGGTGTTGCGGTATCTGCAGGCCTGACACCTTCGCGGGCAAGCCTCGCTCTTACGGACGATGCTTGCCTGCGATGCTTTTCAACCATTCATGCTTTGAAAATGCGCCAGCATCCGCTGGGCATCCGGCACCACGCCGCTGAATAATTCAAACGCCTTCACCGCCTGAAACACCGCCATGTTGCCGCCATCCAGGGTACGGCAACCCAGTGCGCGAGCGTTGCGCAGCAGTTCGGTTTCCAGCGGGAAGTAAACGATCTCCGCCACCCACAACTGCGCCCGAAGCAGCTCTACCGGCACCGGCATGCCAGGCAGTTTTTTCATGCCCATCGGCGTGGTATTTACCAGCCCGTCAGCCTGACCCAGCGTGCCTGGCAAGTCGTGACCGGCCACGGCGCGGCCAAAACCGAAATGCTGATTGAGGTTGTCCGCCAAAGACTGAGCCCGGTTGTGATCCACATCGAAAATGCTCAGCAGTTGTACGCCTTCGCTCAATAGCGCGTGGGCCACCGCCGCGCCTGCGCCACCGGCGCCCATTTGCACCACACGCTCACGGGCAACGTCCTGCAGGCCGCGACGAAACCCTTCGGCGAAGCCCAGGCAATCGGTGTTGTGGCCGATGCGTTTACCGTCCTTCAACACCACCGTGTTCACCGCGCCAATGCCGCGGGCTTCCGGCGACAATTCGTCGAGCAACGGGATGATTGTCTGCTTGCATGGGAAGGTGATGTTCAGCCCGGTGAAATTCATCCGCTCGGCGGCCATCAGCAGGTCGGGCAGGGCGCCGCTGTCGAGTTTCAGCTGATCCAGGTCGATCAGTCGATACAGGTAGCGCAAACCCTGCGCATCGCCTTCGTGCTCGTGCAGCGCCGGAGTGCGGGAAGCCTGAATGCCGGCGCCGATCAGCCCGGCCAATACCACGGTGTTCTGTGTCATCACGCTTAACCTTTCAAACGTTGGCTGAAATGCTCCAGCGCCAAACGATAGCCGTGGCTGCCGAAACCGCACATGACCGCCGTGGCGATGGACGAGACAAAGGAGTGATGCCGGAAGGGTTCGCGGGCATGGACGTTGGACAGGTGCACTTCGATCACGGGCAGTTCGCTGGCGACCAACGCATCGCGAATGGCGACCGAGGTGTGGGTCCAGGCAGCCGGATTGATGACGATCCCGGCGCAGCGACCACGGGAGGCATGAATCCAGTCGAGCAATTCGCCTTCATGGTTGGTCTGGCGAAACTCCACCTTCAGGCCGAACTCTTCGGCGGCGCGACCGCACAGCGCTGAAATGTCCGCCAGGGTTTCGTGACCATAAGTCGCCGGTTCACGGGTGCCAAGCAGGTTCAGGTTCGGGCCGTTGAGCACCAGAACGATAGGGGACATCGGATTTCTCCACTTATTATTTTTGGCATTGGCCGAGGGTTTCAGCCTGTGGAGATAAATTGTACTAACTGGTTAATTCGGTCAATTAAAGAGGCAATGCAGCGGCTTTTTGTGTGCGGTGATCGGACATCCATCAACAGATCGCAGTTCTTCGGCAGCGCCAGCAGGCGCGATCTTTTCAGCGCGGCAGACGCTCCACCAGAAAATCGATAAAGGCTCTTAGCCGCAACGGCACATGGCGGCTTTGCGGATACAGCAACGTGAAGGGGCGGGAGCGCCCGCCATAGGGCTTGAGCACTTCCACCAGCGAGCCATCCGCCAGTTCGTTTTCGACGATGAAGCGATAGGTTTGAAACAGACCGGCGCCGTGCTTCGCCAGCGTCACACCGCCCAATACGTCGTCGGAACAGCAGTAATTACCCTCGGCCAGGATCTCCAGCGGCACGCCGTTATCGTTGAACAGCCAGGCAATTCGCCGCCCGCTGCTGGGCAGTTCGAACTGGATGCATTCGTGATGCGCCAGATCGTCCAGGGTCTGCAGGGGGCCGGCGCGCTTCAGGTAATCAGGGCTGGCAATCATCACCAGCGCGGCGTCCTCCAACGGCCGGGCAATCAGCCCGGAGTCGGGAATGGCCCGCACACGAATTGCCATGTCATAGCCTTCGCCAACGAAATCGATGTTGCGATTGCTGATGTGCACTTCGACTTTCACAGCAGGAAAACGCGCTCGAAACGCCGGCAGCAGCGGCAGGATGCGATGGTGGGCATAGGTGGTGGGAATGCTGATGCGCAAGGTGCCGGAGGGTTCCTGTTGTTGCCCCATGATTTCGCGCTGCGCTTCGACCAGTTGTGCAAGCGCCTGACGGCATTCGTCGAAATAACGCCGGCCACTGTCGGTCAGCTTGACGCTGCGGGTGGTACGCGCGAACAGCCGCACACCCAGACGTTCTTCCATCCGCGACACCGAGCGACTGACCGCAGCCGGGGTCACTCCCGCCACCAGGGCTGCGGCGGTAAAGCTGCCCGCTTCGGCGGCCAGGCAAAACAGTTCGATGCTGCCGAGCTGAAGATCGTCGAAATGTCGCTGCATGATTGATTACACCAAGAATCAAATGGGATACCTGAGGTGGTGTTTATCAAATGCAGACGTACAAATACAGGGTTCGCTCCAACAACCAGCGCCGTGAGCTCATCACCGGCCAGATATTGGCGGTGAAAGGATTGCTTACTCTTTTTTGCCCTGATCAGCAGGGCTCGGTCGGCCTGAAACGCTAGGCTCAAACGTGGTCAGCTGATCGAACGGTTAGCGCCAGTTATCGGGTTTTTCAAGGAATGGCGAATCTTCGGATTCTATAACCTAACGGATGGGTTAGCATGAATGTATGCCGCTACAAGGGGTTGTCACTGGTAGTCATGTTGCGTGACGAGCATTGCCCACCACACGTTCACGTCGATGCCGGTACGTGGTGCGCTCGCTTCAGGTTCAGCTTCTGGCACAACGGCGTCGAGCTTTGGGACGTCGTCCCTCATTCGCATCGACCTCCTCCGGCCGTGCTGGAGGGATTGCGTCAGGCGCTCAGACAACCTGCCCATCTGCGGCGAGCCCGTGGCATCTGGTGGAGCAAATTGCAGACGGCCTGCCTCGACAATCAGTTATGGGATTGGCAGGGCAATGAAGTGGTCGTGATGAAGAGGATTGCCAGCACGACTTACATGATTGGTTCGGCTCGCTATGAGCCTGAAGGAAACAAGACCTTATTGACGCTGATGGGAGCACCGGAGGGCGTGGAGATCGAATTATGAAAACGATAAGCGCAAAAATGCAGGTAGATCACCCTGTGACCGAAGGCGTTTTGGACGAAGCGATCGAGAGTGGCGAGTTACGTCGTCGCAGTGGATTGAATGCAACGACAGTGATCTTTCTTGATCCATGTCTCGCCGTCGGTTTCGAGGATGGCAGCGGCGTGTTGTTGCCAGTGAAAAACTATCCAGAGTTCGATGGTTTTGAGACCGAGGATTTCGCCGGTTTGAAAATCGGTTTCGCCGGAGCCGCGCTTTTTCATGAAGACAAGGATCTGCAGGTCTCCATCGCCGGTTTGATTTCGGCGAGCGAACCGCTGATGGCTATGGCGGCCTCGGTGATCGCCTCGCGCAACGGTCGTCAGAGTAGCGCCGCCAAGGCCGAGGCGGCACGGGCCAACGGCAAGAAGGGCGGCCGCCCACGCAAGGTCGATGCGGCTCGTTGATCACCCACAAAAAAGCCGTCCCAGGGACGGCTGATTTGTGTAACGGCTGCAATCAACGACGGGTCAACAACACTCCGGACTCCATGTGATGGGTCCATGGAAACTGGTCGAACATCGCGCATTGAGTGATGCGGTGAGTGTCGTGCAGTTGGGCGATGTTGGCCGCGAGGGTTTCCGGGTTGCATGAAATGTAGAGGATGTTGTCGAAGCGCCGGGTCAGTTCGCAAGTGTCCGGGTCCATGCCGGCACGTGGCGGGTCGACGAACACGCTGCCGAACTCGTAGCTCTTGAGGTCGATGCCGTGCAGGCGACGGAACGGGCGAACTTCGTTCAGGGCTTCGGTCAGCTCTTCGGCAGACAAACGCACCAGCGTGACGTTATCCACCGCGTTTTCGCTCAGGTTGCTGAGCGCCGCGTTGACCGAGGTCTTGCTGATTTCGGTGGCCAGCACTTTGCGCACGCGGGTCGCCAGGGGCAGGGTGAAGTTGCCATTGCCGCAATACAGCTCCAGCAGATCATCCGTGCGATCACCGAGAGCGTCATACGCCCAGTTGAGCATCTTCTGGTTCACCGTGCCGTTGGGCTGGGTGAACGCGCCTTCCGGCTGGCGATAGCTGAAGGTGCGACCGCCGACTTCAAGCTTCTCGATCACGTAATCATGACCGATCACTTCGCGTTTGCCCTTGGAGCGACCGATGATGCTGACGTTCAGGTCGGCTGCCAGCTTCGATGCCGCCGCGTGCCAGTGTTCGTCCAGCGGACGGTGGTAGCACAGGGTGATCATCGCATCGCCGGCCAGTGTGGTCAGGAACTCCACCTGAAACAGCTTGTGGCTCAGGGCGGCACTCGCTTGCCACGCCGCCTTGAGCTGCGGCATCAACTGGTTGATGCGCAGGCTTGCGATCGGGAACTCTTCGATCAGGATCGGTGTGCGTTTGTCTTCCTGGGAAAACATCGCGTAATGGCGCTCGCCGGCTTCGCGCCACAGGCGGAATTCGGCGCGCAGGCGGAAGTTTTTCAGCGGCGAATCAAACACCGCAGGCTCGGGCGCACCGAACGGGGCCAGCAGGTCGCGCAGGCGCGTGACCTTTTCTTCGAGCTGAACGGCGTAGGCCTGGGAATCAAAAGTCATGCGTTGAACCAACCTAACTTGATCACGAACAGAATCGACAGAACCACCAACGCCGAGTTCAGCTCACGGCCACGGCCGGACAGCAACTTGATGGCGGTCCAGGAGATGAAACCGAAGGCGATGCCGTTGGCGATGGAGTAAGTGAATGGCATGGCCAGCGCGGTGACGACCACTGGCGCGGCAACGGTGATGTCGTCCCAGTCTATTTCCGCCAGCCCCGAGGTCATCAATACGGCGACGAACAGTAATGCAGGCGCCGTGGCGAAGGCTGGAACGCTGGCCGCCAATGGCGAGAAGAACAGCGCCAGCAGGAACAGAATCGCCACCACGACGGCGGTCAGGCCGGTGCGGCCACCGGCACTCACGCCGGCTGCGGATTCGATGTAGCTGGTGGTGGTCGAGGTGCCCAGCAAGGAGCCAGCCATGGCTGCGGTGCTGTCGGCGATCAGGGCGCGGCCCATTTTCGGCATGTGGCCGTCCTTGCCCATCAGGCCGGCGCGCTTGGCGACGCCGATCAGGGTGCCGGAGTTGTCGAACAGGTCGACGAACAGGAACGCGAAGATCACGCTGACCAGACCGATGTCCAGTGCGCCTTTGATGTCCAGTTGCAGGAAGGTCGGGGCCAGGGACGGTGGCATCGACATCACGCCGCCGAACGGGCTGAAGCCCAACAGGATGGAGACGATGGTCACCGACAGAATGCCGATCAGCACCGCACCGCGCACTTTCAGGGCCTCCAGGGCAACGATCAGGGCAAAGCCCAGGGTCGCGAGGATCGGCGCCGGTTGCTTCAGGTCGCCGAGGCCGACCATGGTCGCCGGATTGCTGACGACGATGCCGGCGTTGTGCAGGGCGATCAGTGCCAGGAACAGGCCGATGCCGGCGGCAATCGCCGAACGTAGCGCTAACGGGATGCTGTTGATGATCCATTCACGGATGCGGAAGATCGACAGCAGGAAAAACATCACCGCCGAGAGGAACACCGCACCCAGCGCCACTTGCCAGGTGTGACCCATGTGCAGGACCACGGTGTAGGTGAAGAAGGCGTTCAAGCCCATGCCCGGCGCGAGGGCGATCGGATAGTTGGCGATCAGGCCCATGGTCGTCGAGCCGATGGCGGCAGCCAGACAGGTGGCGACAAATACTGCGCCCTTGTCCATGCCGGTCTCGCCGAGGATGCTCGGGTTGACGAACAGAATGTAGGCCATGGCCAAAAAGGTCGTGACGCCCGCCAGAATCTCGGTTCGCACATTGGTGTTGTGTGCCTTGAGTTGAAACAGCCTTTCCAGCATGTCTGCTCCCCGTGGCGCGCCCGGCGCCGTGAATGTATCGACCTCAACAGCAAAGCACAGACCGCCGTGGGCGCCTGGGAATTTTCTGTGGGTCGGAAAAAGCCGCGCATCATACCAGCAGCGTAGGGTTATGGCTGCTTATGGCTGTGATCGTCGTCGATGTTTTGCCCAAAAGGGAACTGCGCCATACTGCGCGCTGTTTTTTGGGGGGAGAGGGGAGGGTGAATATGAAGGGTATGAAGACGCGTGCGGTTGCCGCATCCGCAATAGTGATCGCGTTGTTCCTGGGCGCCCAAACCGCCTCGGCAGCGACGGCGCCACCGTTGAGCCAGGTCAAGGTGCTCAAGGTCGAATCACCCAGCTGTGGCTTTGAAGATATTGCGGACAAGCAGGAGCAGACCCGTTGCGACCACAAGGGGCCGAACATCAAGGTATACGTGCTGGAAGTCGGCTACGGTCGCGAAGCCCATGTTGCCCTGGACGGTTTCGAGGTGGATGGCACCCGGACCCCAGTCTGTGCTTTTGATAACGGCAACCTGACCGAGTGCTCAGTCGGGAAAAAAACTGTCGGCTATCTGTACATCTTCGACCTGGCAGGCAAGCAGGACGGCATCTTCACGTTCAGCAACACCTCGATCAACGCGCCGGGCAACACGCTGTCGACGCAGCTTTACATCAAGTAACGGCCAGGCTCGAACAAGGGTCAGGAAAGCTGACTACGCTTTAAAGATCATTCTCTGGACCGCGCCCATGACCTTTAGAGCCCTGATTACCCTCGCCGAGGGCATCGACGATCTGCAAACCGTGACCCTGATCGATGTGCTGCGCCGCGCCAAGGTTGAAGTGGTGGTGGCCAGCATCGAGTCGCGGCGCATGCTGACCTGCTCGCGCGGCACCCGCCTGACCGCCGATGCGATGCTGGTCGATTTGCTGGCCCAACCCTTCGACTTGATCGTTTTGCCCGGCGGCGCCGTAGGGGCGCAGCATTTGGCGGCTCACCAACCCCTGCAACAATTGATCAAGGACCAGGTCGCCGCCGGACGCTTGTTCGCCGGCATTGCCGAAGCGCCGGCGCTGGCGCTGCAGACTTTTGGCGTGCTGCGTCAGCGGCGCATGACGTGCCTGCCTTCCGTCAGCCATCAATTGTCGGGTTGCAACTTCGTCGATCAACCGGTGGTGGTCGATGGCAACTGCATCACCGCCCAGGGTTCGGGCGCCGCGCTGGAGTTTGCGCTGACGCTGGTGGAGCAACTCTGCGGCAAAGCCACGCGGTCGGCGGTGGCGGGGGAATTGCTTGTTTAGAAATATCAGGCGTGGACAGCAATCGGCTCGATGAGCGGTTGCTCACGCTGCTCCGCCTGCCAGAGATCGTAGTCGGTCTGAACGCCTAACCACATACGAGCCTTACCGATTCCAGCCCGCTCCAGGCGTACCGCCAGATCCGGACTGATGGGCGCATGGCCGTGCAGCACTCGCGAAAGATGCGGGCGGGCGAATCCAAGGTGTCGGGCCAGTTCGGTGACGCTGATGCCAAGCTCGGGCAATACATCCATCAAAAGTGTTTCGCCAGGGTGTGGCGGGTTGTGCATGGGCATGGTCCTGCCTCCTGTCAGTGATAGTCCAGATAGTCGACCAGTTCGATATCCGAACCAATAAAACGAAAAATAACCCGCCAGTTCCCCGAAACACTGAGTGACCAATATTCGACCAGATCGCCCTTGAGCGGATGTAATCGCCACCCCGGAAGGTCGAGGTCGTCGGGAGTCGCTGCGCGATCCATAAACTGCAGCATGCGAGCCAGACGCTTCGCATGATCTGCTCGAATCCCACGAGTCGAACCGGTTTCGTAGAAGCCACGAAGGCCTTTGTGCTGAAAGGATTTGATCATGCTCAGAGTGTAAGGCGATACATTACACTTGATGCACTATCTATGTATTGCACTTGGTCGGAGAATTTATGCTTGGTGCTGATTGCCGGCCTTTTTTGGATGCAGGTGTGGGACATTCCTGTCCCCCTGATCAGCTTCAGGCCCTGACTTCTTCCACCGGTACCGGTACATGCATACGGTCGCGGTTGGCCAGGGTCGGGAACAGTTTGACCCAGGCCCCGGTCACCATCAGAGTGCCGATGCCGCCCATCACCACGGCCGGTACGGTGCCGAACCAGTGGGCCGTCAAGCCAGACTCGAATTCGCCGAGCTGATTCGAAGCACCGATAAACAAGCCATTCACGGCACTGACCCGGCCGCGCATCTCGTCCGGGGTTTCCAGCTGCACGAACGAGGCGCGGATCACCATGCTGATCATGTCTGCCGCGCCTAAAACCACCAACACAGCGAGAGAGAACCAGAACGAAGTCGACAGGCCGAAAGCGATCGTCGCGACGCCGAATACACCCACGGCGGTAAACATCACCCGTCCGACGTTGCGTTCCACGGCATATCGCGCCAGAAACAGCGACATCAGCAATGCACCCACCGCCGGGGCCGAACGCAGCAGGCCCAGACCCCAAGGGCCGGTCAGCAGAATATCTTTGGCGAACACCGGCAGCAGCGCAGTCGCGCCACCCAGCAAGACGGCAAACAGATCCAGGGAAATCGCCCCGAGAATATCCGGACGGCTGCGAATGAAGCGAATGCCCGCCAGCAGCGAATCGAGGGTTGCCTTGCCCTTGTTCAACGGTGTCTGCCGGGCCGGTAGGTTAAGCATCAGCGCACAGGCGATGAGGTAGAGAATCACCGTCGGGCCATACACCCAGACACTGCCGAAGGCGTAAAGCAAACCGCCCAGCGCCGGGGCACCGATGGTGGCCGATTGCTGCGCAGATTGCGCGGCAGCAACCGCGCGCGGGAATAGAGCACTGGGCACGATGCTCGGCAGCAAGGCCTGGGTGGTTGGCATCTCGAAGGAGCGGGCGGCGCCGAGCAGGAATGCGAGGATGAAGATCATCTCCCGGGTGACATGGTCAGTCGCGCTGCCGATGGCCAGCGACAGGGCGATCAGCGCTTGCACGGACTGACAGATCGCCGCGACCTTGCGCCGGTCATAGCGATCCGCCACATGTCCGGTGTGCAGCATGAACAACACCCGCGGGGCAAATTCCACCAGACCTACCAGACCCAGATCGAGCACATTACCGGTCAGTTGATACAGATTCCAGCCGATGGCCACGGTCAGCATTTGAAAACCGCTGGCGGTAAATACCCGAGCCAGCCAGAAGGCGATAAAGGGGCGGTGATGACGTAACAGCAGGGGCGCTTGGCTGGGCATCTGAAGGCAAGTCTGGGTGAGGGGAAGGGTGAGATTATCACCAACCTGTAACCAGGAGTTGCGAGCACGGAAAATTTAGTTAGCTAGACACCGATCCCTCAAAACATACAAATACCCTGTGGCGAGGGAGCAAGCTCCCTCGCCACAGGGTATGCATTGCAACGCATGACCAAACCCGTGAGGCAACCTGTCACGCGGCAATAGACCACACCGTCCATCGGCAAAAATGCGACTACTCTTTCAACGTTGCTTGATCCAGATCAAGACCCTTCGTGGAAATGATCCGGAGGCCAGATGGCCAGATTCCCTACGTTGTGATGATGGTAGAAAAAGAACGAATTCAAGTTCGCCACACTCCATATCCGTGGGGGCAGTGGGTGTAGGCCGCAAGCCTTCAGCCGGTATTACCTGACAGAGGAAGACTTATGTTCGGTTTGGAGGCACTTGATCTCGCCCGGATTCAGTTTGCGTTTACCATTTCATTCCACATCCTGTTCCCGGCCATCACCATTGGCCTGGCGAGTTACCTGGCAGTGCTCGAAGGCCTGTGGCTGAAGACGCACAACGACACTTACCGCGATCTGTACCATTTCTGGTCAAAAATCTTTGCCGTCAACTTCGGCATGGGTGTGGTTTCCGGCTTGGTCATGGCCTATCAGTTCGGCACCAACTGGAGCCGCTTCTCGGATTTCGCCGGCTCCGTGACCGGGCCGTTGCTGACCTACGAAGTACTCACCGCATTCTTCCTCGAAGCCGGTTTCCTCGGCGTCATGCTGTTCGGCTGGAACAGGGTCGGGCGCAAGCTGCACTTCTTCGCCACGGTCATGGTCGCCATCGGTACCCTGATCTCGACCTTCTGGATTCTGGCCTCCAACAGCTGGATGCAGACCCCGCAGGGCTACGAAATCGTCAACGGGCAAGTCATTCCGGTGGACTGGCTGGCGGTGATTTTCAACCCGTCGTTTCCCTACCGCCTGATGCACATGGCCACGGCGGCGTTCGTCGCTACCGCTTTCTTCGTCGGTTCGTCGGCGGCCTGGCACTTGCTGCGCGGCAAGGACAACCCGGCGATCCGCACCATGCTCTCGATGGCCATGTGGATGGCGTTGATCGTGGCGCCGATTCAGGCGGTCATCGGCGACTTCCACGGCCTCAATACCCTCAAGCATCAGCCGGCGAAAATCGCTGCGATTGAAGGTCACTGGGAAAATGTCGGCAATGAACCGACCCCGCTGATCCTGTTCGGCTGGCCGGACATGAAAGCCGAAAAGACCAAATTCGCGGTCGAGATTCCGTACCTGGGTAGCCTGATCCTGACTCACACCTTGGACAAACAAGTGCCGGCGCTCAAGGAGTTCCCGCCTGAAGACCGGCCGAATTCGACCATCGTGTTCTGGTCGTTCCGGGTCATGGTCGGCCTGGGTTTCCTGATGATCTTCACCGGTTTGTGGAGTCTGTGGCTGCGCAAGCGCGACACGCTGTATACCTCGCGTCCGTTCCTGTACCTGGCACTGTGGATGGGCCCATCCGGGCTGATTGCGATTCTCGCCGGCTGGTTCACCACTGAAATCGGCCGTCAACCGTGGGTGGTCTACGGCTTGATGCGCACGGCGGATGCGTCCTCCGGGCACAGCTTCGTGCAGATGAGCATCACCTTGATCATGTTCGTTGTGGTGTATTTCGCGCTGTTCGGTGCCGGTCTTGGTTACATGATGCGCCTGGTGCGCAAAGGGCCGAAGATCGACGAAGGCAAGGAAACCAACGAAGGCGGTCCTGGCCAGAAGCGCACGCCGGCCCGTCCGCTGTCCGCCGCCGACGACAACGGTGACGGCGATCACAACCACAGCCTGACCAAGGAGATTTGAATCATGGGTATTGATCTTCCGCTGATCTGGGCCGTGATCATCATCTTCGGCATCATGATGTACGTGGTCATGGACGGCTTCGACCTGGGGATCGGGATTCTTTTCCCGTTCATCAAGGGCAAGACCGACCGTGACGTGATGATGAACACCGTCGCCCCGGTCTGGGACGGCAACGAAACCTGGCTGGTACTGGGGGGCGCGGCTTTGTTCGGCGCCTTCCCGCTGGCCTATTCGGTGGTGCTCTCGGCGTTATACCTGCCGCTGATTTTCATGTTGATCGGGCTGATTTTCCGTGGCGTGGCCTTTGAGTTTCGCTTCAAGGCCAAGGACGCCAAGCGCCATCTGTGGGACAAGGCATTCATTGGTGGCTCGATCGCCGCCACCTTCTTCCAGGGCGTGGCGTTGGGTGCGTTCATCGATGGGCTGCCGGTGGTCAATCGTCAGTTTGCCGGTGGTTCGCTCGACTGGCTGACGCCGTTCACAATGTTCTGTGGCGCGGCGCTGGTGGTGGCTTATGCGTTGCTCGGTTGCACTTGGCTGATCATGAAAACCGAAGGCAAGCTGCAGGAACAGATGCATGATCTGGCGCGACCATTGGCCTTCGTGTTGCTGGCGGTGATTGGCATCGTCAGCATCTGGACGCCGTTGGCCCACGCCGAGATCGCCGCACGCTGGTTCACCCTGCCGAACCTGTTCTGGTTCCTGCCGGTGCCGATTCTAGTGCTGGTGACCCTGTACGGTCTGATTCGCGCGGTGGCCCGCAATGCGCACTACACGCCATTCCTGCTGACCCTGGTGCTGATCTTCCTCGGCTATAGCGGCCTGGGTATCAGCCTGTGGCCGAACATCGTGCCGCCGTCGATCTCGATCTGGGACGCTGCCGCACCGCCGCAAAGCCAGGGCTTCATGCTGGTGGGCACGCTGTTCATCATCCCGTTTATCCTGGGTTACACCTTCTGGAGCTACTACGTGTTCCGCGGCAAGGTCACCCACGAAGATGGTTACCACTAGCCCATAGGAGGACCCGATGATGACTGGCAAACCTGATTTGCAGGAAATCGAAGCAGCCGAGAAAAAGCCGCTCTGGCAGCGACTCGGCTGGCTGGCGTTGATCTGGGCCGGCAGCGTTGGGGCACTGTTCATCGTGGCCACGCTGATGCGCATGTTCATGAATGCCGCCGGTTTGAGCACCCACTGAAATTCCCATCCCGTTGCCTTGCGGCACGGATTTATAACCCTCCGATGGAGGGTTTTTTTTCGCTCTCTATTTACGTGCTTTGAGAATGACGAATTTGGGGGTGGCGGCTACTTGCTCGACGCCGCGGAACAACCGTGCAAGCTTGCTGTGATAACCCAGATGACGGTTGCCGACGATGTACAGCGCACCGCCCACCACCAGCGCTTCGCGCGCCTGTTGAAACATCCGCCAGGCCAGGAAATCGCCGACCACTTGCTGTTGGTGAAACGGCGGATTGCACAGCACCACGTCCAGGGATTGGGGTTCTTGCCCTGCCAGCCCATCGCCGGCGCGCACGATCACGTCACGATCACCCAGCGCCGCGCGCCAGTTTTCCGTAGCCGATTGCACGGCCATGAACGATTCGTCCACTAGCGTGTAGTGGGCCTCAGGGTTCTGCAGGGCACTGGCGATCGCCAACACGCCATTGCCACACCCCAGATCGGCGACCCGCGCTGCACCGAGGTTTTTCGGCAAGTGCGGCAGAAAGGCCCGCGTGCCGATATCCAGCCCTTCGCGGCAGAACACATTGGCATGATTGAGCAACTCGATGGCAGGTTCGTCGAGTCGATAGCGGGTCGGGTAGGGAGAGACAGCGGGTGCTTTGGCTTCAGGTATAGCGATCAGCAGCCGAGCCTTCTTCACGGCCAGCGAGGCTTGCACCGGGCCGATGTAGCGCTCGAGCAGATCGCCCGCGGCGCGTGGCAGATGTTTCACCATCGCGCCAGCGATCACCTGAGCGTCGGGAGCCAGTTGACCCTGTAGCCGGATCAGTTGTTCTTCCAGCAAGGCCAGGGTTTTCGGTACCCGGATCAATACCCGGTCGAACGGCCCGACGACGGCTTCGCTGGCAGGCACCCTCGGCACTGCATCAAACGCCTGGCCGTTGCGTATCAGGTTTTTTTCCAACCCCTGAAAGGCCAGAAACGAATCGCCGCTGCTGGTCACCCGGACCTTGCCCACCAGGCTGGCGGCCAGCGCGCCGAAGCTGTCGTTGAGCACCAGCACGCGGGTATCCGCAGCCGGTTGTTGTCCGGCCAGATGGTTGAGCAGGTATTCGTCCGCGGCATCAAATGCTTGCAGCGGTTCGTTCTGCTGTTCTGGCTGGCGGATCAGGTCGAGTTGGGCGAAGGGAGTTTCGAGCAGAGGCATGAGGCGGAGGGCTCTGGGTAGTCAGCGGAGATAATCAACGAGTGGCCGCCGGACGTTGTAGCGGGCGGAGCCATCCGAGCGGACTGCGTCGTGGACGCTTCACACGACATCACTCGGGATGGAGCGCAGATGGTACGTTTTTTTGCTCTGGATTACTTGCAGGGATTACCTGATTCGAACGGTTTCAGATGACGCCCTCTCTCGCTGCCCTGATCACGGCGGCAATTTTGTTGTTGACGCCGAGTTTGCGGATGGCACCCCGGATATGGAACTGTACCGTGCTTGTACTCAGGCTGAGGATGATCGCGATCTCGTCGGCTGTTTTGCCATCGGCTGAATATTTCAGCACCTCGATTTCTCGGCATGACAGATGCGTGTTCGGTTTCCGCGCACATGCAGGCAGATCTTTTGCGACAAGCTCGTGCAGGTGACGGCTGATGAACATGGCGTAACCCAGGTTTTTATACAGATCCTCTGTAGTAATCGGGCAGTGGCTTCTGGCCAGGCTCAGCATGCTGCAAAGCCCGTTCCGATCATGAACGGATTGAGACCAGCCATACTGTAAACCCAGATTTTTTTGTGCTTCCCACAGCGTCGGTGCCTTTGAGTAGACCTCTTTCCTCCAAAGAATTGGCAATTCAGATTGATTGCAATGGGCTAGTATCGGGTCGACTTCATTGAAATGCTCTTGTTCATATTTCATGTTCCATTCGGCGGGGTAGTTATTCAGATTGATTGGACGACTGTGTACTCCTCTCGCTTGGGAAGTTATTGAAAATGCACAGAAATTAAAGCCCAGGTTTTTAACGAAATTGAGAGATAACTCGTAGGCAGTGTCGATTTTCCGAGCATAAGAAAGTTGCGTTAACTGTGACTCCTTCCACACTTTCATGGGATGACTCCGTGAGGGGCTTTCATGAGGGTGCTGATTGGATCCAAAATCCGGCACGTCCCAGAGTGTAGGAGAGTTCTTACAAACATGCTGAACTTTTTTGCTCTTGAAAAAAACCGTATCTGCATAACTGGTTCTTAGCGTTGTTTTAGGGTTATACAAAATCAACATTCAGGTATTAGTTCTTTATTGCACTGCCCAAGTCTCTGCCCGAATAACACTACAAACCATCGGTGTTTAGGCCGTCTGCTTTGGGGGACACTGGTGTCATCTGTTGATCGGAGCGGCCCATGACTGCCAGTGTTGAAAAATTCACTCGTCAGACCTTGCTTGAGGTCCAGTCTTTGACTCCAAACCTGTTCACCCTGCGCACCACCAGGGATGCGGGTTTTCGTTTCCGAGCGGGGCAGTTCGCCCGGCTGGGTGTCACCAAGGCAGACGGCAGCACGGTATGGCGGGCTTATTCCATGGTCTCGTCGCCCTATGACGAGTTCCTTGAATTCTTCTCCATTGTTGTGCCTGGAGGGGAGTTCACCAGTGAGCTGAGTCAGCTGGAAGTGGGCGATACACTGCTGGTCGACCGGCAGGCCTTTGGCTATCTGACGCTGGATCGCTTCGTCGATGGCCGCGACCTCTGGTTGTTATCCACAGGCACGGGCGTGGCTCCGTTTCTGTCGATCCTTCAGGACTTTGAAGTCTGGGAAAAATTCGAACGAATCATTCTGGTCTATAGCGTGCGCGAAGCGCGGGAGCTGGCGTACCAGGCGTTGATTGCGGGGCTGGCGCAACGGGACTATCTGGCCGAATACGCGCACAAACTGCAATTCATCTCCACCATTACCCGCGAGCAGCATCCGGGGAGTTTGAATGGGCGGATCACGAGGCTCATAGAAAGTGGCGAACTGGAACGGAGCGCTGGTGTAGCGCTGACGGCCGAGCATTCGCGGGTGATGCTCTGCGGTAACCCACAGATGATCGATGATACGCGCAAGCTGCTCAAACAGCGGGACATGCACTTGAGCCTCAGTCGTCGACCTGGCCAAGTGGCAGTGGAAAACTACTGGTAAACAAACGGCGCCCGAAGGCGCCGTTTGTGGGTAATCAACTATCAGGGCTGATTGTTCTGAGCCTTGAGCAGATCGCGGATCTCGCTCAGCAGCTCTTCTTCTCTGGTCGGAACCGGCGGCAGGGTTGGCGCAACGGCCTCTTCGCGCTTCAGGCGGTTGATGGCCTTGACGCCCATGAAGATCGCGAAGGCGACAATGATGAAGTCGATCATGCTCTGGATGAACTTGCCGTAGGCCAGCATCACCGCCGGGACATCACCGTTGGCAGCCTTGAGCGTAATGGCCAGGTCACTGAAGTCCACCCCACCGATCAGCAGTCCGATGGGTGGCATCACCACGTCGCCGACAAATGACGTAACGATTTTGCCGAAGGCAGCGCCGATGATAATACCCACCGCCATGTCGACCACATTACCTTTGACCGCGAAGGCCTTGAACTCACTTATCACGCCCATAGGTTATTTCCTTGTTACAGATGAGGTTGGTGAACGCAGTGTAAATCAGCCAAACGGCTCCCGCTCGTAACACCGTCTTACAATGCTCGGGCGTATTGACACATTTTCCGGCAATTAGTTTGCAATGTGCCACCAGTCGCGCGCGGTACCCGCTCTAGACCGGGCTTTCCAGACCTTTTTCTCTATCGCCCCGGTGTGGGATTTCTATTTATGTTTTGGCCTTTGGGTCACTAGCCTCTGTGGAGCGCACCTGGATGCGCTTTATAAAATCAGAGGAAACTTCCATGACAACTCCCCTTGGCCTCGGGGCTTTTCCCCTCCGTCGTACGTTTGGCGTTCTGACCGCCAGCCTGCTGTCCTTCTCCGTCAACGCGGCGACCTTGACTCGTGATAACGGTGCCGCCGTCGGCGACAACCAGAACTCGCAGACCGCCGGTGCGACCGGGCCGGTGCTGTTGCAAGACGTACAGCTGATTCAGAAACTCCAGCGTTTCGACCGTGAACGCATTCCCGAACGTGTGGTGCACGCCCGTGGTACTGGCGCCCATGGCACGTTCACCGTGACCGACGATCTCAGTGACCTGACCAAGGCCAAGGTATTCGCCGGTGGCCAGAGCACGCCGGTGTTTGTGCGTTTCTCCGCGGTGGTCCATGGCAACCATTCGCCGGAAACCCTGCGTGACCCGCGGGGGTTCGCCACCAAGTTCTATACCGCAGACGGTAACTGGGACCTGGTCGGCAACAATTTCCCGACCTTTTTCATCCGGGATGCCATCAAGTTTCCGGACATGGTCCATGCGTTCAAGCCGGACCCACGCACCAATCTTGACGATGACTCCCGTCGTTTCGATTTCTTCTCTCATGTTCCGGAAGCCACACGCACCTTGACCGAGTTGTATTCCAACTCCGGCACCCCGGCCAGTTATCGGGAGATGGACGGCAATGGTGTACATGCCTACAAGTTGGTTAATGCCAAAGGCGATGTTCACTATGTAAAGTTTCACTGGAAAAGTTTGCAGGGGATAAAAAATCTCGATCCCGAGGAAGTTACCAGTGTTCAGGGTAAAGACTACAGTCATATGACTAATGACTTGGTCGCCCATATTAACAAGGGGGATTTCCCGAAGTGGGACTTGTACGTTCAGGTGCTAAATCCTCAAGACTTGTCCAAGTTTGATTTCGATCCATTGGACGCGACCAAGATCTGGCCCGGCATACCTGAACGAAAAGTTGGACAAATGGTGTTGAACCGTAACCCGGCAAATGTATTCCAGGAAACCGAACAGGTGGCGATGGCTCCGGCCAACTTGGTTCCTGGCATCGAACCTTCGGAAGATCGCTTATTACAAGGGCGAGTGTTTTCGTATGCCGATACCCAACTGTATCGCCTGGGAGCCAACGCACTGCAGTTGCCGATCAACGCACCGAAAGTCGCCGTGAACAACGGTAATCAGGATGGTGCAATGAACATCGGCGCCAGCAGCACGGGCGTGAATTACCAGCCGAGCCGTCTGCTGCCCCGCGAGGAGCCGCAAACCGCGCGTTACAGCCAGTCGACCCTGGCGGGCAGCACGCAGCAGGCGAAGATTCAACGTGAGCAGAACTTCAAGCAGGCTGGCGATCTGTACCGTTCGTTCAACCAGAAGGAGCGTCAGGATCTGATCGACAGCTTTGGCGGCTCGCTGGCCACCACCGATGATGAGAGCAAGCACATCATCCTGTCCTTCCTTTATAAAGCCGACCCGGAATACGGGACCGGGGTGACCAAGGTGGCCAAGGGGGATCTGACTCGGGTCAAGGCTCTGGCGGCCAAACTGGTCGACTGATCCATCTGCCTGAAGCGGGACCTCGTACGAGGTCCCGTCTGATCAAGGAGCTCCGCCATGCGTTTTTATCTGTCTCTGTTTCTGGCGTGTGTGTCATTCGGCGTGCTCGCCGGGCCTGACGAGCAAGTCTCGAAGGACCCCGAAGCGCTGAAAGCCCAACTACAGGATTACTATTTCGATGCCGCCCGACGCGGTGATGTGCCCATGCTCGAAACTTTCATCGAGGCCGGTTATTCCCTCGACACCCGGGACAGCAAGGGTTACACCGCGCTGATTCTGGCCGCTTATCACGGTCAGGGAGCCGCCGTGGAGCGTTTGCTCGCTGCCGGTGCGGACGCCTGCGCTCAGGATCAACGCGGCAACACGGCATTGATGGGCGCGATTTTCAAGGGCGAAGTGCAGATCGCCCGAACCCTGCTGGCTGCCAATTGCAGCCCCGACCAACGCAACGGCGCGGGGCAGACTGCCGCAATGTATGCCGGGTTGTTCAAGCGCGTCGAGTTGCTTGACGCACTCAAGGCCAAGGGGGCGGACATGAATGCCGAAGATCCGCTGGGTAACAGTGCCGCGCGTCTGGCCAGCGGTGAAATCCGTACGGCGGTGCCGCGCTGATCCGCGTCAGCTGAGCTATCATCGCGGTTTTTGCCGGGAGTTCAGATGGCCAAGGCCAAGCGCATGTACGGCTGCACCGAGTGTGGCTCAACCTTCCCCAAGTGGGCCGGCCAGTGCGGCGAATGCGGGGCCTGGAACACGCTGACCGAAACCATGGTGGAGAGTGGCGGCGCCGCGGCCCCCAGCGGTCGCACCGGTTGGACCGGCCAGCAGGCGCAGATCAAGACCCTGGCCGAAGTCAGTGTCGAAGAGATTCCACGTTTCTCCACGGCGTCCGGCGAGCTGGATCGCGTGCTGGGCGGCGGCCTGGTGGATGGCTCGGTGGTGTTGATCGGGGGGGATCCCGGCATCGGCAAGTCGACCATTCTGTTGCAAACCTTGTGCAACCTCGCCAAGAGCATGCCGGCGCTGTATGTCACTGGCGAAGAATCCCAGCAACAAGTGGCCATGCGTGCCCGGCGCCTGGGCTTGCCGCAGGATCAACTGCGGGTGATGACCGAAACCTGCATCGAAACCATCATCGCCACCGCCCGGCAGGAAAAACCCAAGGTGATGGTGATCGACTCGATTCAGACGATCTTCACCGAGCAACTGCAATCGGCGCCGGGGGGCGTTTCCCAGGTACGCGAAAGCGCGGCATTGCTGGTGCGCTATGCCAAGCAAAGTGGCACGGCGATTTTTCTCGTGGGCCATGTCACCAAAGAGGGCGCGTTGGCCGGCCCTCGAGTGCTGGAACACATGGTCGACACCGTTCTGTATTTCGAAGGTGAGTCCGATGGACGCCTGCGCCTTCTGCGGGCGGTGAAAAATCGTTTCGGCGCGGTGAATGAGTTGGGTGTGTTCGGCATGACCGACAAGGGCCTGAAAGAAGTCTCCAACCCCTCGGCGATTTTCCTCACCCGCGCTCAGGAAGAAGTCCCGGGCAGCGTGGTCATGGCCACATGGGAAGGCACCCGGCCGATGCTGGTGGAAGTCCAGGCGTTGGTGGATGACAGTCATCTGGCCAACCCGCGCCGGGTGACGCTCGGTCTGGATCAGAATCGCCTGGCCATGTTGTTGGCGGTTCTGCACCGCCACGGCGGTATCCCGACCCACGATCAGGATGTGTTCCTCAACGTAGTTGGCGGAGTGAAGGTGCTGGAAACAGCGTCCGACCTGGCCTTGATGGCGGCGGTCATGTCCAGTTTGCGCAATCGGCCGCTGCCGCACGATCTGCTGGTGTTTGGTGAAGTCGGGTTGTCGGGTGAAGTGCGCCCGGTACCGAGTGGCCAGGAACGCTTGAAAGAAGCCGCCAAACACGGCTTCAAACGCGCCATCGTACCCAAGGGCAACGCACCGAAAGAGGCACCGCCAGGGTTGCAGATTATTGCCGTGACGCGTCTTGAACAGGCCCTCGACGCACTGTTTGAGTAGTTTTCAATGCTTGCACATTCCCTGTGGGAGCGGGCTTGCTCGCGAAAGCGGTCTGACAATCAGCATTGATATTGAATGTTGAGCCGCCTTCGCGAGCAAGCCCGCTCCCTCATTGGAATGGTGCCGGGTCGTCAGGTATCGATCAACGCCCCCAATTCCCGCTCCAGTTCCTCGGGATCACCGAGGTTCAGTTCGATCAACCGTCTCAGGTGTTCGATCGAGTCCAGCCCGATATGCTGGCAGACAAAACCCAGCTGGCCATAATCATTGTGGGCCAACAGCACATCCATTCTGATCTCGGTCTCGGGGTTCAAATGGATATCGGCTGAGAAAGGCTGGCTGGCATCGCCCAACCAGGGCTCGGGACGCTGGATCAGCATGCCCTTGAGCGACAGGTCAAGCAATTGCACTGGCCAACGTTGCCCATTTTGGCTCAGTTCTGTCTGCGCATTGAAGGTAATGCGCTTGAAACGGCGGCGGTCGGAATGCTGTTCGCTCATGGCCTGACCTCTCTGCTTGGTGCACTGACTATAGACCGGGCTTGGCATCCGCTGCCATGACCGCCGTGCAAGACCTTATCCAGACCAATGTTAGGGGGTGGCCTTTGAGGCCAGTAGCGCTAAACTCGAATGGATGTCTTTTCTTGTCCACTCTGGCTGGAATCATAAAATGAAAAATAATAATAGCCCGCTACGCCACTTACCCTGGCTGCTGCTGGCAGTCGTAGGTGCGTGTGCCCTGGGCGTAGTGGCATTGCGCCGAGGCGAGGCGATCAACGCCTTGTGGATCGTGGTCGCCGCCGTGGCCATTTATCTGGTTGCGTATCGTTATTACAGCCTGTTCATTGCTAACAATGTGATGCAACTCGACTCGCGTCGGGCTACCCCCGCTGTGCTCAACAATGATGGTCTGGACTATGTGCCGACCAACAAACATATTCTTTTCGGTCACCACTTCGCGGCCATCGCCGGCGCGGGGCCGCTGGTCGGTCCGGTCTTGGCGGCGCAGATGGGCTACTTGCCCGGCACGCTGTGGCTGATTGCCGGCGTGGTGCTGGCCGGTGCGGTTCAGGACTTCATGGTCCTGTTCATGTCCACCCGCCGCAACGGTCGCTCCCTGGGCGACATGGTGCGTGAAGAAATGGGCCGCATCCCCGGGACCATCGCGCTGTTCGGCTGCTTCCTGATCATGATCATCATCCTCGCGGTGCTGGCGCTGATCGTGGTCAAGGCCCTGGCCGAAAGCCCGTGGGGCATCTTTACCGTGATGGCGACCATCCCGATCGCGATGTTCATGGGCGTCTACATGCGCTACATCCGCCCGGGCCGCATCGGTGAAATCTCGGTGATCGGCGTGGCGTTGCTGCTGGGTTCGATCTGGCTGGGCGGGCAGATTGCCGCTGACCCGGTGTGGGCCAAGGCGTTCAGTTTTACCGGGGTCCAGATCACCTGGATGCTGATCGGCTACGGTTTCGTGGCGGCGGTGTTGCCGGTGTGGCTGATCCTGGCGCCTCGCGATTACCTGTCCACCTTCCTCAAGATCGGCACCATCGTCGCCCTGGCGATCGGTATTCTGATCACCATGCCCGTGCTGAAAATGCCGGCATTGACCCAGTTCATTGACGGCACCGGGCCGGTGTGGAAGGGCGGGTTGTTTCCGTTCCTGTTCATCACCATTGCCTGTGGCGCGGTCTCGGGTTTCCATGCGCTGATTGCTTCCGGCACTACACCGAAGCTGCTGGATAACGAGGTTAACGCCCGTTACATCGGTTACGGCGGCATGTTGATGGAATCCTTCGTGGCAATCATGGCGATGGTGGCCGCTTCGGTGATCGAGCCTGGCGTGTACTTCGCCATGAACAGCCCGGCGGCGGTCGTCGGCGGTGACGTGGTGGCGGTAGCGACAGCGGTCAGCAACTGGGGCTTTGCCATCACGCCGGAAGCGTTGCAAGCGGTGGCCAAGGACATCGGTGAAACCACTGTCCTGGCCCGTGCCGGTGGCGCACCGACCCTGGCGGTCGGTATCGCGCAGATCCTGCACAGTGTGCTGCCGGGCGAAAACACCATGGCGTTCTGGTACCACTTCGCGATCCTGTTCGAAGCACTGTTCATCCTGACCGCGGTCGACGCCGGTACCCGTGCCGGGCGTTTCATGCTGCAGGATTTGCTCGGCTCCTTCGTACCGGCGCTGAGACGCACCGAGTCCTGGACCGCCAACCTGATCGCCACCGCCGGTTGCGTGGCGATGTGGGGCTATTTGCTGTACCAGGGCGTGATCGACCCATTGGGCGGGATCAACACCTTGTGGCCGCTGTTCGGTATCTCCAACCAGATGCTGGCCGGAATCGCGCTGATGCTGGCGACCGTTGTGCTGATCAAAATGAAGCGCCAGCGCTACATCTGGGTCACCATGCTGCCCGCCGTTTGGTTGCTGATCTGCACCACCACCGCAGGCTTCATCAAGCTGTTCGACGCCAACCCGGCGATCGGCTTCCTGTCGCTGGCCAAGAAGTACAGCGATGCCCTGGCCGGTGGTCAGATCCTCGCGCCGGCCAAGAGCATCGAGCAGATGCAGCATGTAATCTACAACGCCTACACCAACGCAACGCTGACCGCGCTGTTCCTGTTCGTGGTGTTCAGCATCCTGTTCTATGCGCTCAAGGTCGGTATCGCCGCCTGGGGCACCAAAGAACGCACGGATAAAGAGTCGCCGTTCCAGGCTCAGCCGGATGCGTAACCTGAGGATTGCACCATGTTCAATGACCTGAGTCGCCTCGGTAAATACCTCGGTCAGGCCGCGCGCCTGATGGTCGGCATGCCCGACTACGACAACTACGTCGAGCATATGCACACCAAACACCCGGATAAACCGGTGATGAGCTACGAGGCGTTCTTTCGGGAACGCCAAGAGGCTCGTTACGGTGGCAAGGGTGGACCGAAGTGCTGTTGATCCGACAGCCGGGTTGATGCAATCCCTGTGGGAGCGGGCCTGCCCGCGAAAGCGGTGTGCCATTCAACATTAATGTCGACTGACACGACCTCTTCGCGAGCAAGCCCGCTCCCACATTAGTTTTGTGTTGTTTTTTAACGTTGTGAAACAGGAGAACCCGTTTGTCCTCTCCCATTCCAGTAACAATCCTCAGCGGCTTTCTAGGCGCCGGCAAGACCACGTTGTTGCGCCACCTGCTCAAAGCCGAGCATGGCCTGAAAATCGCCGTGATCGAAAATGAATTCAGTGACGCCGGCATCGACACCCAGCTGTTGGGCGACGAGCCGGTGCAAGTGATGACGCTGTCCAACGGCTGCGTCTGCTGCACCATCCACACTGACCTGACCAAGGCGTTGTACCTGTTGCTGGAGCGCCTGGACAGCGGCGAAATCGCCTTCGACCGTCTGGTGATCGAATGCACCGGTCTGGCCGATCCGGCACCGGTAGCGCAAACCTTCTTCATCGACGAAGAGTTGCGCGAGCGCTATATCCTCGACGGCATCATCACTCTGGTGGACGCGGCCCACGCCGAGCTGCACCTGACCCAGACCATCGCCCAGGCGCAGATCGGCTTCGCCGACCGATTGCTGGTGAGCAAATGCGATCTGGTGGATGAGCCGACCTTCACCGCCCTCAGCGAGCGCCTGACCCGCATCAACCGCCGCGCGCCGATACGCGTGGTCGACCATGGCAAGATCGACCTGGCTGAACTGCTCGACGTGCGTGGCTTCAACCTCAATGCCGACCTCGGTGGCGGCGTGAGTTTGCGCCCGGTGAGCAAGGCTCCCTCCATCGACCGCATTTCCAGTCTGGTGCTGCGCACCGACAAGCCGCTGGATATCGACAAACTCAGTGAGTTCATGAACGAACTACTGGAAGACCATGGCAAGCAATTGCTGCGCTATAAAGGCGTTTTGAACATTCTCGGCGAACCGCGGCGCATGGTGTTTCAGGGTGTCTTGAAGTTGTACGGATTCGACTGGGATACGGAGTGGGCGGACGACGAGACGCGGGAAAGCGTCATCGTGTTCATTGCCGACGATTTGCCGCAAGAGAAGATTCGCGAGGGGTTTGCGCGGGTTGCGGCAGCTTGAAACATCTGTAGCGTCAGTGTTGACGCCATCGCGGGCAAGCCCGCTCCCACAAAGTCAACGCTAAACCTGTGGGAGCGGGCTTGCCCGCGATAGCCATTTAACCGGCAACACGACAGTCCAGGCTGGTGACATAACCAGAGTTCAGCAATGTTTGCTCAAGATGATCCGAGTGCCGGCTCATCAACATGACCGCCGTCGCCGCATCCCCGCGCTCAACCGCATCGACAATGGCCAGATGTTCCTGCCACACGCAACAGTTGCGCGTTCTCTCGCCGGATCGCGCAATCGCCAGTGAAGTCAGCGGCACCAGGCTGCCAAGGAAATGCGCCAGCGGTGCATTTCCCGCCATCTCGGCTAGCTGCAAGTGAAACTCCCCCGATAACCGAATCGATGGGCCGCGCTCCTTACATTGGCGCTCACTGTCGATCAAGGCCCGCAGGCGTTTCAAATCTTGTGCACGAGGCTTCTGGCAGGCCAGTTTCACCAGGGTGATTTCGGTCAGGCGTCGGGCATGAAGGGTCTGACGGGTCTGTTCGGCATCCGGTGCGGCGACCCGGGGACGATGATTGGTCCGCAGGATGATGATCTGCTGATGGGACAGCTGCGTCAGCACGCCACGAATGTCACTGCGTCGAACACCGAACATCTGCGCCAGGCTTTCTTCGGTAAAGCGACTGGTCGCATCGATTCGCTGCTCGAGAATGGCATCGAAGACCCGTGCGTAGAGATCATCTACCGGAGGGCGAAAAGGTAGGGCAGTCAGTGTTTGTAGTGAGGCGAAGCTGTTCATGGCCTGTCTCCAATTCGAAGAGGGGGTCAACTGCCGAGGTGGTCGTCCGGGATGTTCAATTCGATGCCCATCCGTTGGCCTTCCCGAAGGATGTGCCGACGCATTTCGGCACTGGCCTGGGCGCTGTTTTTGCTGCGGATCGCTCGTACCATGGCTTCGCTTTCTTCAAGGCGCTCAGCCAAGTGCTCCGGAGAATTGCGCAGCACGTCGGCGCTTTGCTTGAGGGCATTGCTGGTCTGCTGCACCACGCTCTGGAAAATCGGGTTCGAGGTCAGGGTGAACAACTCTTCGTGGAACGCGATGTAGGCGTTCACACCGGCCTCGCTGTCATTGGCTTCCAGGGCTTCGCGCATGTCCATCAGGGTCAGGCGCAGTTGCCCGACTTCCTTGCTGCTGATGGACTGCGCCACCAGGCCGACGATGAACGGTTCGAGGGTGTAGCGCAGTTGCAGTACATCTTCCAGACTGGCCCCGGCGACCGCGCTGTCGTGGCTTTGGCTGTCGCTGAGATTGGCCTCCAGCACCACCACGCCTTTGCCCGGCATGGAACGCACCAGCCCAAGGGTTTCCAGCACGATGACGGCTTCGCGCAGGCTTGGGCGGCTGATGCCCAGTTGTTCGGCCAGTTCACGCTGGCCCGGCAGCATTTCGCCGGAGCGCCACTGACCACGGGCCAGCGCGGCCCGAAGTTTTTCTACCACTGAATTTACGACGGTTGACGAGGTAATCACTGTTCGCTCCAGGTCATGATGAGTGTGCCTGCCCGCGGGCAGGCACACATTGTTTTAGAACTCTTGCTGATGCGCCGGGGCCACCGGTTTTCTCGGCTGGAAGGTATAACCCACCTGGCCGGACAGCACTTTGTTCGCTCGTTGAATATCGATGTCCTTTTCCCAGCGGGCGATGGCCACGGTGGCGACGCAGTTGCCGATCAGGTTGGTCAGCGCCCGACCGATGCCCATGAACCAGTCCACCGCCAGCACCAGCACCAGGCCCACTACCGGAATCGCCGGGATCGCCGTCAGGGTGGCGGCGAGAATCACCAGCGCCGAGCCGGGAATCCCGTGGGCACCTTTGGAGGTGATCAGCGACACCAGCAGAATCGTCAGCAGGTCAGTCATGGCCAGCGGCGTGCCGGTGGCATTGGCGATGAACACGATGGCCAGGGTCAGGTAGATCGAAAAACCGTCAAGGTTGAATGAGTACCCGGTCGG
The DNA here is from genome assembly GCF_030687145.1 of Pseudomonas sp. FP1742. NCBI lineage: Bacteria > Pseudomonadati > Pseudomonadota > Gammaproteobacteria > Pseudomonadales > Pseudomonadaceae > Pseudomonas > Pseudomonas sp. FP1742. The sequence goes on along the minus strand of NZ_CP117460.1, from coordinate 5,753,830 downwards.
AATCACCAGCCCGACCGTGGAGCTGCCGATGCCCAGATGCTCAAGCTTGCGCATGATTTGTGGCAGCACGGCGTCGGAAGAAGCGGTGCCCATGACAATAAGCAGTTCTTCGCGCAGGTACTTGAGCAGTGGCCACATCTTCAGGCCCGAGAGGCGCATCACCAGGCCGAGTATCAGCGTCACGAACGCCACGCAGGTCAGGTAAAACAGGCCGACCAGGCTGCCCAGGTGTTGCAGCGAATCCAGGCCATATTTGCTGGTGGTGAAGGCAATGGCGCCGAACACGCCGATCGGCGCCAGTCGCACGATCATGCCCATGATCCGGAAGATCACATGGCTCAGTTCATTGATCAGCCGGGAAATACCCGACGCCGCTTCGCCCACCAGATTCAGCGCGCTGCCGAACAGCACCGAAAACAGCAGGACTTGCAGGATGTTGTTGTCGGCGAAGGCGCCGATCACCGACGTCGGAATCAGATCCATCAGAAACTGAGTGGTGGTGTGCATGTGCTGACCGCGCTGGGCAATATCGCCCATGTCGGCGGCGGAGAGCTGGTCCAGATGGATGTTCGCGCCGCTGCCGATCCCGGTACTGAAGGCGAACACCAGACCAATCACCAGCGCGATGGTGGTCAGCACTTCAAAGTAGATCACCGACTTGAGGCCGATGCGGCCGACTTTTTTCAGATCACCGGCACCGCTGATGCCGCTGACCACCACGCAAAACACGATCAGGCCAATGAGCATCTTGATCAGTTTGATGAAACCGTCGCCCAGCGGTTTGAGTTGGGCGGAGTATTCGGGAAGGGTCAGCCCGCAGATGATGCCGAGCACCAGTCCGAGAACCACTTGAAGGAAGATTGAACGCGAGCACCATCTGAGCATGGGAGGAATCCTGGTCGGTGTCCTGGCTGCCGTGCGCGGGGCGCATCAGATTCAGGACTTAATTATTGTGGTCTTACCGGTATGTCCAGTGCAGGCGCAGTCTACGCTGGATTTTTTCAGGATGACAAGAGGGCGCGGCAATATTGGCATGACCGGTCTGACCAGTGGTGCCAACCCTCATTGATCTTTATGACGGACGAAAAAAAAACCGGCCATCACTGGCCGGTTTTTCATTGCTGCGGTTTAGCGGGGCAATTAAGCGCCGTACACCGGCAGTTTCTTGCAGATGGCCTTGACCTTCTCGCGAACGGCGTCGATCACCGCTTCGTTGTTCAGGTCAGCCAGGATGTCGCAGATCCAGCCGGCCAGCTCTTTGCACTCGGCTTCCTTGAAGCCACGAGTGGTCACTGCCGGGGTACCGAAACGCAGGCCGGAGGTGACGAACGGGGAGCGTGGATCGTTCGGTACCGAGTTCTTGTTCACGGTGATGAACGCTTTACCCAGCGCGGCGTCGGCGTCTTTACCGGAGATTTCCTGCTTGATCAGCGACAGCAGGAACAGGTGGTTCTGAGTACCGCCCGACACCACGTCGAAACCGCGCTCGATGAACACGCCGGCCATGGCCTGGGCGTTTTTCACCACTTGTTGCTGGTAGGCCTTGAACTCAGGCTGCAGCGCTTCCTTGAAGCAGATCGCCTTGGCAGCGATCACGTGCTCCAGCGGGCCGCCCTGGGCACCCGGGAATACCGCGGAGTTCAGCTTCTTCTCGATGTCGGCGTTGGCGCGAGCCAGGATCAGGCCGCCACGTGGACCGCGCAGGGTCTTGTGGGTGGTGGTGGTCACCACGTCAGCGAACGGCACCGGGTTCGGGTAGACGCCAGCGGCGACCAGACCGGCCACGTGGGCCATGTCGACGAACAGGTAAGCACCAACCTTGTCAGCGATAGCGCGGAAGCGTGGGAAGTCCAGGATCTGCGAGTAAGCGGAGAAACCGGCCACGATCATTTTCGGCTTGTGCTCGACCGCCAGACGCTCGACTTCGTCGTAGTCGATCAGGCCATTGGCATCGATGCCGTACTGCACGGCGTTGTACAGCTTGCCGGAGGACGAAACGCTGGCACCGTGGGTCAGGTGACCGCCGTGAGCCAGGCTCATGCCCAGGATGGTGTCGCCTGCTTGCAGCAGGGCCAGGTAAACGGCGCTGTTGGCTTGCGAACCGGCGTGCGGCTGAACGTTGGCGTAATCGGCGCCGAACAGCTCTTTGGCGCGGTCGATGGCCAGTTGTTCGACGATGTCGACGAACTCGCAACCACCGTAGTAGCGCTTGCCCGGGTAGCCTTCGGCGTACTTGTTGGTCAGTACCGAGCCTTGAGCTTCCATCACCGCAGGGCTGGTGTAGTTTTCCGAAGCGATCAGCTCAATGTGTTCTTCCTGGCGCTGAGCTTCTTGCTCCATGGCGGCAAAAAGATCGGCGTCGAACTTGGCAATAGTCAAATCACGGCTGAACATGGCGGTCCTCAAGGATCGGGGCAGAAAAGGGAGGCATTCTAACCCAACCGCTTTTAGATGGCATATGAAAGGACATCATGTCGCAGACAAGTGGGCTTCATGACGGGATCAGCGGTGATCGTGCGGCCCTCATCGCGGGCAAGCCCGCTCCCACAGGGATCTTCAGTGGTCAAAAATCTTGGGTTCACCCAAAAAACTGTGGGAGCGGGCTTGCCCGCGATGGGGCCGTCCGCAGCACTCTGAAACTCAGTCGAACATGAACAACGCATCATTGCTGAACTGCGCTTCGAACCGGCTGGCCGGCATCGGACGGCCGAACAGGTAACCCTGAACCTCATCGCAACCATGTTCACGCAGGAAGTCGAGCTGCTCGTGGGTTTCCACGCCCTCGGCGATCACCGCCAGATTGAGGCTGTGGGCCATGGCGATGATCGCCCGGGCAATTTGCGCATCCTGTTCACCCGACGGCAGGCCATCGACGAAGGTGCGGTCGATTTTCAGCACGTCGATCGGGAATTGCTTGAGGTAGTTGAGGGAGGAATAACCGGTGCCGAAATCGTCGACCGCAATGCTCAGGCCGAGGTTTTTCAACCCGGCCAGGATCTGCATCGCCTCGCTGACTTCGCGCATCAGGATACTTTCGGTCAGCTCCAGCTCCAGGCACGCCGGTGGCAGCCCGGTTTCCTTGAGGATGGTGGCGATTCGCGTGCCGAGTTGCCCGTCGGAGAACTGCCGGGCAGAAATATTCACCGAGACCTTCGGCACCCGCACTTTGGCCTGGTGCCAGTTCTTGAGTTGACGGCAGGCTTCGCTGATCACCCAGTCGCCGACATCCACCACCAGCCCGAGCTCTTCGAGCACCGGAATGAAGTCCCCCGGCGGCACCAGGCCACGGCGCGGGTGGCGCCAGCGCAGCAGGGCTTCGGCACCGGTCAGGCGTTTGCCGTCGCCGCTGAATTGCGGCTGGTAGTACAGCACGAATTCGTTTTGCTCCAGGGCATGGCGCAAGTCGCTTTCCAGCTCCAGACGCTCCAGGGCGCTGGCGTTCATGTCGGCCTGATAGAACTGGAAGTTGTTCTTGCCGCGCTCCTTGGCGTGGTACATCGCGGTGTCGGCGTTCTTCATCAGCTGACTGAGTTCGCTGCCGTCCTGAGGGCTCAGGGCGATGCCGATACTGGCGGTGACGAAGAACTCGCGGCCTTCGAGTACGAACGGTTTCACCAGGCTGGCGAGGATCTGTTCGGCTACATGAATCGCCCGGTTCAGGGCGATCTCGCGGTTGACCCGGGGTTGCAGCAGCAGGGTGAATTCATCGCCGCCCATGCGCGCCACGGTGTCGTCATCGTCGACGCAGCCGAGCAGGCGCGTGGCCATTTCCTTGAGCATGCGGTCGCCGGCGGCATGGCCCAGGGAGTCGTTGATCGGCTTGAAACGGTCCAGGTCGAGGAACATCAGCACCACCCAGGACTTCTGCCGTTCGGCCGATTGCAGCGCGGTGTGCAGGCGATCCTGGAACAGCGTGCGGTTGGGCAGGTGGGTCAGGGCGTCGTAATAGGCGAGGCGGTGAATCCGTTGCTCACTGGCCTTGCGCTCGCTGATGTCGCTGAAGAAACACACGTAACTGGCCAGATCGCCTTCGTCGTCAAGCACCGCCGTAATCCCGACCCAGGCCGGGTAATGCTCGCCATTGCGACGTTTGAGCCAGACTTCGCCTTCCCATGTGCTGTGCTGATGCAATTGCTTGAGCACGTAGCGCAGATGGGCTTCCTGCTGTTCGTCGACGGTAAGCATGTTCGGCAGCTGATCGAGCACCTGGGCCACCGCATAGCCGCTGACGCGACTGAAGGCCTCGTTGGCCTGGACGATGTAGCCGGCCGGGTCAGTGATCAGAATCGCCGAGGTCGAGTGCTCGAATACCGTGGCCGCCATGCGCAGGTCTTTCTCGGCCCGGCGTTGCTGGCTGATGTCGCGACCGACCCCGAGCACGCCTTCGAAGGCGCCATGTTCGTCCCACACCAGTACCAGACGCAGCTCGATGGGAATCTTGCGCCCGTCGGCCCGCAGGCAGTCGAACAGAAACAGTTGGGTCTGCACCTGGCTGCGCAGCAGTGCCAGTTGTTCGGGTTTATCCAGCGCTTTGCTGACCCGGTCCATCAGGCTGTAGATGCCGCTCAGTTGTTGCGGGTTGGCGATGGTCGATTGCCAGCCGTTCTGGAATATCCAGTCGGCATCGAAGCCCAGCACGGCCTGGACCGAGGGGCTGACGTAGTTGAGCGCCATCTTGCTGTCGGTGGAGAAAATCACATCACTGATGCTTTCGGCGAGCATCCGGTAGCGCTGCTCGCTGTCGCGCAGGGACTCGCTGGCTTCGATCTGCTCGGTGATGTCCTTGGCCACGCCGATGATGCGGGTGACCTGATCGTGCTTGTCCCGTGCCAGGGCCTGTTCGCGTATATCGAAACGCCGCCATTTGCCGTCGCGATGACGGAAGCGCAACTGGCATTGCAACAATTGGGTGTAGCCGGCGTGACGCTGAGACTGACGCGAGCGGTGGTAGTAGTCGGCATCCTCGGGATGCAAGAGGATTTCCCAGAAATACTCGCCCATCTGATGCAATTCGGTGCGGTTGTAACCCAGCGTCTGCCCCAGATGATGGTTGCTGAAGATCATCCGCTGGCTGATCACGTCCTGCACATACAAGTGATCCGGCACGGTACGCACCACATCGGACCAAAACCCCTCACGCTCCAGCAGCGACAGCTCGATGAGTTTGCGGCTGGTAATGTCATTGATGCTCAGAATCACCGCTTTATAGTCGGCCTGATCTTCCGGCAGACGCAGCACCAGCCACAGGTGTTGGTCACGGCCATTGGCATCCTGGAGTTTGATTTCCAGCTCAAGCTGTTTCTGCTGGTGGAGCACGGCTTCAAGCACTTGATTGCCGATGGCCGTGCAGTCCAGCGGGCAGCCGTCGATCAGCAGTTTCCAGGCCTGATCGCAGGAATTGACGTTGAGCAGTTGCAGGGCGACCTGGTTGACCTCGGTTATACGCAGTTCCTGCAACAGCTGCTGGCGTTGCTCCGGTATATCGAGCCAGGTCCTCAGCTGCTCGCTGCTGCCGAGTCGAGCCTTGTCGAAAACACTTTTGAGCCCGGACAGGTCGAGCACGCACAGGGCGACGCCGGTGCCTTCGAAAATGTCCTGATAGCGGCGGCGGCCTTCATGTAACTGGTGTTGGCGGCGACGGATATTCAGCAAAGCGATGAACGGTATCAATGAGAAGGCCAGGCCCAGCAGGCATTTGCCGATGAACGCCGGCAACAGTTGTTCGATCACCCGTTGCCGGTCGAACAGACCGCGCAATTGCCAGTCACTGCTGCTCAGGGGAACGGTCAGCACGCTGTTGCTCAGTTCGTCGGCAGTCAGCACGGTGGGTTTGGCTGAGGGCAGGGCGTCATCGCGGCTGATGATCTGATGATTGATGCGGTTTTCCACCAGCCACAGGGGGCGGATGCCGGCGTCGCCCTGTTTGGTCAGTGATGAGAAAAACGTAGGCGTCAGGCGCAAGGCCCAATAGCCGCGGGTGCTGCCGCTGGCCTGATGCAGAAGCAGGTGCACCACCGAGCCGTCGTCGGTATTGCTGAAATAGTGGGCCTGGGCGCGGCTGCGCTGAACCAGGTCACTCAGGTAGTTGGCGTCCGGGCTGTTGGCGGCACTGTCGCTGAGGATTTTTCCGGAGGGACTGAGCAGCGCCAGGCTGCGCAGGTCGGGCAGCGACTGTTGCAGTTTGCGCAGCAACGCCTGCTGTTCGTCGGCGCTTTGCGGTTGTTCGATGATCGGTAGCAGATTAAGAGCGATCTGGGCGTTGAGCGCCATGTTGAGGCTGACTTGCGAAGCCAGATCGGCGGTGTAGTCGATGGTGTACTGGCGCTGGTTTTTCTGGGTTTCGCGCAGCTGATCCAGCAACTGCCAGAACAGCAGTGCGAGCAGCAACAGCACCAGCGTCGCCAGCGCGCCCTTCAAGGTTCCGCGCAGGGGTGAGCCGAGCCCAGAATTGAGCGCGCTCGCGGACGATGGCGGAGTGACATTGGACAAACTGTAATCCTGCGGTTTGGCTGGACTGGCGCGACGTGCACTATAAGCCGGACGCCCGAAGGGCGGCTAGCATGCCTTGAGTTGTGGCGAAGTGCCAGCCCCCACTCGGCTGGACTGCCTTCTGTCAATGAGGTAGCTTTGCCGGTTACGCGGGAGCGTTCCAGCTCCTAGGTTTTTTCAGCGCGCCGCCTTGATACCCATCAAACGAACGACGCGCATGGCCTGGCCGGGCATCGCCTGCGCTCCAATCATTCATCAGTCACTGACCCTAGGTTCTCCATGGCTCAATACGTCTTCACCATGCATCGGCTGGGCAAAGTTGTTCCGCCGAAGCGGGAAATCCTGAAAAACATTTCGCTGTCGTTCTTCCCGGGCGCCAAGATCGGCGTACTCGGCCTCAACGGTTCGGGCAAATCCACACTGCTGAAAATCATGGCGGGCGTCGACACCGAGTTCGACGGCGAAGCCCGTCCGATGCCGGACCTGAACATCGGCTACCTGCCGCAAGAACCGATCCTGGACCCGACCAAGACCGTGCGTGAAGTGGTCGAGGAAGCGGTCAGCGTGATCAAGGACGCCCAGGCGCGCCTGGACGAGGTCTACGCGGCCTACGCCGAACCGGATGCCGACTTCGACAAACTGGCGGCCGAGCAGGCCAAACTCGAAGCCATCCTGCAGGCCAGCGATGGTCACAACCTGGACCGCCAACTGGAAGTCGCCGCCGATGCGCTGCGTCTGCCGGCCTGGGACGCTCGGGTCGAACACCTCTCCGGTGGTGAAAAGCGCCGTGTGGCCCTGTGCCGCCTGCTGCTGTCGGCCCCGGACATGCTGCTGCTCGACGAACCGACCAACCACCTGGACGCCGATTCCGTCGCCTGGCTGGAGCACTTCCTGCACGATTTCCCGGGCACCGTGGTTGCGATCACGCACGACCGTTACTTCCTGGACAACGTCGCTGGCTGGATCCTCGAACTCGACCGTGGCGCCGGTATCCCGTACGAGGGCAACTATTCGGGCTGGCTCGAAGCCAAGTCCGATCGTCTGGCGGCCGAATCCAAGCAGCAATCGGCCCATGAAAAGGCCATGAAGGAAGAACTGGAGTGGGTGCGCAAAGGCGCCAAGGCCCGCCAGTCCAAGTCCAAGGCTCGTCTGCAACGCTTCGAAGAAATGCAATCGCAGGAATTCCAGAAGCGCAGCGAAACCAACGAGATCTACATCCCGGCCGGTCCACGCCTGGGCGACAAGGTCATCGAGTTCAAGAACGTCACCAAGGGCTATGGCGATCGCGTGTTGATCGACAACCTGTCGTTCTCCATGCCTAAAGGCGCCATCGTTGGCGTGATCGGTGGTAACGGTGCCGGTAAATCGACTCTGTTCCGCATGCTGATGGGCAAGGAAACACCGGATTCGGGCAGCATCGAAGTCGGTGAAACCGTGCAACTGGCGTGCGTCGACCAGAGCCGTGAAGACCTGGATGGCAGCAAGACGGTGTTCCAGCAAATCTCCGACGGTTCCGACCAGATTCGCATCGGCAACTACGAGATCCCGTCGCGTACCTACGTGGGTCGTTTCAACTTCAAGGGCGGCGATCAGCAGAAGTTCGTCAAGGACCTGTCCGGTGGTGAGCGCGGTCGCTTGCACCTGGCCCTGACCCTGAAAGAGGGCGGCAACGTCCTGCTGCTCGACGAACCGTCCAACGACCTCGACGTTGAAACCCTGCGTTCCCTGGAAGAAGCCTTGCTGGACTTCCCGGGCGCCGCCATTGTGATCTCCCACGATCGGTGGTTCCTTGACCGCGTCGCGACTCACATCCTGGCGTACGAAGACGACTCGCAAGCGGTGTTCTTCGAAGGCAACTACACCGAGTACGAAGCCGATCGCAAGAAACGCCTCGGCGAAGCGGCCTCCCAGCCGCACCGCGTACGACACAAGAAACTGGCCTGATTTCAGGTTGGTTGAATAAAAAACGGAGCCTTTGTTCGGGGGCTCCGTTTTTTTATGGGTTTTCAGTGGCACCGCGGCGCGGCCTTCGCGAGCAAGCCCGCTCCCGCAGGGGATCTTGAGCGTTCTCAGGATCCGGCCCTGAAACGGATTCCTATGGGAGCGGGCTTGCTCGCGAAGGCGTCATCACATTCACCCCACCTCTATGGCCAGCACCTCAATCACCAGATCCCCCGCCGGCCGTTTCCACAGCACTTCATCCCCCACGTGCGCACCCAGCAACGCCCGCCCCAGCGGTGAACTCCAATTGATCAACCCATGGGCGGCATCCGCCTGGTCTTCACCGACCAGTTGCACGCGCTGCTTATGGTCATGCTCGTCGGCAAAAGTCACCCAATTGCCGATCTGCACTTTGTCGGTCGAGGAGGCCTGTGTGACCAACTGCGCGCTTTGCAGGCGCTGCTTGAAGTAGCGCCAGTCGCGATCGAGGTCGGCCTGGCGCTGTTTGTCGGCCTGGTCACCTTTGGCGCTTTCCTCATCGAGCAGGCTTTGCAGCTCGGCGACTTTCGCCTGAAGCTGAGCGAGACCGGCTGGCGTGACGTAATTGGGCTGCGCGCTGACCTGTCGTTCGACTGGCAGATCGGCTTGTGCAGCGGCGTTATCTTCATTGACGAAGGCGCGACTCATGTTGTTCTCCCGTTATAGGGTTTGGGCCATGGTCGCGTGCTTTAAGTTTCGACGAATGTCTATAAACGACTTATTGCGAGCGATAGGCTCGCGCGGCGTCCCGGTCTTTCTCTTGCTGCCAGGCCCGTTCGCGCTCGTCCCAATGGCGGTCCCTGTACTCGTTGCGATCCTCGCTTTCGCGCATGGCCTGGCACTGACGAAAACCATCGGTCCAGCCTTCGGCATATTGTTTGTCCTTGAGGTAGCGTGGGACGTTTTTGCGAAACTCACCGGTCATCGCCCCGGCGGCCTGTCGACCACTGCTGCAACCGTCATCGAAGCCATCGGCGAACGCTGGCGGATAACCCTTGGCGATCAGATCTTCGTGAGTCGACTGGCACCCTGTGATCAATACCAATAATCCCAACATACCCACGCAACGCCACATCTCGGACTCCTGGGCCGTTAACGGCCTATAGAGGAAGTCTAGAAGCGGTTTTGTCGGGTGTCTGTGAAAGGGCTGTGATTAATCTGTGGGCTGACAAGGGATTTGCGTCAATAGTGATACCACTTCACCTCAAGCATCACTTCGTTTTCGGGTGACGCCAGGTGACTGAATTCGCGCTGGGCACTCAGGCGCAGCCCGAGGTTGCGCGACAACTCCCACTGTTGATTCAGGCTCATGCTCCGGCGCACTTCGCCATTGGTGAAGTAATCGCCCTTGGCTTCCAGGCTGAAATTGCCCAGCGGGTTTTTCCACAGCAGGCCACTGTTGAAGCCCGCTGCCGGGGCAATGAAACCGGCAAAATCGTTGTTATGCTCAACGCGCACGGTGCCCAAGGCGAAACCGAGCATGTCGTCGCCCAGTTGCCAGGTCCCGCCGCCGCCACCGTTGACATGGCTGACCAGGGTTTCGTCATCATGCTTGCCCGGTACCCGCTCCAGGCCGCCGGTGACCTGCCACGACAGCGGTTGCAACAGCGCGTTGCGCGGGGTCAGGGAGCGGATGGTCGCCAGGTCCAGTTGCTGCAACTGCCAGTGATTGCCTTCGTATTGGCGCAGCTTCATCTGCAGGATTTCGATCTGTGCGCCGAGGGGGAAGCTTTCGGCGTTGTCGTTGAGGTCGTGATAGGCCATGCGCAGGCCGTATTCGCCGAATGCACGATCGCCTCGGGTGCCGAGGCCGGCCTGCCAGGTGCGGGATTCGTGGCCGTCCTCGGGCAAGCCGGGTTGCGGGATTTGCAGTTCCGGGGGCGGGTTCTGATTGATGGCGCGCAACAATTCAAAACTGCGTTGGGCCCGTTGCGGGTCGCGTTCCTGACCATTGGCGCGATAACGCTCCAGACGATAAGCCGCATCGATGATCAGCGCCTGGCGGTCGCGAGGTTGCGCCTTGAATGCCGGTGCCTGCAATTGGTTCTGATCGGCGCTGACCTTGAGGACCCAATCCTGCTCTTGGGCGGTTAACGGCTCGGCACGGCTCAGCAGTTCCCGCTCACGGGACGGGCGATATTCGATCGACTCCACCAACCCGGCCGCTTTCACCGCTTTGACTGTGTCGGTGGGAATGGCCGTCAACGGGAATTGCTCGGTCAAATGCAGGTCCGGCCGCGCTACTTGCAGCAACTCAAGCAGGCGATAGGAGCAGTTCTCGTCGAAGAAGAAGTAGTCGAACTGGATCTGCTTGAGTTCCCAGACATGCTCGACCATGCGCTCGGTTTCCTGCTGGGTCAGGTTCAGGCGGTATTCCCACAGGTCGCGGTTCTCGAGGCTACGGTATTCGGAGAGTTTTTCCTGATAGGGCACCAGGGCAAACAGCCCCGGATAGCCACCCATCAAGCCTTTCCACGCGTACAAAATGCTGTTGTCCGAACCCTCGATGTAGGCGCCGAAGTTGATCGCGTAGCTGAGCAGCGAGGTCTTGTCGCGCTGTACATCGGCCTGATCGATGCGTAGCAAGGTATGGCCGAACATCGACGATGGGCTGTTCAGGTAGGCCGCCGGGAAAATCATCACCGCGCTGTGGGGCGAAACGTCTTTGAACCATTGCTTGAATTGCGCGCAGTCCGGTGTCGGCAGGCCGGTCAGCTCAAGCTGTGCCTTGAGCCAGCGGGTGCGGGCCGGGTAGACGCATTGGGCATGCCGCTCGCCGGCACTGGCCGGGGCATACAGTGCCTGTACGGTCGCTGCCAGTTCACGGTCGGGGTGTTCGTTGCCATCGGGGGCGAGAAAGAATTTCTTGTCGCTGACATAGCTGCGCCAGCCGCCGAGCTTGGCGGTTTCGTAATGACCCAGGGAAATCCAGAAGGGATCGTTGGCCAGTTGCTGCAAACGTTGATTGTCGATGTGGGGCGCGGCGGACAGCGGGGCGCAGACACAGAGCGCCAGCCAGGCAAGGCGTTTGAGCATAGTGAGCAACTTAAGTCGAAAGAAACAAAGACCCAAAGAGGCAGGCCAAAAAGGGCCAGGGTCAAAAAATAAAACCCGCTCTCCAAAGAGAGCGGGGCGGGTCGAGCTTAAGCTTGAGTGGCGTACTTGGCCAGACGAGGATCGTTCTTCAACACGGCCAGGGTATTGGTATGCACGTCTTCAGCGGTCACGTCAGCTTTGCTGAAGATCTGCTGGAAGTGCTGATGAGTCACGGCGGCGAAGTGTGCACGGTCTTCCGGTGCCACGCCCAGTACCACGGCGTAAGTGGTCAGCGCTTCGCCCTGACCTTTGGCCATGTCTTCGGACAGCTCGTTCATCATGCCATTCATGGCAATCCAGGATTTGCCGCCATAGGTCAGCGCTGCATTGGTCGAGCAACCGTTGGTGCCGGAAGTCATCCCGAAGGTGGCGTTACCGGAAGTGCCGTTGGTAGTGGATGCCAGGAAGTGTGCCGGGGTGCCACGCTGACCTTCGAACAGCATGTTGCCCCAACCGCAGTCCGGACCGCCTGGCGCCTGAGCCATGGCGTTGATGGATACAGCGGTGAAGAGAGTACCGAGAAGAATCCGTTTCATAGCTATGTTCTCTTTTTGTGCATACCGATGGACAGGGTGCTGGCCCCTAATGGTGCCAGTGGGCCGGTTATTCGTTCCAGCCGCGCAGTTTGGAGTTTAGGCACGTTCCTGGGGTTCCGTGATTTTTTGCGAAACATTCCCTGAAACCTTGATTTTGACCCTCACGGCCCGGGGCTGACGGTTTGTCTGAGCTTTGGCTTGAGGTGCGCCTTGCCAGTGAGGTGCGGGCAGCGCCAGAATGCCGCTATCTGCCCCGCCTGATGTAAGGAAGCCCGATGCCTGATCCTGTTGCTGCCAGCTTGCGTCTAGCGCCTGAAGCGCTGACCCGTCCGTTTTCCGCTGAACAGTTCAGCTTCTCTACCACCAATGATCTGGAGCCCTTCCGCGGTGTGCTTGGCCAGGAACGTGCGGTCGAAGCCTTGCAGTTCGGTGTGGCCATGCCACGCCCCGGTTACAACGTATTCGTCATGGGCGAGCCCGGCACTGGCCGGTTTTCGTTCGTCAAGCGCTACCTCAAGGCCGAAGGCAAGCGCCTGCAGACCCCGGCGGACTGGGTCTACGTCAATAATTTCGATGAGCCGCGCGAGCCGCGCGCCCTGGAGTTGCCGTCGGGCACAGCTGGTGCCTTCATCGGGGACATCAACGGCTTGATCGACAACCTGCTGGCGACCTTTCCGGCGGTGTTCGAGCACCCGTCCTACCAGCAGAAGAAAAGCGCCATCGATCGCGCGTTCAATCAGCGTTATGACCGTGCTCTGGATGTGATCGAGCGTCTGGCGCTGGAGAAAGACGTCGCGCTCTACCGTGACAGCAGCAACATCGCGTTCACCCCGATGAGCGAAGGCAAGGCGCTGGATGAGGCGGAGTTCGCCCAGTTGCCGGAAGCCGAGCGCGAACGCTTTCACGACGACATTTCCGGGCTCGAAGAGCGGTTGAACGAAGAGCTCGCCAGCCTGCCGCAATGGAAGCGCGAGTCGAGCAATCAACTGCGTCAGCTCAACGAAGAAACCATCACCCTGGCCTTGCAGCCATTGCTGGCGCCGCTATCGGAAAAATACGCGGAAAACGCAGGGGTTTGCGGTTACCTGCAAGCCATGCAGGTGTATCTGCTCAAAACAGTGGTCGAGCAACTGGTGGACGACAGCAAGATCGACGCCATCGCCCGCAAATTGCTTGAAGAGCAATACGCCCCGAGCCTGGTGGTCGGGCATCCGCACAGCGGCGGTGCACCGGTAGTGTTCGAGCCGCACCCGACCTACGACAACCTGTTCGGCCGCATCGAATACAGCACCGATCAGGGCGCGCTCTATACCACCTATCGGCAGCTGCGGCCGGGTGCGCTGCACCGGGCCAACGGCGGTTTCCTGATCCTCGAAGCGGAAAAAATGCTCAGCGAGCCATTCGTGTGGGATGCGCTCAAGCGTGCCTTGCAATCGCGCAAGCTGAAAATGGAATCGCCACTGGGTGAACTGGGCCGTCTGGCCACCGTGACGCTGACGCCGCAACACATTCCGTTGCAGGTCAAAGTCGTGATCATCGGCGCCCGGCAGCTCTACTACACGCTGCAAGACCTCGATCCGGACTTCCAGGAGATGTTCCGCGTCCTGGTGGATTTCGATGAAGACATTCCGATGGTCGATGAGAGCCTGGAGCAGTTCGCCCAGTTGCTCAAAACCCGTACCTCGGAAGAAGGCATGGCGCCGCTGACCGCGGATGCGGTGGCGCGACTGGCGACTTACAGTGCACGTCTGGCCGAGCACCAGGGGCGTTTGTCGGCGCGGATCGGCGATCTGTTCCAACTGGTCAGCGAGGCGGATTTCATTCGCGACCTGGCGGGTGATGACATGACCGACGCCGGGCACATCGAGCGTGCGCTCAAGGCCAAGGCCACCCGTACCGGGCGCGTTTCGGCGCGGATTCTCGATGACATGCTGGCCGGGATCATTCTGATCGACACCGATGGCGCGGCGGTCGGCAAGTGCAACGGGCTGACGGTACTGGAAGTCGGCGATTCGGCCTTCGGAATACCGGCGCGGATTTCCGCCACGGTGTATCCGGGCGGTAGCGGCATCGTCGACATTGAGCGCGAGGTCAACCTCGGTCAGCCGATTCACTCCAAAGGCGTGATGATCCTCACCGGGTATCTGGGCAGTCGTTATGCCCAGGAATTCCCATTGGCGATTTCCGCGAGCATCGCCCTGGAGCAGTCCTACGGTTATGTCGACGGCGACAGTGCTTCTTTGGGCGAGGCCTGCACGCTGATCTCGGCCTTGTCGAAAACGCCGCTCAAGCAGTGCTTTGCGATTACCGGGTCCATCAACCAGTTCGGTGAAGTGCAGGCGGTAGGTGGGGTCAACGAGAAGATCGAAGGTTTCTTCCGGCTCTGCGAGGCTCGCGGCCTGACGGGCGAGCAGGGAGCGATCATTCCTCAGGCCAACGTCGCCACGCTGATGCTCGACGAGAAGGTGCTGGCGGCGGTGCGCGCGGGGCAGTTCCATGTCTACGCGGTGCGCCAGGCCGACGAAGCCCTGAGCCTGCTGGTCGGCGAGCCGGCCGGTACGCCGGATGAGAATGGCGACTTTCCCGAGGGCAGTGTCAACGCGCGGGTGGTGGAACGCTTGCGGGTGATCGCGGAAATGGTCAGCGACGAAGACCTCAAGGAGGCCGAAAAGGAGTTGGCGCAGGAGGCTCTGCTGGAAATCAAACCGGCTTGACGCTGCTCCTTCCTGTGGAAGCGGGTTTGCTCGCGAAGACTGGCTGACATTCAACATCAATGTCGACTGTGATGCCGCCTTCGCGAGCCAGTCCGCCTACAGGGGGGGGGTCGTGTTTTGCAGACGGTATTGAATGGCAAAAAGCGCCGTCAAAATGGCGTCAATATTCACACGGTGACCACTCGGCGCCTTCTGGTCTCGGTCCGCGTGCGAGCCGGACTTTTCTTCTATTCTCTGCTCAAGGATATCGACAGTTATCACTGGATCGAGACAGCCTTCCCGTGGAGGCTGAATACCGGATCTACCGAGGGTCGCCGCCATGTCGCGCAACCTCTGCCTCACCCGTCAATGCCTGGGCCTTGTGACCCGTATCGAATGTGCCATCCGCCCGCTGGCGGGAGATACGGGCATGTGGACCTTGCTCTTTGCCGCCGGAATGGCCGGCGAGCAACCTTCAGCCATCAAGGCCCAAGGGCCATTCCGTGGGCCGGTCGCGGCTGAATCGATCCTCGACACCATCGTTGAAAGTCTGACCCTGCATGGCTACGAGCTAGCCGATGACCCGCAAATCTGGTGCCTGCATCTACAAGCCCAGTTGCGAGAGATCAACGGTGGTCGTTACCGCAACCTCAGCGGTCCCGAGCTTCGTCCCGAGCACTGAACCGGCTATTGATCAAGGTTGCCTGGCTCTGCCTTGTCGAGCTTGACCTCGAAGCCGTATTGCACGGTGGTGAGGTTGGTTCGTTGATAAGTTTCCAGACGTGTGGGCTGGCCGTAGAAGTAATGCACCGCGAATAACGCCGGGCCTTGTACGCTCGCATCATGACTGACCGAAAGAATCTCCTTCAGATAATTGCCACTGTCGTCCTGGGCGAAAAAGCGCCAGTCCTCGGCGGGAAACAGTTTCAAATCCACCACCAATGTATTGCCTTTGAGTTCCAGGCCTTTGGGCAACTGAGGGGCGTCATAGGTTTGTTTGCCGACAGTCGCCAGGAACAGCGGCATGGAGCCCACTGCGTAGGCCGGCGTTTCTGCGAACAGATTCAGGTCGTAGGTAATACTGCTGTGTAGCGGATCAACCTGATACGCCTCCGGTGGCAGCTCGATCGGTCCGTCGCGCTGGCCATTGCTGTCTTGGGTAAAGAATGTCACGGGGCTTTCGCCGGGATTGAAAGAGGTACCGAGCAATTCGTCATTGAAGCTTCTGGGATGATTGAACTCGATGCGTGCGGCGCTCGGGTCGTCGACCGATTGGCTGATGCTGATGCTTTTTTTCAGTTGTTCCTCGCTCAGTGCCGCACCTTTGAGCCAGGTCGTAGCCTGATCGTCATACACCACCACAGGCAAGGCCAGTGCCTGGATGGCTTTTTTCGTGGTGTGCGGGTCGAAGCGGCGTACCGGCAGGTCCAGATTCTTGCGGGTTACAGTGACCGTCGAGAAATCCAGCAGGCTGACTTCGAGGGTGTCGATCGGCCCGTTGAAGTACACCTTGGTGTAATGCCGGGTCTGTTGTTTTTCAAACGCACGCTGATCGTCGTCGAGTTGTTTTTCGAATGCTTCGCTCCAGGCTTTCTGCTGTTGCATTTGCGCCAGTTGTTTTTGATAGAACGCAATTTGTGCAGCAGTTTCATTGATGGCGCCTGAGCGAGAGAGGAATTGCCCCGTGGCGTCTTTGGCCTGAACGATCAGCGGATTGAGCGGTGTATCGCGAACCTCGGGGGCCGGCGGCGCGCTATTGTTGAATTCGATTTCGGCGTAGTTATTGGTCAGTTTCAGCAGTGTGACACTGAGGTTGTCGTTGGTGCGTGTCTGGCCGACGTCCTTTTTCGTCAGGTTGAAGCTGTAGAACCGGTGTGGCGCGATGACTTCAATCTTGCCTTGCAGGCTCACCGGTTGTGGCTGGTTCTTCTTGTCCACATCCAGGCCCTCGATGAAGGGGTAGGTCACCGTCAGGTCATCGGGGTTGGTCAGGTTGGAACTCGAGGGGCTCAGCTGAATACCGGGGTCGGTTTCCGACCATTCCGGTTGAAAGGGGATAACGCGCTTGTTGCTCAGGGTCACCGATTGCCATTCCAGGCCATGGGGAAAAAGAAACACGCCGGGAATGCTGAAGTTGAAGGGGAAGACCGGTTGCAGGTCGGTCAGGTAGTCCGAGCTGGACTCCTTGTGCAGCACGAACAGACCGTTGATGTAGGTGTCGACCAGCGCCTGAGGCGTGGGGTAATGCTTGAGTATGGCGAGGGCATCTTCGCCGTATTCGGTGACTAGCGGTTTGCTGTCGAGCTTGAGTTGCGCGCGTTCGAGTAACAACAGTGAGCCGCCGAGCTCAGCCACGGCATCCTTGAGTTTGGGGTCCTCGATCGCCTCCAGGGATTTTTCGAACTGCGCGGTCTTTTCTTCGAGGCTGACCTGGCGTTTTTCATCGCTGGGTGAACAACCTCCCAGTAGCAACGCGAGGCAAAGTCCGGCACTCGTTAGAGGCAATCGCACATCCATTTCCAGTCTTCCTGTCCGATGTCGCTGACCTGTCATTGAGCTGGACACTAGCAGAAAAACTTTGTCACACACACGCAGGTTACGGATTTTCGGGCGGTTTCTGGGTGTAACAGGTGACTGTTATACTCGCCGCCATTTCAAAACCCCTTGTGTGAGATTCAATGGAACGCTTTATCGAAAATGCGATGTACGCCTCCCGCTGGTTGCTGGCGCCGATCTATTTCGGTTTGTCGCTGGGCTTGCTGGCATTGGCGCTGAAATTCTTCCAGGAAGTCTTCCACGTCATCCCTAACGTGTTCTCGATGGCGGAGTCGGATCTGATTCTGGTGCTGCTGTCGCTGATCGACATGGCACTGGTGGGCGGTTTGCTGGTGATGGTGATGATCTCCGGTTACGAGAACTTCGTTTCCCAACTGGATATCGATGACAGCAAGGAAAAGCTCAACTGGCTGGGCACCATGGATTCGTCTTCGTTGAAGATGAAGGTTGCGGCCTCCATCGTGGCGATTTCGTCGATCCATCTGCTGCGGATCTTCATGGACGCCAAGAACGTCGATCCCGAGCATTTGCAGTGGTATGTGATTATCCACATGACTTTCGTGGTGTCGGCGTTTGCCATGGGCTATCTGGACAAGCTGACCAAGCACTGATCAGCCCTTATTGCTTTACCACGCCGCCCGTCTGTTGCGAAACAGACGGGCGGCGTCGTTTGTGGCTTGTGCTTTGGTGCGTCGAGGCATATCCCTGTAAGAACCCTGGCTCTCCACTGCGTGAGGTGCGCTCATGAACCTGCAAGAGTTGAATGCATATGCCATCGCCGGAAAGATCGATGAGTTGAACCTGATCTCGATGGAAGGCGTGTTCTACGTGCTGGAGGCTCGGATGCATGGTGCGGCGCATCCAGTGCTCGATGCTCATGGCGAGACATTGCAGCTGCGCTCGGTCGAGCATGCGCGTGCAGTGCTTCAGGACTGTCCCAAGCCATTCAACGTTGTATGTACCTCGGTCCATGATGAAATGTGCGGTACCAGCGCCGAGGAAAGTCCGAAATTACCGAGCACCTTCCGTTCTGCGTGACAGCCGACACCGTTCATCAACGTGGCGGCATCTGTGCTAGTCTGCTTGCCCTTTTGATTCCGGGCGCTCCGGGATGCGCTGTGCACGCACGGCAAGTTCCAGGGCCGTCCGCATAGCGGAGCAGTGTCATGTCCGAAGTAAATCTGTCCACCGACGAAACCCGCGTCAGCTACGGCATTGGCCGTCAGCTGGGCGACCAGCTGCGTGACAACCCACCACCGGGTGTGAGCCTTGACGCGATCCTGGCAGGTCTGACCGACGCGTTCGCCGGCAAGCCAAGCCGTGTGGGTCAGGAAGAAATGTCCGCCAGCTTCAAGGTGATCCGCGAGATCATGCAAGCTGAAGCGGCTGCCAAGGCTGAAGCTGCTGCTGGCGAAGGTCTGGCTTTCCTGGCTGAAAACGCCAAGCGCGAAGGCATCACCACTCTGGCTTCGGGCCTGCAATTCGAAGTGCTGACCCAAGGTGAAGGCGCCAAGCCAACCCGTGAAGATCAAGTGCGCACTCACTACCACGGCACTCTGATCGACGGCACTGTGTTCGACAGCTCCTACGAGCGCGGCCAGCCTGCAGAATTCCCGGTAGGCGGCGTCATCGCTGGCTGGACCGAAGCCCTGCAACTGATGAACGCCGGCAGCAAATGGCGTCTGTACGTGCCGAGCGAACTGGCTTACGGCGCTCAAGGCGTTGGCAGCATTCCGCCGCACAGCGTACTGGTGTTCGACGTCGAACTGCTCGACGTTCTGTAAGACCTGAGTGTCGGAACGGGCTCGGTCCCACAGGGCTCGCTCCGACCTGTTGTATTTTCATAGTTCGATCTTGTGATGCAGCTCATTCGTCGGGCGCAACGCCCGGGCATAGCAGAACAGAAACAGATTACGCACCAGTTCCTTGAGCACCACCGGCTCGCTGGAGCTCAGGCCGTTGACGTCCAGATCACCCTGATCCTGCAGCTCGTTCAAGGCATCTTCTTCCAGCACCGCACAGACTTCCCCGGTTTCCCGATGCAGGATCCTGAGGTAGGGGTGTGGGCGGTCCAGCCAGGCATCGATCAAATAAGTCATGGGTCTCATCTCCATTGATGGGTTTCAATGAGAATAATTCTTATTCGTCAAATAGCAAGGGTCTATTGGCGGTTTGCTTTTCTTTCCAGGTAAAGATTGCGTAAGGTCAAAATGGCTGGCGTTTGGCTATTGCGAGGGATGCCGGGTGGAGCGGGAGAGGGCGAAGCACCATCCCACGCAGGGCGCGGGATGGAGTACAAAAGGCTCAGACTTTTCTGACGAACTCGGATTTGAGTTTCATCGGGCCGATGCCGTCGATCTTGCAGTCGATGTCGTGGTCGCCATCGCACAGGCGGATGTTCTTGACCTTGGTGCCGACCTTGACCACCAGCGACGTGCCTTTGACTTTGAGGTCCTTGATCACGGTGATGGTATCGCCGTCCTGCAGGACGTTGCCGACCGAATCCTTTTTCACGGTGTCATCGGACGCCACTTCGGCTTCGCCACTGGCGGACCATTCGTGGGCGCATTCCGGGCAGATCAGCAGGGCGCCGTCTTCGTAGGTGTATTCGGAGTTGCATTTCGGGCAGGGTGGCAGCGTGCTCACTAAAGCTCCTTGGATTCAGGATGGCTAAAAAGCGCACATTATATAGGGTTTTAGGCGAGAGCGGGCGGAACGCTGATGGACTTGTGGGTGCGCCCGTGGCGAGGGGGCTTGCCCCTTTGCCACAGGTCGCTTCTGCAGAGAGCGCGTTAGTGCGTGCGGGCGACCGCAAACTCGCTCAATTCCACCAGCGCATCGCGGTATTCGCTGGCGGGCAGGGCGTCGAGGCATTTGATCGCGCGGGCCACGTAGTCGCGGGCCAGTTGCGCAGTGTAATCCAGCGAGCCGGACGCTTCGACGGCTTCGCGAATGCTTTCCAGATCTTCGATACCACCTTTCTGGATCGCCTGACGAACCAGTGCGGCCTGCTCCGGAGTGCCTTCGCGCATGGTGTAGATCAGCGGCAGCGTCGGCTTGCCCTCGGCCAGATCGTCACCGACGTTCTTGCCCAGGGTCTCGGCATCGCCACGGTAGTCCAGCAGGTCGTCGACCAATTGGAAGGCTACACCCAGGTGATCGCCAAAGGTGCGCAGCGCTTCGCTCTGTTCCAGCGAGGCACCGGCCAGGGCCGCGGCACTGTGGGTCGAGGCTTCGAAAAGCATCGCGGTTTTGCCGCGGATGACTTCCATGTAGGTTTCTTCGGTGGTGCTGGCGTCGCGGACCTTCGACAGCTGCAACACTTCGCCTTCAGCGATGATGCGCGTGGCTTGCGAAAGGATCTTCATTACCGGCATGGAGCCCAGTTCGACCATCATTTCGAAAGAACGGGAATACAGGAAATCGCCCACCAGTACGCTCGGCGCGTTGCCCCACATGGCATTGGCGGTCGAGCGGCCACGGCGCATGCCGGACATGTCGACCACGTCATCGTGCAGCAGGGTGGCGGTATGCAGAAACTCGATAGTGGCGGCCAGCAGACGCAGATCATCGCCTTCGCGGCCCAGCGCCTTGCCGCACAGCAGCACAAGCAAAGGGCGCAGGCGTTTACCGCCGGCCGAGGTGATGTAGTCGCCGATTTTCGATACCAGCGGCACTCGGGAAGTCAGCTGCTTCTTGATGATGCCGTCGACGGCGCTAAAATCGTCCGCCACCGCGCGGTAGAAAGCTTGGGGTTGCATCAGCGACAGTTGCTCCAGAAGGGGTGCGCGGCATGCTAGGACCCACGTCCGGGCCTGTCAAGGCACGATGGACGGCCACTTGCAACGCTCAGGCAGCTTGCGTACAATCGCGCACCCTGAACTTCCTGGGCAGCACCTGCCTTACGCAATTGCAAGCGGGCCTTCCAGCCCCATGCAGCCATGCCAGCCAATACCTCTTCTTATAAAGAGCTGGGTGAGCAGGATTATCGGAGAAATACCATGTCTTATGCAGTAATCGTTACTGGTGGCAAGCAGTACAAAGTTGCTCCAGGTGAATACCTGAAGATCGAAAAACTGGAAATCGCTACCGGCGAATCCGTAACTTTTGATCGCGTTCTGTTGGTTGCCAATGGCGACGACGTGAATATCGGCGCTCCAGTTGTTCCTGGCGCTACCGTTGTGGCTGAAGTGATCTCCCAAGGTCGTCACGATAAAGTCCGCATCATCAAGTTCCGTCGCCGTAAGCACCACATGAAGCGTATGGGCCACCGCCAGTGGTACACCGAGATCAAAATCACCGGTATTCAGGCTTAATTTCAGCCTAATTCCTCACTAGGAGAATTGAACTCATGGCACACAAAAAAGCTGGTGGTAGTACCCGTAACGGTCGCGACTCAGAAGCCAAACGCCTTGGCGTGAAGATGTATGGCGGCCAGGTTATCAAGGCCGGTAACATCATCGTGCGTCAGCGCGGCACCCAATTCCACGCTGGCTACGGCGTTGGCATGGGTAAAGATCACACCCTCTTCGCGAAAATCGAAGGCGTGATCAAGTTTGAAGTAAAAGGCGCCTTCGGTCGTCGTTACGTGAGCGTCGTCGCAGCTTAATTGCGCGATCGCTGGAAAAGCCCTGTCTTGCGACGGGGCTTTTTCGTTTGTGGGGTGAGTCTCTTGCAAAGCTGTTTGTAATGGGCTCCAGCGCTGTATTGGCGGTCGTTGATTGAGGTCGCTGCGCTCATTTTTGCAAGAGTCTTATGTCTTGGTTGTTTTTCGGCTCGTCCGTATGGCGAGAGGCGTTTTGTTATGAAGTTTGTTGATGAAGTATCGATTCGAGTAAAGGCCGGCGACGGTGGCAACGGTTGCATGAGTTTCCGTCGAGAAAAATTCATCGAGAACGGCGGCCCGAACGGCGGCGACGGTGGTGATGGTGGTTCCATCTACATGATGGCTGACGAAAACCTGAACACCCTGGTCGACTACCGTTACACCCGCCACTTCGATGCCGAGCGCGGTTCCAACGGTGGCAGCACCGACTGCACCGGCAAAAAAGGTGAAGATCTGGTCCTGCGGGTGCCGGTCGGTACCACGGTGATCGACTCTGCTACCCAGGAAGTCATCGGCGACCTGACCAAGGCTGGTCAGCGTCTGCTCGTGGTTCAGGGCGGCTGGCACGGTCTGGGTAACACTCGTTTCAAATCCAGTACCAACCGCGCGCCGCGCCAGACCACGCCGGGTAAGCCGGGTGAGCAGCGCGACCTGAAGCTGGAAATGAAAGTGTTGGCGGACGTCGGTCTGCTCGGTTTGCCGAACGCCGGCAAAAGTACCTTTATTCGCTCGGTATCGGCTGCCAAGCCGAAAGTCGCTGATTACCCGTTCACTACTTTGGTGCCGAACCTGGGTGTGGTCAGTGTCGATCGCTGGAAGAGCTTCGTGGTCGCGGATATTCCGGGTCTGATCGAAGGTGCTTCCGATGGCGCGGGCCTGGGGATTCGTTTCCTCAAGCACTTGTCGCGTACTCGCCTGCTGCTGCACCTCGTCGACATGGCGCCACTGGATGACACCAGTGCACCGGACGCGGCCGAGGTGATCGTTAGCGAACTGACCAAGTTCAGCCCATCCCTGGCTGAGCGTGATCGCTGGCTGGTACTGAACAAGTGCGACCAGATCCTTGAAGAAGAGCACGATGCCCGCGTCAAGGAAATCGTTGATCGTCTGGAGTGGACCGGTCCGGTCTACGTGATTTCGGCGATCGCCAAGCAAGGCACCGAGCGCCTGTGCCACGACATCATGCGTTACCTGGAAGATCGCGCCGATCGTCTGGCTAATGACCCGGTCTACAAGGAAGAGTTGGCCGAACTCGATCAGCGCATCGAAGATGAGGCTCGCGCCCAGTTGCAGGCGCTGGATGATCAGCGTGCCCTGCGTCGCAGTGGTGTGAAGTCGGTTCATGACATTGGTGACGACGATTGGGACGAAGAAGATGTAGATGACGAAGACGGTCCGGAAATCATTTACGTGCGTGACTGATTCGTTGCGATAAACTTAAGCGCCGCTCTCTGGAGCGGCGTTTTAGTATCTGGAAATCGACTGTTGGTCACGAAGAACCACGAATAACGTCACGGGCAGTGCCAGGTCGCGCTGCCCTCAAGCTAAGGTTGAAGATGATGCGGAGCAAGGTGACAGGTGCGCAGCGCTGGGTCGTGAAGATCGGCAGCGCTTTGCTGACGGCGGATGGCAAGGGCCTGGATCGCGCGGCGATGGGGGTCTGGGTCGAGCAGATGGTTGCCCTGCATGAGGCGGGCGTTGAGCTGGTGCTGGTGTCCTCCGGGGCAGTGGCGGCGGGCATGAGCCGTCTGGGCTGGACCTCGCGACCCAGTGCGATGCACGAACTGCAGGCAGCAGCTGCCATCGGTCAGATGGGCTTGGTGCAGGCCTGGGAGTCGAGCTTCGCCGAGCATGGCCGGCATACTGCGCAGATTCTCCTGACCCACGACGACTTATCCGACCGCAAGCGCTACCTGAACGCTCGCAGTACCCTGCGTGCGCTGGTCGAGTTGAAAGTGATTCCGGTGATCAACGAGAACGACACTGTGGTCACCGATGAGATCCGTTTCGGCGACAACGACACCTTGGCGGCGCTGGTGGCGAATCTGGTCGAGGCCGATTTGCTGGTGATCCTCACCGATCGCGACGGTATGTTCGATGCTGACCCGCGCAACAATCCTGACGCCAAGCTGATTTACGAAGCGCGCGCCGATGATCCGGCGCTGGATGCGGTGGCCGGCGGCACTGGTGGTGCGCTGGGGCGTGGCGGCATGCAGACCAAATTGCGCGCGGCGCGTCTGGCGGCGCGTTCCGGTGCGCACACCATTATCGTTGGCGGGCGTATTGAGCGAGTGCTGGATCGCCTCAAGGCGGGCGAGCGCATCGGCACCTTGCTGTCACCTGAGCGCGGCATGCTGGCGGCGCGCAAGCAGTGGCTGGCCGGGCATCTGCAAACCCGTGGCACGCTGGTGCTGGATGCGGGGGCGGTGACGGCATTGTCCCAGGGCAACAAAAGTTTGCTGCCGGTGGGGGTCAAGCTGGTCCAGGGCAGTTTCCGTCGTGGCGAAATGGTGGTTTGCGTGGCGCCGGACGGTCGTGAGATTGCCCGTGGCCTGGCCAACTACAGCGCTCTGGAAGCACAAAAAATCATCGGTCAGTCGTCTGAGGCGATTGTCGGTCTGCTGGGTTACATGGCTGAGCCGGAACTGGTTCACCGCGATAACCTGATTCTGGTCTGAAGGAATACCTGAATGCGTGTGGCAAAAGGACTATTGGGCTTGTTGTTGGCGATGCCGCTGCTGGCCTCGGCCGAGGAGATTGGCCAGGTGTCGACGGTGTTCAAGTTCGTCGGCCCGAACGACCGTATCGTTGTCGAGGCGTTTGATGATCCGAAGGTGGAGGGCGTGACCTGCTACCTGTCGCGCGCCAAGACGGGTGGTGTGAAGGGTGGTCTGGGGTTGGCGGAGGATCGCGCCGAGGCATCGATTGCCTGTCGTCAGGTCGGGCCGATCAACTTCAAGGGCGAGCTCAAGGATGGCGAGGAGGTGTTCAAGGAGCGCACTTCGCTGGTGTTCAAGACCATGCAGGTGGTGCGATTCCTCGACAAGAAGCGCAATACGCTGGTGTACCTGGTCTACAGCGATCGTTTGATCGAGGGTAGTCCGCAGAATGCGGTGACGGCGATTCCGATTCTGCCATGGACGCACGCTCAGTAATCCGACGCAGGTCCAATGTGGGAGCGGGCTTGCTCGCGAAGGCGGCATAGCAGTCAACGCAGGTGTTGAGTGTTGGTCAGTCTTCGCGAGCAAGCCCGCTCCCACTTTTTTGCGTATCGCCTGCTAAATCGCAGGCAATAAAAAACCGACCCTGAGGCCGGTTTTTTAACGAGCGCGTCGCTTAGGCAGCAGCGGCAACGTTCAGGGCCTTGACGTGGCCATTCAGGCGGCTCTTATGGCGAGCAGCTTTGTTCTTGTGGATGATGCCTTTATCGGCCATACGGTCGATAACTGGCACGGCCAGAACGTAAGCAGCTTGAGCTTTTTCAGCGTCTTTTGCGTCGATGGCTTTAACTACATTCTTGATGTAGGTACGAACCATGGAACGCAGGCTGGCGTTGTGGCTGCGACGCTTCTCAGCCTGTTTTGCACGTTTTTTGGCGGAAGGTGTGTTGGCCACCGTCGAGCTCCTCGAAAGACTTTTTAGGAAATAGCAAACAAAATAGGCCGCGAATCATGCCGATGAGTTGATGTCTTGTCAAGGGCGGTTGAAACGATCCGCTAAGTGGCAGGTATAGAGCGCCGGGATATTTCTTTCCGGCGTGCGACCTGTAAACTCGCGAGCTTTGGCTCTGTGCTGTTGCGGCGCGGAGTATCGCATAAGTGGGCGCGTTGTTCGCCTGCTGTTTATCGACAGGCACAAACTCTTTCAATGAATCTGCTCAAATCGTTGGCCGCTGTCAGCTCTATCACGATGCTTTCCCGGGTGTTGGGGTTTGTTCGTGACACTCTAATCGCCCGTGCATTTGGTGCGGGGATGGCGACCGACGCCTTCTTTATCGCCTTCAAACTGCCCAACCTGCTGCGCCGGATCTTCGCCGAAGGGGCGTTTTCCCAAGCCTTCGTGCCGATTCTTGCCGAATATAAAAGCCAGAAGGGCGAGGAGGCGACGCGAACCTTCATTGCCTACGTCTCAGGCCTGTTGACCCTGGTACTGGCGCTGGTCACTGCGTTGGGCATGCTCGCCGCTCCCTGGGTCATCTGGGCCACGGCACCGGGTTTCGTCGATTCTCCGGAAAAATTCCAGCTGACCACCGATCTGCTGCGGGTCACTTTTCCTTATATATTGCTAATCTCCCTGTCTTCATTGGCCGGGGCGATCCTCAACACCTGGAACCGCTTCTCGGTGCCGGCCTTCGTGCCGACCCTGCTCAATGTCAGCATGATCATCTTTGCGGTGTTCCTGACGCCGTATTTCGATCCGCCGGTGATGGCGCTGGGCTGGGCCGTTCTGGTGGGCGGGCTGGCGCAGTTGCTGTTTCAACTGCCGCACCTGAAAAAAATCGGCATGCTGGTATTGCCGCGCCTGAGTCTGCGCGATAGCGGTGTCTGGCGGGTCATGAAGCAGATGTTGCCAGCGATCATCGGCGTTTCGGTGAGTCAGATTTCGCTGATCATCAACACCATATTCGCTTCGTTTCTGGTGGCCGGTTCCGTGTCCTGGATGTATTACGCCGACCGCCTGATGGAATTGCCATCCGGCGTGCTGGGTGTGGCGCTGGGCACGATTTTGTTGCCGACGCTGGCCAAGACCTACGCCAGCCAGGATCGCCACGAATACTCGAGGATCCTCGATTGGGGGCTGCGCCTGTGTTTCATGCTGGTGCTGCCGTGTTCCCTGGCGCTGGGGATTCTGTCTGAACCGCTGACGGCTTCGCTGTTCCAGTATGGCCAGTTCAGCGCTTTCGATGCGGCCATGACTCAACGCGCGTTGATCGCTTATTCTGTCGGCTTGCTGGGGATTATCGTGA
The DNA here is from genome assembly GCF_030687145.1 of Pseudomonas sp. FP1742. Lineage (NCBI taxonomy): Bacteria > Pseudomonadati > Pseudomonadota > Gammaproteobacteria > Pseudomonadales > Pseudomonadaceae > Pseudomonas > Pseudomonas sp. FP1742. The sequence continues at coordinate 5,726,908 of NZ_CP117460.1, read as the reverse complement.
TCAAAGTGCTGGCGCCGGGCTTTTATGCGCAACAAAACATCCGCACCCCGGTAAAAATTGCGATTTTTACCTTGATCGTCACCCAGCTGTTCAACCTGGTACTGATCGGGCCGCTGGCTCACGCCGGCCTGGCCCTGGCCATCAGCGCAGGTGCCTGCATCAACGCCGGGTTGCTGTTCTATCAACTGCGCAAGCAGCAGATGTATCAACCGCAACCGGGCTGGGCGAAGTTCGGGCTCAAATTGCTGGTGGCGGTAGCGGTGATGTCCGCGGTATTGCTGGGTGCGATGCACTTTATGCCGGCCTGGGGGCAGGGACCTATGCTTGAGCGGCTGCTGCGTCTGGGCGCGTTGGTGGTCGCCGGCGTCGTGGCCTATTTCGGCATGTTGTTGTTGATGGGCTTCCGTTTGCGCGACTTCAATCGCAAGGCCTTGAGCTGAAGACGTTAGCTCGATAATCATGGGCGGGCCGGCGGTTTTGTCGGTTCGATCACTTTGGGTTACGGTGTTGCCTGTCGTCGGCCGCCGGGTGTGGTTATAATCGACCACTTTATGAGCAAGAAGCGCGTTATGCAGCTGGTTCGAGGCCTCCACAACCTGCGCCCCCAGCATCGGGGCTGTGTCGCCACTATTGGCAACTTTGACGGTGTTCACCGTGGCCACCAGGCTATCCTGGCCCGGCTGCGAGAGCGTGCGCTCGAGTTGGGCGTGCCCAGCTGCGTGGTGATTTTCGAGCCGCAGCCCCGGGAGTTCTTCGCCCCGGACACCGCCCCGGCCCGGCTGGCCCGCCTGCGGGACAAACTGCAGTTGTTGGCCGAAGAAGGTGTCGACCGGGTGCTGTGCCTGGCTTTCAACCAGCGTCTGAGCAAACTCAGCGCCAGAGAGTTCGTCGATACCATTCTGGTGGATGGCCTTGGCGTACAGCATCTGGAAGTCGGTGACGATTTCCGTTTCGGCTGTGACCGGTTGGGGGATTTCGATTACCTGCAACAAGCCGGCGTCCTTCAGGGCTTTACCGTCGAAGCGGCGCAGACTGTCGTGCTGGACGGCGTTCGTGTCAGCAGCACTCAGGTGCGTAATGCCCTGGCCGCTGCCGATTTCGCCTTGGCCGAGCAACTGCTCGGTCGCCCGTACCGGATTGCCGGCCGGGTCCTGCATGGCCAGAAGCTGGCGCGCCAGTTGGGTACGCCCACGGCCAACGTGCAACTCAAGCGTCGTCGTGTGCCGTTGAGCGGGGTTTACCTGGTCAGCGTCGACATCGATGGCAAGACCTGGCCAGGCGTCGCCAATATCGGTGTGCGGCCAACGGTCGAAGGGGATGGCAAAGCCCACCTCGAAGTGCACCTTTTAGATTTTGCCGGCGATCTGTATGACCGGCGTTTGACGGTGGTTTTCCACCACAAGCTGCGTGAAGAGCAGCGTTTCGCCTCTCTGGAGGCGCTTAAGACGGCGATCAACGCGGATATCGCCGCCGCCCGTGCCCTGTCGCACCTAGCGCCAATCGCTAATGAAGAGCCTTAAATGACCGACTATAAAGCCACGCTAAACCTTCCGGACACCGCCTTCCCAATGAAGGCCGGCCTGCCTCAGCGCGAACCGCAGATTCTGCAGCGCTGGGACAGCATTGGCCTGTACGGTAAGTTGCGTGAGATTGGCAAGGATCGTCCGAAGTTCGTACTGCACGACGGTCCTCCGTATGCCAACGGCACGATTCATATCGGTCATGCGCTGAACAAGATCCTCAAGGACATGATCATCCGCTCGAAAACCCTGTCGGGTTTCGACGCGCCTTATGTTCCGGGCTGGGACTGCCACGGTCTGCCGATCGAGCATAAAGTCGAAGTGACCCACGGCAAGAACCTGGGCGCCGACAAGACCCGCGAACTGTGCCGTGCCTACGCCACCGAGCAGATCGAAGGCCAGAAGTCCGAATTCATCCGTCTGGGCGTGTTGGGCGACTTCGCTAACCCGTACAAGACCATGGACTTCAAAAACGAGGCCGGTGAAATCCGTGCCCTGGCGGAAATCGTCAAGGGTGGCTTCGTATTCAAGGGCCTGAAGCCGGTGAACTGGTGTTTTGACTGCGGTTCGGCCCTGGCTGAAGCGGAAGTCGAGTACGAGAACAAAAAGTCTGCGACCATCGATGTGGCGTTTCCGATCGCCGACGAAGCCAAACTGGCGGCCGCGTTCGGTCTGCCATCGCTGGTCAAGCCTGCTTCGATCGTGATCTGGACCACCACCCCGTGGACCATCCCGGCCAACCAGGCGCTGAACGTTCACCCGGAGTTCAACTACGCCCTGGTCGACGTCGGCGACAAACTGCTGGTACTGGCTGAAGAGCTGGTCGAATCCTGCCTGGCCCGCTACAGCCTGGAAGGTTCGGTGATCGCCACCACCACCGGTAAAGCGCTGGAGCTGATCAACTTCCGTCACCCGTTCTACGATCGCCTGTCGCCGGTTTACCTGGCCGACTACGTTGAGCTGGGCGCGGGCACCGGCGTGGTTCACTCCTCGCCAGCCTACGGCGTAGACGACTTCGTGACCTGCAAGAAGTACGGCATGGTCAACGACGACATCATCAATCCGGTGCAAAGCAATGGCGTGTATGTGCCATCGCTGGAGTTCTTTGGCGGTCAGTTCATCTGGAAAGCCAACCCGGCCATCGTCGACAAACTGACCGAAGTCGGCGCGCTGCTGCACACCACCACCATCGAACACAGCTACATGCACTGCTGGCGTCACAAGACCCCGCTGATCTACCGCGCCACCGCGCAGTGGTTCATCGGCATGGACAAAGAGCCGGCGGCAGGCGACACCCTGCGCAAACGCGCGATCAAAGCCATCGAAGACACCAAATTCGTCCCGGCCTGGGGCCAGGCGCGCCTGCACTCGATGATCGCCAACCGTCCGGACTGGTGCATCTCCCGTCAGCGCAACTGGGGCGTGCCGATCCCGTTCTTCCTGAACAAGGAAAGCGGCGAACTGCACCCACGCACCGTCGAACTGATGGAAATCGTCGCCCAGCGCGTCGAAGTCGAAGGCATCGAAGCCTGGTTCAAGATGGACGCCGCCGAGTTGCTCGGTGAAGAAGCGCCGCTGTACGACAAGATCAGCGACACCCTGGACGTCTGGTTCGACTCGGGCACCACGCATTGGCACGTCCTGCGCGGTTCGCACCCGATGGGCCACGAGGCCGGCCCACGCGCCGACCTGTACCTGGAAGGCTCGGACCAGCACCGTGGCTGGTTTCACTCCTCGCTGCTGACCGGTTGCGCCATCGACGACCACGCGCCGTACCGCGAACTGCTGACCCACGGTTTCACCGTCGATGAGTCCGGTCGCAAAATGTCCAAGTCCCTGGGCAACGTGATCGCGCCGCAGAAGGTCAACGACACCCTGGGCGCCGACATCATGCGTCTGTGGGTAGCGTCTACCGACTACTCGGGTGAGATGGCGGTTTCCGAGCAGATCCTGCAACGCAGTGCGGACGCCTACCGGCGCATCCGTAACACCGCGCGCTTCCTGCTTTCCAACCTGACCGGTTTCAACCCGGCCACCGACCTCCTGCCGGCCGAAGAAATGCTCGCCCTGGACCGTTGGGCGGTGGATCGCACGCTGTTGCTGCAACGCGAGCTGCAGGAACACTACGGCGAATACCGTTTCTGGAACGTTTACTCCAAGATCCACAACTTCTGCGTGCAGGAGTTGGGCGGTTTCTACCTGGACATCATCAAGGACCGCCAGTACACCACTGGCGCCGACAGCAAGGCCCGTCGTTCGTGCCAGACCGCGCTGTTCCACATCAGCGAAGCGCTGGTGCGCTGGATCGCGCCGATCCTGGCGTTCACCGCCGACGAGCTGTGGCAATACCTGCCGGGTGAGCGTAACGAGTCTGTGATGCTCAACACCTGGTACGAAGGCCTGAGCGAGCTGCCAGAAGGCTTCGAGCTGGATCGCGCTTACTGGGACCGGATCATGGCGGTCAAGGTTGCGGTCAACAAGGAAATGGAAATCCAGCGTGCAGCCAAGGCCGTCGGTGGCAACCTGCAAGCCGAAGTGACGCTGTTCGCAGAAGACGCGCTGAGCGCCGACCTGGCCAAGCTGAGCAACGAGCTGCGTTTCGTGCTGATCACTTCGACCGCCAGTGTTGCGCCATTGGTGCAGGCACCGGCCGATGCCGTGGTCACCGAAGTCAGCGGCCTGAAGCTCAAGATCGTCAAGTCGGCTCACGCCAAGTGCGCCCGTTGCTGGCACTGCCGTGAAGATGTCGGCGTGAACCCGGAGCATCCGGAAATCTGCGGTCGTTGTGTCGACAACATCAGCGGCGCGGGCGAGGTTCGTCACTATGCCTAATGCTGCTGGCCGTTTCGGACGGCTGAGCTGGCTCTGGTTGAGCGTGTTGGTCCTGGTCATCGACCAGGCCAGCAAGTTCTACTTCGAAGGCAAGCTCGAGATGTTCCAGCAAATCGTGGTGATCCCCGATCTGTTCAGCTGGACCCTGGCCTACAACACCGGCGCGGCGTTCAGCTTCCTGGCCGATAGCTCGGGCTGGCAGCGTTGGCTGTTCGCCTTGATCGCGGTGGTGGTCAGCGCGGTGCTGGTGATCTGGCTCAAGCGCCTGGGGCGTAACGAAACCTGGCTGGCGATTGCGCTGGCCCTGGTGCTGGGTGGCGCGCTGGGTAATCTGTACGACCGCATTGCCCTGGGGCATGTGATCGACTTCATTCTGGTGCATTGGCAGAACCGCTGGTATTTCCCGGCGTTCAACTTTGCTGACAGTGCTATTTCTGTCGGTGCCGTGATGCTTGCGCTGGATATGTTCAAAAGTAAGAAGACCGGAGAAACCGTTCATGACTGAACAGGTATTGGCTGAACAACGTATCGGCCAGAACACGGAAGTCACCTTGCACTTTGCATTGCGCCTGGAGAACGGCGACACCGTCGACAGCACTTTCGACAAAGCCCCGGCGACCTTCAAGGTCGGTGACGGCAACCTGTTGCCAGGCTTCGAGGCCGCGCTGTTCGGCTTCAAGGCCGGCGACAAGCGCAGCCTGTCCATCGAGCCGGAAAACGCCTTTGGCCAGCCTAACCCGCAAAACGTGCAGATCATCCCGCGCTCACAGTTCCAGGACATGGAACTGTCGCCAGGATTGCTGGTGATCTTCAATGATGCGGCCAATACCGAGCTGCCAGGTGTGGTGAAGGAATTCGATGACGCGCAAGTGACCATCGACTTCAACCACCCGCTCGCCGGTAAGACCTTGACCTTTGACGTCGAGATCATCAACGTCAAAGCGTTGTAACTGACCGAATACGGTCAAATGTGGGAGCGGGCTTGCTCGCGAATGCGTAGTGTCAGTCAGCATCAATGTTGACTGTCAGGCCCTCTTCGCGAGCAAGCCCGCTCCCACAGTAAGTTTTCACTGTTTTCGAGCCCGGTGTTCGAATGGCAGGCAGGTATTACTATTTCTTGCGCGCAAGACACGAGGCACAGCATGCAAATCAAACTCGCCAACCCCCGTGGCTTCTGCGCCGGTGTGGACCGGGCAATCGAAATCGTCAACCGCGCCCTGGAAGTCTTCGGGCCGCCGATCTACGTGCGTCACGAAGTGGTCCACAATAAATTCGTCGTCGAAGACCTGCGTGCCCGCGGGGCGATCTTCGTCGAGGAACTGGATCAGGTGCCGGATGACGTGATCGTGATCTTCAGCGCCCACGGCGTTTCCCAGGCCGTGCGTACAGAAGCCACAGGTCGTGGCCTGAAGGTGTTCGACGCTACCTGCCCGCTGGTGACCAAGGTGCATATCGAAGTCGCGCGTTACAGCCGTGACGGCCGTGAATGCATCCTCATAGGTCATGCCGGCCACCCGGAAGTCGAAGGCACCATGGGCCAGTACGATGGCAGCAATGGTGGCGCGATCTATCTGGTCGAAGACGAAAAAGATGTCGCCGCGTTGCAGGTGAACAACCCTGAGAGGCTGGCCTTCGTTACCCAGACCACCCTGTCCATGGACGATACCAGTCGCGTGATCGACGCCCTGCGTACCCGCTTCCCGGCGATTGGCGGTCCGCGCAAGGACGATATCTGTTACGCCACGCAAAACCGTCAGGACGCTGTCAAGCAACTGGCGGACGAGTGCGACGTGGTACTGGTGGTTGGCAGCCCGAACAGCTCCAACTCCAATCGTCTGCGTGAACTGGCCGAACGCATGGCCACCCCGGCCTATCTGATCGACGGTGCCGAAGACTTGCAAAAGAGCTGGTTCGACGGTGTCGAGCGTATTGGCATCACGGCCGGTGCCTCCGCTCCGGAAGTGCTGGTGCGTGGCGTGATCCAGCAACTGCAGGCCTGGGGTGCCACCGGTGCCGATGAACTGGCCGGTCGCGAGGAGAACATCACCTTCTCCATGCCTAAAGAGCTGCGCGTGCGTTCGTTGCTGTAATACTTTTCGCCTTGCGACACAGCGCCTGCTCAGCCTTACGGTTGGCCAGGCGCACTCGACCGCTCGCCGCCAGCACCACCTGGAACTGGCTGACCGGCTCGCGAGCCGAGCAAATATGTAGCGTCCCTGCCTGAAATGCCCGCCCGGGCATCAGCGGTTGGCCCAGACTGCTGAACCGCACGAAACGCCTGACCCACCAATTGCCGACAATCGGCGTCCGTGCATCACTTGCGCGCTCGACCAGTAGCGGATTGCTGCTGTCCTCTGGCCCTTTGCCGCTGATGTCCAGAATGATCCGCCAGCCCTGGCTCCAATCGCCGTTGATGCCATGAATGACCACGCTCTGGTTGCGGGTTATGGCCAGGGTTCTGGCCTGCCGGATCCCGCTGATCAGCGACTCGGCCGCCTGCTCCCGATGATTCGATTCCGTCAGTGCAGCGAACGCCGGACTGACCAAGTGCAGAACAATCCCGACAATTGTCAGTCCCATGAGCAGTCCGATCAGGCTGAAACCTTGCTGACGCATATCATCTCCCTCCATGGAGTACTGCGGCCCGCGCGATCCTTGCGCGAGTAATGGCAAAACAACCGTACATTCGCCGGTCGAATGTTCTAGCGTGTAGAAGCAGGTATAGCCGACGGCAACGGAGGGCACCGATGGATCATCGTACAAAAGGTTTCACGCTGATCGAGCTGCTGGTCACGCTTGCGGTCTTTTTGATTCTGATCACCCTGGCCGTGCCGGCGTTTACCCGTTCGGTGCAAAGCGCCAAGGCTGACACCGAGCTCGGCGACCTGCAGCACGCGCTCAATTACGCACGGCTAGAGGCGATCGACCGAGGCATCACTACCCGGGTTCGCCCGACGGCCGGCGGCAGTGTCTGGACCGGCGAGCTGAGCGTTTATGACGGCACTGGTAATCCGGCCAATGTATTGCGGGTTGTTCCGGCGATGAGCAGTGGGGCAACTCTGACGCTAACCTCAGGAGTGACCGCCATTGATTTCAACAACCTGGGCGGTTTGGCGGCGCCGTCCACGGCGGTGGTGATCAGTTATGTACTGGGGGCGCAAAACAGGACGCTGAACGTGTGCTTGAACGGACGAATTCTATTGGGTGGAAGTTGCGGATGAGGGGATGGAGCAAGCGTGCACAGGAGGGCATGACGCTGATCGAGGTATTGGTCGCGTTATTGGTGCTGGCTGTGGGGCTGCTGGGCGCGGCGGCGATTCAGCTCAATGCGCTGAAATACACCGACAGCTCGCGGATGACCAGCCAGGCAAGTTTTATCGCCTACGACATGATGGACCGCATCCGCGCCAACTCCGGCGCCGATTACACTGTCACGCCACCGACCTCGGGCAACCTGGGCGTGGCCCGGGATCAGGACCTCTACGATTTCACCACCAATATCGTCAATTTCGGCGGCGCCACGGCAACCGGCAGCATCGCTCGCAACCAACGGGTATACACCATCACCATTACCTGGGACGACTCCCGGGCCGCCAACACCGCCGATTCGCGCCGTAGCTTCGTCCTCACCAGCCGGGCCACCGTTGATCCGGTGACGACGCCATGACCAGAGCCAGCAAAGGTTTTGGCCTGATCGAATTGCTGATCGCCCTGGCCTTGAGCCTGATCGTGGTTCTGGGCGTGGCGCAGATTTTCATCGCGGCCAAGAACACCTATGTCAGTCAGAGCACTGCCGCCGGCATGCAGGAAGATGCACGGTTCGTCCTGAGCAAGATGATTCAGGAAATCCGCATGGTCGGCATGTTCGGTTGCCTGGGTACGATTACCGATGCCAGCTCGGCTGGGGATTTCAATGCCAGCCGGCTCACACCGATCAGTTGGGACAATGCCAACCTCAAGTTGACCCTGGTCACTGCAGATGTCGGCGGCAGTGGCGGGGTGCCGACCTGGACCGTCCTTTCCGATTGCCGCAACGCGGCGACGGCCTACTCCGGTGCACGCACGCCGACGACGGGGCAGTTGGCGTTTCCGGTCCGACGGCTGATCTACAGCTTCAGCAACAATCAACTGCTGATGGGCACTGGCAGCGGCACACCGGCTCAGGCGGTGCTTATCAATAACGTCAGTGCCTTCGGCGTGAGCTTCGGCCTCGCCAGTTCGGCCACGGATACGTCCGCCTCCACCTACAGCAGCAATCCGTCCGATCCGGCGCGAATCCGCAGTGTACGGCTGACGCTGACCCTCACCGACCCGAACAATCGGGTACGCAATCAAACCTTCAACGTGGTTGCCGCCTTGCGCAACCGGTTGCCATGAGGGAAGGGCCGATGAATCGTGTGCCCATGACCTTTCACGCCCAGCGCGGCATGGCGCTGCTGGTCAGCCTGGTGTTTCTCCTGGTGCTGACATTGATCGGTCTCTCGTCGATGCAGAGCGCCACGTTGCAGGAGAAAATGACCAGCAGCGTGATCCTGCGCAACCAATCGTTCCAGGGGGCGGAAGCGGCGTTGCGCGTCGGCGAAAGCGCGGTGCAACTGAACTCCTACTCATTGCCGGTCTGCAGTGGCACCAGCCAATGCGCGCCGCCGGCCGAGGCGTCGGTCATCACCGCCGCCGGATTCAACTCCACCTCGGGGGTGACCTGGATTGCCTCCGGCAATGGTTTTTACGGGGTGCAGAACATCGGCACCACCCTGACTGCCGTGAACGTGCCGAGTAATACGTCGGCAACGCTATACCGGGTGACCGCCGTGGGCATCGCGGGCAACTCGCGCAGCGTCGTGGAGAGTATTTATGCGAAGTACTGAGGCCTACGCAGGCTGGCGCCGTTGGTTATTACAGCTGTTCTGTGGAGCGGCCTTGAGCCTTTACCTGGCCGCGCCGACCTACGCCTTCACGCCCTCGGATTCTCCGCTGTTGAGCGCCGCCGCCGTGCCTCCCAATGTGATGCTGCTGCTCGATGACTCGGGGAGTATGAACAACATTATCTGGGCAGCCGGTTTCGACCCGACGGTCGCACGCACCCCGGTGACGATTTGCCTCTCCAATGGTTCGTGCAACAAAGGCCGCGACCTGGACATGACCGATAACAATATCGCCTTGTCGAGTTTGAATCATGGAACATGCTCGAAGGCCGGATGGTACGGTTTTTATAAAAACAGCCTTCTCGGTCTGGATTCGCTTTGCCTGAAGCTTCCCGATCCGGTGGGAAACGAGGACACGCGCTATACGGCGAATTATTTGTCATACCTGATCAGCCTGGCCAACAACACTGACCGGGACTTCACCGACGGCTCGATCCCCAACGATTACCGGATGAACGTGGCGCGCAACGTTTCCAAGACGTTGGTGGCCAGTAATCGTTCGCTGCGCATCGGCCTGTCGACGTTCAACCTGGCGGTCGGCAACCATAAGGATGACGGCGGTTACATCGCCCGCTCGATCAGCGATTTATCGGCGGTCAGCGGCACTGTGACCCAGGCTCAGGCCGATACCAATTACAACGCACTGATCGCCGGGATCGACGAGTTGAGCGCGCAAGCCAATACGCCGCTGGCGGAAGCCTATTACGAGATCACTCGTTATTTCCGTGGCATGGCGCCGTACAACAACTCGACGCCCGACACCTATACCAGTCCGATTCAGTACCGTTGCCAGAAAAACTACGGGGTGGTGATCACCGATGGCCTGCCGACCTACGACCGAACCTTTCCGACCGACGATCCGCTGGGTGGCAGCCGGTTACCGAACTGGGACGGGATCAGCAGTAACGATGGTGCCGACCCTTCAGGCGACGATGAGGGCGACACCCTGTACCTGGATGACATTGCCAAGTTCGCCTTCGATATCGACATGCGCTCCACGGGAACCGATGCCACGGGCAAAAGCTGGGACGCGGTGGATTTTCCCAGGCAGAACATGAACACCTATACCGTGGGTTTCACCGCTGCAAACCAGATGTTGGTGGATGCCGCGACCTATGGGCAGGGCAAGTATTACCAGGCGAGCGACAGTGCGGGACTTAACAATGCATTGTCTGCAGCCCTGAGCGACATCACTTCCAAGGCCGGCTCAGGTGGCAGTGGCGTGGCCAGCGGCACGACCCTGACCAGCGACTCGAGCTATTTCCAGACCAGCTACGATCCCAAGGACTGGCGGGGTACGATCAAGTCCTTTGGCTTCACGTCGGCGGGCGCGGTTAACACCGCCGCTGTACTGTGGACGACCGACACCACGATCGTGCCCGCCGCCACTGCGCCGACCTACCAGTCCTGGAACACGCAAACCAACGCCGCGGTCACCCTGGCTTACAGCAATTTCTCCGCGGCGCAGCAGACAGCCCTCAACCAGGGGCTGCCCACTGGCATCAACGGCAACGATCTGGTGGAGTGGAGCAAGGGCATCAACAAAACCGGGCTGAAAGTTCGCAGTGTATTGCTCGGCGATATCATCAATTCGCCACTCGTGCTGGCCTCACCCATGGACAAAACCGCGTCCGATCTGGTGGCAGACACCAGCTACAGCACTTACCTGACCACCAAAGCCGCCAACATGAATGCCAGCCTGGTGGTGAATGCCAACGACGGTTTTGTAAACATCATCAACTCGGCCAACGGTGTCAGGCGTTATGCCTACATGCCCTCCAGCGTGCTGCCATCGTTGAACGACATCGCCGATCCCACTTACATCAACGGTGTGAGCCACAAGTTTCTGGTCGATGGTCAGGTCGGCGTGTTCGATGCCCAGCTCAACAGCGCCTGGAAAACCCTGGCGATTGGCGGAACGGGGGCGGGCGGCAAAACCTTCTATGCGCTGCAATTGTTCGATGCATCGGCCGGTAACGAAACTAAAGCGCTGTGGGAAATCAGTGCACCGGCCACGGCCAGCACAGCGAACGTTTTCAATGATCTGGGTTATGCCTATGCGCGCCCCGAAGTGGCACGCTTGGCCGATGGTCGCTGGGCCGCGTTTATCTCTAACGGCTATGGCAGCAACTCCGGGGTGGCGGCGCTGTATGTGGTGGATATCCGCGACGGCTCGCTGATCAAGAAAATCGTGGTCGACAGTACCGAAACCACCAACGGCCTGTCGTCGGTGAAGCTCAGGGTCAACTCGCAGAATGTGGTACAGGCCGCCTATGGTGGCGATCTGAAAGGGCGGTTGTGGAAGTTCGATTTGAGTGGCACTACCGCCGACACCTGGGGCGTGGCGTTTTCTGGCAAGCCGTTGTTCACCACTGCAGGTGGCGCGACCCAGCCGATTACCGCGCAACCGTTGCTGGCGGATCACGTGTTGGGCGGCAAGGAGGTGTTTTTCGGCACCGGCAAATTCAATGAGGTTGCCGACAAGACCAACAAGGATCTGCAGGCGTTCTACGCGGTATGGGATGCCGAGGGGGGCGCAGGACAAATCACCGTTTCCAGTTTGCAGGCGCAGACGGTGACCGGCGTGTTTTCGGGCAGTACCGGGCAATTCATCACCACCAGCCAGAACGAGGTGACCTACCCGGCCAAGAAAGGCTGGTACTTGCCCCTGGTATACAACAACGTGCTGACGGGGGAGCGGGTGATCTATCAGGCCAGTCTGGTATCGGGGCGAATTGTTTTTACCACGCTCAGCGTGGATACCGTGGACCCCTGTGCCAGCTTCGGTACCGGCAAACTGGTCGAACTCGATGCGTTCAGCGGTAAGATGCTCAACTACGCGGTACTCGACACCAATGCCGACGGTTTGGTCGACGGCAACGACACGATTTCCAGCGGGGTGATCTTCACCGGTGGTATCCCGACCTTGAACGCAATCGTCAACGACGCAACCCGCAAGATTGTGAACGACTCCGGTGGTGGCGTGACCACTCTGGTGGAAAAATCCGGTGGCGGCAGCGGCCGCCGCATCATGTGGCGACAAATACAGTAAGTGAGAGAGTGAGGCATGCGCAGATCCAACCGAGGTTTTACCCTGATTGAAATCATGATCGTTATAGCGATCATCGGCATCGTCATCACCATTGGTTACCCGAGCCTCACCGAGTACGTAAAAAAAGGGCGTCGCACTGAAGTGGCCGGGCTGCTTTCCGAGCAGGCACAGATCCTCGAGCGCTTCTATTCGAAGAATAATGTCTACACCAATGCCACCGGCCTCAGCGCCGGCAATGATTACTACACCATCACCCCGACCCTGACCGATCAGACCTTCCTGCTGACGGCAACACGCAAGGCCGGTTCGACCATGGCGAGCGACAAGTGCGGTGATTTCACCCTCACCAATACCGGCGTCAGAAGCATGGTCAATGCAACGTCCGGACTGACCACCAAGGATTGCTGGGGTCGCTGAGTTCCTTTTTTCGGGCGCCTTTTGCGCCCTCTGTCTATTGAACGGTTGGATCAGAACATGAGCAGGCAACAGCAAGTGGTGATTGTCGGTGGCGGAGTGATTGGCCTGCTGACGGCATTCAATCTCGCGTCCGAAGTGCAGAGCGTGGTGCTGCTGGACCGCTCGAACGTCGGTCAGGAGTCCTCCTGGGCCGGTGGCGGGATCGTTTCGCCGCTCTACCCGTGGCGCTACAGTCCGGCGGTCACTGCGTTGGCTCATTGGTCCCAGGATTTTTATCCACAGCTGGCCCAGCGTTTGTTCGCCGCCACCGGTGTCGATCCTGAAGTACACACCACCGGGTTGTACTGGCTGGACCTGGATGACGAGGCCGAAGCGCTCGCCTGGGCCGAACGGGAGAACCGTCCGCTGCGGGCTGTGGATATCTCTGCGGCCCACGATGCGGTGCCGGTATTGGGCGCCGGTTTTTCGCGGGCGATCTATATGGCCGATGTGGCCAATGTGCGTAATCCACGGCTGGTGAAATCCCTCAAGGCCGCTTTGTTGGCGCTGCCGAACGTGACCATTCATGAGCAGTGCGAGGTCAGCGGGTTTATCCGTGAAGGTGCTGCGGTGGTCGGGGTACAAACCTCGATGGGGGCTATTCGGGGGGATGAGGTGGTTTTGACGGCGGGGGCCTGGAGCGGTGACTTGCTTAAAAGCCTGGGCCTGGAACTGCCGGTCGAGCCGGTCAAGGGCCAGATGATTCTGTACAAATGCGCGGCGGATTTCCTGCCGAGCATGGTCCTGGCCAAGGGGCGTTATGCCATTCCCCGGCGCGACGGGCACATCCTGATCGGCAGTACGCTGGAGCATGAGGGCTTCGACAAGACGCCGACCGACACTGCGCTGGAAAGTCTGAAGGCCTCGGCGGTGGAGTTGATTCCGGCGCTGGCGGATGCCGAGGTGGTGGGGCATTGGGCGGGGTTGCGGCCCGGATCGCCTGAAGGAATCCCCTATATCGGTCGGGTACCGGGATATGACGGGCTCTGGCTCAACTGTGGGCATTACCGCAATGGGTTGGTACTGGCGCCGGCGTCGTGTCAGTTATTTGCCGATGTGATGCTGGGGCGGGCGCCGATTATCGACCCTGCGCCGTATGCGCCAGTCGGGCGAATCTGACAGAAGATCTTTTAACGGTTCAATCCAAACCCAATTTCTTCAGCCTGTAACGCATTGACCGAAATGACAGATTCAAGCGCTGAGCCGCCGCCGTGCGGTTCCAGCGGGTTTCTTCCAGGGCCTGGAGGATGAGTTTGCGTTCGACGTTTTCCAGATAGGCTTCCAGGTTGTCGATCTGCGTCAAATCCGGCACGCCGCCATCGGGGTTGCAGTTGCCTTCGGCCAGGCGCAGATCGCTGGCTTCGATCTGTTTGTTCTCGCACAAGGTGTGAGCCCGCTCGATCATGTTCTCCAATTCCCGCACGTTCCCTGGAAAGCGGTAGTTTTTCAGCGCTTCGAGGGCTTGCGGGTGGAGTTTTGCGGCGGGTTGGCCCGTGCCGGCCGCCAGTCGCCTGAGCATATTGCTGGCTAGAAGCTCAATGTCGTCGCGGCGTTCGCGCAAGGGCGGCACCCGCAGTTCGATCACGTTCAGACGGTAGTACAGGTCCTGACGAAAACGTTCGGCGGCGACTTCGGCATCGAGATCTTTATGAGTGGCGCAGAGGATGCGCACATCGACCACGGTTTCCTGCTGCCCACCGATGCTGCGAACGGCTTTCTCCTGAATCGCCCGCAGCAGTTTGACCTGCATCGCCAGCGGCAGGTCGGCCACTTCGTCGAGGAACAAGGTGCCACCATGGGCGGCCTGGAACAGCCCGGGTTTGTCTTCGATGGCACCGCTGAAACTGCCCTTGCGATGGCCGAAAAATTCGCTTTCCATCAATTCCGACGGAATCGCCCCGCAGTTCACCGGGATGAACGGTCGACTGGCGCGTGGGCCTTGGTCATGGATCAGTCGGGCGACCAGTTCCTTGCCGCTGCCGGACTCGCCGCTGATATACACCGGGGCCTGGCTGCGGGCCAGTTTGTCGATTTGTTTGCGCAGGCTGCGCATTGGCAATGAGTCGCCCAGCAGCCGACGGTCGATGGCGCTGCTGGCGCCGCCTGGCGCTGGCAAGCTCAGGGCGCTGATGACCAGCTCACGCAGGCGGGTGAGGTCGACCGGTTTGGTCAGAAAGTCGAAGGCGCCGGCCTTGAGGGCATTTATAGCGGTCTCCAGGCTGCCGTAGGCGGTGATCATCGCCACCGGCACTTGCGCATAGCGCTGCTGGATGTGTTGTACCAGCGCCAGTCCGGTGCCGTCAGGCAGGCGCATGTCGGTCAGGCACAGGTCGAACGTATCCTGTGCCAGCAGCGCCTGCGCTTCCGCGAGGTTGCGTGCGCTGAAGGTGTCGAGTTTCATCCGTCCCAGGGTGATTTCCAGGAGTTCGCGGATATCCGGCTCGTCGTCGACGATCAGGACTTTTTGCCGTGGGCTCGTGTTCAACTTTGTTTCCGTCCGTGAGCAAAGGTGATGCGAAAGCAGCCGCCGCCTTGGCGTGATTTGAAGTCTAGGCGGGCCTGATTGCTTTCGCACAGCTCACGGGACAGATAAAGCCCCAGGCCAGTGCCCTGGCTGCTGGTGGTGAAGAATGGTTCGAATAAGTGCGTGCGCTGATCCGGCGCCACACCGGGGCCATCGTCCAGGACTTCAAGAGTCGGCAACTGGCTGTCGGGGTCGACAAACAACTCAAGCCAGACTTGCGCCTGATCGTGCTTGAGGGCGCTATGACGCCAGGCATTGCGCAATAAATTGTCGAGAATCTGGGTCAGCTGATTCGGATCCATCAGGGTTTTGAAGTCTCCCGAACCGATGCGCAGATGAATCTGCTGACGGTCGGTCGAGTTTTCGCGGGTTTCGGCGACGAAATGCTCCAGCCACGGCTTCAAATCGAGCCGTTGCGGCACGGTTTGCTGACGGCGAGACAGTTGCAGAACGTTTTCGATAACCCGATTCATGCGCTGAGAGTGGTCTTGAATAATCTGCGTCAGACGTCGATCCGCGCCGTTCAGTTCCTCGGATTCCTGCAGTAACTGCGCGGCATGACTAATGGCGCCCAGCGGATTGCGGATCTCATGGGCAATACCGGCGGTCAGGCGACCGAGGGCGGCGAGTTTCAGTTGTTGCGCCTGTTGGGCGATTTGGGCGAGGTCTTCGAGAAAGACCAGCGTCTGGTGGTGCGGGCTTTGGTCCAGGGCAATGAAGCTCGGTTGCAACTCCAGGCCGTTGCTGGCGATTTTCAGGCTTTGCGGGCGCAGAGTCGGATTGTTGAACCATAGTTGGAGCCGCTCGACCAACGGCATTGAATAGTCGTCAACCAACTGGCCATCCAGTTTTTCCTGTCCCAGTAAGGTCAAGGCGCTGTGATTGGCCAGTTGCACCCGGCGCTGGTCGTCGAGCACCAGAATGCCCGTGCGCATGCGTTGCAGGATCAGTGCGTTGAGCGCTTCCAGGCTGAGTACTTCGCTGGCCCGCTGTTCGGCCAGGGTTTCGCTGACCTCCAGGCGTCGGGTCAAGCCCTGCACCAGCAGTGCCGCGGCAAAACACAGGGCGCCGAGGGTGCCGATTTGCAGGTAATCACTGGGGCTGGCGGGATGGCTGAAACTCAGGATGAAGCTCAAACCCACGATCCCAAGGGCTCCGACTGCTGCGATCAGCAGGCCGATACGCCCGCGTAGCAGGGTATTGCTGATGGCCACTGACACGATCAGCAAATTGCCGATGGCACTGGCCATGCCGCCTGCCGCGTAGAAAAGGCCGCACAGCAGCAGGACATCAACCAGCGCCAGGCTGAACAACTGCGCGGGGTGCCGGGTGTTCCCCAGAAAGACCACCAGCAGGATATTCAGCACCAGATACAACCAGCTGCCATTGCGCAGCAGGTCGTCATTGGCGAACTTCAGCAACTGGTTGTCCATGTTGCTGGAGATCAACAGCACCAGAGTGATGCCGACGCTTAAGCGGTAGAGGTGATAGAGGCGCAGCAGTCGCTGGGCCTGTTTGTTGCCGGGACTGGGCGTCTCAGCGATCACTGGAGCCCGGGCCTTGCTCGAGGTGAGCCTGGCTGCAATACCACTGTTGTTCGAGTTTCAGCGCGCGGTCGCGGGGCAGGTGTACGCCGCAATGAGCGCAGCGAACCATGGGCGGAGCATCTTGCTCGCGGGGTGTGTTGGCGACCGACGTCGGGCCCTTGAACTTGCGCCAGAACCATACGGCCGCGGCAATCAGGGCGATCCAGAACAATAGACGAAGCATGGTGAGCTGCTTTTTGATTAATGAATTGGCAGTTTAGCCAAGGACGGGGCAAGCGCACAGCGCAATACACTCACCCTGAAATCAGGCAATAAAAAGGCGCCTCGAAAGGCGCCTTCCCGTACAACATGCCAGCGTCAGTCAAACACGCCGAAGGTCATGTAGCTGAACCACGAACGGTCGGTGGTGTTGGCTTCGGACTCGTGTTTCTCTTCTTCGATCACATCGCCGTTTTCATCTTTAGGCTTGAGCTCGTTCGGAATCGCGTCCTTGGCATCCTGGAACTGCTTCTGCACGTCCTGGTTGGCGCGGGTTTCGCCCGGCGGCAGCGGCGGACGGGATTCGATCAGGCCCAGGGTGGCCTTGCTCAGCCATGAACGGTTGTCCGCTTCGGCAACCCGCGGTACGAACTGACCGTCCACCAGCGTCGGGTGGTTCGGGTAGTTGAGCTTCAGGGTCTCGAGGCTGGTCGCCGCCAGTTCGTCCAGGTGCAGACGCTGGTAGGACTCGACCATCACCGCCAGGCCGTCACCGACCGAAGGGGTTTCCTGGAAGTTTTCCACCACATAACGACCACGGTTCGCGGCGGCGACATAGGCCTGACGGGTCAGGTAATAGTCGGCAACGTGAATCTCGTAGGCCGCCAGCAGGTTGCGCAGGTAAATCATGCGCTGCTTGGCATCCGGCGAGTAGCGGCTGTTCGGGAAGCGGCTGGTCAGTTGGGCGAACTCATTGTAGGAGTCGCGGGCAGCGCCCGGGTCACGCTTGGTCATGTCCAGCGGCAGGAAACGCGACAACAGACCGACGTCCTGGTCGAAAGAGGTCAGGCCCTTGAGGTAGTAGGCGTAATCCACGTTCGGATGCTGTGGGTGCAGACGAATGAAACGCTCGGCGGCAGACTTCGCAGCCTCAGGCTCGGTGTTCTTGTAGTTGGCGTAGATAAGCTCGAGTTGAGCCTGGTCGGCGTAGCGACCGAACGGATAACGCGACTCCAGGGCCTTCAGCTTGGCTGTGGCGCTGGAGTAACTATTGTTGTCCAGATCGTGCTGAGCCTGCTGGTACAGCTCGACTTCGCTCAGGTTTTCGTCTACGACTTCCTTCGATGAGCAAGCAGCGGTCAATGCGAGGATGGCGATCAGCAGCAGGTGTTTCACTTGCATGGCGGCTTGCGTCCCTATGACGGCCGCTGTCTTGGGCGGGGCCGTCCTGTTATGATGAGTGCCCCGTTGAAAAGCCTCGGGGCAAAAGACGCCGTATTTAACCACAAGCGCGCAGCCGAAACCAAAGGCTGTGCCGACGCCTAGTCTGAGCATGTCCGATAAAATTGAACTTCGCGCAGAGGTGCCGTCCGAATTGGGCGGCCAACGCCTCGATCAAGTCGCCGCACAATTATTCGCTGAGCACTCGCGCTCGCGCCTTTCCGCCTGGATCAAAGACGGCCGCCTGACTGTGGATGGGGCGGTTATCCGCCCGCGAGACATCGTTCACGGTGGCGCCATTCTTGAACTGACTGCCGAGCAGGAAGCTCAGGGCGAATGGATCGCTCAAGACATCGAGCTGGACATCGTCTACGAAGACGACGACATCCTGGTGATCAACAAGCCCGCGGGCCTGGTGGTGCATCCGGCCGCCGGTCACGCCGACGGCACCTTGCTCAACGCCTTGCTGCACCACGTGCCGGACATCATCAATGTGCCCCGCGCCGGTATCGTGCATCGCCTGGACAAGGACACCACCGGTCTGATGGTGGTGGCCAAGACCATTCAGGCGCAGACACAACTGGTCACGCAATTGCAGAGCCGTAGCGTCAGCCGGATCTACGAGTGCATCGTGATTGGTGTAGTGACCGCCGGCGGCAAGATCAACGCGCCGATCGGTCGTCACGGCCAGCAACGCCAGCGCATGGCGGTGATGGAAGGTGGCAAGCAAGCCGTCAGCCATTACCGCGTGCTCGAGCGTTTCCGCTCCCACACTCACGTGCGGGTGAAGCTGGAAACCGGTCGTACGCACCAGATTCGCGTGCACATGGCGCACATCAACTACCCGTTGGTCGGAGATCCTGCCTACGGCGGCCGTTTCCGTATTCCGCCGGCCGCCAGTGTGACCATGGTCGAATCCCTGAAGAACTTCCCGCGTCAGGCGCTGCATGCACGGTTCCTGGAGCTGGATCATCCGACCACCGGTAAACGCATGAGTTGGGAATCGCCACTGCCGGATGACTTCGTCTGGTTGCTGTCGCTGCTCAAGCAAGACCGCGAGGCGTTCATCGGATGACCTGGCTGACGCCTGACTGGCCTGCGCCGGCCAGCGTCAAGGCTTGCGTTACCACCCGTGCGGGCGGCGTCAGTCTGGCGCCGTTCGACAGCCTCAACCTCGGCGATCACGTCGACGACAGCCCTGAAGCCGTCGCCGAAAACCGCCGTCGTCTCACCGATCGTTTCTCGATTCAACCGGCCTGGTTAAAGCAGGTTCACGGCATTGTCGTGGCCCAAGCGGACCCAAACCTGGTAGCCACTGCCGACGCCAGCTGGACGGCAACACCCGGTATCGCTTGCACAGCGATGACCGCCGATTGCCTTCCTGCGCTGTTTTGCGACCGTGCCGGCACCCGCGTCGCTGCCGCCCATGCCGGTTGGCGCGGGCTGGCGGCGGGTGTGCTGGAAGCGACCCTCGACAGTCTGGCTGTACCGCCCGAAGACGTACTGGTCTGGCTCGGCCCGGCCATTGGCCCTCAAGCCTTTGAAGTCGGCCCGGAAGTGCGCGAAACCTTCGTCCAGCAATTGCCTGAAGCCGCCAAAGCCTTCGTGCCGAGCCAGAATGCCGGCAAGTTCATGGCCGACATCTATGAGCTGGCGCGTTTACGTCTGGCCGCTCGCGGGGTTACCGCTGTTTATGGCGGCGGATTCTGTACCGTGACTGATCCTCGCTTCTTTTCTTACCGCCGCAGTCCACGCACCGGCAGGTTTGCCTCTCTGATCTGGCTCGAACGCTAGACTTCTCTGATCTACATCAACTGCACGACGCTTGAATCTCCCAGAATCGACCACATCTATAGCGGTATCTGGCAGGTTTCTTCATTCGGGATGTTTATAGGTCCGGCCTGCTCAAAAGGAAGGTGACCCATGCGTATAGACCGTTTAACCAGCAAGTTGCAGTTAGCCTTGTCCGACGCCCAATCCCTGGCCGTCGGTCTCGATCATCCGGCCATCGAGCCGGCGCATCTGATGCAGGCCATGCTTGAGCAACAGGGCGGTTCGATCAAGCCACTGTTGATGCAGGTGGGGTTCGACGTCAGCAGCTTGCGTAAAGAACTGACCAAAGCACTTGATCAGTTGCCGAAAATCCAGAACCCGACCGGCGACGTGAACATGTCGCAGGATCTGGCGCGCCTGCTCAACCAGGCCGATCGCCTGGCGCAGCAGAAGGGTGACCAATTCATTTCCAGCGAGCTGGTGCTGCTCGCCGCGATGGACGAGAACAGCAAACTGGGCAAATTGCTGCTCGGTCAGGGCGTGAGCAAGAAAGCCCTGGAAAACGCGATCAATAATCTGCGTGGCGGTGAGGCGGTCAATGACGCCAATCAGGAAGAGTCACGCCAGGCGCTGGATAAATACACCATCGACCTGACCAAGCGCGCCGAAGAGGGCAAGCTTGATCCGGTGATCGGCCGTGACGATGAAATTCGCCGCACCATTCAGGTTCTGCAACGCCGCACCAAGAACAATCCGGTGCTGATCGGTGAACCTGGCGTGGGTAAAACCGCCATCGCCGAAGGCTTGGCTCAGCGCATCATCAACGGTGAAGTGCCGGACGGTCTCAAAGGCAGGCGCCTTTTGTCCCTGGATATGGGGGCATTGATTGCCGGTGCCAAATACCGCGGCGAGTTCGAAGAACGCCTCAAGTCCCTGCTCAACGAACTGTCGAAGCAGGAAGGGCAGATCATTCTGTTCATCGACGAATTGCACACCATGGTCGGCGCGGGCAAGGGCGAAGGCTCGATGGACGCCGGCAACATGCTCAAACCGGCATTGGCTCGCGGTGAGCTGCATTGCGTCGGCGCGACCACGCTCAACGAGTACCGTCAATATATAGAGAAGGACGCGGCCCTCGAACGGCGCTTCCAGAAAGTGTTGGTGGACGAGCCGAGCGAAGAAGACACCATCGCCATCCTGCGTGGCCTGAAAGAGCGTTACGAGGTTCACCACAAGGTGGCGATCACCGACGGCGCAATCATTGCCGCGGCCAAGCTCAGTCATCGCTACATCACCGACCGTCAGTTGCCGGACAAAGCCATCGACCTGATCGACGAAGCCGCCAGCCGCATCCGCATGGAGATCGACTCAAAGCCGGAAGTGCTGGACCGTCTGGAACGTCGTCTGATTCAGCTGAAGGTGGAATCCCAGGCGCTGAAGAAAGAAAGCGACGACGCGGCGAAGAAACGTCTGGAAAAACTGCAGGAAGAAATCGCCCGCCACGAGCGTGAGTATTCGGACCTCGAAGAAATCTGGAATTCGGAAAAAGCCGAGGTCCAGGGTTCGGCGCAGATCCAGCAGAAAATCGAACAGTCCCGTCAGGAACTGGAAGCCGCGCGCCGTAAAGGTGATTTGAACCGCATGGCCGAGCTGCAATACGGGGTGATCCCGGACCTGGAGCGCAGCCTGCAAATGGTCGATCAGCATGGCAAAAGCGAAAACCAGTTGCTGCGCAGCAAGGTGACTGAAGAAGAGATCGCTGAAGTAGTGTCGAAGTGGACCGGCATCCCCGTGGCGAAAATGCTCGAGGGCGAGCGCGAAAAACTGATGAAGATGGAAAGCCTGTTGCACCAACGTGTGATCGGCCAGGACGAAGCGGTGATCGCTGTCTCCAACGCGGTGCGGCGTTCCCGTGCCGGGTTGTCCGATCCGAATCGTCCGAGCGGCTCATTCATGTTCCTCGGCCCGACCGGTGTCGGTAAAACCGAGTTGTGCAAGGCGCTGGCCGAGTTCCTCTTTGATACCGAAGAGGCGATGGTGCGGATCGACATGTCCGAGTTCATGGAGAAGCATTCCGTGGCTCGGCTGATCGGCGCGCCACCGGGCTACGTGGGCTATGAGGAGGGCGGTTACCTGACCGAGGCGGTGCGTCGCAAGCCTTACTCGGTGATCCTCCTGGACGAGGTCGAGAAGGCCCACCCGGACGTGTTCAACATCTTGCTGCAAGTGCTCGAAGATGGCCGTTTGACCGACAGCCATGGCCGCACGGTGGATTTCAAAAATACCGTGATCGTCATGACCTCCAACCTGGGCTCGGTGCAGATCCAGGAACTGGTCGGTGATCGTGAAGCGCAGCGCGCGGCGGTGATGGATGCGATTTCCACGCACTTCCGGCCGGAGTTCATCAACCGGGTCGACGAAGTGGTGATCTTCGAACCATTGGCTCGGGATCAGATCGCCGGCATTACCGAGATCCAGTTGGGTCGCCTGCGTAGTCGCCTGACCGAGCGCGAGCTGAAGCTTGAGCTGAGTCCGGAAGCGATGGATAAGCTGATCGCCGTCGGTTACGACCCGGTCTATGGCGCGCGGCCGCTCAAACGGGCGATCCAGCGCTGGATCGAGAACCCGCTGGCACAGCTGATTCTGTCGGGTCGTTTCATGCCCGGAGAGACCGCCAAAGGTGTGGTGGAGAACGACGAAATCGTCTTCGTCTGATCCAAGGCGGCAGCAAATTGAAAGAGGCCTCGCATTGCGAGGCCTTTTTTTCGATAGGCTGTTGAACTGAAAGGAAAATGCTTGTAAAGTGCGCCCCGCAGTAAGTCACCCCGAGAGGGTTTCTGCTCCCCAAGCAGGAATCTGAAATAAGTTGCAAATCATTAACTTGAAAGCAATTTAGGGGGTTGACAGAGGTGCTTAAGATTGTAGAATAGCGCGCCTCAGACACACGAACGCAGCGATGCGAACGGGTCGAAGAGGTGAAGCAAGCTTCACAGTTGTAAATTGAAATATGTAGTTCCGTGATAGCTCAGTCGGTAGAGCAAATGACTGTTAATCATTGGGTCCCAGGTTCGAGTCCTGGTCACGGAGCCAATTTCAAACCGGGGTATAGCGCAGTCCGGTAGCGCGCCTGCTTTGGGAGCAGGATGTCAGGAGTTCGAATCCCCTTACCCCGACCATTTTTGGGTCGTTAGCTCAGTTGGTAGAGCAGTTGGCTTTTAACCAATTGGTCGTAGGTTCGAATCCCACACGACCCACCATTTTTGAAACCAGTTAACGCTGGAATCGAATCTTAAGATCAGACGCCAAAAGCTCTGTTCGCAGAAGGCGCCTTTCAAGGGTGCCTTTTTTTTACCGGGGTATAGCGCAGTCCGGTAGCGCGCCTGCTTTGGGAGCAGGATGTCAGGAGTTCGAATCCCCTTACCCCGACCATACTAAAAATCCTCGTATCGAAAGATACGGGGATTTTTTTTGCCTGCGAAAAAACAGATTGCTTCAAGTCATCGTACAACTTGCCGATAACGAGCTAACAGGCCACGGACAGGGCCTCCACTCCAGCCAATAAAAACAAAGGCGCTCGTTATGTTTCTTCGTCAGCTGAATATTGCCCCTCGCGCCGCGCTGGGTTTTGCCTTGATCGCGGTGCTGGTGGCATTACTCGGAATGTTTGCACTGGGGCAGATGTCGAGCATTCGCGACAGCGAGGTGGCAGTGGAGACCCAATGGCTGCCGAGCATTCGCGGCGGTGACGAGATCCGCGAGCTCATGTTGCGCATCCGTACCATTTCCCTGCGCATGGCCCTGGATCAGGATCCGAAGAACATCGCCACTTATCGCAGCCAGATGGACACGCGCGACAAGGAGTTGAGCGAAAAAATCGCCGCCTATGACAAACTGGTCACTACCGCTGAGGGCCAGCAGTTGTATGACCAGTTCAAAAAAACCTTCACCGCCTACCGCAGCGGCATCGCCCAATCCTTCACCCTCGCTGAGCAAGGGAAGCGTGAAGAGCTGACCAAACTGCTGCTGATCGACATGAAGACCGTTGTCGACGGTTCGGGCAAACAGCTCAACGATCTGGCGGAACTGTTCACCCGGCAAGTGGCCGCCGAGAGCCAGAAATCCCAAGAGCACTATGCCAACTCCCGGATGATCGTCAGCCTGTTCATTGCCCTCGCGGCGCTGGCCACGGTCGGACTTGCGATGCTGTTGACCCGCAGCATCGTCAGACCCTTGGCAGAGGCGTTGAACGCTGCGGAAAACGTGGCGCGAGGCGATCTGACCCGCCCTATCGAAACCCATGGCAACGACGAAGTGAGCCGCTTGCTCAAGGCGCTGGCGACCATGCAACACAACCTGCGTGAAACCTTGCAGGGCATCAGCGGTTCGGCGGCACAATTGGCGACGGCAGCCGAGGAATTGAATATGGTCACCCTCGACAGCACCCAGAATCTGCAACAGCAGAACAACGAGATTGAGCAAGCGGCGACGGCCGTCACCGAAATGACCACCGCGGTGGAGGAGGTCGCACGCAATGCGGTCTCTACCTCCGATGCCACGCGCCAATCCAGTGAGTCGGCACACGTTGGTCAGCAGCGAGTGAGCGAAACCGTGACTGCCATCAGTGCCCTTGCCAGCGATGTGCAGACAACTGGCGGCTTGGTGCAATCATTGGCCAACCAGTCCCAGGACATCGGCAAGGTGCTGGATGTGATTCGTGCCATTGCCGAACAGACCAACCTGCTGGCTCTCAACGCGGCCATCGAAGCGGCGCGCGCGGGCGAAAGCGGTCGAGGTTTCGCGGTGGTTGCCGACGAAGTGCGCGCCTTGGCGTACCGCACGCAACAGTCGACTCAGGAAATCGAACAAATGGTTCAGGGCATGCGCACTGGTGCAACCCAGGCGCTGGACTCCATGCAAGCCAGCTCCTCGCGGGCAGCCAGCACCCTGGCGTTGGCGGAGCATGCGGGCGAAGCGCTGCAGACCATCACCGCCTCGGTTCATCAGATCCACGAACGCAACCTGGTGATCGCCAGCGCCGCCGAGGAGCAGGCGCAAGTGGCGCGTGAAGTTGACCGCAACCTGGTGAACATTCGCGATTTGTCGGTACGCTCCGCTGCCGGTGCGGATCAGACCAGCGCCTCCAGCCATGAGTTGTCGCAGTTGGCCAACTCGTTGCGGACCATGGTGCAGCGCTTTCAGGTGTAAATCCGCCAGACAAAAAAAAGGCCCCGCTTCTGGATGCAGGAGCGGGGCGTGGGTCCACAAGGGCTTAGCTGTTGTCTTTCAGGTGCTCGAACAGGCCCTTCGGCATTTTTTTGCCATTGGCTTCGTAATTGGCTTTCACATTGTTAAACGCTTCCTGTTCGTCGATTTGACCGTCATGGTTGGTGTCGATCTTGTCGAAGTCAGCCTTGGGCGCGACCTTCTGGAACTCGGCACGGGAAACCTTACCGTCGCCATCGGTGTCGGTTTTGGCCATCGAGGCATCGCCGCACTTGCCTTCGCCACATTTGCCTTCAGGCGTCTTCACCACCTGTTCCGCCGAGGCCAGCAGGTAGCCTTGAGTCAGTGGCTGCGCGGCGAAGACAGAGCCGGACAGCATCAGGCCGCCAGCGAATACGGCACCAAGCAGGCCTACGGTGTTTTTGCTGAGAGTAGTGGTACGGGACATTACAAATCTCCTGGGTTGCACAACACAACCGCTCGATAAAGGACGCCACGCAAGTGCGGCGATGACCGAAGCAGGCGGTGCCTTGCTCGGGTGTGGCCATTTAGCGGGGGTGGTGTATCGCTACTGTGTCGCGCAAGGGGGAGTTTGTAAGCGAAGGGGTGAAATCGTGGGGAAGATACAGTGGGACACAGAAGTGTTCACGAGATAGACCGAGGCGCCTGCCTCGTGGGCAAGCCACGCTCCCACGGTAGATCTTTGTTGCTCGCACATTTTCGTACGACGCAGATCCTGTGGGAGCGGGCTTGTCCGCGATGAGGCCCTGACAGGCGCTGAATATTTAGTGCAGCTTGAGCCGCGGCTCAGTCCCGCGGCCAATCTTGCTGCCCAGCATCAGCATCGCCGTGCGGAACGCGCCATACAGCGCCATCTGGTGCATGCGGTACAGCGACACGTAAAACATCCGCGCCAGCCAGCCCTCAAGCATCACGCTGCCGGTGAGGTTGCCCATCAAGTTACCCACAGCCGAAAAACGCGACAGCGAAATCAGCGAGCCATAGTCGGTGTATTTGTATTCCGGCAGGGCCTTGCCTTCGATCCGTAGTTTCAGCGATTTGGCCAGCAACGAAGCCTGTTGGTGGGCCGCCTGGGCACGCGGCGGCACATTGCGGTCGCTGCCCGGTTGCGGGCAGGCCGCGCAGTCGCCGAAGGCGAAGATGTTCTCGTCGCGGGTGGTTTGCAGGGTCGGCAGCACTTGCAGCTGGTTGATGCGGTTGGTTTCCAGGCCGTCGATGTCCTTGAGGAAACCCGGTGCGCGAATCCCGGCGGCCCAGACTTTCAGGCTGGCGCTGATCACTTGGCCGTCGGCGGTAATCAGGCTGTCGGCGGTCACTTCACTGACCGCGGCATTGGTCATGACGTTGACCCCGAGTTTTTCCAGGGTTTTATGCACAGGCCCGCCGATCCGTTCAGGCAGGGCCGGGAGTACCCGTGGTCCGGCTTCGATCAGGGTGATGTGCATGTTCTCCGGCTTGATTCGATCCAGACCATAAGCCGCCAGCTCATGGGCGGCGTTGTGCAGTTCCGCCGCCAGTTCGACCCCGGTGGCCCCGGCGCCGACGATGGCCACGCTGATCTGTTGCAGCGTGTCGGTCTGCCCGGCGTGGGCACGCAGGTAGTGATTGAGCAGTTGCTGATGGAAGCGCTCGGCCTGCTTGCGGGTGTCGAGGAACAGGCAGTGCTGCGCCGCGCCTTGAGTACCGAAGTCATTGGTGGTGCTGCCGACGGCGATTACCAGCGAGTCGTAAGGCACTTCCCGCGCGGGTACCAGCTCCAGGCCGGCCTCGTCGTAAGTGGCGGCCAGCTGGATTTTCTTCTGCGTGCGATCGAGCCCGCTCATGCGCCCCAGCTGGAACTCGAAGTGGTTCCATTTTGCCTGGGCGACATAGTTGAGTTCGTCTTCGGAAGAGTTCAGGGAACCTGCCGCCACTTCGTGCAACAGCGGTTTCCAGATGTGGGTCAGGTTCGCGTCGACCAGCATCACACTGGCCGTGCCGCGCTTGCCCAGAGTCTTACCCAGACGGGTAGCCAACTCCAGACCGCCGGCGCCGCCGCCAACGATAACAATACGATGAGTCATGGGGATATCTCGCAAGGCTAAAAGAAATCGGTGCAATTACCCGAGCGAGCGCCAGGCAGCTCATAGCGTCAGGTAACTGATCAAGCGGCTCAACAGGCCTAAACCAATGGTCACTGCCAACACCACCACCAGGAGCATCCACGGCCGGAAAGGCCGGCGCTCGACTTGGTGCTGGGACAGGTGCAGGTACTCTTCGACATGCTTTTGGTCGTCGGGGTTCAGGCGGCTGGTCATAAAGGCCTCGTCAGGTAGACGTAGCTGAATGTGCAGACGTTACAGCGGTTTGTCTGCGAGCGTTGAACGGTGCATGTGGTTCGGGTGAATGATTGCGCTTTGTAACATTCGGCCAGTGATTGCGCCATCCCGTGCAGTGTTGCCGGTAACTGTGGCGCTGCTCACAGGCTGATCCCCACGTCGAAGACGATGCTGCGGCCCAGATTGCTGCGCAGGAAGTCCGGGGCATCCGGGTGGGCGAAGAGCACGCGGGCGAAGGTCGGGCCGACCAGCGACAACGAACGCCAGCCCTGGCGCAGGTATTCGGTGGGTGGTGGAAAGTGGCTGTTGAGGTCCAGCACTTCGCGCTTGAGGCTGGCGAAGGCGATGATGTCCAGATCCCCCAGGTCCATGCCGCGTTCTTTGTAGTTGTGGGCTTTTTTGCGCAAGGTCGGCGCCAGTCTCAGCAGGAACTCATTGGCCGGGATGCGCCGGGGCTTGGCCTCGCGGCGCACCAGCTGGCTCAGGGAAAACGCGCTGCGCCGGCGTTGCAGTTCATCGCGCCATTCATCGTTGAGGCGCCGGCCCTCGTCGAGCACGAAGAACACCTCGAAATTCGCATCGCGAAACAGCACGTCCGGCGGCTCCCCGGCGGGGGCAAACTCGTCGGCGCGGTAGGGAATGTTCAGGCCTTGCAGCAGGCGCTGGCAAACCCAACGCTCACGCTCCCATTTGCGGGCATTGGAAAGGAACGTGTTGGCTTGCTCGGCCGCAATGGTCAGCAGGCGTAAATAATCTGAGTCGTCCATAGGCCCAAGCTTAGCGTTCATTTGCGACAAGCAGAAAGCGTGAAATGGTAAACAGGGGCACTGGGCACCCGGAACGGGCGGTGTAGACTGATGGCCATTACGCATATGCGCTCGAACGAGGATAGAACGTGAAATATTGGCCGGTGTTATTGCTCAGTCTCCTGCCTCTTTGGGCCCAGGCGCTGGAGGTTGGCGAGCGCCTGGCGCCGTGGACCTTGCTTGATCAGTTCGATCAGGCCTTCACGCTCGATAACCAGACTCGGACGCTGCTGGTGGCGCGTAGCATGGACGCCGCCAAACTGGTCGACGCCGCTTTGCAGGGCCAGCCCAAGGGCTACCTGGAGGCTCGACACGCGGTATTTGTCGCGGATATCCAGCGCATGCCTCGACTGATCGCGAAAATGTTCGCAGTACCGGCCATGCGCGATTATCCCTATCGAGTGATGCTTGACCGTGATGGTCGCGTGGCACCCCGTTACCCCGGCGCCGTGGATAAAGTGCTGTGGCTGCAGCTCAAGGACGGTCAATTGGTGGGTAAGCACGAATACGCCACGGCGGCACAATTGCGCGAGGCGCTGGAGAAGGCCCGGCCATGATCGGCGCGTGCCTATGGGCGTTGACGCTACTGTAGCCTGTCCATGTTGTGCTTTATGACATCCATCACCGCAGCGGTCATCACCGAGGTGGAGACACCAAACATCAGAATACCGTTGGCTGCCTCCAATGGGCCAAGCAGACGCCAGCGAGAGGACATGATGATGTCTCCGTAGCCCAGCGTGGCGAAATTGACTGCCGAGTGATACAGCGCGGTAGTGAACTCGTCGAATTCGTCGAGCAGCATGAACAGCGTGGCCCAGATGGCGATCTGCACAAAATTACTGAACAGCATCAGCAGCATGACCATCGACAACAACAGGATATTCAGCCATTGCGTTTCAGGCGGTTTGGAATGCCTGAAACGCACGTATTGACGCAGGCATATCGTCACGAAAATGGCTTGCATCAGCAGGCAGAACAACATCACGGGAACGCCGGCCAGTAAATTCAACAGCATGGGAATATCCTCGGCCGCCGTATCAGGTCTGTCCCTGGTGGTCTGGCCCGGGTTCTTGCGCTTGATCGTCCACCCATTGCCAGAACAGCCGATAGCCGACCGCCAGTATCACGGGGCCGATAAACAGGCCGAGGATACCGCTCGTGACCATGCCGCCCAAGGCACCGATCAGCACCACAGGCATCGGCACATCGACACCTCGACCGAGCAGCAACGGCTTGAGGACGTTATCGACCAGGCCCGCAACGAAGACATAGATGGCAAACACAATGGTCGCCGTACTGGCACCTTCGTTCGCGAAGACGTAGACGATGACCGGAAGGGTAATCAGGGTGGCCGGTAATTGCATGATGCCAATAAGCAGCACCGCCAAGGCGAGAAGACCTGCGCCGGGGATGCCCATGGACACAAAGCCGATGCCGACCAACAGCATCTGAATGAAGGCGATGCCGACCACGCCCAACGCCACTGCCCGGATGGTCGCGGTGCACAGCTCGGTGATTTTCGGTCCCTTGACCGGACCGCAGAAGCGCGAAGCGATTTGCACTGCGCTGCGGTGGCCACTTTCACCATAGGCTAAAAAAATACCGGCAATAATCAGGGCGAAGATAAATAAAAGGAGCCCCATGCCGGCACCCGCCAGCTTGCTCAGCAGGGAGAGGCTGACACCTTTGATTTGCGGTATGAACTTCTGTAACAGGTCGGGCAGGTCGGTGACGGCTTGTGTCCATAAGCTATGAAGAGGTTTCCCCACGAGTGGCCAGCCGGCTACCGCATCGGACGGCGGGGGGATATGGAAACTGTCACTTTTGACCATGCTCATCGCCCTCTCCACGGAATCTGCAATCGAGGTTCCCAACAAATAGGCAGGCACCATGAGGATACTGATGGCGATCAGCACGATCAGCGTCGCGCTGAGCCCATCCTTGTTTCCCAGCAGGCCTTTGAACCTGACGTGCGATGGGTAGAGGGTGATTGCCAGGATTATCGACCACAGCATCAGATCGAGGAATGGACTGAATATCTGGAAGCAGAAAACCACCAGAACGGCAATCAACCCGGCACGAATCAGTACATCGAGCAGACTGCGGGAAAAAGCCTTTTCGGAAATAGGTGTGGGAACCATTGTTTTTCCTCCTGTAGGTAGGAGCAAAGGCATGAGCTGGGTAAGTCCAGCATAGACGTGCTCCTCGTCACAGGTTGCTCTGGTTCAAGACTCTCTTTCCCCGCCCAACGCCCGGTGCGGTGGCCGCCATCGCCATTACCGCAGCAACGGATATGCCCCCCACGCCCCTCCGGAGCAAAGTCAAAGGGCGGTGTAGACTGAGGGCCTGTTCTCTTCTGGCCAGACAAGGGAGTGTGCCCAGCCATGATCGGTGCCGAGTTACTGTCATCCGAAACCCTCACGGTGGGGTGGCTGATCTATGTTCCGGTGCTGATCTGGGCAGTTACGCGAGCGCCATGGGTCGAGTTATTCAGCGACAGCCGCCGTCAGCATCTGTTATTAGGCACAGTGTTCGCGCTGTTCATGCTGTGGCTGGTGCGGCGGGACTTCGATACCGGCGTGTCCTATCACTTCATTGGCATGACGGCCGTGACGTTATTGCTGGATTGGCCATTGGCAATTATCGGTGGGCTGGTCGCGCAAGCGGGGTTGGTGTTGCTCGGGCGTCAGGACCTGGCCGCTGTCGGGGTCAATGGCGTGTTGCTGATTCTGCTGCCGGTGCTGGTCACCGAGTGCTGCGCGATCCTGGTGGAGCGTGCACAGCCGCGTAATCCCTTCGTGTACATCTTTTGTTCCGGTTTTTTGGCTGCGGCATTGTCGGCTTTGTTGTGCCTGATCCTGGCGCTCACGTTACTGTGGTACGACGAGCGATTCGCCATGCCGTACTGGCTGGAAGATTTTGTCGGTTACCTGTGGTTGCTGATTTTTCCGGAGGCGTTCATCAACGGCATGGTGGTCAGCGCACTGGTGGTGTTCTGTCCCGAATGGCTGGAGACGTTCAATCGCACGCGCTATCTATCGGCGCCCTGGAAAGATGACGATCCCAAATCTTGATCCACATCAAATCCAAAAAACGTTGACGAATCCATGCTTCGGAAAACTTTCAGGAGCATCGAAATGAGTGTCTACGAGTGGGCCAGGCAGGAGTTGCGTCAGAGTCTGGATGTGGCGCAAGAGGTGGGCTTCGATCCGGGATTGAGCCTGCGCGCCTTGCTCAGTGCGGTGGTGCAGCAGAGCAAGGCGGTACGCGATATCGAAGACCTGGCCGATGAGTTGCGGTTTCTCGCCGAGAACCTCGACGAGGGACAGGACTATGGCTTTATGCGGCCCTGATGGCCGGGATTAGTGACGCGGGTCGAAGTCTTCGCTGAACAGCTCGTCTTCGGCATCCGGGCTCACCGGGATCTTGTGTTCTTCCGACGCCCACGCGCCCAGGTCGATCAGTTTGCAACGGTCCGAACAGAACGGCCGGAACTTGTTCTCGGGGCTCCATTCGACAGGGGCGCCACAGGTTGGGCAATCGACGGTCGGGGTTTGGCTCATGAGTGGCCTCCACGCAAAGTAAGGTAAAAGTGATGCAGGCGTTCGACCTCGCTGTGCAGCCAGGCGAGGTCGCGGTCGTTGACCACCACATCGTCGGCATGGCTCAAGCGGTCCTGTCGGCTGGACTGAGCCTTGAGGATCGCCTGGACTTGCTGCTCGCTGGTCTGGTCACGCTGCAGGGTGCGTTCGATCTGTAACTGTTCCGGGGCATCGATCACCAGGACCCGTTGGGTCATGGCGTACTGCCCGGATTCGATCAGCAGCGGCGAAACCAGAATCGCGTAAGGTGATTGTGCCTTGGCCAGATGATGGGCGATTTCCTCGGCGATCAACGGATGCAGCAGCGCTTCGAGCCAGCGACGTTCTTCCGGCACCTCGAAGATCAGCTTGCGCAGGGCCGCACGATCCAGCTGGCCATCGGATTGCAACACGCCGGGGCCAAAGTGCTCGGCGATTTTTGCCAGTGCCGGGCGACCGGGTTCCACCACCCAGCGAGCCGCATGATCGGCGTCCACCACGTGCACGCCGAGGTCGATGAAGTGCTGCGCGGCCGCACTTTTGCCGCTGCCGATGCCGCCGGTCAGGCCGAGAATCCAGGGTTTTTCCACAGGGGTATTCATTTCAAACCGACAAACTGCCAATAGAAGCCGGTTATTTGACCACCCCAGAGCAAGGCAATCCAGCCGGCAATGGCCAGATAGGGTCCAAAGGGTAGCGGCGTCGAGGTTTTCGCATCCCGCAGGCGCAGCAAAATCACCCCGAGAATGGCCCCTACCAGCGATGACAGCAGAATGGTCATGGGCAGGATCTGCCAGCCGCCCCAGGCTCCGAGCATCGCCAGGAGCTTGAAGTCACCGTAACCGATGCCGTCCTTGCCGGTGACCAGCTTGAACAGCCAGAACACCGTCCACAGCGCCATGTAGCCGGCCACTGCGCCCCAGAACGCATCATGCAGTGATACGAAGAGCCCGAAGCTGTTGAGGATCAACCCCAGCCACATCAACGGCATCACCAGTACGTCCGGCAACAGTTGATGCTCGGCATCGATCAGGCTCATCGCCAGCAGGCCCCAACTCAGAACCAGCACCATGCAGGCCTGCCAGCCGAAACCGAAATGCCAGGCGACGAACGCCGACAGCAGGCTGCAAGCCAGTTCGGTCAGCGGGTAACGTTTACTGATCGGCGCCGCGCAGTGTGAGCAGCGCCCGCGTAAAAACAGATAACTGAGTATCGGTATGTTTTCCCAGACCCGAATCTGATGGCCGCAGTGAGGACACTCGGAGTGGGGCAGTATCAGGTTGTAGGTCGGGCCGGGGGCTTCGGCTGGCAAGTCCAGCACGTCATGGGCCTGCAGGCGCCATTCACGCTCAAGCATCTTCGGCAGGCGCCAGACCACCACATTGAGAAAACTGCCGATCAGCAGGCCGATCAGCCCTGCGGCGATCACGAAGGCCAGCGGGTTGAGGCTCAGGAATTCGTTCAAGGACATATCAGATCGCTGAGCCGAGTTGGAAGATGGGCAGGTACATTGCAACCACCAGGCCGCCGACGATGACCCCCAGCACCACCATGATGAACGGCTCCATCAGACTGGTCAGGTTATCGACCATGTTGTCCACCTCGGCCTCGTAGAAACCCGCGACCTTGTCGAGCATGTCGTCCAGGGCGCCGGACTCTTCGCCAATGGCGGTCATCTGGATCGCCATGGTCGGAAAAATGCCGGAGGTGCGCATGGAAAAGTTAAGCTGCATGCCGGTGGAAACGTCCTGCTTGATGCGCAGCACCGCTCGCTTGAACACGATATTGCCGGTCGCGCCTGCCACTGACTCCAGGGCTTCGACCAGTGGCACCCCGGCGGCAAACGTCGTCGACAGGGTGCGGGCGTAACGGGCCACGGCGGACTTGTACATGAGCGCGCCAACCAACGGCAGCTTCAGCAGCCAGGCGTCCGTCCGGTCGCGAAAACCTGGAGAGTTCTTGAAGGCGTGGCGCAGGCCGAAGATCAGCGCTCCCAGTACGCCAAGCATCATCCACCACCAATCCTGCATGAATTCCGACAAGCCGATGACCATCACGGTGAACGCCGGCAGCTCGGCACCGAACCCCGAGAATACCGACTGGAACTGCGGTACAACCTTGACCAGCAGAATCCCGGTCACGATGATCGCGACGAACACCACGGCCAGCGGGTAGGTCATGGCTTTCTTGATCTTGGCCTTGAGGCTTTCGCTCTTTTCCTTGTAGGTCGCCACCCGTTCCAGCAAGGTGTCCAGGGCACCGGCCTGCTCGCCGGCGTCCACCAGATTGCAGTACAGCTCATCGAAATACTCGGGCTTTTTGCGCAGGGCCGCGGCGAAGCTGTTGCCGGCCGCAACTTCCTGTTTCACCTCGTCCACCAGCTTGCGCATGTTCGGGTTATCGAAGCCTTCGCCGATGATTTCGAACGATTGCAGCAGCGGTACGCCAGCTTTCATCATGGTCGCCATCTGCCGGGTGAACAGGGCAATGTCCAGGGCCTTGATGCGTTTGCCGAAACTGAAAATGGACGCGGACTTTTTCCGCACCTTGCCCGGGTTGATCCCCTGCTTGCGCAATTGAGCCTTGATCAGCGCGGGATTTTGCCCGGTCAACTCGCCGGTCATCTTCGCGCCTTTGCGATCCGTGCCTTCCCAGGCATACACGCTGATTTTCGCTGCTTTGACCGCCATATTCAGTCCTTCGTGACCCGATTGATTTCTTCAAGGCTGGTGATGCCTTGCATGGCCTTGAGCAGCCCCGACGTGCGCAGGTCGTTGAAGCCGTCCTTACGCATCTGGAGGTCGATTTCCAGTGAATTGCCTTCGGCCATGATCAGCCGTTGCAGGTCCGGGGTGTTCTTCACCACTTCATAAATCCCGACTCGCCCTTTGTAACCGTTGTTGCACTGATCGCAACCGACCGGTTCATAGATCGTGAACGAGCCGATGCGTTCCTCGGGGAAGCCTTCCTTGAGCAGCGTCTCGCGGGGAATCTCGATGGGCTTCTTGCAATGGCTGCACAGTTTGCGTGCCAGGCGCTGGGCGATGATCAGGCTGATCGAGGTCGCGATGTTGAACCCCTGAATCCCCATGTTGTGCAGGCGGGTCAGGGTTTGCGCGGCGCTGTTGGTGTGCAGGGTGGAAAGCACCATATGCCCGGTCTGGGCGGCCTTGATGGCGATTTCGGCAGTTTCGAGGTCACGGATTTCACCGACCATGATCACGTCCGGGTCCTGGCGCAGAAACGAGCGCAACGCCTGGGCGAAATCCATTCCTTGCCTGGGGTTGACGTTGACCTGGTTGATGCCTTCGATGTTGATTTCTACCGGATCCTCGGCGGTAGAGATATTGATGTCGACGGTGTTGAGGATGTTCAGCCCGGTATACAGCGACACGGTCTTGCCCGAGCCGGTGGGGCCGGTCACCAGGATCATCCCCTGTGGCTGCTTGAGCGCGGCCATGTACAGGTCTTTCTGCTCGGGCTCGTAGCCGAGGGCGTCGATGCCCATTTGCGCACTGGACGGGTCGAGGATCCGGATCACCACCTTCTCGCCCCACAGGGTCGGCAGGGTGTTGACCCGGAAGTCGATGGACTTGCTTTTGGACAGGCGCATCTTGATCCGCCCGTCCTGGGGTTTGCGCCGCTCGGAGATGTCGAGGCTGGCCATGACTTTCAACCGGGAAGCAATGCGGTTGGCTAGTTGTGTCGGTGGCTTGGCGACCTCCCGCAACATGCCGTCGGTGCGCACCCGCACGCGGTAGGTTTTTTCGTAGGGCTCGAAGTGCAGGTCGGAAGAACCGCTTTTGATCGCATCGAGCAACATTTTGTGGACGAAGCGCACCACGGGCGCGTCATCGGTATCCTGCCCGGGGATGGAATCTTGTTTCTGGTCATCGACCGATTCGATGTCCAGCCCGTCGAGGTCGACATCGGCCATCTCCTCCAGACCAGTGGTATGACTGTCGAAGAATTTTTCGATCGCGTCGCCGAGTTTGTCTTCTTCCACCAGGATGGCTTCGGTGCTCAACCCGGTGCTGAACTGGATGTCATTGATGGCCTGATGATTGGTCGGGTCGGAAATTCCCACGAACAGCTTGTTGCCTCGCCGCCACAGGGGCAGGGCGTGGTGCTGGCGAACCAGCTTCTCGCTGACCAGTCCGCGGGGCTGGGTGTCTTTGTCCAGGCAACTGAGGTCCAGCAGGGCCATGCCGAAATGCTCCGAGGCCACCTCGGCGACCTGCCAGCTTTTCAGCAGTTTGTTCTGCACCAGATAGCTGACCAGTGAGACTCGATTGCGTTGGGCTTGCTGATACGCCTGTTGCGCACTTTGATCGGTGATCAGTTCGGCGAGCACCAATTGCTTGGCCAGACCGCTAAGGGCAATGTCATTCATTGGGATTCCGGACGCAGACGGTTAATGACTTATAGCCTAGTCAAGCGGTGGAACCAAACCAGCCGGGGTGAGGTGACAAAAAGTGTCAGATAGTGCGGATACTGGGAGCAGGAAAGCTCTTTGTCGTGATCCCGAACCTCGTCCGCAGGGGCGTGCACGACTTGGCATGACCTGTGCTGTACCCTGTTCAGATCATGAGATTTCGACTCATGCATGGAGCCTGTCTATGAAAAATCAAAATGGTTTTACCCTGATCGAACTGCTGATCGTGGTGGCGATCATCGGGATTCTGGCGACGTTTGCGTTGCCACAGTACTCGAAGTACCAGGCGCGAGCGAAGGTTACCGCTGCGGTTGCAGAAATCTCGGCACTGAAGGTGCCTTTCGAAGACGTTATTAATCAAGGCACCGATATTGCCGCCCCCGCCGGGATCGGCGCGACGAGCCCCACGGGTAATTGCACGATTACAGCGACGGGTACCGCTTCTACCGGTGCGGGCAGTATTGGTTGCACGATTCTCAACGCACCGGGGCCGGTGCTCGGCAAAACCGTTACGCTTACGCGTACCCTCGCCAGTGGCTGGACCTGCGCCACCACGGCGCTACAAGAGTACGCGCCTAAAGGCTGCACCGGCACCTGAGTCACTTTGCCAGGCATAACCGATGCCCCGCCTCTCACGAAGCGGGGCATTTTTTTAGGGGGCATTTTGGAGGGCGTCGGATAATCAGGAAAACTCCGACAATTCATGGCTTTAGGCCTGCGCTAAAACCCGCAAGTTGCATGTCGATAACTTTGTACTCGTGCATTTTGCATGATTTCGAAAATTGTCATTGTTATTAAGTTATTGATTTATATGTATTTATTTTTTAACGAACAGTTGGCATAGCGTTCGCACTGTCTCTGGTAACCCTGCTGACAAGATGACACGCAGCAGACTTTCCAGAAGAACAGGAGTTACTCGTATGAAGAAGTTCGCCATCGCTGCCGCTACTGCAACCGCGCTGACCCTGACCATGGCCAACGCAGCATTTGCACAGACCACTCAAACCACCCAGGCTCCTATGGTGCTGGCTGCTGGTGAAGTGACCAAAGCCAAGGAAGCTACTTCCGATACCTGGATCACAACCAAAGTCAAAGCAGACCTGGTGACCGAAAAAGGCATTCCAGGCACTGATATCAAAGTCGAAACCAACAAAGGTGTTGTTTCCCTGTCTTCCATGACAGTTCTGACAGAAGCTCAGAAAACAACCGCCGTGGCTATCGCCAAGAAAATCAAAGGCGTCAAAGCGGTGTCCGCTGACGGCCTGAAAACCGAGTAAAACAAGGCTTCTCGCCTGGACCGGGAGAAGGTGCGGTAGACGGGCTGAGTCATACGTCTGCCGCTACTTGAGAGTTCATGCGAAGGCCACAAGGACGTGGCCATTACAGGCCCCGGCATTCGTGTCGGGGCCTGTTCTATTTAAAGCGCAGCAAGTCACCTGTGGGTGTCGGGTTCAATTACCGCGTTTGCTGGTGATTTGAACCAACCGGTTTCCTTCAAAGCGCAGGTACTGGTACATCCCGCTGTTGGGGCCGTAGGTCCATTCTTCGACCTGAAACTCTTCCCGTCGATTGGCGCTGCGCTTGTAGCCCAGCAGGTCACGGGCAACGGGCTCTCCGCATTTTTGTAGCACTTCGCTGGACCGGTCCCCGACGCTGATCAGTTGACTGCCGCAGCGCAGAGTGTCAGCCGCCGCTGCCTGACCAGCAGCCAGCAGCAGGGCGAGGTTCAAAAGCCAGCGCGCGCCCATCATTCGGCATCCAGATGCATGGCCGTCACTACGCGGCCATCGCTTTGCGCCTCACCGAGGCTGGTGTCGATGAAGTACACGCGATCATCGGCCAACTGACCTTTGTCCACCAGGTAGTCCTTGATGCTGCTGGCCCGTTCTTGCCCCAGTTGCCGCAACAGCACCTCGCTGGAGCTCCAGAAGTCGATCACGCTTTCACGCATTTTCTTGTTGCGTTCCTCTTTGCCCAGATCCTTCCATTCGGCGGGGGGCTGGATCTTGAGACGTGTGCGGTAGATCCCTTCAAGCAGCGGGCCTTTCTCACTGTCCGGCACCTCCAGCAGGGAGGCCTGGGCCGGTACTTTGTCACCGCGGCGCTGAAGCATTTTGTAGTAGTTGTACTGGTATTCCCGTTCCAGGCGCTGCTCGGCAATCAGTGGACCATCGCTGCTCTTGGCGGCAGTGCCTTCGATTTCCAGACGCAGGGCCGGACGTTCCTTGAGCGCCTGGGACAGTTTGATCAGCGTTGCCTCGGCGTCCTTGCTCAAGTCGCTTGAGCCCGGTGCGAACGCCACGGTACCCAAGTCCTCGGAACCACCGCCGCTGACCAGCCCGCCAATCATCTTGAAGGGTGCGGCAGCCGCTTTCACGATCAGATTGCGCAGGGTCTGCCAGATGATCGGCATGATGCTGAACTGCGGGTTATTCAGGTCGCCGCTCACCGGCAGCTCGATGGAAATTTTGCCATCGACATCCTTGAGCAAGGCAATCGCCAGCTTCAACGGCAGGCTTACGGCGTCCGGACTGTCGACTTTTTCACCCAGTTGCAGCTGCTCGACCACCACTTTGTTTTCGGCCTGGAGCTGGCCGTTGGTGATCTTGTAATGCAGGTCGAGATTGAGCCGGCCCTTGCGGATGCGGTAACCGGCGAACTTGCCGGAATAGGGGGTCAGGGTCGTCAGTTCCACCCGTTTGAAACTGGTGAAGACGTCCAGGCTGGCCATCGGGTCGAATGGGTTGAGCGAGCCCTTGATGGTCACTGGCGCATAGCGGTCGACCTTGCCTTTGACGTCGACGCTGGCCGGTTTTGCCTGCCGGCTGTCGATGGTGCCGATCTTCCCGTTCAGCTGTTGAACGGCCGTGGCGAAGTTCGGCGTCAGGCTGAAGTCGGCGAAATTCGCCGAGCCGTCATTGATGGCGATGCTGCCGATGTGAATGCCCAGCGGTTTTTCTTTGCCGGCTGCCGGTTTGGCCGCGGCGGTTTTGCTCGTTGCGGCCCCGGAGTCGGCCGGTTGCGGGATCAGCAGGTCATCGATGTTGGTGGTGCGATCATCGTTGATCATGAAGCGCGCATAGGGCTGGAACAGATTGACCTTGTCGATCGACAGGCTGTCGCCGTGCTGATAGTTCAGGCCTTCGAGCACCAATTGCTGCCACTTGAGGAAGTCGCGGGTTTTCAGGGTGTCGAGGGTATGCAACTGATTGACCTCAGCACGGCCAGTGACGCTGAACGCCAGTGGCTCGGTGCTTTTCAGGTCGACCGCCAGATCACTGCCCAGCATGCCGCTGCGCAGTTCGAGGCGAATGAATGGATTGATGTAGGACTGAGCGACGCGCAGGTCGATGTCCTTGGTCTGCACGTTCAGTTTGGCGCTGATCGGGGCCAGATTGACCGTGCCGTCCGCCATGATCTTGCCTTGCTTGCCCACGCCCGTGTCGAGCTTGAGGTTGAAAGGGGAGCCATTGAGGCTATCGAAATTTTGCAGGTCCAGGTTCAGCGGGCCCAGCTCCAGCGCCACGGCGGGTTGCGCCTTACGGTCAGCCAGGTGCACTTGATAATTGCGCAATTGCACGTCTTTGAGCAGCACCTGCCAAGGCTTGCTCGGTGTCGGCGGTTGCTTCGGTGAGTCGGCTGCCGCCGGTGTGCTGGCAGGCTCGGCGTTGGCTTTGGCAGCCTGTTTGGACGGTTGGCTGGCGAACAGTTTTTGCCAGTCGAGTTGCCCATCGGCTTCGAGGGCGGCCCAGGTTTCCAGTTTCTGGCTGCGGATCTTGCCGACCACCACTTGCTGCTTGGCCAGATCCACAGTGGTGTCGCTGATGTCCAGCCGTTCGAGCTTCGCCAGCGGTCGGCCGTCCGGCGCCTTGATGGCGAAAGGCGCAACGCTGACGGCGACGTTGTCCAGCAGCAGTTCGGTGCCTTTGTTCAGATTGAGTTTGTAGTCGGTGCTCAGGTTCAGGACGCCGTTTTCCAGGACCAGTGGCACCGCATCGCGCACGTAGGGCCAGAAGGATTTCATCTTGCCGTCGGTGATTTTCAGCTTACCTTCAGAGGCGATCGGGCTCAGGCTGAAATTGCCGGTCCAGTCGATCTGCCCGCCGGCCGGGCCGACCGCGACCAG
Organism: Pseudomonas sp. FP1742; assembly: GCF_030687145.1. Classification (NCBI taxonomy): domain Bacteria; kingdom Pseudomonadati; phylum Pseudomonadota; class Gammaproteobacteria; order Pseudomonadales; family Pseudomonadaceae; genus Pseudomonas; species Pseudomonas sp. FP1742. The sequence goes on along the minus strand of NZ_CP117460.1, from coordinate 5,686,350 downwards.
GGTCATGTCGGCGTTGTCGTCGGGCAGGGTGCTGAGGTTCTTCAGCTCGAAATCGAGTTTGTCGTAGATGAATTCGATCGGCTCGCTGGGCCGGGCGTCCTCGAAGTGCACATAGCCGCCGGCCAGTTTGATCCGCTCCACGCGCAGCGGGAAGGGTTTGGCGTTCGGGTCGACCGGGGTCGGTTCGCTGGCGGGGATTTTGAACAGCCCGAGCAGGTTGAGCTTGCCATCCTTGCCGAAGAGGATTTCGGTCTTGGATTTGTCCAGTTCGATATCGGACAGATGCAACGCCTTGGTCCACAGGCTGTCGATCTGCAGGTTGGCGTACAGGCGCTCGAAGCCCACTTGCTCCTTGCCCGGCTCGCCGATGAGCAAACCCCAAAGGGTGACTTCAAGGCTGAATGGATTGAGTTCGATCCGCGAAATCCTGGCGGGCGTCGTGGCGTAGTTGGCCAATTGTTGGTTGGCAACCCGCAACGCGATACCCGGCAAAATCAGAAACCCCAGCAGGCTGTAAAGAGCCAGGGCAGTCAACAAGGCGCCGATAGCGCGAATCAATCCTTTGGGCATGTGCGGCTTCATCTGTCGGAATCGGAGTGCCTTGGAGTATGGCATGCGTTTGCGGTTCCGAAGCAACCACGCTTTATAGGATTTATCTGATTATCGGCGTGAAATTTCAGAGCTGCAGGATCAGCGTTTTCAGTGGTGGCTGCTGGTCCATCGACGGGAAATCGCTGCCCGGTGTCAGCGCTGTCCACTCACGCACCGGTCGCCCGACCTTCTCTGCGCAGCGCAAAACCTGTTCACGCCAATCGTCCATGCTGACCTTCGCCAGGTTGTTACAGCAGATCAGCACGCCGTTGTCGGCGGTGGTCAGCAGCGCCGGTTTGAGCAGGCTCTGGTAGTCGCGCAACAGGTCGACCGTGCCGAAAGCACTCTTGGCCCAGGCCGGAGGATCGAGCAGTACCAGATCGTACTGACGTGGCTCCAGACGTAGATAGCTCGGCAGTTTCTGGCCGCGGCGCTGGCTGATCGGCAGGCCGGCCAATTGACGAATCGCCGGAAAGTAATCGGACTGGATAAATTCCATGGTCGGCAATTGCGGGTTGAGAAGACCGTTCTCGCGGCCGACCGCCAGGTTGCCTTCGGCAAAGTCCAGGTTGCACACCTCGCTGGCACCTCCGGCCGCGGCACTGAGGCCGACGCCACAGGTGTAGGCAAACAGGTTCAGCACACTTTTGTTTTTGCTGTGCGCCTTGACCCAGCCGCGGGCGTTGCGCAGGTCGAGAAACAGCAATGGGTCCTGACCGGCGTGGCGCCCGCGAACCCGATAATTCAGACCCCATTCGTGGCCGATCAAATCTTGCAGGGCGGCTTCGTCGGCGCGGTAGACGGTGTCTTCGCGGTCGATGCGCGAATTGCCGCGAGAACGGTCGTTGTACACCAGCAGGGTATCGAGCCCCAGCTGTCGATTGACGGTCTCGTGCAGTTGCAGCAGGGCGTCACGCTCCAGCGCCTGATGAAAACTTTGCACCAACAGTTGTGGGCCGTAGCGGTCGACGGTCAAACCGCCGGCACCTTCCTGGCTGCCATGGAACAGGCGATAGCAATCGGTGCCTTGCTGGTGCAGCTCGGCGAGCAGGTCCTGGCGACGATCGAGGGCGGCGCACAGCGCCTGATTCAAGGAAGACATGCTGGGCGCCTTGCTGGAGGGAATTGGGGCGCGGGAGTTTAACAGCTATGGGCTTTGAGTTTGGGTGGCAAATGTGAGGGATGTGGTGGCTGTGAGGCCGTCTTCGCGGGCAAGCCGCGCTCCCACAGGTAACCGGGTGCTCTCGGGATAATGCGGTCACCTGTGGGGGGCGGGCTTGCCCGAGTGAGGCGGCAGCGAAGGCGTCCTGGGCTTCACCGCTGATGCCGTACTTGTCCACCAGGTTCTCGGCAGTGATGCCCATGTGGTAATCGTTGAACGCCCCCGCAAACCGTCGCTGATCATCGTGTCGACGATCTGGCTGTGGTCCGTGCGCAAACTCGCCGAAAGGCTCGACCAAACGGCGGGTGCGCGAGCGCTTTATGAGTTCAGGCGTTTGTCGATCAAGCCTTGCACCACGCTCGGGTCGGCGAGGGTGGAGGTGTCGCCCAGGCTGTCCAGTTCGTTGCAGGCGATCTTGCGCAGGATCCGTCGCATGATCTTGCCCGAACGGGTTTTCGGCAGGGCCGGGGCCCACTGGATCAAGTCCGGTTTGGCGAAGCTGCCGATTTCCTTGATGACGTGGGCCAGCAGTTCTTTCTTCAGAGCATCGTTGGGGTCGATGCCATTCATGGGGGTGACAAAGGCATAGATACCCTGGCCTTTGATGTCGTGGGGGTAACCGACCACGGCGGCCTCGGCAATGCTGTCGTGCAGCACCAGGGCGCTCTCCACTTCGGCCGTACCGATGCGGTGCCCGGAGACGTTGATGACGTCGTCGATACGCCCGGTGATCCAGTAATCGCCGTCCTCGTCGCGGCGTGCGCCATCGCCAGTGAAGTAGTAGCCGGGGTAGGGCTTGAAGTAGGTTTCGACCATCCGTTTCGGATCGCCGTAGACGCTGCGGATCTGCGCCGGCCAGCTGGATTTGATCGCCAGCACGCCACTGCCGGCGCCTTTGATTTCCTTGCCGTGTTCATCAAGCAACACTGGTTGTACGCCGAACATCGGTTGGGTGGCACAACCGGGTTTGACCCGTTGAGTGCTGACCAGCGGGCTGAGCATGATGCCGCCGGTTTCAGTCTGCCACCAGGTATCGACAATCGGGCAACGCTGTTCGCCGACGGTATTGAAGTACCACTCCCAGGCTTCCGGGTTGATGGGTTCACCGACGGTGCCGAGTAATCGCAGGCTCTCGCGGGATGTTTCCTTCAATGGCCCGGGGCCTTCACGCATCAACGCGCGCAGGGCGGTCGGGGCGGTGTAGAAGATGTTCACGTGGTGCTTGTCGATCACCTGCCAGAAGCGCGAGGTGCTGGGATAGCTCGGTACGCCTTCGAAGATCAGCGTGGTCGCCCCGTTTGCCAACGGTCCGTAGACGATGTAGCTGTGGCCGGTGACCCAGCCGACATCGGCGGTGCACCAGAAGACTTCACCGTCGCGATAGTCGAGTACGTACTTGAAGGTCATTGCCGCTTGCAACAGGTAGCCACCGGTGGTGTGCAGCACGCCTTTGGGCTTGCCGGTGCTGCCGGAGGTGTAAAGGATGAACAGCGGGTCTTCAGCGTCCATCGGTTCTGGCGGGCAATCGTCACCCACATCGCGCAGGGCCTGGTGATACCAGAGGTCGCGGCCTTCGACCCAATTCACCGGGTTCTGGGTGCGTTCGACCACGATCACGCTGCTGACGCCGGGGCAGCTTTGCAGGGCCTTGTCGACGTTCTGCTTGAGTGGCACGAACTTGCCGCCACGCACGCCTTCGTCAGCGGTGATCACGGTGCGGCAGTCGGCGTCGAGGATCCGGTCACGTAGCGAGTCCGGGGAGAATCCGCCGAACACCACTGAATGAATCGCGCCGATCCGCGCGCAGGCGAGCATGGCGTAGGCGGCTTCGGGGATCATCGGCATATAGATGCACACGCGGTCGCCTTTTTTCACGCCACGGCTTTTCAGCACATTGGCCAGTCGGCAGACGTTGTGATGGAGCTTTTTGTAGGAGATCTGGGTGGAGTCGGCGGGGTCATCGCCTTCCCAGATGATCGCGATTTGATCGCCACGTTTTTCCAGGTGACGGTCGATGCAGTTGTAACTGACGTTTAACTTCCCGCCCGCGAACCAGCTCGCTTCACCGGTTTTCAGATCGTAACGCTGAACGGTCTGCCACGGTGCGCTCCAGTCGAGAAAACGGGTGGCCTGTTCGGCCCAGAAGGTACTGGGGTGTTCAACGGATTGGCGGTACAGGCGTTGGTAGTCGTCTTGACTTAACTGTGCAGCCCGGCGCACGGCATCGGCTTTGGGGAACGTACTGATATCGAACATGACGGTTCCTTATTCTTGTTGCGACAAGTAATAAAGATGCGCCCTGTGAATTTTGAGTTCAAGTGTACATAGAACCAATGTGGGAGCGGGCTCGCTCGCGAAAGCGGTGTATCAGTCGACACTAATGTTGAATGACAAACCGCTTTCGCGAGCAAGCCCGCTCCCACAGGATCAGTGCTGACTTGTGGGAGCGGGTGTCAGATCAACCGCGGTGACGACCGCGGAAGTAGTTGATTAGGCCTTGGGTGGAAGCATCGTCGGCCGGGGTTTCTTCGCTGCCGACCAGGCGGTTGTAGACGCCTTTGCCCAGCTCTTTACCCAGCTCCACGCCCCACTGGTCGAAGGCATTGATGCCCCAGACCACGCTTTGCACGAAGACTTTGTGTTCGTACAACGCCACCAGTGCGCCAAGACGCCGCGGGCTGATGCGTTCGAGCACAAGGGTGTTGCTCGGACGGTTGCCCGGGATCACCTTGTGCGCAGCCAGCTTTTGCACTTCATCCTCGGCCATACCCTTGTCACGCAACTCGGCTTCAGCCTCGGTGCGGGTCTTGCCGAGCATCAATGCCTGGCTTTGCGACAGGCAGTTGGCGTACAGCCACTGGTGGTGGTCGGACACCGGGTTGAAACTGACGATCGGCACGATGAAGTCGGCCGGGATCAGTTGGGTGCCCTGGTGCAGCAACTGGTGGTAAGCGTGCTGACCGTTGCAGCCGACGCCGCCCCAGATGACTGGGCCGGTATCGGTGGACACTGGCGTGCCGTCCTGGCGCACGCTCTTGCCGTTGGATTCCATGTCCAGCTGTTGCAAGTGCTTGGTGATGTTGCGCAGGTAGTGGTCGTACGGCAGGATCGCGTGGCTCTGCGCGCCCCAGAAGTTGCCGTACCAGACACCGAGCAACGCCAGCAGCACCGGCATGTTCTGTTCAAAGGGCGCGCTCTGGAAATGCTGGTCCATGGTATAGGCACCGGACAGCAGTTCCTTGAAGTTCGACATGCCGATGGCCAGGGCAATCGGCAGACCGATGGCCGACCACAGCGAGTAACGGCCGCCGACCCAGTCCCACATCGGGAAGATGTTCTCTTCGCGAATACCGAACGCCACGGCCGCCGCGTTGTTGCTGGAAACGGCGATGAAGTGACGGTACAGCTCGGCTTCCGAACCACCCTGAGCCAGGTACCAGGCACGAGCGGCCTGGGCGTTTTTCAGGGTTTCGAGGGTATTGAAGGATTTCGACGAGACGATGAACAGCGTGGTCTCGGCGCGCAGCTTCATGGTCAGCTCGTGGAATTCACTGCCGTCGATGTTCGCCAGGTAATGACAACGCACGCCTTTCTGGGCGTAGGACAGCAGCGCTTCGGACACCAGCTCAGGACCGAGGAACGAGCCACCGATGCCGATGTTCACCACGTCGGTGATCGGCTTCTCGGTGTAACCGCGCCACAGACCATCGTGGATACGGCCTACGAGGTCGGTGATCTGGTTCAGCACTTTGTGCACGTCAGGCATCACGTTCACGCCGTTGACCGACAATTTGTCGCCCACCGGACGGCGCAGTGCGGTGTGCAGGGCCGGGCGCCCTTCGGAAGCGTTGACGATCTCGCCCTCGAACAGCGCCTTGATTGCGCCCTTGAGATCGACTTCGTTGGCCAGGCCCACCAGCAGATTGCGGGTCTCGGCGTTGATCAGGTTCTTCGAGTAGTCGAGAAACAGGCCGCAGCTGCTGAGGGTGAATTGATTAAAACGCTGCGGATCGGCATTAAAGGCTTCGCGCATGCTGAAATCCTGCATGGCTTGGCGGTGATCATTCAGCGCTTGCCAGGCGGGCAGAGCGGTAACGTCGTGGGGAGTGCGGTAATACGCCATCGCTGCGGTTTTCCTTTTTACTTGAACGGCCTTTTGAACACTAAAAATCCCGGAGCGCCAGGGGGGCGTCCGGTCAACTGCGTCGACACGATTTCTGGCGCAGGGCGAATACAGTAAACCTCGCGCTGCAATCTGTCTTGACTTTGTCTGACCTGCTCCCGGTACTTTTTTAACATTTAACCGAGAGCGGTCCGACAAACGGAAGGCTTGCAGCAGGGCGCGGTTCGGTCAGGCGACCTGAACCGGAATGGCATTGCTGGTATGGCTCAGTTCGTTGCCCGGTGCCATGTAGAGCATGCGCGGCTTGAAATTGAGCAGTTCGGCTTCGCTGTAGTGGGCGTAGGCGCAGATGATCACGCGGTCGCCGACCTTGGCCTTGTGCGCCGCGGCACCGTTGACCGAGATCATGCGCGAGCCTTCTTCGCCACGAATCGCGTAGGTGGTGAAGCGTTCGCCGTTGTCGACGTTGTAGATCTGGATCTGTTCGTACTCACGGATGCCGGACAAATCCAGCCATTCACCGTCGATGGCGCAAGAGCCTTCGTAATCGAGTACAGCGTGGGTGACTTCGGCGCGATGCAGCTTGGCCTTGAGCATGATGGCGTGCATGAGTGTTTCCCCGGGTCGGAATCGAACGGGGGGCAGTTTGCCCGAAGGCTTTGTGGGCGGCAATACAGTCTGGAAACGACGCAGATCTAATGTGGGAGCGGGCCTGTGGCGAGGGGGCTTGCCCCCGTTGGGCTGCGAAGCAGCCCCAAAATCTCTGATGTACCAAAGATCTTGTGAGTGCTATGCACTCAAACGGGGGCAAGCCCCCTCGCCTCAGGTTCGCTCCCACAGGGTTTTGTGGTGTTTATGCGGGTGTGTCGAGGTTCAGGTGCAGGTTGTCGATCAACCGCGTCGTGCCCAGGAACGCCGCCACCAGAATCACCAGATCCCGATCTTCGGTCGTCGCCGGACGCAAGGTCAGCGCATGGCGAATTTCCAGGTAATCCGGACGCAGGCCGGCGGCTTCCAGTTGCTTGATCTGCTCGTTGAGCAGTGTCGGGTAATCGCGCTCGCCCTGTTTGATCGCGTCGCTGATCCGGGTCAGGGTGCGATAGACCTCTGGCGCGATGGCCCGTTGTTCTTCGCTGAGGAAACCATTGCGCGACGACAGCGCCAGGCCGTCAGCCGCCCGTACGGTCGGTTCGCCGATGATCTGGATCGGCATGTTCAGGTCGTGCACCAGGGCGCGAATCACCGCCAGTTGCTGGAAGTCTTTCTGGCCAAAGATCGCCAGGTCCGGCTGGACCATGTTGAACAGTTTGCTGACGACCGTTGCCACCCCTTCGAAGTGCCCGGGACGGCTGGCGCCGCACAGGCCTTCAGACAGTTGCGGAACGCTGACGCGGGTCTGGCCGGCCATGCCGTCGGGGTACATTTCTTCGACGGTTGGGGCAAACAGCAGATGGCAACCGGCCTGGAGCAGTTTCTCCTGATCGGCGGCCAGGGTCCGCGGGTATTTGTCGAGGTCTTCGCCGGCGCCGAATTGCAGCGGGTTGACGAAAATGCTCGCGACCACGAAATCCACCCGTTGGGTGGCTTTGGTAATCAGCGCGATATGCCCGCTGTGCAGGTTGCCCATGGTCGGCACGAAGCCGATGCGCTTGCCTTCGCTACGGGCACGGGCCACGGCGGCCCGAAGTTCGCGTACGGTTTTTACGGTGTTCATGCAGAGAATCCGTGTTCGATGCCAGGGAAAGTCGCCGCTTTGACTTCAGTGACGTAAGCGCTCAAGGCGGCTTGAATGCTGGTTTGGCCGGTCATGAAGTTCTTCACGAACTTTGGCACGCGGCCGGTCATGGACAGGCCCAGCATGTCGTGCAGAACCAGGACCTGACCGTCGGTGCCACTGCCGGCGCCGATGCCGATCACCGGGATCTTCACCGCCTGGCTGATTTCTTCGGCCAGCTCGCTGGGCACGCATTCGAGCAGCAGCATCGCCGCGCCGGCCTGCTCCAGGGAGATCGCGTCGGCACGCATCTGCCGCGCCTGATTCTCGTTGCGGCCCTGGACTTTATAGCCACCGAGGATGTTGACCGATTGCGGCGTCAGCCCCATGTGCGCGCACACCGGGATGCCGCGCTCGGCGAGCAGACGGATAGAGTCCGCGAGCCACAATGCGCCTTCAACCTTGACCATGTGCGCACCGGCCTGCATCAACAGGGCGCTGTTGGTCATGGTTTGATCGAGAGTGGCGTAGGCCATGAAGGGCAGGTCGGCGAGGATCAGGGCATCGGTGTTGCCGCGTTTGACGGCTGCCACGTGGTAGGCCATTTCTGCGGTGGTCACCGGCAGGGTGCTGTCGTGACCTTGCAAGACCATGCCGAGGGAGTCGCCCACCAGCAGCACTTCAACCCCGGCCTCATTGCAGGCATGGGCGAAGGTCGCGTCATAGCAGGTCAGCATGGTGATCTTTTCACCTTTCTGCTTGAGGCTCTGGAGCGTGGTCAGGGTGATGGCTGGCATGAAAAAAATCCTCATTACAGGCGCTATGAAAACTACTGCGAGTAACGCGCGTGATTCGTCATTTATACAGGCGCACCCTCTTTCGTGGTGCTTGTAAGGCCTGGATTGCGCCCTTTGGCGCCGCGTTGGCGGCAGCGGGACGCCTATAGTCGTGAGGAGAACCCGGGAAGTCAATTGCGTGTGTTACCGCATTGTTACGTGTGGGGTGTTACCGGCGTTACTGATGCGATTCAGCAGGTATTTGTTAGGCGGGATCTGGCGTCCGATACAAAGCCAATGTGGGAGATTCTATGTTGCAGGACAACCCTGCAACGGTCGATTCGGTTGGTATTCGCTCTGGTTTTTCATCAGAGCGAACGCCACCCGGGCGAGTTTTCGGGCAAGGATTACCAGGGCCTGAGTCCTCTTGAAACCTCTGGCCAGGTACCCTTCATAAAATGGTTTCCAGGTCGCTGAACGACAGGCGGCCATGGCCGAGTTGTGGGCCAGACGTCGTATTTCCGGATCCCCTTTCTTGGTCAGACTGCGACTCCCCGTCTTTTTTCCCGAGTCATCGACCCTCAAGTCCATGCCCAAAAAAGCGATGAAGGCATTGCTGTCCTTAAACTCGCCACGCAAAAAAGCCGTCGCAAATCCAGTTGCCGTCAGTACACCAACGCCTTCAATGGCCTTGCAACGCTCAATATTTTCGGCGGCTCCGGCCTCTTTGCTCAGGTCACGCAGCTGTTTTTGAATGGCCAAATCCGAGCGCTTAAACGTCTCCATCAGACATTTCAGCTCTTCTTCCAGGCGCGGCTCATTGGCCCAGCTCTGAGCCAGGCTGACACGCGCCTTGATCAGTGCTGCCCGTCGATGAAGCAGGCTTTGCAGGGCCTTGTAAGCCTTGGGCGGCGGGCTCCAAGCGCGTAACCCACCCTGTTCATGCGCCAGATACCGAGCCAGAAGACGAGCATCACACGGATCATTTTTAGCTCGTTGGCCGACACTGCGGCGGTAATGACTCAAGCGATAACCGTCCACGACGTAGACCTGATGACCCAACTCATAGGCCAACTCAACCGTGTCCAAGTGGTAAATGTTGGTGGCCTCAACGGCAATGCCACTTTTGGCGGGCAGCGTCTTGAGCCAACGTTTGAGTGCTGCTCGATTATTGGAGATGGCTTGTGTGGTTTGCAGATCGGCGCGATAGACGAGCACCTCAGCCTTGGCCACATCAACACCCACGACCGCTTGCGAAGTAAGGATTGTCATGACGAATCCTCGGAGCTAGGGTTTAAGAGCTTGTTGGGGTCTACCGTTGCGCTGGCTTGTCTCTATCGTCGGCCTAGCCGATGAATTCCTTATTGGCGCTTTTAGGTAGAAGGGGTGGGACGAAGTCTCCCACGGTCTGTACTGGCTAGAGTCAGAATCGGGCTTTTAGTCCCATCCACCCCTTCAAGTCTAAACATACAAGCGGGCTTGCTTGCGAAGACGGTTTATCATCCAACGTTGATGTCGACTGACACTCCGTCTTCGCGAGCGAGCCCGCTCCCACAGGGGATCAGCGTTAAATCGGCGGGAGACGTTCCAGGCCGACAAACGGACAGGCGGCGAGTAATTCTGCGAGGGTGCGGCCATCGGCCAGTCGTAAATCCGCTGGTGCCAGCTCCGCCAGTGGATACAGCACGAAGGCTCGTTCCTGCAGATGGTAGTGGGGGACTTTGAGGCGCGGTTCGTCGATCAGTCGGTCACCGAACAGCACGATGTCCAGGTCCAGTGTGCGCGGCCCCCAGCGTTCAAGGCGTTGGCGGCCTTGTTCGTTTTCGATGGCTTGCAGGGCATCGAGCAGCTCCAGCGGCGCGAGGCGGCTGTCGAGAGCGGCGACCGCGTTGGTATAACGCGGTTGGCCGGGCAGCAGCGAGTCGCTTTGATAAAACCCGGAAACACCGACCAGTTCGGTCTGCGGCAAGCGTGCCAAGGCCTCGACAGCGCTGCGCAACTGTTCGGCGGGGTCAGCCAGATTGCTGCCCATGCCGATGTAGATGCGTTCCATGGCTTACTCGCCTGTCGTGCTCGATGCGCCGGCAGCGCGTTTGCGCTTGGCGCCGCCGCTACGGCGACGTTTGCGCGGAGCACCGCTACCGTTGTCCTTGCCACTGAGGTCGCGGATCATGTCCCGGCGTTCGCTGTCGTTGGCGTCCTGATAGTCGGTCCACCATTCGCCCAGGCCATCGGTCTGTTCGCCGGCGCTTTCACGCAGCAGCAGGAAGTCATAACCGGCACGGAACCGCGGGTTGTCGAGCAACAGGTCGGCGCGTTTGCCGCTGCGCCGTGGCAGACGTTCCTGCATGTCCCAGATCTCGCGGATCGGCATCGTGAAGCGCTTCGGAATCGCGATACGTTGGCACTGTTCAGCGATCAACTCATGTGCCGCTTCCTGCATCGCCGGAATCGGCGGCATGCCGCGTTCTTGCAGGCGCAACACACGGGCCGGCAGCGCAGGCCACAGTAATGCTGCAAACAGGAATGCCGGGGTGACCGGTTTGTTCTGCTTGATCCGCAAGTCCGTGTTGATCAGCGCTTCACTGATCAGCGTGTGGGTGTAGGTCGGGTTGTATTCCAGCGCCTCGGCACTGGCCGGGAACAGTGGGTCGAACAACTGCAGGTCGACCAGCATCTCGAAAGTGTCCGCGGCATGGCCGGAGAGGAACAGCTTGAGCACTTCTTCGAACAGGCGGGCTGACGGGATCTCGCGCAGCATCGGTGCCAGGTCGCGGATCGGCAGGGCGCTGTGCTTCTCGATGCCGAAATTCAGCTTGGCGGCGAAACGCACGGCCCGCAGCATGCGCACCGGGTCTTCCTGGTAGCGTTGCTTCGGATCGCCGATCAGGCGGATCAGGTGATTGCGGATGTCGTGTACGCCGTTGGCGTAATCGAGAATGCGCTCGCTGACCGGGTCGTAATACAAGGCGTTGATGGTGAAGTCGCGGCGTTGCGCGTCTTCTTCCAGGGTGCCGTAGACGTTATCGCGCAGGATACGCCCGCTTTCGTTACGTGAAGACTGGTTGCTGTCTTCATCCTCGTCGTTTTGCGGGTGATTGGCGCGGAAGGTCGCCACTTCGATGATTTCTCGACCGAAGTGGATGTGCACCAGTTTGAAGCGACGACCGATGATCCGCGCGTTGCGGAATTCGGCTCGTACCTGTTCAGGGGTGGCACTGGTGGCGACGTCGAAATCTTTCGGCGTGATGCCCAGCAGCATGTCACGCACACAGCCGCCGACCAGGTAAGCCTGGTAACCGGCGTTCTGCAAGCGTTCGACGATGTTGACCGCATAACGGCTGAACTGCGCCTTTTGCAGCGAATGTTGGCCGCTGTTTAGCACTTCAGGCGTGCTGCGGATGTGTTGCGTACGACGCAGGGGAGAACGGAATGACTGGAACAGCTTCTTCAGCATGGGATGCACTGTTTGAAGGAATGTTCGGCCATAACGAAGAATGACCGCATGATGGGCCGGGATTCTAGCATTTAGTCGGGGGATGGTGTAGGAAGCTGCGCAAGCGTGTGAAGGGGATGTTGTGTGGCGTGCCCAAACGCCAGAAACCACAAGGGGAGCCGAAGCTCCCCAAGAAGTAGTTGCGTGCTCTATTTTTATTATTGGTTTCGGGCTTCTTGTTTTTGTTGAGCGCCCTCGTCATGAAGTTTTCCTTCATGACCCTCCCAATCGGGAGCCAAGAGCAAACGGATTGCTTTGGTCGCTGTGTTGCTGTGATCGTGTGATCCAACCAGTTCAGGCACTGTCTTGGGACAGTTTTTTATTCTTCTCGGCCTGGTCGTGGGGCAAGCCCCAAATGCAACGCCTCTCCAAAAGAATCAGTTAGCTACGCCTCTCGCCGTCTTGTTTTTATTGTGCGTGAGTCGATTCGTCTTATTTTTATTGTCTTGTGCATTACTTGTTATTGTTCTTGTACTGAACATATAGCAGGGTGCGTGCCAACTTTTGTGAGGCCCAGTAAAACAAGGGGTTAGGCGGGCTAGCGGTGTTTTTTCAGGCCAAAAAAACCGGGGCTTCGTTACCGTAAGCCCCGGCTTCTGTTACGTGAAAAAGCTGAGGTAACAGTTTTTCCACAATGTCACGTGTTACCCGCGCATCCGACAGGCGCGGTTCAGCTCTCGCTGGCCACCCCGGTCTTGCGCCGCGGGATACCCAGGCGTTGACGGCGTTCCCACAGGCATTTGCGACTGACTCCGAGTTTGCGGGCCAGTTCGGTTTCGGTCATGTGGTCCTGATGCTCGAGGACGAAGTGCTGGAAATAGTCTTCCAGGGACAAATCTTCGGTCGGTTCGTGGCTGGTGTTACCGGCGTTGTTGCCCTGCTGGGGGGCGAGGCCGATGAAGTCGTCGTCTTCCAGATCGCTGAGCTCGATGTCGATACCCAGCAGCTCGGCGGAAATCTCCGGGCTCTCGCACAGAATCACCGCACGCTCGACCGCGTTTTCCAGTTCGCGAACGTTACCCGGCCAGGAGTAATGCCGTATCGCCTGCTCGGCGTCGGCGGCAAATTTCAGATCGGTGCGGTTGACCCGCGCGCTCTGCCGCGCCAAGAAAGCATTGGCGATTTCATTGACGTCGGCACCGCGTTCGCGCAAGGCCGGCAGTTTCAGGGCGATCACATGAAGGCGGTAATACAAGTCTTCGCGGAACTGGCCGATTTTCGCCAGGCTCTTGAGATCCCGGTGGGTCGCGGCGATCAGGCGTACATCGACCTTCTGCGACTGCACCGAGCCAACCCGGCGGATCTCACCCTCCTGCAATACACGCAGCAGGCGAGCCTGGGCTTCCAGCGGCAGTTCACCGATTTCATCGAGGAACAAGGTGCCACCGTCCGCCGCTTCCACCAACCCGGCACGCCCGGCGCTGGCGCCGGTGAACGCGCCTTTTTCGTGGCCGAACAGTTCGGACTCGATCAGGCTTTCCGGAATGGCCGCGCAGTTCACCGAAATCATCGGTGCCTTGGCGCGTTTGGACAGGTTGTGCAGGGCGCGTGCCACGAGTTCTTTACCGGTACCGGATTCGCCCTGGATCAGGACATTGGAATCGGTTGGCGCGACTTTGCGGATTTTGCTGTACAGGTCCTGCATCGGCGGGCAAGAGCCGATGATGCCGATTTCGCCGTTGCTGTTGTCGACACCGCTTTTTGCGGCGCCATTGGATGCTTTACCGACGACCGGCTCACCGCTGGCTTGCGCCGACTGGCGGTCCCGCAGGATTCGCGCGACGGCCTGGAGCATTTCGTCATGATCGAAAGGCTTGGCGATGTAATCCACCGCCCCCATTTTCATGGAGTCGACGGCCGAACGCAGGCTGGCGTAACTGGTCATGATCAGCACCGGAGTGCCCTGGCCAAGTTTGATCAACTCGGTGCCAGGCGCGCCCGGCAGGCGCAGGTCGCTGACGATCAGGTCAAACGTGGGAATGCTGAAACGCTCTTGTGCTTCCTGCACGGATCCGGCTTCGCTGACCTGGTACTGGTTACGTTCCAGCAGACGGCGCAAGGCGGAGCGGATAATTGTTTCGTCTTCGACGATCAAAATGTGCGGCATTGATTCGATACTCTCGACGGTCTCAGTTCACAGCGGACGTCGCTTCGACATGACGCGGCAAGGTCACCCGGATACGGGTGCCGCGTTGGCTTTGAACATCAGCCGGGCTGTCGATGGTGATTTGTCCATAATGCTCTTCAACGATGGAATAGACCAGTGCAAGGCCCAGACCGGTGCCTTCGCCAGGGTCCTTGGTGGTGAAGAAAGGTTCGAACAGTCGGTCCATGATGTTCGAGGGAATACCGCTGCCTTCGTCTTCGACGATCAGATCGACCGTGTGTTCGCCGGCTTCGCTCTTGACCCGCACCGCACTGCCCGGAGGCGAGGCGTCGCGGGCGTTTGAGAGCAGATTGATCAATACCTGGGCGAGCCGCTGCGGGTCGCCTTCGACCCAGTGATCGGGGTCGCACAGGTTGTAGAACTGTACTTCGAAATTGCGCCGGTTCAGGGCCAGCAGGCCGATGGCATCCTGGGCCACTTCCGCCAGACAGACGGGCTCGTCGCTGTGCTGATGACCGCCCGCGTGGGCGAAGCTCATCAGCGACTGGACAATGCGTGACACGCGTTTGGTCTGCTCGAGGATCTGCCCGCTGATTTCCGTGAGTTCGGCGTCTTCTTCACGTTCTTCGCGCAGGTTCTGCGCGAGGCAGGCAATGCCGGTGATCGGGTTGCCGATTTCATGGGCCACGCCGGCCGCCAGTCGGCCAATGCTGGCCAGGCGCTCGGAGTGCACCAGTTTGTCTTCGAGCATCTGGGTGTCGGTCAAGTCTTCCACCAGCAGCACCAGGCCGCTGTTACCCGGCGCCAGCGGTTCGTCGATCGCCGCTTTGTGCAGGTTCAGCCAGCGGGTCTGACCATCGAGGGCCAGGTGCTGTTTGTGCAAGTGTTCGTCCGGCAGATTGATGAAACCTTGCAGCAGCTCTTTCCATGGATCGGCAATGGTGCTCAGGCGCGAACCGACCACACGCTGCGCGGCAATCCCGGTCAGCTCCTCCATGGCTTTGTTCCACATGAGGATTTCCTGATCCTTGGCCAGCGAGCACACACCCATCGGCAATTCCTGCAGGGTCTGGCGGTGGTAGCGGCGCAGGGCATCGAGCTCGGCGGCAAGGCCGGTCAGGCGCGAGTGGTAATCCTCGAGGCGGCTTTCGATGAAGTGGATGTCTTCGGTGACGTAGTTTTCACCGCCGGCCTTGTACGGCAGGAAGGTTTCCACCATGTCCTGGGCGACGCTCGGGCCCATCAGGCCGGACAGGTTGGCTTCGATACGGTCACGCAAGCGACGCAAGGCGTAAGGCCGGCGTTCGTCGAATGGCAGATAAAGGTCGCGCAGCGCCTGTTCGACCTCTTTCTGCGCTGCCTTGGCGCCCAGCGGTTTGGCCAGTTGCGTGGCGAATTCCTGAGGCGAGGCGGCGTGCAGTTCGCGGCGTTGCGGGCGGCGAACGTTATCCACCGCGCAGGCTTCGGCGGCGCTGGCCTCTTCGGGGCTGGCGTTGGTGAACAGTGAGATCAGGGTGAACATCAGCACGTTGGCGGCCAGCGAGGCAATCGCCGCCATGTGCCAACTGGTGTCGTCCAGCACGTAAATCATGTTCAGCAGCGGAATGTAGAAGCCTTGCAGGTTGCCGACCAACGGCAACAGCATGGTCACCAGCCACACCAGAATCCCTGCCAGGAGGCCGGCGATAAAGCCGCGACGGTTGGCGGTCGGCCAGTACAGCACCGACAACACGCCCGGCAGGAACTGTAACGTGGCGACGAAGGCGACGATGCCGAGGTTGGCCAGATCCTGTTCCGCGCCCAGCATCAGGTAGAAACCGTAACCGGCCATGATGATCGCAACGATCAGCGCCCGGCGGGTCCATTTCAGCCAGCGGTAGATATTGCCTTCGGCGGGCGGCTGATAGAGCGGCAGCACCAGGTGGTTCAGGGCCATCCCGGACAGCGCCAGCGTGGTGACGATGATCAGGCCGCTGGCCGCTGACAATCCGCCGACATACGCCAGCAATGCCAGGGCCTTGTTATTGGCGGCGATGCCGATGCCCAGGGTGAAATATTCCGGATTGGTCGTGGCGCCGAGTTTCAGCCCGGCCCAGAGAATCAGCGGCACTGCCAGGCTCATCAACAGCAGAAACAGTGGCAAGCCCCAGCTCGCGCTGACCAGCGAGCGCGGGTTGAGGTTTTCGGTAAAGGTCATGTGGTACATGTGCGGCATGACGATCGCCGAGGCGAAAAACACCAGCAGCAGCGTGCGCCATGGGCCTTCCTGCAATGGCGTGTGCAGGGCGGCGAGGGCGGTCTGGTTTTGCAGCAGCCACAATTCCAGCTGTTGCGGGCCGTCGAACACACCATAAAGCGCATACAGGCCGACGCCGCCAATCGCGATCAGTTTGATCACCGACTCGAAGGCAATCGCGAACACCAGGCCTTCGTGTTTCTCGCGGGTGGCGATGTGGCGCGAGCCGAAGAAAATCGTGAACAGCGTAATCAGCGCGCAGAAACTCAGGGCTACGCGATGCTGCACCGGTTCGCGAGTGAGGATACCGATGGAATCGGCCACCGCCTGAATCTGCAATGCCAGCAACGGCAGCACGCCGATCAACATGAAAATCGTCGTCAGCGCGCCGGCCCAGGTGCTACGGAAACGGAACGCAAACAGGTCGGCCAGGGACGAGAGTTGATAAGTGCGGGTGATCTTCAGGATCGGGTACAAAAGCACCGGCGCCAGCAGAAACGCCCCGGAAACCCCGAGGTAGCTGGACAGAAAACCGTAGCCGTACTGATAGGCCAGGCCCACCGTGCCGTAAAACGCCCAGGCACTGGCATAAACGCCCAGCGACAGGGTGTACGTCAGCGGGTGGCGAATGATCGCCCGGGGGATCATGCCCCGTTCGCTGATCCAGGCCACACCGAACAGCACCGCCAGGTACGCGGCGCTGATCAGGATCATCTGGGTCAGGCTAAAGCTCATCGGCATCTTTTTGGCTCTGCAGGATGAAGGTCACGACGATCAGAATCAGCCAGAGCAAATAAGGGCGATACCAGGCGCCAGTGGCGTCGATCCACCAATCCATGATGGCCGGGGAGAACAGATAAATCCCCACTACCAGGAGCAGGACCAAGCGATAGATGTACATCCCGGCCTCTCTCTTTTATGCGCGTGCCCGAAAACGTGCGGCGATGGTAACGGATGGGCGCGCCACTGCAAGTGGCATCACTGCAGTTGCGCTTCGGGCAATGTCAGTGTGCGCGGGATCAGCGACGCATCCCAGTGGGCAATGCCCCAGTTGAGCACTTCCCGTGGCGTGGCGTCATTCAATTCGGTAACGGGAGTGTGCCCCAGCGCCCGCAATGCGCGCAGTAGCAGCGGCGTGGCCTGATCTTCGGTGAGTGGCGGCGAGCGATAGGACTTTCCGAGTTTGTGGCCGTCCGGCTGGGTAATCAACGGGATATGCAGGTAGCGTGGTTGCGGCAGGCCGAGCAGTTCTTGCAGATAGAGTTGGCGTGGCGTCGAATCCAGCAGATCGGCGCCGCGCACGATATCGGTGATGCCTTGCCAGGCATCGTCCAGCACCACCGCCAATTGGTAGGCATAGAGCCCGTCGCGGCGACGAATCACGAAGTCGCCGACCTCTCGGCCCAGGTGTTGACGGAATTCGCCCTGTACCCGGTCGATGAAGTGGTATTCCAGCTCCGGCACGCGCAGGCGAATCGCCGCGTTTTCGGTGCCGTGCCCCGCGTTGCGGCAGAAACCGGGATAGATGCCGTGATACGGCTCCAGTTGCTTGCGCGAGCAAGTACACGCGTAGGCCAGGCCCTGATTGAACAGGCGATTGAGGACCTCGGCGTAGGCCGCGTGGCGGTCACTCTGCCGGACCATCTCGCCATCCCACTCGAAGCCATAGCTTTCCAGCGCCTTGAGAATCGCTGCCTGGGCGCCGGGCTCTTCCCGTGGCGGATCGAGATCTTCCATGCGCACCAGCCAGCGCCCACCGACCGAACGGGCGTCGAGGTACGAGGCCAGCGCTGCGACCAGCGAACCGAAATGCAGATGCCCGCTGGGCGTAGGGGCGAAGCGCCCGATGTAGGCAGAGGAGGGGATGGCAATCATGAGGGCAATGTTACTTGGTCCGGGCTTGCGCCAGCCACCTGTGGGAGCGAGCCTGTTCGCGATAGCAATAGATCAGCCAGTGTTGATGTTGGATGCAGTGCCGCCATCGCGAGCAGGCTCGCTCCCACAGAAACAAAAAAACGGAGCGTTCGCACGCTCCGTTTTTCGTTCAAGCCGCAATTACTTGCCGACTTGTTTTTCCTTGATTTCCGCCAGGGTCTTGCAGTCGACGCACATGTCGGCGGTTGGACGGGCTTCCAGTCGCTTGACGCCGATCTCGACGCCGCAGGACTCGCACCAGCCGTATTCTTCGTCTTCGATCAATTGCAGGGTTTTGTCGATTTTCTTGATCAGCTTGCGCTCGCGGTCGCGGGCGCGCAATTCGAGGCTGAATTCTTCTTCCTGGCTGGCACGATCTGCCGGATCAGGGAAGTTGGCCGCTTCGTCTTTCATGTGATCAACAGTACGGTCGACTTCCTGCATCAAGTCCTGTTTCCACTTGTTCAGGATCTTGGTGAAGTGAGCGCGCATGGGCTTGCCCATGTACTCTTCGCCCTTCACTTCTTTGTAGGGTTCGAAGCCGCTGATCGACTGGTTCTGTTGTTGCTTTGCTTGGGTGGGCATGAAATGGACCGCCTCTACTCTTGTAATCCATTGCGCAGGATTGCTCCATCACCGACACCTGCCGGCCCTGCGGCTGCAAGCGGGCGAACTTACCAGATCAAATCGGACCGCGCTACTCCCGGATGTCGAGCCCGCGGCCCGCGGTGCTTGCAAAAGATTGCAAAGCCTTGTCTGGTGGCGAGGGAGACCTGATCAATTATTGATTTTAGTCAAACCTGGGACATACGCTTGAACCGTTTCAGACCAGCGTTATATGGGCTCTGACCGCTTTAGGCTCTCGCTCGTTCCTGCGCTTGGGTAGAATCAATTCTTTTCCCCGTTGTAAGGAAGGCTAATGGCTCTGTCCTACAGTGCGCGCAGTCGCGCGATCGAACCGTTCCACGTCATGGCCCTGCTGGCGCGAGCCAACGAGTTGCAAGCGGCCGGCCACGACGTGATTCACCTGGAAATCGGCGAGCCGGACTTCACTACCGCCGAACCGATCATCCAGGCCGGCCAGGCCGCGCTGACAGCGGGGAAGACCCGTTATACCGCCGCCCGGGGCATTCCCGAGTTGCGCGAGGCCATTTCGGGTTTCTACCAGCAGCGATACGGGCTGAACATCGATCCGCAACGCATCCTGATCACGCCTGGCGGTTCAGGCGCGTTGCTGTTGGCCAGTGCCTTGCTGGTGGACCCAGGCAAGCACTGGCTGCTGGCAGACCCGGGTTACCCGTGCAACCGGCACTTCCTGCGCCTGGTGGAAGGCGCTGCGCAACTGGTGCCGGTGGGCCCGGATGTGCGTTATCAACTGACTCCGGACCTGGTGGCACGTCACTGGGATCACGACAGCGTCGGCGCCCTGGTAGCATCGCCGGCCAACCCTACCGGGACCATCCTGACCCGTGATGAACTGGCCGGGCTGTCCGCGGCGATCAAGGCCCGCCACGGTCATTTGGTGGTCGACGAGATCTACCACGGCCTGACTTACGGCACGGATGCGGCCAGCGTGCTGGAAGTCGATGACAGTGCCTTCGTCCTCAATAGTTTTTCCAAGTATTTCGGCATGACCGGCTGGCGCCTCGGTTGGCTGGTGGCGCCTGAAGCGGCGGTAAGTGAACTGGAGAAACTCGCCCAGAATCTCTATATCAGCGCACCGAGCATGGCCCAGCACGCCGCATTGGCCTGCTTCGAGCCTGCCACGATCAGCATTTTCGAGGAGCGCCGCGCCGAGTTCGGTCGACGTCGCGATTTCCTGCTGCCGGCCCTGCGGGAATTGGGCTTCGGTATCGTGGTAGAGCCGGAAGGCGCGTTCTATTTATATGCCGATATCAGCAATTTCGGTGGAGATGCCTTCGCGTTCTGCCAGCATTTCCTCGAAACCGAGCACGTTGCGATCACCCCGGGGCTGGATTTCGGGCGCCATCAGGCCGGGCATCACGTGCGGTTTGCCTACACCCAGAGCCTTCCGCGCTTGCAAGAAGCAGTCGAGCGGATTGCTCGCGGTTTGAAGAGCTGGCAAGGCTGATGCGCTTCCATCCTCCCCTCGAAGAAGGTCGCTTGATTCGTCGTTACAAACGTTTTCTCGCCGATATCGAAACCGTTGGCGGTGAATTGCTGACCATTCACTGCCCGAACACCGGTTCAATGCTTAATTGCCAGGTCGAGGGCGGGCAAGTCTGGTTCAGCCGCTCCACCGACCCCAAGCGCAAGTTGCCCGGCACTTGGGAAGTTGGCGAAACCCCACAGGGGCGGCTGTTCTGTGTGAACACCGGGCGCGCCAACGGCTTGATCGAGGAGGCGCTGCGGGCCGGCGTCATCGCCGAGCTGAACGGCTTTACCGAACTGAAACGCGAAGTGGCCTATGGTCAGGAAAGCAGCCGTATCGACTTCCGTCTGGATTACCCGGGCGGGCCGGCCTATGTAGAAGTCAAAAGTGTCACCCTGGGCTTCGAGGGTTCGGCGGTGGCGGCATTTCCTGATGCGGTGACCCAGCGCGGGGCCAAGCATTTGCGCGAACTGGCCCATTTGGCTCGGGACGGGATTCGCGCTGTGCAGTTGTATTGCGTGAATCTGACAGGCGTTGACTCCGTGCGTCCAGCAGAGGAAATCGATTCGGCCTACGCGGCGGCGTTACGCGAAGCAGTGGCGTGCGGGGTCGAAGTGCTGGCGTATGGCGTGCGCTTGACCCACGAAGAGATGGTAGTCGATCGGCGGCTGGATGTGCTGTTGAACGGTTAGAGCGTGACCCAGACTCCTTGCTCGTCTTCGCGGCAGGGGATGGTGGTCAGGGATTGTCCGGCGCACGGTCCGGCGACGCATTCGCCGTCTTCGATCAGAAACAGTGCGCCGTGGGTGGCGCACTGGATCAGGCTGTTGCTGGGGTCGAGAAACTGGTCGGGTTTCCATTCCAGTGCGACACCACGGTGCGGGCAACGATTTTCATACACGTACACTCGACCGTCTCGGCGCACCGCCAGAAGCTTCTGACCGTCGACGTCGAAACCGCGACTGCTGGCGTCAGCCAATTCGGCGCCTGTGCAAAGAAGTTTCATGTCTATCCTCAAATCCTGCGGCTCGTGACCCGGGATGTCCGAGTCTGACGTGCAAATGTAAGCAATTATCAAATGGCCGCTCGCCCCAGGGCGATTGCCGGATGCCGAGGATACTTGGCCTGTCATCTCTATGCCTGGGAAACCTTTAAAGGAAGCTGTTTATGCACCCGTTCCATCCCGGTACGACTGACCAATGACCTTTCTGGTTAAACCCCGTGCGTTGTTCATTGGCCTGAGCCTGCTGTGTTTGCTGGCGATCTGGCTGTCGCTGGCGCTGGGCCCGGTGAGTTTGCCGTTGTTCGACACGTTGCGGGCGGCGCTGCGGTTGATCGGTTTGCCCATTGCGCCCGACGGGTTGGAGCAGGCTGAGCTGATCCTCGGGCAGATTCGCCTGCCGCGTACCTTGCTGGGATTGGCGGTAGGCGGGGTGCTGGCGCTGTCCGGCGTAGCGATGCAGGGCTTGTTTCGCAACCCGCTGGCCGACCCGGGATTGGTGGGGGTGTCCAGTGGTGCGGCATTGGGCGCGGCCATCGCGATTGTCGGCGGCTCGGCGTTCGGCGGTCTGCCTGAATCCTTCGGGCCTTATCTGTTGTCGGTGTGCGCGTTTCTCGGCGGGTTGGGGGTGACGGCACTGGTCTATCGGCTGGGGCGGCGCAATGGCCAGACCAACGTCGCGACCATGCTGCTGGCCGGTATCGCATTAACGGCTTTGGCTGGCTCGGCGGTCGGGTTGTTCACCTATCTGGCGGATGACGCGACCCTGCGCACCCTGACATTCTGGAATTTGGGCAGCCTTAATGGCGCCAGTTATTCGCGACTCTGGCCGTTGCTGCTGGTGAGCAGCGGTGTGGCGTTGTGGTTACCGCGTCGGGCCAAGGCCTTGAATGCATTGTTGCTGGGAGAATCGGAGGCCGGTCACCTGGGCATCGATGTGGAAAGACTCAAGCGCGAATTGGTGTTCTGTACGGCGCTTGGCGTCGGCGCGGCAGTCGCGGCGGCGGGGATGATCGGCTTTGTCGGCCTGGTGGTGCCACATCTGGTACGGCTGCTGGCCGGCCCCGATCATCGGGTGCTGTTGCCGGCGTCGGTATTGGCGGGGGCCAGTCTCCTGTTGTTTGCCGATCTGGTGGCGCGGCTGGCCCTGGCGCCGGCCGAGTTACCGATCGGGATCGTCACGGCCTTCATCGGCGCGCCATTTTTTCTGTATTTGTTGATCAGAGGGCGCGCCTGATGTTGCGAGCGCAGAACCTGCAAATCCGTCGCGCTCGAAAGATTGTCCTCACCGACATCACCCTTGAGCTCAAGCCGGGGGAAGTCCTCGGTGTACTGGGCCCCAACGGTGCCGGTAAAAGCACGCTGCTCGGTGCCCTGTGCGGCGAATTGCGTGCGGAGCAAGGCGGCGTCTGGCTCGATGAGCGTGAGCTGAGTCATTGGGCCGGAGCGCAGCGAGCCCGGCGTTTGGCGGTGCTGCCGCAGGTGTCGACCCTGGATTTTGCCTTTCGTGTCGAGGAAGTGGTCGGCATGGGGCGTTTGCCCTATCAAAGCGGTCGGGTTCGGGATGACGAGATTGTCGCCGCCGCGCTACAGGCAGCCGATGCGGGGCACCTGAGCGGCCGCAGCTATCTGGCGCTGTCCGGTGGCGAGCGTCAGCGGGTGCATCTGGCGCGGGTGCTGGCGCAGCTCTGGCCGGGGGAGGCGGGGCAGACGCTGTTGCTCGATGAGCCGACCTCGATGCTCGACCCGTTACATCAGCACACCACCCTGCAAGCGGTGCGCGAGTTCGCCGATCGCGGCGTGGCGGTGTTGGTGATCCTGCATGATCTGAACCTGGCGGCACGTTATTGTGATCGTCTGTTACTGCTCGAGGGTGGTCGTCCCGTGGCGCTGGATACGCCGGAACAGGTGTTGCGTCCGGAACCGCTCAAGGCCGTGTTCGGGCTGGAAGTGCTGGTGCAGCTGCACCCGGAGCGTGGGTATCCGCTGATCATCGCCCGTTGAGGTTTCTGTAGGGGGAGAACATGCGTGTGATGGTGATTCTGGCTGCGCTGTTACTGAGTGCTTGCCAACATGTATCAGTCCCGCCGCCGGTCAGCGGCGAAATCCGGGATCTGCGCAGCGGTCAGGCCCTGACGCCGAGGGAACTGCTTGCGCGCCTGGCTGAGTCTGCGCGGCTGATCGTCGGCGAGCAGCATGACAATCGTGATCACCATCAGCTGCAATTGTGGTTATTGCAGGCGCTGGGGGAGCGACGGGCCCAAGGCAGTCTGCTGCTGGAAATGCTTACACCGGCTCAGCAACAGCGCGTCGATGACGTTCGGCATTCCTCGTCGCCGCCGGCGGATTTGTCGGGTGCATTGGCCTGGCAATCGGGTTGGGACTGGGATTTGTACGGGCCGATCGTTCGTTTTGCCCTGACTCAGCCGTACCCGGTGCTGGCGGCCAATCTGGACACGTCTGAAGTGCGTACCGTCTATGCCAAACCGCCGGTATTGAACGGTTTGCGCTCCAATGCCCCGACAGTCAAGGAAGAGTTGCTGGCACAGATCAGCGATTCCCACTGCGGCTTGCTGCCTGAATCACAGATGCCCGCAATGCTGGCCGTGCAGCAGCAACGTGACCGGCGGATGGCCGAGCGATTGCTGGCCGCACCGTCGCCATCACTGTTGTTTGCCGGCGTATTCCATGCACGCAAGGATGTCGGGGTGCCGATCCATGTGCTGGATCTGAGAGAGCCCCAGGCACCCACGGTATTGATGCTGGCAGAGCAAGGTGCCGAGGTCTCGCCGGCCATGGCTGATTATGTTTGGTATACACCCGCCACGCCGCCGCAGGATTACTGCGCGCAAATGCGCAAACAGTTCGGCAAGCCGTCAGGTCAATAAACCGGGCAGGTTTTCCACAGGCAAAAAAAGACCCGGCAAGAGCCGGGTCAAATAACCGTGATTAGCCTGATGAGGAGATAATCTGAGAGTCCGAACCAAGGGCTTTTCAGAATATCGACCAGTCTCGCGACCAGTTGTGATAATAATAGCGATTCTCATTACCAAGTCAACCGCTGATTTCTCATTCCCTTGGATTACGCCATTCCTTCGCTGGAAGGCCTCGTAATCGTTGGGTTTCAGGCTATGTGTTTCGAATGAACGTCCCTCGTTCAATTCTTGTGGCGAGAGGAAATAGCATCCAGCTGTCTGTTCAAAGCCTCCTTGCGCTCTGCGGGAATGTCGTTCCAGTGAACATCCATCAACGCGCCTTCGATCGCATACAACAACACCTTGGACGCCCGAAAACCGCGCGTGCGCACGGCCCGATAAGCATCCACAGCTCCCAGCCGACGCAAGTCCGAGGCACTGTGGATGCCCACGGCATGCAGCCATTGCGCCGACGTCTTGCCAAGATTCTTCAGGTGTTGCAGTTCATCATTCATCAAGCCTCCTTGCGACAGCCGAACGGTGCGTGGGCGAGCCTCTCAGCAGTGTAGCCATCAGTAGGAAAAGCGTGATTGTTTGGTCGGTTTCGACGCAAAAGCTTCTAAGAGGGAGGCGCGGGGGAGCTGAATGAAAGTCTGCGAACGCAGCAGGAGCAGGTGTGGAAAATCGGCTTTTTGGGCAAAAAAAGTCCAGCGCGAAATAGGACGCTGGACTTGTTTTATATGACGTCGCTTTTAGCGGGTGCGATAACGCAGGCGAGTACCGAAATTCATCGACATCAGAATCTCATCGGCACTCAGCTCTGGCGGGAAGTAGGCGCCGGAGATCTGTGCGTGGGCCAGGCTCGCGCCCTCCAGGGACGAGTTGCGAAAGTCGATGCCACGCAAGTCGGCAGAGCGGAAATAGGCATCGGTGAAGTCGACGCCATCGGCATTCAATTCACGCAGATCAAGGCCGCGAAAGTCACCACCGACCATGTCGATGGGGCCGTCTTTCGGGCGTTCGTTATTAAAGCCTGTGATGTCGTCTTTGTGCAGCAAGGCATAAAGCGGGGTATCGAGAAGTTTCGGCTGGCTCATGTCACATCACCTGATGGTTTTATGACGCCAGTATAGTGCCACTATTTGACAGCCGTGAAGCCGGTGAGGGCTTCACGGCTGAAATTGTTTCTTACAGGCCTGGCAAGCGTTGGCGAATTTGCGCAACGACGGTGTCGAGGGTGCCACTTTCATTGGTCTGGACGCGTTTGCTGCAGAGGATTTCTGCTGGCGTCAGGGCCTCGCGGCTGGCTTGCTGGGCGGCGATAACGGCCAGATTGGCGTCGGACGGATCGTTGTTGTCCGTCTGACGTTGCTTCAGCCAGCTCTCGATCACCGCTTGCGGTGCGTCACAATCGAGGATCAGGAACGGCGCACCGGTGGCCTCGGCGATTTTTGCCGCGCCATCCCGTTGGTCGCGCTTGAGATAAGTGGCATCGATCACCACCGGGAAACCGGCACGCAGAATCACAGCCGCAACTTCATGCAGGCGGGCATAGGTGGCGACGCTGGCGTCGGCGCTATAGATGCCGGCCTGCAGCTCGTTTGGTACGGTCTGCTCGCCGAACATACGTTTGCGCTCTACATCCGAGCGCAGGCGAACGGCGCCCAGCGCTTCCACCAGACGCATGGCCACATGGCTTTTGCCAACGGCGGAAACGCCATGGGTAATCGCCAGGAAGCGCGAAGGGATGGTGCTGTAGCTTTCCGCCAGGTTGGCGTAGTTGCGGTACTGACGCAGAGTGGTGGCGCGCTGTACCGGATCGGCTTCGGCCGGCATGCTGAACAGGCTGACCTTGGCGCGAACCAGTGCGCGGTAGGCTTTATAGAAGTTCAGCAGCTCAAGACCCTGATAGTCGCCGGTCAGCTCCAGGTACTGGCTGATAAAGCGGCGCGCCAGGCTCTTCAGGCCGCGGTCTTCCAGGTCCATTGCCAGGAAACCGGTGTCGGCGTAAACGTCGGTGAAGCGGAACGGCTCGTTGAACTCGATGCAGTCGAAGATCACCACTTTGCCGTCGATTACAGTGGCGTTGCCCAAGTGAATGTCGCCATGGCATTCGCGAATGAAACCGTCGGCCTTGCGCTGGGCGAACAGCGGCTTGAGGCGCTCGAAGCTGCTTTCGGCCCAGGCTTGCAGTGCATCGAGTTGCAGCAGATCGGCCTTGTCGCTGAGGAACGGACGGATCTGTTCGAAGTTCTGCCGTACCGGCGCCATGACGCTGTCCGGCGTGCCAGCTTCATGTTCGGCAGGCACTTTCGGCGCGTTGAGGTGGAATTGAGCGATTTGTGTGGCCATCTCGTCAATGTGCGCGGTGGTCAATTCGCCGTTGGCTTGCAGGGTGCTGAGCAATTGGCTTTGTGGGAACTGACGCATTTTCAGGGCGTAATCGACAACCGGACCATCGCCGCCCAGTTGTGGGGCCTCGGCGCTGCCGGTGATCGGCAGCACTTCAAGATACAAGTCATGGGTCAGACGCTGGTTCAGGCGCAGCTCTTCGCCGCAGAAATGCTTGCGAGCTTCGAGACTGGTGAAGTCAAGGAAGCCGAAATTCACCGGCTTCTTCACTTTATAAGCATAGGGACCGGTGAGTATCACCCAGGAAATATGGGTCTCGATGACCTGGAACCCTTCTACGGGATGCGGGTAGAGGGCCGGGTTTTGCAGGGCAGCGATCAGGGATTGGCTCACAGGCGATCCTTCAGAGTCTGGGGAAAATTCAAGGCCGTCATTATGGCTGCAAGTCCGTCCGACGCAAACCTCAGAGGGCTCCTGTTGAGGATGAATAAAGTGCGTATAATCCGCCGCCATGACTCGAACTCGATCCCCCCGACCCCCTAAAAAACCACCTTCCAGAGGCATGCGCCCCTGGCTGGGCTGGGCCCTTAAACTCAGCCTGGTCGGCCTTGTGGTGCTGGCCGGGTTCGCGGTTTACCTAGACGCCGTGGTCCAGGAGAAGTTCTCCGGCAAGCGCTGGACCATCCCGGCCAAGGTGTACGCGCGCCCGCTCGAGCTGTTCGTCGGACAAAAGCTCAGCAAGGACGACTTCCTCACCGAGCTCGATGCCTTGGGCTACCGGCGTGAAGCGGTCAGCAACGGCCCCGGCGCGGCGGCGGTCAATGGCAATACCGTCGACTTGAATACCCGAGGCTTCCAGTTCTATGAAGGTATGGAGAGCGCCCAGCCCGTGCGCGTGCGGTTCTCCGGCGATTACGTGGCCGAACTCTCGGCGACCAACGGTTCGAAGCTTTCCGTGGTGCGACTGGAGCCGCTGCTGATCGGCGGGATTTACCCGAAAAACCTTGAAGACCGCATCCTGATCAAGATCGATCAGGTTCCGCCATATCTGCTCGAAACCCTGGTTGCCGTAGAAGACCGGGATTTCTACAGCCACTGGGGCGTGTCGCCGAAATCGATTGCCCGAGCTATCTACGTCAACACCTCGGGCGGCAAGATGACCCAGGGCGGCAGTACGCTGACGCAACAGTTGGTCAAGAACTTCTACCTCACCAGTGAACGCAGCCTGACCCGCAAGCTCACCGAAGCGATGATGGCGATGTTGCTTGAGCTGCATTACGACAAGCGCGAAATTCTTGAGGCTTACCTCAACGAAGTGTTCGTCGGCCAGGATGGTCAGCGCGCGGTGCACGGTTTCGGCCTGGCCAGTCAGTTCTTCTTCGGGCAGCCATTATCCGAGCTGAAACTGCATCAAGTCGCTTTGTTGGTGGGCATGGTCAAGGGGCCGTCCTATTACAACCCGCGTCGCAACCCTGAAAGGGCGTTGGAACGGCGAAATCTGGTGCTCGACGTTCTGGAGCAACAAGGCGTCGCCACTGCCGAGCAGGTTGAGACAGCGAAGAAAATGCCACTGGGTGTGACCACTCGCGGCAAGCTGGCCGATAGCTCGTTCCCGGGCTTCCTCGATCTGGTCAAGCGTCAATTGCGCGAAGACTACCGCGACGAAGACTTGACCGAAGAGGGGCTGCGGATCTTCACCAGTTTCGACCCGATCCTGCAGATGAAAGCCGAAGCCTCGGTCAATGACACGTTCAAACGTCTGGCCGGGCGCAAGGGTTCCGATGACGTGGAAGCGGCGATGGTCGTGACCAACCCGGAAACCGGTGAAGTCCAGGCTATGATCGGCAGCCGTCAGGCGAGTTTTGCCGGTTTCAACCGGGCGCTGGATGCGGTACGACCGATCGGCTCGCTGATCAAGCCGGCGGTTTATCTGACCGCCCTTGAGAAGCCAAGCCAGTACACGCTGACCAGTTGGCTGTCGGACGACTACTTCTCGGTCAAAGGCGCGGACGGTCAGGTCTGGAAACCACAGAACTATGATCGCCGTTCCCACGGCACGGTGTTCCTGTATCAAGGGTTGGCACATTCCTACAACCTGTCGACCGCGCGTCTCGGGTTGGCGGTGGGCGTGCCGAATGTCTTGAAGACCCTGGCGCGCCTGGGCGTAAGCCGCGAATTCCCGGCGTTCCCGTCGATGTTGCTCGGTGCCGGCGGTATGACCCCGATCGAAGTGGCAACCATGTACCAGACGCTGGCCAATGGCGGGTTCAATACGCCGATGCGCGGTATTCGCAGCGTGCTGACTGCCGAGGGCGAGCCGCTCAAGCGTTATCCGTTCCAGATTCAGCAGCAATTTGATCCGGCGTCCATTTACCTGATCCAGAACGCCATGCAGCGCGTCATGCGCGAAGGTACCGGCAGTTCGGTTTATAACGTGTTGCCGAAAACCCTGACCCTGGCTGGCAAGACCGGTACCAGTAACGACTCGCGGGACAGCTGGTTTGCCGGTTTCAGTCAGGATCTGCTGGCCGTGGTCTGGCTGGGGCGCGATGATAATGGCAAGACACCGTTCACCGGTGCCACCGGTGCGTTGCAGGTCTGGACCAGTTTCATGCGCAAGGCCGATCCTCTGCCGCTGGACATGCCGCAGCCGGACAACATTGTTCAGGCCTGGGTCGATTCGCGTACCGGGCAAGGTTCCGAAGCCAACTGCCCAGGTGCGGTGCAGATGCCGTATATTCGCGGCAGCGAACCGCCTCCCGGTGCTGCTTGCGGCGGCGAAAGCCCTGCTGAATCGGTGATGGATTGGGTCAAGGGCTGGATGAATTAAGCAAAGAGGATTTGAAGTGAACAAGTGGTTGATTCCAGCGGTGACTGCCGTGGCTTTGCTCAGCGGCTGCTCCACTGTGCAGCGTGGTTCGATTCCGGTTGTAGATGCCGGCACTGCCGTCTCCAACAGCGAGCGGATTTCGGCGAATGGCGGGTTCCGGCAGTCGACGGTGAAACGTCCTGCACAAGCCCAGACTCAGGCGATCCCGCAAGGTGACACTGGCGTCGTGGTGATGGTGCCGGGTGGAGGGGCCGTCTCCTCGGCGCCGATCAGCACTTCGCCGATTACCCCGGGTCCGATTACTCCGGGACCGATTGATACCTCGCCGGTCCAGTCGGCACCGATCAATCAGGGCAGCTACAGCATGCCGTCGACGCCGAGCGGGATTCCTTCGGCGAACTCCGGCGGCCTGTCTGCCGATGAACAGCTTGACGGTCCGGTCCTGGCCTTGTTGACCACCGCCCAGCAGCAACAGGCCAGCGGTGACCTTAACGGCGCATCCTCCAGCCTCGAACGCGCCCAGCGTGTTGCGCCGCGTGAACCGCAGGTGCTTTATCGTCTGGCCCAGGTACGTATGGCTCAAGGCGATGCGGCACAGGCCGAGCAGTTTGCCCGTCGTGGTCTGACGTTCGCCAATGGTCGTCCGGATCTTCAGGCCAGCCTGTGGGAATTGATCGCCCAGGCTCGTGAGAAGCAGGGTGACCCGGCCGGTGCGGCATTGGCACGTCAGAAGGCCAAGGTTTCGCTGTGATGGATGCACGTTTCCCGAAGATCGCCGAGCAGTTGCTGTTGATCGAGCGCGAACTGCGGGTTCAGGGCTGGTGGGATGAAGTGCCGCCGTCCGCTGATGCGCTTTCCAGCGTCGAGCCATTCTCGGTGGATACGCTGGATTTCGAGCAGTGGCTGCAATGGATCTTCCTGCCAAGGATGAAGTCGATCCTGGAGCAGAACCTGCCATTGCCCAACGCATCGGGGATCCAGGAGATGGCCGAAATGGTCTTCGCCGCGCGTAATGTCCAGGGCAAGGATCGACAGCTTCAGGTCCTGCTCAAAGAGTTCGACGTGTTGATCACCATCTCCCGCTAACCCCGAACCCTTGTAGGAGCCGTTGGAGCTGTCGAGTGCTGCGATCTTTTTAAAAACAACGTCAAAAGATCGCAGCCTCGTTTCACTCGACAGTTCCTATATGCAGTTTTTCGTAATCTGTTTCTGTGCTTCGGTGATGCGCTCCTGACGTTGTTGGTCGGTCAGGCGACGCATATCACCGTCGACTTCCTCCCGTAGTCGCGGATTATTCTGCAGCTGAGCCAGGTTCGTCCGGGCCTGCTCGCAGAATGCTTTTAGCTGGGTCTGCTGCTCGGCGACCTGCTTTTTCACTTTTTTATCGATAGCCTGTTGATCGCCTATGACGTTGCCGTGCGGTGGCGCGCTCGGCTTGCCGACGGGCGGGGCGGGCGTGACCACGAGGGTGGCCTCCCGGCCCTGGGGCGGTTGCGCATCGAAATGGGTAACCCCCTGGGCATCGACCCATTTATAGATCTGACCCGCCATGCACAAAGGGCTCAGGCTGATCAGCAAGCCGGTGGTGAGGAAGAACGTTCGCATGCCATTTCCTTGTCATGAGTGCGCAATTGAAGCTAACACAGTTGCGGTTTAAAGGTTTTTTCTTGCGTTCTCATGCGCTTAGTTCGAATAAAGCACATTGACGGCTTGACTTGCGATGGGCGAAACAGAAGAATCCAAAGTCCGCTGTAGAGGGACTGCCAGAAGCAGACCCACTCGGTAGATCATGAGGCGCACATCCGCGCCGACCTGTTACACCCGCAACGCGTTACCTCGCGCTGGGTGGGAAAGGCCCGCAACACTTGGGACGATCCCAATACTTGCTCAGTCAGTGCTGACGTAGTCGGCGACCACCGTCGCTCATGCTCTGCCGAGAAGTAAACCTATTAAGACCCGTCCTCTTTGAATGTGGGCGGTATTCTGGCGTTTTAGAGGTGAACAACGTGGAGCTTTTATCTGGCGGTGAGATGCTCGTCCGCTTTTTGCGTGACGAAGGCGTCAAATATATCTACGGGTACCCGGGTGGTGCCGCATTGCATATTTACGATGCACTGTTCAAAGAACCGAGTGTTCAACACATTCTTGTTCGTCATGAGCAGGCTGCCACCCACATGGCTGACGGCTATGCGCGCGCCACTGGCAAGGCTGGCGTGGTACTGGTGACCTCCGGTCCTGGTGCGACCAATGTCATTACCGGTATTGCCACGGCGTACATGGACTCGATCCCGATGGTAATCCTGACCGCTCAGGTGCCGAGCTCGCTGGTTGGTACCGACGCGTTCCAGGAGACCGACATGATCGGTATCTCCCGGCCGATCGTAAAACACAGTTTTATAATCAAGCACGCGTCGGAAATCCCGGAAGTTCTGAAGAAAGCCTTCTACCTGGCAGAGTCCGGTCGTCCTGGTCCTGTGGTTGTCGACATTCCGAAAGACATGACCAATCCGGCCGAGAAGTTCGAATACGTCTTCCCGAAAAAAACCAAGTTGCGCTCCTACAGCCCGGCGGTTCGTGGTCATTCGGGTCAAATCCGCAAGGCCGTGGAAATGCTGTTGGCGGCCAAGAGGCCGATCATTTATGCCGGCGGCGGTGTCATTCTGGGTAACGGCTCCGCGCCGTTGACCGAGTTGGCGCAACTGTTGAACGTGCCGGTTACCAATACCTTGATGGGCCTTGGCGCCTATCCGGGCAGCGACCGTCAGTTTCTCGGCATGCTCGGTATGCATGGCAGCTACACCGCCAACCTGGCCATGCACCATGCGGATGTGATTCTGGCTGTCGGCGCGCGCTTCGATGACCGTGTTATCAATGGTGCGTCGAAGTTCTGCCCAAGCGCCAAGATCATCCACATCGACATCGACCCGGCTTCGATTTCCAAGACCATCAAGGCCGACGTTCCTATCGTAGGCCCGGTGGAAAGTGTACTGACTGAAATGGTCGCCACCCTCAAGGAAATCGATGATTCTCCCAGCAAGGAGTCGGTCGCTAGCTGGTGGAAGCAAATCGAAGAGTGGCGTGGTGATCGCGACATGTTCCCTTACAACAAGGGTGACGGCAGCATCATCAAGCCGCAGACCGTGATTGAAACCCTCCACGAAGTGACCAAGGGCGATGCCTATGTCACTTCGGACGTGGGTCAACATCAGATGTTCGCGGCGCAGTACTACCGTTTCAACAAGCCTAATCGCTGGATCAACTCCGGTGGCCTGGGCACGATGGGTTTCGGTTTTCCGGCCGCGATGGGCGTGAAACTGAACTTCCCGGACGCTGATGTGGCGTGCGTGACCGGTGAAGGCAGCATCCAGATGAACATCCAGGAGCTGTCGACCTGTCTGCAGCACGACCTGCCGGTGAAGATCATTCTTCTCAACAACGGCGTGCTCGGCATGGTTCGTCAGTGGCAGGATATGAGCTACGGTGCGCGTCACTCGCACTCCTACATGGAATCGTTACCTGACTTCGTCAAGCTGGCCGAAGCCTACGGTCACGTCGGTATGCGCATCACGGAGCTGAAAGATCTGAAGCCGATGATGGAGCAAGCGTTCGCCATGAAGGATCGCCTTGTGTTCATCGACATCAAGGTCGACGCTGGCGAGCACGTCTACCCGATGCAGATCAAAGACGGCTCCATGCGCGATATGTGGTTGAGCAAGACGGAGCGTACTTAATCATGCGGCACATTATTTCCTTGCTTCTGGAAAACGAACCGGGCGCTCTGTCTCGTGTAGTCGGCCTGTTCTCGCAGCGCAACTACAACATCGAAAGCCTGACCGTGGCACCAACCGAAGACCCGACTTTGTCGCGTCTGACGCTGACCACTGTCGGCCACGATGAAATCATCGAGCAGATCACCAAGAACCTGAACAAGCTGATCGAAGTGGTCAAACTGGTCGACTTGTCGGAGAGTGCTCACATCGAGCGCGAACTGATGCTGGTCAAG
This sequence comes from Pseudomonas sp. FP1742, assembly GCF_030687145.1. Lineage (NCBI taxonomy): Bacteria > Pseudomonadati > Pseudomonadota > Gammaproteobacteria > Pseudomonadales > Pseudomonadaceae > Pseudomonas > Pseudomonas sp. FP1742. Next base: position 5,653,018 of record NZ_CP117460.1, on the reverse strand, counting down.
GTCAAGGCCACCGGCGCCCAGCGCGCCGAGATCAAGCGCACCACCGATATTTATCGTGGGCAGATCGTTGATGTCAGCGCCAGCGTGTATACCGTTCAATTGACCGGTACCAGCGACAAGCTCGACAGCTTCATTCAATCGATCGGCACTGCCTCGATTCTGGAAACCGTACGCAGTGGCGTCACCGGGATTGCCCGCGGCGACAAAGTACTGAGCATCTAAACCAAATTAGCGAATGGCCTGAAGGGCCAGATATAAAGGGGAAATTCATGAAAGTTTTCTACGATAAAGACTGCGACCTGTCGATCATCCAGGGCAAGAAAGTTGCCATTATCGGTTACGGCTCCCAGGGTCACGCTCAAGCGTGCAACCTGAAAGACTCCGGCGTTGACGTTACCGTCGGCCTGCGTAAAGGTTCGGCCACCGTTGCCAAAGCCGAAGCCCACGGCCTGAAAGTGACCGACGTTGCTTCCGCTGTCGCGGCTGCCGACCTGGTCATGATCCTGACCCCGGACGAGTTCCAGTCTGCCCTGTACAAGAACGAAATCGAGCCGAACATCAAGAAAGGCGCCACCCTGGCCTTCTCCCACGGTTTCGCGATCCATTACAACCAGGTTGTGCCGCGCGCTGACCTCGACGTGATCATGATCGCGCCGAAAGCTCCGGGCCACACCGTGCGTTCCGAGTTCGTCAAGGGCGGCGGTATCCCTGACCTGATCGCTATCTACCAGGATGCTTCGGGCAACGCCAAAAACGTTGCACTGTCCTACGCCGCCGGCGTTGGTGGCGGTCGTACCGGCATCATCGAAACCACCTTCAAGGACGAGACCGAAACCGACCTGTTCGGCGAGCAAGCCGTTCTGTGCGGCGGTACCGTTGAACTGGTAAAAGCCGGTTTCGAAACCCTGGTTGAAGCTGGCTACGCGCCGGAAATGGCCTACTTCGAATGCCTGCACGAACTGAAGCTGATCGTTGACCTCATGTACGAAGGCGGTATCGCCAACATGAACTACTCGATCTCCAACAACGCTGAATACGGCGAGTACGTGACGGGTCCGGAAGTGATCAACGCCGAATCCCGTCAGGCCATGCGCAATGCTCTGAAACGTATTCAGGACGGCGAATACGCCAAGATGTTCATCAGCGAAGGCGCCACCGGCTATCCTTCGATGACCGCCAAGCGTCGTAACAACGCCGCTCACGGTATCGAAATCATCGGTGAGCAACTGCGCTCCATGATGCCGTGGATCGGTGCCAACAAGATCGTCGACAAAGCCAAGAACTAAGTCACGAGTTTGTACGGAAAACGCGGCCTAGGCCGCGTTTTTTCGTTTGGATCCGCCGGTTCTGGTATAAAGCTGCATCGTTTGCGGTCGAACCGTCGTCCCAGACACCTGTCGAAACTTTCCACCCCGTTGCAAGGTAATGTCCATGAGCGAACGTCCCGAAGAGCCAAAGCAGGCTTCTGACGCCGAAAGCCTTCTGCCTATCGATGAGCACATCGAAGAAGGGCATGACGCTGAAGGCCGTAAAGTCCGGCATCGTGGTATCTATCTTTTGCCGAATCTGTTCACCACTGCGAACCTCTTCGCAGGGTTCTATTCCATCATCAACTCGATGAGTGCCCAGAGTGCCTTGAGTGCCGGTGATGCGATCGGTGCGAGCAAGTATTTTGCATTTGCCGCGATCGCGATTTTCGTCGCCATGGTGCTCGACGGCCTCGACGGCCGCGTTGCCCGCATGACCAATACCCAAAGCGCCTTTGGTGCCGAGTACGATTCGCTGTCGGACATGGTTGCCTTTGGTGTCGCGCCGGCGCTGCTGGCGTTCGGTTGGGCGCTGGGCGATATGGGCAAGGTTGGCTGGATGGTCGCCTTCATCTATGTGGCGGGTGCGGCGTTGCGTCTGGCGCGATTCAATACTCAGGTCGGCACCGCGGACAAGCGCTACTTCATTGGTCTGGCCAGTCCGGCTGCGGCGGGTGTGGTTGCGGGGATTGTCTGGGCGTTCAGCGATTACGGCATTCAGGGTTCCAAAATGTCGTTCCTGGTTGCGCTGATGGTCGCAGCCGCGGGCATGCTGATGGTCAGTAACATCAAGTACAACAGCTTCAAGGAGCTGGACTTGAAAGGGCGCGTTCCCTTTGTCGCGATCCTGGCGGTGGTATTGGTATTCGCCGTTGTGTTCAGTGATCCACCGCGCATCCTGCTGCTGGTATTCCTCGCCTACGCGGCTTCCGGACCGGTCCAGTACCTGTTGCGCCTTCGTCGGCACAAAAAAGCCGAGTGATGTAATTTCCCTCATACTCCGCAGTCTACGGGTGCATCTGTCCTCCAATGCTGCGGAGTTGCCATGCTGATCAAAGTCCCCAAAACGTCTGACTGTCACGAGTCGGACGTCACGCCTGAATCTTTCTACCTTTCCCGTCGCAGTGTATTAGGTGCCGCCGTTGCCGGTTTGGCTGTGAGCAGTCTGCCGCGTTGGGCGAGTGCCGACGACGCTGCGCGTTATGCCGATGTCGAGCCTGGCAAGGCGCCATCCTGGTTTGCCGAAAAGCTTCCTTCTACCAAATGGGGGGCGGTCAACGTCAAGGACGAGGCGATCACACCTTTCAAGGATGCGACCCACTACAACAACTTCTATGAGTTCGGTACCGACAAAGGTGATCCCGCGACTAACGCCGGAGCCCTGAAAACCGAACCATGGAGCGTGGTGGTGGACGGGGAGGTGGGTAAGCCGGGGCGGTATGCGCTGGAAGACTTCATGAAGCCTTATCAACTGGAAGAGCGTATCTATCGTCTTCGCTGTGTGGAGGCCTGGTCAATGGTCATTCCGTGGATCGGTTTTCCCATTTCGGCCTTGCTCAAAGAAGTCGAGCCGACGTCCAAGGCCAGATTCATTCGCTTCGAAACCTTGCAGGATCCCAAGAGTATGCCCGGACAGCGTTCCGGTTTTGCCCTGATCGATTGGCCTTATGTAGAAGGTTTGCGTCTGGATGAGGCGATGAATCCGTTGGCGATTCTTGCTGTAGGCATGTACGGGCGTGAGCTGCCCAATCAGAACGGTGCGCCGTTGCGTCTGGTGGTGCCGTGGAAGTATGGCTTCAAGAGCATTAAATCCATCGTGCGAATCAGTCTGGTCAGTGAGCAACCGAAAACCACCTGGCAGAGCATTGCCTCGGATGAGTATGGCTTTTATGCGAACGTGAACCCGACAGTCGACCATCCGCGTTGGACGCAGGCACGGGAAAGGCGTTTGCCGAGCGGTCTGTTCAAGCCTAATGTGCGGGATACGCAGATGTTCAACGGCTACGCAGATGAAGTCGCTTCTTTATATGCTGGGCTCGATCTGCGGAAGAATTACTGATGCGATATCCGTTCTGGCGTATCGGCGTCTTCATCGCCGCCGCGATTTGGCCGCTGCTTTGGTTGTATCAGGCCTGGGCGGATGTGCTGGGGCCTGATCCTGGAAAGGTACTGGTTGACCGTCTCGGGCTGGGGACGCTTGTCCTGCTTCTTATTACATTAAGCATGACCCCTTTGCAGAAGCTCACCGGTTGGTCGGGGTGGATAGCTGTCCGACGGCAGTTGGGGTTGTGGTGTTTCGCCTATGTGATGCTGCATTTAAGCGGTTACACGGCGTTCATCCTTGGCTTTGATTGGTCGCAATTGGGTATCGAGTTGCGCAAGCGGCCGTACATCATTGTTGGAGCGCTGGGGTTTGTCTGTTTGTTGGCGTTGGCAGTCACTTCCAATCGTTATAGTCAGCGGCGTTTGGGAGCTCGCTGGAAGAAGTTGCACCGACTGGTCTATGTGATTCTCGGGCTTGGGTTGCTGCATATGTTGTGGATCGTCCGCGCCGATCTGAAAGAGTGGGTCGTCTATACCTCTATAGGTGCATTGCTATTAGTACTGAGATTGCCGTCGGTAACCCGTCGAATCCCGCGTTTAATAGCCAAAAAGGCGCCGTCTGCGAGAAAGGCGTAATTAAGAGTTGACGGCAGATTCTGGACGTCTATAATTCGCCCCACTTCCGGCGCAGTCGAAACGGAAAACTCCTTGGTAAACAATGAGTTACGCAGTTTTCGGCAGCGGTTACGCTTCAGTTCATCGAGGCCAGAAGGAGTTGGTAAGGCAGTGTGTTGTCGCCTTGTTGACGGTTCGATCTTCTCGGTCGAAAGCGGAGAAAAAGAGGTGTTGACAGCAGCGAGTAACGCTGTAGAATTCGCCTCCCGCTGACGAGAGATCGGAAGCGCAAGTGGTTGAAGTTGCAAAGGAAACTTTGAAAACTTCGGAAAATAACCGCTTGACAGCAACAGAGGCTGCTGTAGAATGCGCGCCTCGGTTGAGACGAAAGCTCTTAACCAACCGCTCTTTAACAACTGAATCAAGCAATTCGTGTGGGTGCTTGTGGAGTCAGACTGATAGTCAACAAGATTATCAGCATCACAAGTTACTCCGCGAGAAATCAAAGATGTAACCAACGATTGCTGAGCCAAGTTTAGGGTTTCTTAAAAACCCAAAGATGTTTGAACTGAAGAGTTTGATCATGGCTCAGATTGAACGCTGGCGGCAGGCCTAACACATGCAAGTCGAGCGGCAGCACGGGTACTTGTACCTGGTGGCGAGCGGCGGACGGGTGAGTAATGCCTAGGAATCTGCCTGGTAGTGGGGGATAACGCTCGGAAACGGACGCTAATACCGCATACGTCCTACGGGAGAAAGCAGGGGACCTTCGGGCCTTGCGCTATCAGATGAGCCTAGGTCGGATTAGCTAGTTGGTGAGGTAATGGCTCACCAAGGCGACGATCCGTAACTGGTCTGAGAGGATGATCAGTCACACTGGAACTGAGACACGGTCCAGACTCCTACGGGAGGCAGCAGTGGGGAATATTGGACAATGGGCGAAAGCCTGATCCAGCCATGCCGCGTGTGTGAAGAAGGTCTTCGGATTGTAAAGCACTTTAAGTTGGGAGGAAGGGCAGTTACCTAATACGTAATTGTTTTGACGTTACCGACAGAATAAGCACCGGCTAACTCTGTGCCAGCAGCCGCGGTAATACAGAGGGTGCAAGCGTTAATCGGAATTACTGGGCGTAAAGCGCGCGTAGGTGGTTCGTTAAGTTGGATGTGAAATCCCCGGGCTCAACCTGGGAACTGCATTCAAAACTGTCGAGCTAGAGTATGGTAGAGGGTGGTGGAATTTCCTGTGTAGCGGTGAAATGCGTAGATATAGGAAGGAACACCAGTGGCGAAGGCGACCACCTGGACTGATACTGACACTGAGGTGCGAAAGCGTGGGGAGCAAACAGGATTAGATACCCTGGTAGTCCACGCCGTAAACGATGTCAACTAGCCGTTGGGAGCCTTGAGCTCTTAGTGGCGCAGCTAACGCATTAAGTTGACCGCCTGGGGAGTACGGCCGCAAGGTTAAAACTCAAATGAATTGACGGGGGCCCGCACAAGCGGTGGAGCATGTGGTTTAATTCGAAGCAACGCGAAGAACCTTACCAGGCCTTGACATCCAATGAACTTTCCAGAGATGGATTGGTGCCTTCGGGAACATTGAGACAGGTGCTGCATGGCTGTCGTCAGCTCGTGTCGTGAGATGTTGGGTTAAGTCCCGTAACGAGCGCAACCCTTGTCCTTAGTTACCAGCACGTAATGGTGGGCACTCTAAGGAGACTGCCGGTGACAAACCGGAGGAAGGTGGGGATGACGTCAAGTCATCATGGCCCTTACGGCCTGGGCTACACACGTGCTACAATGGTCGGTACAGAGGGTTGCCAAGCCGCGAGGTGGAGCTAATCCCACAAAACCGATCGTAGTCCGGATCGCAGTCTGCAACTCGACTGCGTGAAGTCGGAATCGCTAGTAATCGCGAATCAGAATGTCGCGGTGAATACGTTCCCGGGCCTTGTACACACCGCCCGTCACACCATGGGAGTGGGTTGCACCAGAAGTAGCTAGTCTAACCTTCGGGGGGACGGTTACCACGGTGTGATTCATGACTGGGGTGAAGTCGTAACAAGGTAGCCGTAGGGGAACCTGCGGCTGGATCACCTCCTTAATCGACGACATCAGCTGCTCCATAAGTTCCCACACGAATTGCTTGATTCATTGAAGAAGACGATAGGCCAACTATTTGAGATGGCCTGCAATCGTTAAAGCTTAGAAATGAATATTCCGTTGTGAATATTGATTTCTAGTCTTTGGCTAGATCGTTCTTTAAAAATTTGGGTATGTGATAGAAAGATAGACTGAACGTTACTTTCACTGGTAACGGATCAGGCTAAGGTAAAATTTGTGAGTTTAATCGCGAATTTTCGGCGAATGTCGTCTTCACAGTATAACCAGATTGCTTGGGGTTATATGGTCAAGTGAAGAAGCGCATACGGTGGATGCCTTGGCAGTCAGAGGCGATGAAAGACGTGGTAGCCTGCGAAAAGCTTCGGGGAGTCGGCAAACAGACTTTGATCCGGAGATGTCTGAATGGGGGAACCCAGCCATCATAAGATGGTTATCTTAAGCTGAATACATAGGCTTAAGAGGCGAACCAGGGGAACTGAAACATCTAAGTACCCTGAGGAAAAGAAATCAACCGAGATTCCCTTAGTAGTGGCGAGCGAACGGGGACTAGCCCTTAAGTGGCTTTGAGATTAGCGGAACGCTCTGGAAAGTGCGGCCATAGTGGGTGATAGCCCTGTACGCGAAAATCTCTTAGTCATGAAATCGAGTAGGACGGAGCACGAGAAACTTTGTCTGAATATGGGGGGACCATCCTCCAAGGCTAAATACTACTGACTGACCGATAGTGAACTAGTACCGTGAGGGAAAGGCGAAAAGAACCCCGGAGAGGGGAGTGAAATAGATCCTGAAACCGTATGCGTACAAGCAGTGGGAGCCCACTTTGTTGGGTGACTGCGTACCTTTTGTATAATGGGTCAGCGACTTATTTTCAGTGGCGAGCTTAACCGAATAGGGGAGGCGTAGCGAAAGCGAGTCTTAATAGGGCGTCTAGTCGCTGGGAATAGACCCGAAACCGGGCGATCTATCCATGGGCAGGTTGAAGGTTAGGTAACACTGACTGGAGGACCGAACCGACTACCGTTGAAAAGTTAGCGGATGACCTGTGGATCGGAGTGAAAGGCTAATCAAGCTCGGAGATAGCTGGTTCTCCTCGAAAGCTATTTAGGTAGCGCCTCATGTATCACTGTAGGGGGTAGAGCACTGTTTCGGCTAGGGGGTCATCCCGACTTACCAAACCGATGCAAACTCCGAATACCTACAAGTGCCGAGCATGGGAGACACACGGCGGGTGCTAACGTCCGTCGTGAAAAGGGAAACAACCCAGACCGTCAGCTAAGGTCCCAAAGTTATGGTTAAGTGGGAAACGATGTGGGAAGGCTTAGACAGCTAGGAGGTTGGCTTAGAAGCAGCCACCCTTTAAAGAAAGCGTAATAGCTCACTAGTCGAGTCGGCCTGCGCGGAAGATGTAACGGGGCTCAAACCATACACCGAAGCTACGGGTATCACTTAGGTGATGCGGTAGAGGAGCGTTCTGTAAGCCTGTGAAGGTGAGTTGAGAAGCTTGCTGGAGGTATCAGAAGTGCGAATGCTGACATGAGTAACGACAATGGGTGTGAAAAACACCCACGCCGAAAGACCAAGGTTTCCTGCGCAACGTTAATCGACGCAGGGTTAGTCGGTCCCTAAGGCGAGGCTGAAAAGCGTAGTCGATGGAAAACAGGTTAATATTCCTGTACTTCTGGTTATTGCGATGGAGGGACGGAGAAGGCTAGGCCAGCTTGGCGTTGGTTGTCCAAGTTTAAGGTGGTAGGCTGGAATCTTAGGTAAATCCGGGATTCTAAGGCCGAGAGCTGATGACGAGTGTTCTTTTAGAACACGAAGTGGTTGATGCCATGCTTCCAAGAAAAGCTTCTAAGCTTCAGGTAACCAGGAACCGTACCCCAAACCGACACAGGTGGTTGGGTAGAGAATACCAAGGCGCTTGAGAGAACTCGGGTGAAGGAACTAGGCAAAATGGCACCGTAACTTCGGGAGAAGGTGCGCCGGTGAGGGTGAAGCATTTACTGCGTAAGCCCACGCCGGTCGAAGATACCAGGCCGCTGCGACTGTTTATTAAAAACACAGCACTCTGCAAACACGAAAGTGGACGTATAGGGTGTGACGCCTGCCCGGTGCCGGAAGGTTAATTGATGGGGTTAGCTAACGCGAAGCTCTTGATCGAAGCCCCGGTAAACGGCGGCCGTAACTATAACGGTCCTAAGGTAGCGAAATTCCTTGTCGGGTAAGTTCCGACCTGCACGAATGGCGTAACGATGGCGGCGCTGTCTCCACCCGAGACTCAGTGAAATTGAAATCGCTGTGAAGATGCAGTGTATCCGCGGCTAGACGGAAAGACCCCGTGAACCTTTACTATAGCTTTGCACTGGACTTTGAATTTGCTTGTGTAGGATAGGTGGGAGGCTTTGAAGCGTGGACGCCAGTTCGCGTGGAGCCATCCTTGAAATACCACCCTGGCAACTTTGAGGTTCTAACTCAGGTCCGTTATCCGGATCGAGGACAGTGTATGGTGGGTAGTTTGACTGGGGCGGTCTCCTCCTAAAGAGTAACGGAGGAGTACGAAGGTGCGCTCAGACCGGTCGGAAATCGGTCGTAGAGTATAAAGGCAAAAGCGCGCTTGACTGCGAGACAGACACGTCGAGCAGGTACGAAAGTAGGTCTTAGTGATCCGGTGGTTCTGTATGGAAGGGCCATCGCTCAACGGATAAAAGGTACTCCGGGGATAACAGGCTGATACCGCCCAAGAGTTCATATCGACGGCGGTGTTTGGCACCTCGATGTCGGCTCATCACATCCTGGGGCTGAAGCCGGTCCCAAGGGTATGGCTGTTCGCCATTTAAAGTGGTACGCGAGCTGGGTTTAGAACGTCGTGAGACAGTTCGGTCCCTATCTGCCGTGGACGTTTGAGATTTGAGAGGGGCTGCTCCTAGTACGAGAGGACCGGAGTGGACGAACCTCTGGTGTTCCGGTTGTCACGCCAGTGGCATTGCCGGGTAGCTATGTTCGGAATAGATAACCGCTGAAAGCATCTAAGCGGGAAACTAGCCTCAAGATGAGATCTCACTGGGACCTTGAGTCCCCTGAAGGGCCGTCGAAGACTACGACGTTGATAGGTTGGGTGTGTAAGCGCTGTGAGGCGTTGAGCTAACCAATACTAATTGCCCGTGAGGCTTGACCATATAACACCCAAGCAATTTGCGCTTAAAGAGCCAGATTGCGGTGTGTGAAGACGCAATGAACCGAAAGTTCGAGAGCAACACACAAACTATCGCATACCCAATTTGCTGAAGCGTCGAAAGACGGTTCGGTACCCGAATTTCTTGACGACCATAGAGCATTGGAACCACCTGATCCCATCCCGAACTCAGCAGTGAAACGATGCATCGCCGATGGTAGTGTGGGGTTTCCCCATGTGAGAGTAGGTCATCGTCAAGATTAAATTCCGAAACCCCTATCTGCGTATGCAGGTAGGGGTTTTGTTTTGCCCGCAGGAAAAGTCTTCTTCTCTGGCAACACAAAATTGCACAGTTATTTTCGAGTCAGGACACTAGAATAGGTCCAACCTTTTTGGAGCCAGAGCCTTTATGCCGGATCCGGTTGACGCCCCCGGGCTGTCAGATTTACCGCTGGACGACTTGGTAGCGTGTCATGAGTGCGACTTGCTGATGCGCAAGCCTGAACTCGCCCATGGAGAGAAGGCCATCTGTCCACGCTGCGGCTATGAGCTGTATGCCCATCGGCACAATGTCGTGCAGCGCAGTCTCGCCCTCGTCATTTGCGCACTGTTGTTGTTTATCCCGGCGAACTTTTTACCCATCATGCAGCTCCACCTACTCGGACAGTCGTCGCATGACACTGTCTGGAGCGGTGTTGTCGGTCTGTTCGATACCGGTATGCGTGGCGTGGCAGCAGTGGTATTTCTCTGCAGCATGGGAATTCCGCTACTGAAGCTGCTTTGCCAATTGGTTGTGCTGCTGAGTATTCGTTTCAATATAGGACGCAGCTACGGCTTGTTGCTCTACCGCATTTATCACCATCTACGGGACTGGGGAATGCTCGAGGTTTACCTCATGGGCGTACTGGTCGCGATCGTCAAATTGGCCGATATGGCGGCGATCACCGTAGGTTTTGGGCTGGCGTGTTTTATCAGTTTGTTGTTGGTCCAGATCTGGCTGGAAGTGGTGATGTCACCGCATCAGATCTGGCAGGCTTTATCAGGAGAAGATGCCCATGCGGGCGATTGATGCGGGCATTCTGATTTGTGCCGAATGCCATGAGTTGAACAAGCAGGAACCCGACACCGACGAGCAGGTCTGCACCCGCTGTGGGGCATTGGTTCATGCCCGCCGTCCGAACAGCTTGATGCGTACCTGGGCGCTGCTGGTCACTGCTGGGATTCTTTATATCCCGGCCAACGTGCTGCCGATCATGACTGTCAGTTCTCTGGGTCAGGGCGATCCGAGCACCATCATGTCCGGTGTAATCCAACTGGTTCAGCACGGGATGATTCCAATCGCAGCCGTGGTTTTCATCGCCAGTATTCTGGTACCCACGTTCAAACTGGTAGGCATCGCGTTGCTGCTGTTTTCGGTGCAGCGCCGCCAGCCACTCTCGGCACGCCAGCGCATTTTCATGTACCGCTTTATCGAGTTCATCGGCCGCTGGTCAATGCTCGATATTTTTGTGATCGCCATCCTGGTAGCGGTTGTGAATTTCGGACGGCTTGCCAGTGTCGAAGCCAATCTTGGCGCCATCGCCTTCGCCAGTGTGGTGATTTTGACGATGCTTGCCGCAGTAACTTTCGATCCCCGACTGATTTGGGATAACACGGAGTCGGACGACGACCATGACTGATTTGCCTAAAGCGAAAACCCGACCGGCCTCGAACTGGTCTGCCATCTGGGTGTTGCCCCTGATCGCCTTGATCATCGGCGCCTGGCTCGGCTGGCGTGCCTACAGCGAAACGGGCATCGAGATTCAGGTGCGCTTTGAAAGCGGCGAAGGCATTCAGGCCAACAAGACCGAGGTCGTCTACAAAGGCATGTCGGTTGGCAAGGTCAAAGCCCTCAAGCTCGATGACGAAGGCAGCTCTAAAGGCGTGATCGCCACCATCGAGATGAACAAGGATGTGGAGCAATATCTCAGAACCAGTACGCGCTTCTGGCTGGTTAAACCGAGCGTGACCCTGGCCGGCATCACGGGCCTGGAGACGCTGGTCTCGGGTAACTATGTGGCCGTCAGCCCAGGTGAAGGCGAGCCGACCCGCAAGTTCAAGGCCTTGGCCCAAGAGCCTCCACTGTCAGACGCCAAGCCCGGTCTGCACCTGACCATCAAGGCTGATCGCCTTGGCTCGCTGAATCGCGGCAGCCCGGTGTTCTATAAGCAGATCCAGGTCGGCCAGATCAAAAGCTACGAGCTCTCTGCCGACCAGAGCACTGTCGAACTCAAAGTCTTCATCGAGCCGACCTACGCCAGCCTGGTGCGCAAACACACGCGGTTCTGGAATGCCAGCGGCATCAGTATCGACGCTAACCTCTCCGGTGTGAAAGTGCGTAGCGAATCCCTCGCCAGCATCGTCGCCGGCGGTATTGCGTTTGCCACACCGGAAAACCGCAAGGACAGCCCTCCCACCGATCCAAGCCTGCCGTTCCGTCTCTATGAAGACTTCGATGCAGCCGCCGCCGGTATTCGGGTCAAGGTAAAACTCAGCGATTTTGAAGGCCTGCAGGCCGGTCGTACGCCGGTGATGTACAAAGGTATCCAGGTCGGCAATCTGAAAACGCTCAAGATTGATCCGGACCTGTCCAGTGCGACCGCCGAGTTGACGCTTGATCCGCTGGCCGAGGAATACCTGGTCACCGGCACCCAGTTCTGGGTGGTCAAACCGTCGATTTCCCTCGCCGGTATCACCGGTCTGGAAGCGTTGGTCAAAGGTAACTACATCGCTGTGCGGCCTGGCGACAAGGGCGGTGCCCCGCAACGCGAGTTCGAAGCACGGGCAAAGGCGCCACCGCTGGATTTGCGTTCGCCGGGTTTGCACCTGGTGCTGTTCACCGAGAACCTCGGATCACTGGAGGTCGGCAGTCCGATTCTCTACAAGCAGGTCAAGGTCGGTTCGGTGCAGAGCTACCAGTTCTCCCGCACCAAAAAGCAGTTGGTGATCGGTGTGCACATCGAGAAGGAATACGAGGGGCTGGTCAACGCCTCGACGCGTTTCTGGAATGCCAGCGGCATTACGCTGACGGGTGGGCTGACCGGCGGCATCCAGGTCAAAAGTGAGTCGTTGCAAAGCCTGATGGCTGGTGGCATTGCCTTCGAAACCCCGGAAGCCAAAGCGCCGTTGCAAAAGCGTATTCCACGTTTCCGCCTGTATGCGAACCATGATGAGGCAACGCAAAAAGGTGCGGTGGTGACGATCAAGGTCGATCGCGCCGATGGCCTGCGCGCCGGCACACCGGTTCGTTACAAAGGCCTGGACGTTGGCAAGATCGAAGACGTTGACCTCAGTGACGACTTGCAATCGGTACTGTTGACCGCGCGGATCACCGAGGTGCCGGAGCGTATTGCTCGGGTGGGCAGTCAGTTCTGGGTGGTCAAGCCTGAATTGGGGCTGATCAAGACATCCAATCTCGAAACGCTGGTAACGGGGCAGTACATCGAAGTGCAACCGGCACCGAAGAACCTCGGCCCGCAAAAGAACTTCGTAGCCCTGACCAACCCACCGGAAACCGCCAAGGAAGAGGCTGGTTTGAGCCTGGTATTGAGCGCTGCCCGTAGGGGGTCGCTGAAGACTGGTGTGCCCGTCACTTATCGTGAAATCACCGTAGGCAAGGTGACCGGCTATGAGCTGGGCCAGACGGCCGATCGAGTGTTGGTGCACATCCTGATCGAGCCGAAGTACGCGCCACTGGTGCGCAGCGGCACGCGCTTCTGGAATACCAGTGGTTTTGGTTTTGATTACGGCTTGTTCAAAGGCGCGACCATACGCACCGAATCGCTGGAAACGCTGATCCAGGGCGGCATCGCCTTCGCCACACCGGATGGCGACCGTATGGGCGCCCCGGCGCGACCCGAACAAACGTTCCCGCTGTTCGACAAGTTCGAAGATGAATGGCTGACATGGGCGCCGAAAATTTCCCTCGGCAAGTAGATTATGGGTGCCAGTGATGCCGTCTTCGCGGGCAAGCCCGCTTGTGTCTTGCGCAGAAATTAGACTGAGGGAGAGAGCAGGCTTACCCGCGAAGGGGCCATGGTACTCACCGAAGGTTTCAAGAATGCACCCATAAATAAAAAGGCCGCGATCCATTGGATCGCGGCCTTTTTATTGGTCGATTAAAACATCAGACCGCATCCAGCTCCGGCTCGTCCGCCTGCACGTTGACGGTTGCCTTCACTTCATCGTGGCGGCGGATGTACTTCCAGTCCGCCTCGTCGATGTAGATGCCGTTCGGCCCGCTGCCGCCCTCCAGGTCGATGGCGACACTGGCGCAGACTTGCGGCTTCACACTCGCCAGGATCGGCACGAAGCCCAGTTGCAGGCTGGTTTCCAGCAGTGCAGCCTGGTTCTTTTCGTCGATGTCCGCCGCCTCATCGAGGTAATACGGCAGGCGCACGCGACCGGCCTGGTCGCGGTCCATCAAGTGCAGCAACAAGTACATGTTGGTCAGCGCCTTGATGGTCATGGTGGTGCCGTTGGACGCCGCGCCGTCGATGTCGGTGTGGATCACCGGTTGGCCGTTGACCTTGGTGATCTCGAACGCCAGCTCGAACAAGTCCTTGAGACCAAGCTGGTTGTGGTTGGCCGCCACCAGTCGCGCCAGGTATTCCTTGGCCTCCTCGTTTTTGTTGTCCTGATCGGCACTTTGGCTCAGATCGAAGACGGAGAGGGTTTCGCCTTCTTCGTATTGGCCGGCGCTGTGGATGATCTGGTCGATGTGCTTGAGCGCTTCCTTGTTCGGCGCCAAGACGATGCGGAAGCTCTGCAGGTTGGAGACCTGACGTTTGTTGATCTCGCGGTTGAACAGCGCCAGTTGATGCTCGAGGCTGTCGTAGTCGCTGCGGATGTTGCGCAGGGTCCGGGCGATATCGGTGACTGCTGCACGGCGTGCCTTGCCGAGGGTCAGGGCTTCATCGGTGCGGTGTGCGTACGCGTTGATCAGCAGTTGCAGGCGACGCTCCATGTCGTCTTCGCTGTCGAACTTGGCCACGCCTTTCAGGCGGACCTGAGCGTAGAGCGCGTCGATCTGGCCATCGGCGCGCAGCAGACCTTGCCAGCTGTCCTGATAGTCATTGAGCAGCGGCAGCAGGTTGTCCATGGAGTCGTCGACCGGGTCCATGAACGGCGTGCCGAACGGCAGGTCGGCCGGCAACAGCTGACGGCGGCGCAGGGCATCGTCGAGGGTGCGTTGCTTGGCTTCCATGTCGCCGATCTGCCGGCCAACCAGTTGCAGCTTGGCCGACAGTTGCTGGACGCGTTCAGTGAAGGCATCGCTGGAACGTTTCAATTCGTCTTGAGCGGCTTCCATCTGCGCCAATTGCTCAAGCTTGTCACCTTCTTCGGCGCTCAGGGTCTGCGCGCGGCGGAAGTCTTCCAGGGCTTTCTGCGCATCCAGCACTTGCTGGTACAGCGCTTCGGTCTGGGTCTTGCTGGCCGCGCGGTCGGCTGCTACGGCTTGCTGGGTTTTCAGTTGCTTGAGTTCTTTGTCCAGACGCTCTTTCTGATCGCGCAATGCGGCACGGTCGGCCAGTGCTTGCAGGGCCGGTGGCTCGATGTGCGACAGGTCGATGGACAGGCCCGGCACTTCGAAGCGCTCGCCTTTGAAGCCATCGAGGATCAGCTCCATGGACTTGACCCACTCACCGTCTTCATCCAGAGCGATGCCGTGTTCACCCAACGGCAGGCTGAACAGCGCGCTGTTGAACAGCCGCATCAGGCGCTCGACGTCCTGCTGCGAAAATTCTTCGCGCAAACGGGCGTAGCTGTTGTTGTCGGCGTGATCGAGTTGTTGCTTCACCGATTTGAGGCGTTTTTCCAGATCCCGCAGACGCTCTTCCAGGTCTTCGGCCGAGAACTGCCGCGACTGGGCCAGGGCACCGGCCAGTTCGTCGTGCGCGTCCTTGGCGGCGAGCAGTTGCTGTTCGAGGACTTTGACGTCATCGACCAGAGCAAAGCGATGCTTGAGCACCGACAACTCGCCGAGCCAGCGCTGGATGCCGGTGATTTCCCGCTCCAGGCGCATCAGCTCTTGAGTGCCGCCACGCTGATCGTTTTGCAGGGCGTCCTGCTCGTTGCGGTAGTGCTCGGCCTGGATTGTCAGTTCTTCCTTGCGCGCACTGGCGTAATCCGACCAGGTGCCGAGCAGGGAGTCGAGCAGCGGCGACAGGCGATGCAGTTTGCCGCGCAGGATATCCCGCTGTTTCACGCCGTTGGCCAAGGCTTCGACCAAGGGACCGGCCGCCACCAGCGAGTTGTAGTCCTGCTCCATGCGGCGTACGTCACGGAAGGCTTCTTCGCACGCGGCGATGTAATCGACACTGCCGGAACGCAGGCTGTGTTCGAAGGCATCGAGGAACAGCTGCTTGAGCTTGGCCGCGGTGATTTCACGCATGTGCAGCAAGTTGATGAACAGGGCGCGGAAGGTCTTCAGGCTCTGTTCGCTGGTGGAACGCAGCGGGATCAACGTCAGGTCGAGCGGAATCGAGGTGTGACCGCCCACCAGCAAGCGGCGCAGTTCATCCGGCTTGAGTTCGTAGGCTTTCAGGCCTTCGCGCTCAAGATTGGTGAACAGCTCTTTCTGCCGCAGGCAGGTGTCGTCTTTCTGATAATGGGCCAGGTCGAGTTTGCCGGCGTAGGCAAAGAATTGGTGACCGAAACCACCACCCGGACCGCGACCGACCACACCGATCACGTGCGGGCCGTGGGGCAGGGAGACTTCGACGAGGATGTAACTGGTGTCCGAGGCGAAGTAGAAACGTCGCGATTGTTCCAGACTGTACTTGCCGAAACTCATATCCGACATGCGCGCCAGGATCGGGAACTGCAAGGCGTTGATCGAGGCGGATTTGCCGAGGTTGTTCGCGCCGTAGACCGACAGCGGTTCTTCCAGCGGGAACAGGCCAAGGCTGTAACCGGCGGTGTTCAAAAGGGCAAAGCGGCGAATGCCGTAGCGTTCCTTGCTCATGCGTCGGTCTCCTGTTCTTCGGCAATGGCGCGGGCCAAGGCGTCTTCTTCGCTCTCTTCTTCAAACTCGGTGAGATCGAGCGGGTCGTCGGTCTGCAGCAGTTTTTCGTCGCTGTCTTCGTCAATCAGCACCGGCGCCGGCAACGGCAGCACGCTGTGCAGGCTGGCGGCCAGGTCGCGGTCTTGCTGGACCGACAGGCAAACATCGAGGAAGCGGTGCATCGGCGGCAGGAAACGGTAGACACCGTTTTCTTCGCCGGCGAAACCGAGCTGAGTCATGCGGCGCATGATTTTTTCTTCGAGCTCTTCGACGGTCTGCACTTCGGCCTGGATGAACAGGTCGCGGTACTTCTCCAGCAACGATGGCAATTCATCGCGACCGAGGCTGCCACCGTCGAGCACGGCGATCGGGTCGCGACCCTGGTCGGCCAGGTGTTCGACGAGGATGAAGGTGAACAGCGCCAGACGCTGGGCCGTCTTGTTCACTGCGGCGGCGGCCAGGTCTGGGACGAAGTAATAGAAACCACGGGTGTCGCACACCAGTTCAAAGCCCAGCGCCTTGAACAGGGTGCGGTACTGGTCCTGGAAGTTCGACAGTTGGGCGTACAGTTCCGGATCGCGCCGGCTGACGTGGTAGCCCTTGAACAGCTCGCGAAAGATCGGCGCCAGCTGGGACAGTTCGTTTAGATCAAGATGCATGTGGGGTGCTCGCAGAATCCTCGGCGGCGGTGTCGCGGGCCGAGAGCAGGGCGAAGGAGCGCAGGCTGACCTGGTGCTCATGAGTGTGGTAATCGCGGCGTTCCAGACGCTCGCGCTTGAAGCGTTTTTCCCGCGACAGGCGCGAGAACCAGTAGAGCAATTCGTCGGTGGCGCCGTCCGGCTCCTGTTCCAGCAGCCAGCTCATCAGGTCCGGCATCGGCAGGGCGTCTTCGCAGCGTTCGAGCATTTCCCGAACCGTGCGTGGCGCGCGCGGAGCTTCGCCTTTCTGGGTCTTGTGGGCCTTGGGGAAACGCGCCGGTTTCGGCTCGAAACGGGCCAGGGCGTACACGTAGGCTTCGACCTGACTGGCGCTGCCGAGGAAGGTGCTTTGCGGGCGGGTGAACAGCGGCATCGCGGCTTGCGGTACGGCATCGATGCCTTTACGACGAATGGCTGACAGCGCCAGGGCTGCGCCACGGGTCACGGCGTTGTGCCGGCGCGCTTCTTCGCGCAGCGGCAGCAGCAGTTCGCGGGCGTGACGCAAGGTCAGCTGGGCGCTGGTCTGCATTTCGAGGATGCGCGCGTGAGTACGCAGCAGCATGTCGTCATCGACCAGATGGCCGAGGCGCTGCTGTTCGGTGAGCATGCGCAACAACACGTTCTCAACCTTGCGCACGCCTTGTTCGAAGGCGCCGTCGGCATTCACCAGCTGGATCATCGGTTCGACGTATTCGTCCCAGGTCGCCAGCACTTCAGCATAACGCTGACGCAATGGAATCTGCCGGTCGCTGGTCTTGGCCCGCTCGGCGACGGCCACCAGGGCCTGTTCGTCGTTGGCGAGTTTCTTCAGCACGTCCCGCACACGCATGTCGAGCAGGCGCAACTGGCGCGCCAGGTCGTTGCCGTCGCGAATGTCGAAGGCGTCCTGGATGTAACCGGCCAGGCGTTCGAGGTGGCGCAGATAGGCTTCGATTTCCAGGCACAGGCCCAGACGGTGCTCACGGCGCAGGTAGGCGAGGAAGTCGTGAATCTGCGCGTTGAGTTCGAAACGGTTCGGGCTTTTCGCCACGGGAACCAGAATGTCGAGGCGGATCCACACGTCCAGCAGGCTGGTGATGTCCTGCGGTGTGCTGTCCAGTTGCTGGGCGGCCAACTGTGAACGCAGTTCGTTGAGGCTCAGGGTGCCTTGGTCGAAGTGCTCGCACAGTGGCTCCAGAAGTGCCCAGTGTTCAGCGAGGGCGCGCAAGACGCGCTTGGGTTCGATCATCGGAATGGCCGGCTGGTTGGCGATTAAAAGCCGCGATTGTACTGCATCGCAGCCATGTCGATTCACTCTCGGGATGGGCTGTCGCCATTTTTCATGGGTGGAAAGACTATCGGTGAAGTCTATCGATCAACAGCGCGGGCGATCTTGAGCGAAGGGCGGTAGAATCACCGCACTTCAGTTATCCACAAGTGGCCGACCTTTGCTTATCGAGTCCCGTCGCCGCGCTTATTTGGCCGCCATGCAGGTGGTCAACTGGCTGCCGCGCACCGAATTGCCCTTTGCTGCGCCATCGCGGCCCGAACTGCTGGAGATGCCCGAGCCCTTGGTCGTCGCCCCGGTTAGGCTTGCTCCCGTGGCTGATGCGCCGGTGGAACCTGCGGCCAAACCGGTCGAGCGGGTGAAAATCGAGGTGCCACGGCCATCGCTGTCGAGCACGCGGATGGTCAGCCAACCGGTTGAAGAAGAGGCGCCGCTCGTCGCCAAGGCTGCGCCAGTGCCTCCACCGCGCTTCGCCCTGCAATTGCTGCGGGCCGGTCGTTGCTTGCTGCTGGTGGAGTTACCCACAGGCGAAACTTTCCAGACCCGCGATCCAGCCTATCTGCTGCTCAAGGACATGCTGCGCGCCGCCGGTCTGCCGGACAGCCCGCAGATCGTCGGCGAGCCGGTACGCTGGCCGCTGCTGGCTCGCGGCACGATGGATCAAGGGCCGGAAGCGGCTCGGGATTTCGTGCAAGGCTTTCTGTCGGCCCGTCTGGAAGACGCTCCGTGCGTCTGCCTGTGGCTGATTGGCCTGCCGGCGGTGCGTTTTGCCGGTGAGGCGAGCGCCGAATCCTTCAACCGTGAACTCCAGGTCGAAGGCCTGGGTTCGGTCTGGGCCTTGCCGGGCCTGGAGTTATTAATGGAAGAGCCACAGCGTAAGGCTGATGTCTGGCAAGCCATGCGTCGGCTGATGGCGCGTTGGAAAGAATCGAATGAGTGACGCTGTATCGTTCCGCCCGATGACTGAGGCGGACCTGGACGCTGTACTGAAAATCGAATATGCGGCCTACAGCCATCCCTGGACCCGCGGGATTTTTCTCGATGGCCTGGGCAAGTACCAGATCTGGTTAATGTTCGAAGGACAGCAACAGGTCGGTCACGGCGTAGTGCAGATCATCCTTGATGAGGCGCATTTGCTGAACATCACCGTCAAACCGGAAAACCAGGGCCGCGGCCTGGGCTTGACGCTGCTGGAGCATCTGATGTCCCGGGCTTACGAAGCCAAGGCGCGGGAATGCTTTCTGGAAGTGCGCGACAGCAATCGGGCGGCGTTTCGGTTGTATGAGCGGTATGGATTCAACGAAGTCGGGCGTCGGCGGGATTACTACCCGGCGGTTGGCGGGCGGGAAGATGCGGTGGTGATGGCCTGCACGTTGGTTGATTGATCGTTGCTAAAAGCTTCGCGGGCAAGTCGGACCGCCGCACCGCTCGCTCCTGCCACCAAACACACAGGAGCGAGCGGTGCGGTGGTCCGACTTGCCCGCGAAGCGTCTTCACTGACGCCAACGATCAACGCTTGCCGTCCAACGGATCGTGCTTGGCCCATTCGGCCTCATCCAGCCCGTCGCCGCCGCCGATATCGTCTTCATCGACAATGCTCAGATCCCAATCCGCCTGGCCACCTTCACCCGCTTCATGGGAATCCCGTGCGCCGTCTTCACGGATCAGGGTTTCCGGGCTCAAGTCATCGTCGGTGGCGTCGTTGTCATTGGTCGAGCCCCCCGTTATGCGGGTTTTACGGACGCGTGTCTCGGGCAGCTGATGTGCACGCTCTTGTTCGGGTGTCAGGTCGCCGATTCTGGTGCCGGGTTCTTCCTCGTCGAAATCCAGCTCATGCACCGAGCCCATGCGGTCTTCATCGTCGTCGACGGGCTCGGGTTGCTCCTTATCGAACGGACGTCGTGAATCAGTCATGGCAATTCCTCATACTGTAGGCCCTACTACAATTGACCCACTGGGCTGCCGAGAATTCCCGCGGGCATGGAGTGCCGGCTAGCCGTTATAGACAGGGCGTCAGGGGTATCTGCATCTTGCGCGTGACCCCGACACACGGTTGTCTGTCAAAGCAGCAAATCATTCTTGAGGCTTCATTGCATGAACGAATTACAAGATCTGATTGATAACAATGAGCGCTGGGCCGACGCGATCACCAAAGAAGACCCTGATTTCTTCGCCAAGCTGGCCCGTCAACAAACACCCGAATACCTGTGGATCGGTTGCTCCGATGCCCGCGTGCCAGCCAACGAGATCGTCGGCATGCTGCCAGGCGACTTGTTCGTGCATCGCAACGTGGCCAACGTGGTGCTGCACACCGACCTCAACTGCCTGTCGGTGATTCAGTACGCGGTGGATGTACTCAAGGTCAAACACATCCTGGTAACCGGCCACTATGGCTGTGGCGGTGTACGTGCATCGATGCAGGATCGTCAGTTGGGCCTGATCGATGGCTGGTTGCGCTCGATTCGCGATCTCTATTATGAAAAACGCGACGAACTCGCCAAGTTGCCCACCGAAGAAGAGCGGGTCGACCGCCTCTGCGAGCTCAACGTGATCCAGCAGGTGGCCAACGTCGGTCACACCAGCATTGTGCAAAATGCCTGGCACCGCGGGCAGAGCCTGTCGGTCCATGGCTGCATTTATGGCATCAAGGACGGTCGCTGGAAAAGCCTGAACGCCACCATCAGCGGCTTCGAACAGTTACCGCCACAGTACCGTTTGCGTCCTGTCGAGGCGTTGTAATAAGCCTTTCAGCCGAGACTTCGCCGACGCCAGCGTTGAAAGAACTGTTCACCATTGGCATTCGGTGACTCGTCATAACCGATGATCCAGCCACGGCAGCAGGAACACCCGCAGCGGCAGGCGAACTGCCGCAGCAGCTTGTCTTCTGTCGCGGCGAAATCCATCGTCAACCGGTCACCCTTTTTGATGTCTTTGAGCGCCCATAACCACAGCTCACTCATGTCGAGAAAGACGTTGGGGTCGCAGGAGTGGCTCAGCAGACCGCAGAAGCGCGGATCGTAGACATGGATCCCCGGCGCCAGCTGCCGGGTGTGTCGATTGCGATAGGGCAGCAGATGTCCGGAAACCCGACAGATTCGGCTGATGCGCGGGAACTCGCGCAGAGCCATGACAGCCATTGCCGATCCCTGAGTGCTGTAGATGATTTCAAAGTCTTCTTTGGAGGGAAATCCAAGGCGAAGGGACAACTCTTCAAATGGATAGATGCCATTGGAGGGGGGTGGGGGTTTTTCTTGTTCGGCGTGGGTTCTCATAACGATCCTTGTCAGCTGGGTGCTACGACCTCCATCAGCTGACATCCGGTCAGCTCTGCAGCACATGAGTACACTCCAAGCCTCTCGCAAATGAAGCGACCGGTCTACTGTCAGATATGACAGGCGAAAGAAGCTCTTTCCCGCGTGAGCCATGGCTGACGCGGGAAAGACTTATATCGTTTTACAAGTGTGGGGCAGGAGCGGAGGTCACAAGGGCTGGGGTCTGCAGCTGTTTCAGCTCAGACTTGACCGTGTCCGTTGCGCACTTGGCCACCGCCTGTTCAGGCGTCAGGTTGCGAATCGAGGTGTAGAACAGTTCGCAGGTTTTTTCTTTCTGGGTCACTTGCCAGGTCTGAGTGCAGCTTTTCAGCTGAGCGGTAGGGTCAGTGCCCGGTTTGCTGCCCATTCCGGCCTGCCAGCACGCGGCACTCAAATCCTGCCCCATGACTTTCAGCCCTGCGGCGTCGGCTTTGGCCTGGGCATCGCTGCCGCTATAGGCCTCGGGGTCGGCGGCATACCAGATGTAACTCGGGTGGTTGGAACCCAGTACGGGAACCGTCACGCCCTTGCTCGGGCTGATGGTTGCCAGGCCCAGTATCTCCACGGTCGGCCCGTATTGTTGCTTGATCCAGTTACGCACCGGTGCGCCGAAGGCAACCATTGGCAATGCCGCGCCGCTGGCGTTCTGGCTGACTTCCTTGACCATGGTGGTCTGGTAGTCCGTGAAGTAGTTGTAGACGCCTTCCAGGTCCTTGCCGGCGGTGGACGGTGCGGCAATCGGCGCGATGTCGATGATGGTCTGGTAACCCGGTGTCTGGTCGACGGGAATGCCGTTGGCGGTCAGCAGCGTGGCCCAGCGATCGGTGGTCTTGGACTCCAGATAGTCCTGGGCCTGGGTCAGGGAATAATCCGGCGGGAAGTGCAGCAGTTCGACGCTTTTGCGGTTTTCCAGGGCCATGCCCAGCGGCAGGAACAGGTACCAGTTATAGGTCCATTTGCCATCGGCACTCAGCTTGTTGGCGCCGTTGTAGGCCAAATCCCCAGCATTGAGCAATGCACTCAGCGGCTTGCCATAGCCTTTAGGCACACCGCTGATATGGGCGTGGAGCTGCTTGTTTTCGGTTTTGACCAGCACTTTTGCGGTCTTGTAGCCATCGCGTTGTACGCTTTGGGTCAGGTAATGCTCGACGGTCTGCTCCAGTGTCCAGTTGCGGAAGCAGATGACATTACAGTTGTTGGGGTAGGCGAACAGCCGAGTGACGCGTTCGGTGCTGCCCAGATTCAGATCGACATCAGCGTGGGCGGCGGCACTCAGGGTGAGTGCGGCGAGGGTGAATCCTGCGAGTTTGAACATGCTCAGATCCTTTTCAGCGTGAGCCCTCGGAGGTGGGGCGGGTACATACTGAAACTACTTGTGTCGAGCGGTCTAGTGCCTGCGTGAAAAGATCGCCAGTCAGAGCGCCTCCTCAATCGCTAATGTGGGAGCGGACGACGACGGTCTTCCAGTCGATACAGATGTCGCCTGATATTCCGCTTTCGCGAGCAAGCCCGCTCCCACACCGGGTTTGTGGTGATTTGAAGGTTCTGTTTAAGGTATCACCGGCGCCATATACGTAAGCGTCGTCCCTAGCGCCCACAGCAGGAACAGCACCAGCGGCGTATGCACCAGCAATTGCACGAACGAAAATCCGATCAAGTCCCGGGCCTTCAACCCGAGCACGCCCAGTAGCGGCAGCATGTAGAACGGGTTGATCAGGTTCGGCAGGGCTTCGGCGGCGTTATAGATCTGCACGGCCCAGCCCAGGTGGTAGTTCAGGTCATTGGCCACTTGCATGACGTACGGCGCTTCAATGATCCATTTGCCGCCACCGGAAGGGATGAAAAAGCCGAGGATGGCCGAGTACACGCCCATCAGCAGGGCATAGGTGTCATGGGACGCGATTTGTACGAAAAAGGTTGAGATGTGGTGGGCCAATGACTGTCCGTCGGTGCCCTTGACCACTGTCATCAGCGCGGCTATCGAGCCGTACAGCGGGAACTGGATCAGCACGCCGGTGGTGGTTGGCACCGCACGGGCCACCGCATCGAGGAAGCTGCGCGGGCGCCAGTGCAGCAGCGCACCCA
Source organism: Pseudomonas sp. FP1742 (assembly GCF_030687145.1). NCBI lineage: Bacteria > Pseudomonadati > Pseudomonadota > Gammaproteobacteria > Pseudomonadales > Pseudomonadaceae > Pseudomonas > Pseudomonas sp. FP1742. The sequence continues at coordinate 5,629,351 of NZ_CP117460.1, read as the reverse complement.
GCATCAGGAACAGAAAATTGTAGGTGTTCAAACCGGAAATCGCGCTGATCGCCGGTTTGGTCGCAAACTCATGGAACAGCCATCCGGCCGCCAGCAATGCCAGCAGAATCGTCAGCAGTGGGCTGTATTCCAGCCATTCTCCGGGACGGGTACGGGGTGGCGGCGCCGGCAGACTGAAACTGGGGTCGATACCGCAGGCGTTGGCGTCTCGGGCTGTCGCCGGGCCGGGTGCCGTGGCATAGGCAACGATCAGCGAAACCACGATCAGGGTCAGCAACAGCACACCCGACTGCCAGAGAAAGATCGTTTGGGTGAAGGGAATGACGCCTGTGATCGATAGAATCGACGGCGGCAGGCTGGCCGGGTTGGCCTGCAATTGCGCCGCGGACGACGACAGACCCAAGGCCCAGACCGCGCCCAGACCCAAATACGCGGCGGCACCGGCAGCGCGGTAGTCCATCTTCAGATCGGTACGGCGGGCCAGGGCACGCACCAGCAGCCCGCCGAACACCAGTGACAGCCCCCAGTTCAGCAACGACGCGACCATGGAAATCAGCGCCACCCAAGCCACGGCGGAGCGCCCGTTTTTCGGGATCCGTGCCAGGCGATCGATCAGTTTCACCGCCGGTGGCGAACTGGCGACCACGTAACCGCCAATCACCACGAATGCCATCTGCATGGTGAACGGAATCAGGCTCCAGAAACCGTCACCGAAGGCCATGGCGGCGTCGGTGGGTTTGGCGCCCATGGCCATGGTCGCCACGGCGACGATGATCACTGCCAGTGCGGCGAACACCCAGGAGTCGGGAAACCAGCGTTCGGCAAAGTTTGAACAATGCAGGGCAAAGCGCGCAGAGCGGCTATCTTCGATATCAGCGGCCACGGGAGTACCTCGTTCTTATGTTTATTGTGGGGTTCAGGGCGCAATGGCCCATCCGGTCGGTGCCAACAGTAAATCAATCGGTCCGTTGCGGGGACGCTGTTTGGGACTATGGTCTAACGGGTTGTCCACAAGCGCATTTGCGTAGACCATGGGCGCCTTGGTTTTTTGCCTGCCAGAGTTCTTTTACATGACTGCCAACATCAATGCGCGCCCGGCGCCCTTCACTCGCTCGGACTACAAGACCCTGGGGCTTGCAGCCTTGGGCGGTGCGCTGGAAATCTACGACTTCATTATTTTCGTATTCTTCGCGCTGACCCTCAGCCAGCTGTTCTTCCCGCCGGAAATGCCCGAGTGGCTGCGTCTGCTGCAAAGCTTCGGGATCTTCGTCACCGGCTATCTGGCGCGTCCATTGGGCGGAATCCTGATGGCGCATTTCGCCGACCGGCTGGGACGCAAGAAGGTGTTCAGCCTGAGCATCCTGATGATGGCGTTGCCGTGCTTGCTGATCGGGATCATGCCGACCTACGCTCAGATCGGCTATTTCGCACCCCTGTTGCTGTTGGCCCTGAGGGTCCTGCAAGGCGCGGCGGTGGGTGGTGAAGTGCCGAGCGCCTGGGTGTTCGTCGCTGAGCACGCGCCGGTCGGGCATCGCGGTTATGCCCTCGGTTTCCTGCAGGCGGGGCTGACCTTCGGTTATCTGATCGGCGCCTTGACGGCGACTTTTCTGGCACAGGCGTTCACCCCGGCGCAAATCCTCGATTACGCCTGGCGCTACCCGTTTCTGTTGGGCGGTGTGTTTGGCGTGATCGGTGTCTGGCTGCGCCGCTGGCTCAGCGAAACCCCGGTGTTCATGGCGATGCAGGCCCAGCGCGAGGCCGCTGTCGAACTGCCGCTGCGTACGGTCCTGCGTGAGCACCGTCTGGCGATGCTGCCGGCGATGATCCTCACCTGCGTGCTGACCTCGGCCGTGGTGGTGTTTGTGGTCATCACCCCGACCATGATGCAGAAAACCTTCGGCATGACCGCCAGCCATACCTTCGCCCTGAGTGCCTTGGGCATCGTTTTTCTGAATATTGGCTGCGTGCTTGCCGGGCTGCTCGTCGACCGCATCGGTGCCTGGCGTACGGTGATGCTGTATAGCCTGCTGCTGCCTTTGGGCATCGGCGTGCTCTACACCTGCCTGATCATTGAAGGCCAGTGGATCGGTTTGGCCTATGCGGTGGCCGGTCTCGGTTGCGGAGTGGTTGGCGCGGTGCCATCGGTCATGGTTGGACTGTTTCCGGCGCGGATTCGCGTCTCGGGGATTTCCTTCACCTACAACATTGCCTACGCCGCCTGGGCGAGTGTCACACCGTTGCTGTTGATCGCGCTGATGCCATGGAGCCCATGGGTTTGTGTGATCTTCTGCGCGGTGATGGGGGCCGTGGGCATCAGCAGCGCGGTGTATTTCGGTGCGCGAATGCCGCGAGTCGGACGCTGTGCGGTGGCTGGCGCGGCATGAGGCTGTTTGTGCCGCGACTATTTTTGTAGGACAACCCTGCAACACTCTTCAGAAAATATCCGCAAAGCCGATGGTTAGGCTGTAAGCCGCTTTTTATCTCTGTCCATCGGTGCTTTCCCATGTTCAATAAACGCTTGAAGCAGGAGCTGTCGGCTCTTCGCGAAGAACTCTCCAGCCTTCAGCAAGTCAAGGAGAGCCTGGACAGCGAAATGCTGGTCCTGACCCTTGATGCCGATGGCAGGATTCAATCGGTCAACCAGAACTTCATGGGCGAGATGCTCTACAAGAGCAACGATCTGGTCGGTCGACACATTGAAGACATTGTCCCGGCTCATGTGAAGTCAGATGAATTCCACCACCGCTTCAGGGCCGCGCTGACCCGTGGTGAGCACTTTGCCGGCGCCGTCCGTTTGCTGCGCGGCAACGGCGCCGAAGCCTGGTTGCGTTCGATCATGCAGCCGGTGCGGTCCTCGGACGGCCGGATCAAGCACTTCTCGATTTACTCCAGCGACCTGACCCGTACCATCGAGGCGTCCCGTGAACATGCAAACCTGATTGGCGCGCTGGTGCGCTCGACGGCAGTCATTGAGTTCGACCTCAATGGCAACGTGCTGACGGCCAATGAGCGTTTTCTCAGCGGCATGGGGTACAGCCTGGCGCAGATCCAGGGTAAACATCACCGCACTTTCTGCGAGCCGGAGGAATACAACAGCGCCGACTATCAGAACTTCTGGCGTCGCCTGAACGCCGGCGAGTTCGTGGCCGATCGTTTCAAACGCATCGACAGCCACGGTCGCGTGGTCTGGCTGGAGGCTTCCTACAACCCCGTGGTCGACGCCAACAACAAGCTCTACAAAGTGGTGAAGTTCGCCACGGTGATTACCGATCAGGTCAATCAGGAGCAGGCCGTCGCCGAAGCAGCCAACATTGCCTACAGCACTTCTCAGCAAACCGACCAGAGTGCACAGCGCGGTACTGCCGTGGTGACTCAAGCGGTGGACGTCATGCGTGACCTGGCCAAACACATGCAAACCGCCGGCGAAGGCATCGAAGCGCTGAACGAGCAATCGCTGGTGATCGGTACCATCGTCAAAACCATCAGTGGCATCGCCGAACAGACCAACCTGCTGGCGCTCAACGCGGCCATCGAAGCGGCTCGCGCCGGTGAACAGGGGCGCGGGTTTGCCGTGGTGGCGGACGAAGTCCGGCAATTGGCCTCGCGCACCAGCCAGGCGACCGATGAAATTGTCGGCGTCGTGCGTCAGAACCAGGACATGGCGCGCAACGCCGTGGCCCTGATGACCGACGGCAAACTGCAGGCTGAACAAGGTCTGGCGCTGGCGGCGGAGGCGGGCACGGTGATCGTCGAGATCCAGGACGGTGCGCAGAAAGTGGTCAACGCGGTCGGGCAGTTTGCCAACCAACTATCGACTTGATGTTATCTGTCCAGCGTGAGTAGCCCCTTATCAGGACAAGACGTTATCAATAAAAAGGCCTACCTGCCGGTAAGCCTTTTCTTATTCCCGCGTACGACTCAATCCCCCAGCGCTTTCCCCTCACGCCGTGGATCGGCCCCGCCAGCCAACGCAGCTTTCCCCTGCGCATCCTTGACCCGAACAATCGCCTGAGTCCCGCTGGTCATGTCGATCTCGCTCACGCTGTGCCCTTTGTCCTTCAGCGCCTGAATCAGCGCCGGGCTGAATTGACCCTGTTCCAGTTCGGTCGGGCCGTTGCGGCTGCCGAAGTTGGGCAGGTTGATGGCGGTTTGCGGGTCGAGGTTCCAGTCGAGCAGGCCGATGGTGGATTTGGCCACGTACTCGATGATCTGCGAGCCACCGGGAGAACCGACGGTGGCCAGGAATTCGCCGCTCCGACGGTCGAAGATCAGCGTAGGCGCCATGGACGAGCGCGGGCGTTTGCCGGGTTCGACGCGGTTGGCGACTTTTTGTCCATTCTCTTCGGGGATGAACGAGAAGTCGGTCATCTGGTTGTTGAGCACAAAACCCTGGACCATCAAGTGCGAACCGAATGCCGCTTCCACGGTGGTGGTCATGGACACGGCGCCGCCCTCGTCATCGACCGCCACCACCTGCGAGGTGGAGATGCGCAGCGGCGAGCGGTCCGGCGCGTAGGCAACCTGAATGCCCGGCGGGGTGCCGGGTTTGGCCATGCCCATGCTGCGATCACCTATCAAGGCGGCGCGGCTGGCCAGGTAAGTCGGGTCGACCAGCCCTTTGACCGGTACGGGCACGAAGTCGGTGTCGGCGACGTACTGCGCGCGGTCGGCGTAAGCCAGGCGCTCGGCTTCGGCGATCAGGTGCACGGCTTCAGGTGACGGCTCAATGCCCGCCGGTTTGCTGGTCTTGATTGGTTTGAGTGGTGCCAGGGCAAAACGTGGTTCGCGAGATTCCAATGCCTGCAAGGTCCCGAGGATTTGCGCCACGGCGATCCCGCCCGACGACGGAGGCGGCATGCCGCAGACCTGCCAGCGCTTGTAGTCGGTGCACAGCGGCGCGCGTTCCTTGGCCTTGTAGCCTTGGAGATCGGTCAGCGACAGGCTACCGGGGTTGGTATGGTCTTGAACCTTGGCGACGATCTCTTTTGCGATCGGGCCTTTGTACAGCGCGTCGGGACCTTCCGTGGCGATACGCTTCAACACCGCGGCGAGTGCCGGGTTTTTCAGTTGCGTACCGATGGCTTTCGGACTGCCGTCGGCATTCAGAAAGTAGGCGGCCATATCCGGTGAGCGCTGGATAAACGAGTCTGCCGCGATCAACTGATGCAGTCGTGGCGAGATGGCGAAACCTTGCTCGGCGAGTTTGATGGCGGGTTCGAACAGCCTCGCCCACGGCAGACGACCGTGCTTTTGATGGGCCAGCTCAAGCGCCCGCAACACACCCGGCGTACCCACCGAGCGACCACCGATCTGCGCCTGGGTGAACGGCATCGGTTTGCCATCGGCTTGCAGGAACAGTTTCTCGGTGGCACCGGCCGGCGCGGTTTCGCGGCCGTCGTAGGTGCGCACAGCCTTGCCGTCCCACAGCACGATCAATGCGCCACCGCCGATACCTGACGATTGCGGTTCGACCAGCGTCAACACTGCTTGCATGGCAATGGCCGCATCAATCGCCGAGCCGCCCTCGCGCAGCATCTCCCGCCCGGCGTCGGCCGCCAGCGGATTGGCGGCCGCGGCCATGTGTTTTGAGGCGTGTCGGGTCTGCAGGTCAGTGCGATAACCGGAGGCGATTTCCGGCGCGACCGGCAACGTCGAGACCGAAGGCGAAGGGGGCGGCGCATTACACGCGGCGAGAGTCAAAGCGGTGGCAATCAGCGAAAGGGCTGACAGGCGATAGCGACTCAAGTGGAAGGCTGAGAACACGCGGGGCACTCCGTCCATGGGATAAAAGGTCCGGGGACTTTATCGGCCGAAGGAGTGGTAAGCAAATCAGGGTTCGCCCGCCACTTTTCTCGGGGCATAAAAAAACGGCCTACCTTTCGGTAAGCCGTTTTTAGTACTTGGTGGCTACACAGGGACTTGAACCCCGGACCCCAGCATTATGAATGCTATGCTCTAACCAACTGAGCTATGTAGCCAAGTGGCGCGCATTATTCACCTGGAACGACGATGCGTCAAGCGTAAATCTAAAATATTTCTCCACACTTTCAACCGCTTATCCCGCTGACCCGAAAAATCGGGCCAGGGAAGGGCATCAACCGAGCTGAAATCTCCCGGTATTTGCACTCAAGGCCTTGCTGCCCTGGCTCAAGGTGTCTGCGGCAAGGTTCACCGCCCGCGCGCCTTCGAGCAAGCGTACCGCCGCCTGATCGACCTGCTGGATGTTGCCGCTGACTTCATCGGCGGTGCTCGCTTGCTCTTCGACGGCGGTAGCGATCTGCGCCAGGGTGTCGGTGACGCTTTGCACCGCGCTGGCGATTTCTCCCAGGCGTTCGCCGAGACCGGTGACGGCTTGCGCATCCGATTGCGCCTGGCCGCAGGCAGCCTCCATCAGGCTTACCGCTTCGTTCACGGTGCTGCGCAGGCTGTCGACGGTGCCGGCGATCTGCGCGGTGGAGGACTGGGTGCGTTGCGACAGGCTGCGCACTTCATCGGCCACCACCGCAAAGCCGCGACCTTGCTCGCCAGCCCGTGCGGCCTCGATGGCGGCGTTGAGGGCCAGCAGGTTGGTTTGCTCGGCCACGCCGCGAATGGTGTCGACCACCAATTGAATCTGCTGCCCTTGCTCACTGACCCGACCCAGTGCTGCCGCGGTGTCGTTCAACCGCTGATTGAGCTGCTGAATACTCGCTGTCGTGCGTTGGCTGTCGCGGCTGCTGTCGGCAGCGATGCGTTGGGTATGCTGAGCGCTGCCAGACGCCTGTTCGCAACTCTGGGCGACGCCTTGGGAGGTCGCGGCCAATTGCGTGGCGGCTGCGGCGATCTGGCTGATCTGCAACTGCTGGGCTTCGACTTCGCCAAGAGCGCCTCTGGAGTGATCGTTGAGCGTGCGTACCGCATTGCTCAGCTGCAGGGTTTCGTGATCGACGCCCAGCAAACTGTTGCGCAGTTGTACCACCGCAACGTTCAGCGAGGTGCTGATCGCTGCCAGTTCGTCGCGGCCCTGTACCGGCACTTGCAGGCTCAGGTTGCCGTCACGCAGCGCTTCGGCCAATAGCGTGATGCCGCTGGCGCTGCGACGGATAGAGGCCTGCAGACAGATGAACAGGTACAGCGCGGCCAGCAGCAGGCAGCCAAAAATTGTCGCCACCAGGATGAACTGGCGGATGGCCGAGCCGTGGTAATAATCCAGCCGTTGATCCAGCGAAACCAACGATTGCTGGCGCAGCGAGGCGAGGTTGCCGAGGAGGGCGTCGAGATTGCGTTCGAAGTCTTCGGGCTTGAGGTTGATGCTGCCACCGAAGACGCCGTCGTCCAGCACTTTCAAACCGCTATCCAGCTGCTTGAGGCTGTCATGGTACTGCCCGGCCCAGGTTTGCAGGGCACTGGGCAGGCGCGCTTCCAGCAGGCTACCAGTTTTCACCAGCTGTTCCCGAGCGTCGCCGATGCGGCTGCGCAAGTCGCGCAATTGCAGGCGGCTTTGCAGAGTGAACTGCCCGGACACCACCGAAGCTTGACCAACCGCGGCGAGGCGACCGATCCGTTCGATCAGGTCCGGTGCGTGTTGAGTGGAGATCTGCGTCAGCAGATAAGTTTCCAGCCAGGGTGCGAGGGTCAGGCGATTGTCCATGGCGATTTGTTCGCGCAAGGCTTGCAGGGCGCTCAAGGCATTGGTGAAGCGATCATAGCCGTCCGGCCACCATCCAACGCTGCTCAGGCTTTTCGAATCCAGGCTGGTGAGGGCGCTTTGCAGGGCTTGATAGCGGGTGAGGGTCTCGCCCTCGGCGCCTTCGGCGTTCAGGGCATTACCCAAGTCTGTGATTGCCTGGGCCACAGCCGGCTGAACCGTGTCGAACGCCGCCATCGCCGCGATGGTTGCTGGTGTCGGCTGGCGGTTGGTTTCGGTGGCGCGCCAGCGCGCGGCACGGTCACGCTGGGCGGCGAGCAAGTTGTCGAGCGCATCCAGGGCAATCAATTGCCGGACCCCGGCGCGTTCGCCGGCGATCAGGCTCAACTTGTCACGATAGTCCTGGCCGATCATCCACAAGCTGCCTGCCAGCGGCAGGATAAACAGCAGAAACAGCAGCTGAAATTTGCGCGCGAAGCCGAAACGCCCCAGCAGTCCGATCCCCGGTGATAAAAAAGCCTGCATGCCCCATGACTCCTCTGGACACCACGCACCATTGGCGTGCGTCGAAGCCATTGCGGCCACGACTGATGCCCTGCTAAAAGGCCTCGAAAGTTCACCTTGGTCCGCTCTGTAGGCCGACTCTGTAGCGAAACTTCCCATTCTCGGTCCCCTTTGTAAGGGGCCGCGTTGAAGCGGATAAGCAAGGCAAGATTCAGACCATGGCTTTGCGCTATCACCTTTTTTTGAAGTCGTTAGCAGGCTAAGGGGATGGCGCGACTGCACCGAAAAATGGCACATTGACCGACCTGCCAGTGCGCACCCATCCGCAGTACGGAAACTCTTATGGCTATCAGCAACGTTCAGTCCGCCCCGACCTCGGTGCCCGCTTCTTCACCAAGCAGTCCGCTGGTCATGCGCATCATCGGCGCGGTGGCGCTGGCGCATTTGATCAACGACCTGATTCAGGCGGTGCTGCCGTCGATCTATCCAATGCTAAAGGCCAACTATGGGTTGACGTTCACTCAGGTCGGCCTGATCACCCTGACGTTTCAACTGACGGCCTCGCTGTTGCAGCCGTGGGTCGGTTACCACACGGATCGTCATCCCAAGCCATGGCTATTGCCGGCCGGTACTGTCTGCACACTGATCGGCATACTGATGATGTCAGTGGTCGGCAGCTTCCCGATGATTCTGCTGGCCGCGGGGTTGATCGGGATCGGCTCGTCGACTTTTCACCCGGAAGCTTCTCGCGTCGCGCGACTGGCCTCGGGCGGGCGCTTCGGCCTGGCGCAGTCGACGTTTCAGGTCGGTGGTAATGCGGGCTCGGCCTTCGGGCCGTTGCTGGCGGCAGCGATCATCATTCCTTACGGGCAGGGCAATGTGGCCTGGTTCGGATTGTTCGCGCTGTTTGCGTTGTTCGTGCTGTACCGGATCAGCCGCTGGTACGCCAATCACTTGAACCTGTTCAAGCTCAAGCAAGGTCAGGCAGCGACTCACGGTCTGTCGAAAAGCCGAGTGATCAGCGCGCTGGTGGTACTCGGGCTGTTGGTGTTCTCCAAATATTTCTACATGGCCAGTTTCACCAGCTATTTCACGTTCTACCTGATCGAGAAATTCGACCTGTCGGTGGCCAGCTCGCAGTTGCATCTGTTCCTGTTTCTGGGGGCGGTAGCGGCGGGGACCTTTTTCGGCGGGCCTATCGGCGACAAGATCGGGCGCAAGGCGGTGATCTGGTTCTCGATCCTCGGTGTGGCGCCATTCACGCTGCTGCTGCCCCATGTGGACCTGTTCTGGACCAGTGTATTGAGCGTGGTGATCGGTTTCATTCTGGCCTCGGCGTTCTCGGCCATCGTGGTGTATGCGCAAGAACTGGTGCCGGGCAATGTCGGGATGATCGCCGGAGTGTTCTTCGGACTGATGTTTGGCTTTGGCGGAATTGGTGCGGCGCTACTCGGGCATCTGGCGGATATTCACGGCATTGAGTACGTGTACTTCCTGTGTTCGTTCTTGCCGTTGTTGGGGGTGTTGGCGATCTTTCTGCCACGGACCAAAAAAGTCTGACCCGGAGCGCCTGCGGGCACCTGCAGCCGTGATTGCAATTTGCGCAAATCACTATCCTGGTGGACACTTCGCGCCTTTCTGGACTCGATAAGGACGCGAGCAGTGGAGTTTGACAGGAATCAATTTATCGCCAATCACGGCATTGTCTTCAGCGTCACCCGTTTCAGCATCACCCCCAGTATCATCAAGTCCCAAGGAACATAGGCCCATGAGTCTCTACAGTCAGTATGCGTTGGCCTGTGTGGGGATGGTGCTGCTATACACTTGCGTAAGGAGCTACGTACTCAGGAAATGGCTCGGTATTGCTCTGGTCGGTCTGGGCTTTGGCGTGATGTTTGTGCTGCCACCCTACATTGGCAGCATTGATGTCGGGATCTTTGCAATCGCGGTAGTGGGGGCGGGGTCTTCGATGTTCTTCAATCGGAGTAAGTACCGAGTGTGAACATCGCGGTGGCGGTTCCTGATAAAGGAGCCGCCGTAGCCTTTGTTGTGCTGGTTTTATCCACGAAAAAAGATGTCGCGTCCTGAATGAGGTTTATACCTGTTTCAGGATCCTCAAAATATTCAGCCGTTTCGTCAATTTCCGCTCCCAGCACGCGGCTCATCAGGATATTCCCAACCCGGTCGTAGACCGCATCCGGGAATGGAACCCAGCTTTCCGCCAAACGCAAGCCCGGAGTTGCAATCCTCTCGTTTGGCATAGAGCTCGATATTGCCCCCGAGACACGCCGATAGGCGATTCAGTTTCTCGATCGGCGTAGGGCCGAACATGAGTGGATAGCGTTCAAATTTCTCCAGCATGACGGTTCTCCAGATCACGGATGAGCCGTTTTCAATCTAGCAGAGCACATGTAAGAGGGTTGCGCGCTACCAGGATCCCAAAAAGCAAAATCCCCGTATCAGCGAGTGATTACGGGGATTTTCAGTCTATCGGGTTCCGTGTAAATCCACGGTCACCGTTACACGTTGAAACGGAAGTGCATCACGTCGCCGTCTTTAACGATGTAATCCTTGCCTTCCAGACGCCATTTACCCGCTTCTTTGGCGCCGGCTTCGCCCTTGTACTGGATGAAGTCGTCGTAGGCGATGACTTCGGCACGGATGAAGCCTTTTTCGAAGTCGGTGTGGATCACGCCAGCGGCTTGTGGCGCGGTAGCACCGACGCGCACGGTCCAGGCGCGGACTTCTTCGACACCGGCGGTGAAGTAGGTCTGCAGGTGCAGCATCTCGTAGCCGGCACGAATCACGCGGTTCAGGCCGGGCTCTTCGAGGCCCAGGGCTTCGAGGAACATGTCTTTCTCTTCACCGTCTTCCAGTTCGGCGATTTCGGCTTCGATCTTGTTGCAGACCGGAACCACCATGGCGCCTTCTTCTTCGGCAATGGCTTTGACGATGTCCAGCAGCGGGTTGTTCTCGAAACCGTCTTCAGCAACGTTGGCGATATACATGACTGGCTTGGTGGTCAGCAGGTGGAAGCCACGAATCACTGCTTTGTCGTCGGCACCCATGTTCTTCATCAACGTGCGCGCAGGCTTGCCGAGGGTGAAGTGAGCGATCAGCTGTTCGAGCAGGCCTTTCTGGACCACGGCGTCCTTGTCGCCACCCTTGGCGTTGCGGGTGACTTTCTGCAGTTGCTTCTCGCAGCTGTCGAGGTCGGCGAAGATCAGTTCCAGGTCGATGATCTCGATGTCGCGCTTCGGGTCGACGCTGTTGGAGACGTGAATCACGTTCTCGTCTTCGAAGCAGCGGACCACGTGAGCGATGGCATCGGTTTCGCGGATGTTGGCGAGGAACTTGTTGCCCAGGCCTTCACCTTTCGAGGCGCCGGCAACCAGGCCTGCGATGTCGACGAATTCCATGGTGGTCGGCAGGATGCGCTTTGGATTGACTATGACCGCCAAGGCTTCCAGGCGCGGGTCCGGCATCGGCACGATACCGGTGTTCGGCTCGATGGTGCAGAAGGGGAAGTTCTCGGCCGCAATCCCGGACTTGGTCAGGGCGTTGAACAGGGTGGACTTGCCGACGTTAGGCAGGCCGACGATGCCGCAATTGAATCCCATGGTGTTTCCCCTCGGGTAAGAGTCAGGCCTTCTGGCTGTGCAGGTTTTTCATCGCGCGGTTCCATTCCCCGGCGAGGATATCCGGCAGCACGCCGAGGGCAAAGTCGATGCTGGCATCGAGTTTTTCCTGTTCGGCGCGTGGCGCACGACCCAGGACGAAGTTTGAAACCATACTGGCAACGCCCGGGTGGCCAATGCCAAGCCGCAGGCGGTGAAAGGTATTCTGATTGCCCAATTGCGCAATGATGTCGCGCAACCCGTTATGACCGCCATGGCCGCCGCCCTGTTTGAGTTTGGCAACGCCCGGAGGCAGGTCGAGTTCGTCATGCGCCACCAGAATCTCTTCCGGCTTTATGCGAAAGAAACCGGCAAGTGCCGCCACGGCCTGGCCGCTGCGGTTCATATAGGTGGTGGGAATCAATAGACGAACATCCTGACCCTGATGCGAAAAGCGCCCGGTCAGGCCGAAATATTTGCGATCGGCCACAAGGTTGACACCCTGTGCCTGCGCGATGCGCTCAACAAAAAGGGCCCCTGCGTTATGCCGGGTCTGTTCGTATTCAGCGCCTGGATTTCCCAGGCCAACGATCAGTTTGATGGCAGTCACGATAGGGGCCCTTCCTTGAAGTGGTGGATAACATCGCCGTCATCAGGGAGTGCGGCGAAAGCGGACGACAAGTGCTCATTTACCATTATGTAAACTCCGCGTTCTCGCCTGCTTTCTCGCTACGCTCTAGTCCGCGATGTTTCCGGTCACTCCGGCGTACAGAGTAAAATTACTCTGCAGCGCCTTCTGCAGCTTCTGGAGCAACACGTGGAGCGTGAACGTTGGCAACAGCCAGGTCGTTACCGTGAGCCAGAGCAACAAACTCAACGCCTTTAGCAGCTTTGAGGTCGGACAGGTGAATGATCGAACCGACTTCGGCGTCAGCCAGGTCAACTTCGATGAATTCAGGCAGGTCTTTCGGCAGGCAGGTCACTTCGATTTCAGAAACAACGTGCGAAATTTCGCCGCCTTTCTTGATCGGAGCCGCTTCGTTGATGAAGTGTACAGGCACGACAGCGGTCAGTTTCTGGCCAGCTACTACGCGTACAAAGTCAGCGTGCATCACGTGGCCTTTGGCCGGGTGACGCTGCAGAGCCTTGATGATTACGTTTTGCTTGGTGCCGCCAACGTTCAGCTCGATGATGTGGCTGTAAGCCGCTTCGTTTTCGAGCAGTTTGGCAACTTCTTTAGCCAGCATGCTGATGGATTCAGGGGCTTTGTCGCCACCGTAAACTACAGCTGGAACCAGGCTTGCGAGACGACGCAGGCGGCGGCTCGCACCTTTCCCCAGGTCGGAACGCACTTCAGCATTCAGAGTAAAATCGTTCATGTTGTATCTCCAAAATAACCACATTCGCCCCAGCGTTTGCGACCAGCGCTAAAGGCGATATGGGCAAAAAAGCCCCGCCCCGACAGGAATGCCGGGGCGGGGCGCTTTTCGTCAACAGGATGTAATGAAAAGGGCAGGGCCCTTAACGGAACATCGCGCTGATCGATTCTTCATTGCTGATGCGGCGGACCGCCTCGGCAACTACCGGTGCGATATCCAGTTGGCGGATACGCGCACAGGCTTGTGCTGCAGCGGACAGCGGGATGGTGTTCGTCACCACCAGCTCGTCCAGCACGGAATTTTCAATGTTTTCGATCGCCCGACCCGACAGCACAGGGTGCGTGCAGTAGGCGAAAACCTTGGCAGCGCCATGCTCTTTCAGGGCCTTGGCCGCGTGGCACAGAGTGCCGGCGGTATCGACCATGTCATCGACCAGAATACAGGTACGCCCTTCGACATCACCGATGATATGCATCACTTCAGAGTGATTGGCTTTCTCACGGCGTTTGTCGATGATCCCGAGATCCACGCCCAGGGATTTGGCAACAGCCCGTGCACGCACGACGCCGCCAATGTCCGGGGACACGATCATCAGGTTTTCGAAGCGCTGATCTTCAATGTCATCCACCAGTACCGGGGAGCCGTAGATGTTATCTACCGGAATATCGAAGAAACCCTGGATTTGGTCAGCATGCAGATCAACCGTGAGAACACGGTCGATGCCGACTACGGTAAGCATGTCAGCAACGACTTTCGCGCTGATAGCCACACGTGCGGAACGCGGACGGCGATCCTGACGGGCATAACCAAAGTAAGGAATAACAGCAGTGATACGAGTAGCCGAGGAGCGGCGGAAGGCATCAGCCATCACTACCAGTTCCATCAGGTTATCGTTGGTCGGAGCGCAAGTCGGCTGAATAATGAAGACGTCTTTACCGCGGACGTTTTCATTGATCTCGGCAGTAATTTCGCCGTCGGAGAACTTACCGACAGAGATGTCACCGAGAGGGATATGCAGCTGACGTACGACACGCCGAGCCAGATCGGGGTTGGCGTTCCCCGTAAAGACCATCATCTTGGACACGCGCAGTACCTGAAGGCTGAGGGTAACCTGGATGAGTATAGGAAAATGGCAGGGGCGGCTGGATTCGAACCAACGCATGGCAGGATCAAAACCTGCTGCCTTACCGCTTGGCGACGCCCCTGTATCTGTTGCTACGAGTACCCAGTACCCGATTCCTTTTAGAGCAGACTTTGCAGCTTGCGATGCAACATCGAAACGTTGCTTCCTTTTGCCACAAACCCTGTAAGGGTCTCTGTAAGAAGGGCCGAGACTTTATCAGCTTCAGCTTTGCTTGGGAAGCCCCCAAACACACAACTTCCAGTTCCGGTGAGTTTTGCTTCGGTAAATTTACCTAACAAATTCAAGGCGTTATGTACCTCTGGATAACGTCTTGCTACCACCGGCAAGCAGTCATTTCGACTGTTTCCCTTGGGAACGGGGCGCACTTTAATGGGAGGAGTGTTACGTGTCAACAGTGGATCTGAAAAAATTTCTGCTGTACTTACAGATACTTGCGGCACAAGCACCAGATACCACGGTTCCTCGGGTTCTACAGGTGTGAGTTTCTCTCCCACGCCCTCGGCGAAAGCCGCGTGGCCACGCACGAAAACCGGGACGTCGGCGCCAAGCGTCAGACCCAGCGCGGCCAGCCGGTCTTCATCCCAGTTCAGTTGCCAGAGGTGATTGAGACCCAGCAACGTGGTCGCCGCATTCGAACTGCCGCCACCGATTCCACCGCCCATGGGCAGGATTTTTTCGATCCAGATGTCGATGCCCAACGAACAGCCGGATTGCTCCTGGAGTTTTTTTGCGGCTTTGACGATCAGGTTGCTGTCATGAGGGACGCCAGCGAATTCGGTGTGCAACCGAATCACGCCATCGTCGCGAACGGCGAAGGTGATTTCATCACCGTAATCGAGAAACTGAAAAATCGTCTGCAGCTCGTGGTAACCGTCTTCACGGCGACCGAGAATATGCAGCATCAGGTTGAGTTTGGCGGGCGAGGGCAAAGTCAGGCGTGGCGCAGTCATGTTCACTGCCCCAATTTGCGTGGTTGCCATTCCTTGATCACCAGCGTGACATCAAGGTCGGTGCCGTGCAGTTTGATCCGCTCGGGCAGCCAATAGCCGTTTTGCTCGGCATAACTGAGGTACTCGACCTGCCAGCCATCCTGTTCAAGGCTGGACAGGCGGCTGTCGACATCCAGGGTCAAGCGACTTTTGCTGTCCGGGGCCGGGAGCCCGCGAACCCACCACGCCAGATGGGACACCGGTAATTTCCAGCCCAGTTGTTCTTCGACCAGGGCTTCCGGAGTCGGTGCGTCATAACGGCCCTGATTGGCGACTTCCAGCGAGACTTTGCCGGGGCGCCCAGTCAAGCGGGCCGCGCCACGACCCAGCGGGCCGGAGAGGCGGATGTCGTAATAATCCTGGCGCTGCAGCCAGAACAAGGTGCCGCTGCCCGAATCTTTCGGTGCGCGGATGCCGATCTTGCCGTTGATCTGCCAGCCATCGAGACCGGCCAGTTGCTGTTTGTGCTCGCGCCATTGGGCCGGGTTGCCGTGCCCCTCGACCGATTCACGGGCGCCGAAGCCCGCGCAGCCGGCGAGCAGGGCGATGAAGCTGAAAACGATAATGTGGCGCAAAAACATAATCTTAAAGAGTCTCTGATCCGGTCAGGCGCTTGATGGTGCTGCGCAGGGCAGGGCTGTCGGGCTGTTCCTTGAGGAACTTGCTCCAGACTTGTTTGGCTTCGCGTTGTTTGCCATTGACCCACAGGACTTCGCCCAGGTGAGCGGCGACTTCCTGATCGGGGAAGCGTTCCAGTGCCTGGCGCAAATAACGCTCGGCCTCATCGAGGTTGCCCAGGCGGAAATTCACCCAGCCGAGGCTGTCGAGAACGGCCGGGTCTTCCGGGTTGATCTGGTGCGCCTGTTCGATCAGGGCCTTGGCTTCGGCGTAGCGTGTGGTGCGGTCGGACAGGGTGTAGCCAAGGGCATTCAATGCCATCGCATTGTCCGGGTCGCGTTTGATGATCAGTCGCAGGTCTTTTTCCATCTGCGCCAGGTCATTACGTTTTTCCGCCTGCATGGCCCGGGTATACAGCAGATTCAAATCGTCCGGGTATTTCTGCAGGGCTTGCTGCAAGACTTTCCAGGCCTTGTCGCCCTGTTTGTTGGCCGACAAGGTTTCGACTTCGATCAGGTACAACTGGATCGCGTAATCGGGTTGCTCGTCGCGCTGGGCCGCCAGGCGGCTTTGGGCTTCGGCGGTCCTGCCGTTGTTCATCAGAATATCGGCCTGACGCAATTGCGCCGGCAGGTAATCGTTGCCCGGCCCGACCTGGGCGTACTCGATCAACGCACCCTGGGGGTCGTTACGCTCTTCAGCGATGCGCCCAAGGTTCAGGTGTGCCGAGTCGACATGGCTTTCCCGGGCGATCAAGTCTTCCAGATAACCCTTGGCCTCGTTCCAGGCCTTGGCTTCCAGACAGACCAGGGCCAGTGAATAACGCAGTTCGTCGTCTTCCGGGTATTGCTGAACGAGGCTCGAGAACTCGACCTTGGCGTCATCCATGCGGTCCTGTTCGACCAGAGTGCGCGCGTAGGTCAGGCGCAGGCGTTTGTCATCCGGGTATTTCTTGATGCTTTTTTTCAGCAACGGCAAGGCTTCATCGCCACGGTTGAGCCCTTGCAACAGGCGCGCCCGTAGCAGGATCGGCGCTATTTCACCTTCATCCGGCGGGTTGTCTTCGAGCAGGGTCAGTGCGCCTTTGGCATCGCCATCCTGTTGCAGCAGCAAGGCCTTGCCGAAAATCAGCTGGTTGTTGTGCGGATGACGCTGCAGCAAGCGGTCGAAACCTTTCATCAGACCGTTGCGGGTCTCCTGGTCGGTATCGGCCGCAGACAGGGCAAGGAAGTCGAAATGCGTGTCGCCTTTGCCTTGCAGGACTTTTTCCATATAAACCATGGAATCGTCGTAACGCCCGGCGCGGGCGAGTTGCACGGCCGCCGCCCGTTGCGCCTCGAGATCGTTCGGGGCGTTTTTTGCCCAGATCAGCGAGGTGTCGAGAGCGGCTTGATCAGCGCCCAGGTATTCGGCAATGCGAAATGCCCGCTCGGAGATGCCCGGATCCTGGGTATTGATGGCCTGGGTCACGTAGTTGTCCAGGGCAATGTCGTAACGATTGCGCTGGCCCGCCAGTTCTGCGCTCAACAGGCTGAAGACGGTTTCTTCACTGAACGAGCTGTAAACCTTGGGCTTTTCAGGCGCCGGAGTGTTGTCTTCGACCGGCGGCGTACCGTCCGACGAAACGGGTGCCAAGGCCTGGCAGCCGCTGAGGAAGACAAAAGCAAGGAGCAACGCGGAAGATCTATTCATATAGGGAAGAGGACGACTAACCTGCGGTCGGATCATCATGACACAAGCCTTCGGCCAAACATAACCGCCCGGCCAATTTACCCGCGCACGTAATCCCGGCAAGCCCGGCGCCGGTGTAAACGAGAATGGATCTCGGCTTCGGCAGCGTCAACCGGGACGATAGCTATCGAGTGGTTGTTCTGGCTCTGTCGAAGTAGGACAATTGTCGGCTTCACGTCACCATCAGCGACCTTGAATGGCCTTCCTTGCACTCGGTATTAACCACAAGACTGCTTCAGTAGACGTCCGCGAGCGCGTGGCCTTTACCCCTGAGCAGCTGGTTGAGGCCTTGCAGCAGCTCTGCCGACTCACCGACAGCCGCGAAGCTGCGATCCTCTCCACCTGCAATCGCAGCGAACTGTATATAGAACAGGATCACCTTTCGGCTGACATCGTGTTGCGCTGGCTGGCCGATTATCATCATTTGAGCCTCGATGAGCTACGCGCCAGCGCTTATGTGCATGAAGATGATGCGGCAGTTCGTCACATGATGCGGGTCGCTTCCGGGCTCGATTCGCTGGTGTTGGGCGAGCCGCAGATTCTCGGTCAGATGAAGTCGGCTTATGCTGTGGCTCGCGAAGCCGGCACCATCGGTCCGTTGCTCGGGCGGCTGTTCCAGGCCACGTTCAATGCGGCCAAACAGGTGCGAACCGATACCGCCATCGGCGAAAACCCGGTGTCCGTGGCGTTTGCCGCGGTCAGCCTGGCGAAACAGATTTTCAGCGATTTGCAACGCAGCCAGGCCTTGCTGATCGGCGCCGGCGAGACCATCACCCTGGTCGCCCGCCATCTGCATGAGCTGGGGGTGAAGCGAATCGTGGTTGCCAACCGCACCCTGGAGCGCGCAAGCACCCTGGCCGAGCAGTTCGGTGCCCACGCGGTGCTGCTTTCGGACATCCCGGCGGAACTGGTGCGCAGCGATATCGTCATCAGTTCCACTGCCAGCCAATTGCCGATTCTCGGTAAAGGCGCAGTGGAAAGCGCCTTGAAATTGCGCAAGCACAAGCCGATCTTCATGGTGGATATTGCCGTTCCTCGGGATATCGAGCCGGAAGTCGGCGAACTGGACGACGTTTACCTGTATAGCGTCGACGATCTCCACGAAGTGGTCGCCGAAAACCTCAAGAGCCGTCAGGGCGCTGCCCAGGCCGCCGAAGAGATGGTGTCGGTCGGCGCCGAAGACTTCATGGTTCGCCTGCGTGAACTGGCGGCGGTGGATGTGCTCAAGGCCTATCGTCAACAAAGCGAGCGTCTGCGCGACGAAGAATTGCAGAAGGCCCAGCGCATGCTCGCCAACGGCAGCAGTGCCGAGGACGTGCTGGTGCAACTGGCCCGTGGCCTGACCAACAAACTCTTGCACGCCCCGAGCGTGCAATTGAAAAAGCTCTCTGCCGAAGGCCGCCTCGATGCGCTGGCCATGGCCCAGGAACTCTTTGCCCTCGGTGAGGGCTCATCGGATAGCTTTTCGGATAAGAAACCGCAATGAAAGCGTCACTGCTCAATAAGCTGGACATCCTCCAGGACCGTTTCGAGGAATTGACCGCCCTGCTTGGCGATGGCGAAGTCATTTCCGATCAGAACAAATTCCGCACCTATTCCAAGGAATACGCGGAAGTCGAGCCGATCGTCGACAGCTATAAACAGTTGCTTAAAGTGCAGGGCGACCTCGAAGGCGCGCAGGCACTGCTCAAGGACAGCGACCCGGACATGCGTGAAATGGCCGTGGAAGAAGTCCGCGAAGCCAAGGAACGATTGGTCGAACTCGAAGCCGGCCTGCAACGCATGCTGCTGCCCAAGGATCCGAACGACGGTCGCAACGTGTTCCTGGAAATCCGCGCGGGCACCGGCGGTGACGAAGCGGCGATTTTCTCCGGCGACCTGTTCCGCATGTATTCGCGTTACGCCGAGCGGCGTGGTTGGCGCGTGGAGATTCTCTCGGAGAACGAAGGCGAACACGGTGGCTATAAAGAAGTCATTGCCCGGGTCGAAGGCGAGAACGTCTACGGCAAACTGAAGTTCGAATCCGGTGCGCACCGTGTGCAGCGGGTTCCGGCCACTGAGTCTCAAGGTCGCATCCACACTTCGGCCTGCACCGTGGCGGTATTGCCCGAGCCGGATGAGCAGGAAGCCATTGAGATCAACCCGGCGGATCTGCGGGTCGACACCTATCGCTCCTCCGGTGCCGGTGGTCAGCACGTCAACAAGACCGACTCGGCGATTCGTATCACGCACTTGCCGTCCGGTATTGTCGTCGAGTGCCAGGAAGAACGTTCCCAGCACAAGAACCGCGCCCGGGCGATGTCCTGGCTGTCGGCCAAGCTCAACGACCAACAGACCAGCGCCGCCGCCAATGCCATCGCCAGCGAGCGTAAATTGCTGGTCGGTTCCGGTGACCGCTCCGAGCGGATCCGTACCTACAACTTCGCCCAGGGCCGGGTCACCGACCATCGGGTCAACCTGACGCTGTATTCGCTCGACGAAATTCTCGCGGGCGGTGTGGATGCGGTGATCGAACCGTTGCTGGCCGAGTACCAGGCCGACCAATTGGCAGCGATAGGTGAGTAAATGACGATCATTGCCAGTTTGCTGCGCGCCGCCGATTTGCCCGACTCGCCCACTGCGCGTCTGGATGCCGAATTGCTGCTGGCGGCGGCCTTGGGCAAGTCCCGGAGCTTTCTGCATACCTGGCCTGAGCGTATCGTCCCGAGCGAAGCGGCGCTGAAGTTTGCCGAGTACCTGCAACGCCGTCGTAGCGGTGAGCCGGTGGCCTATATTCTGGGGCAGCAAGGCTTCTGGAAGCTCGACCTTGAAGTCGCGCCTCACACGCTGATCCCGCGTCCCGACACTGAGTTGCTGGTGGAAACCGCGCTGGAACTGTTGCCGGCTACACGGGCCAAAGTGCTCGACCTGGGCACCGGCAGTGGAGCCATCGCGCTGGCGCTGGCCAGTGAGCGTCCAGCCTGGATAGTCACTGCCGTGGATCGCGTGCTCGAAGCCGTGGCCCTGGCCGAACGCAATCGTCAGCGCTTGAACCTGAACAACGCCACGGTGTTGAGCAGCCATTGGTTCAGCGCCTTGGAAGGCCAGCGTTTTCAACTGATCATCAGCAATCCGCCCTACATCGCGTCGACCGATCCGCATTTGGTGGAGGGCGACGTGCGCTTCGAACCGGCCAGCGCGCTGGTGGCCGGCGTCGATGGGCTCGACGATCTGCGTTTGATCATCGCCCAGGCACCGGCGCACCTTGAGGCGGGTGGCTGGTTGATGCTCGAACACGGTTACGATCAAGCCCTGGCAGTGCGCGATTTGCTGCTGACTCGCGGCTTTGAAGAAGTCCACAGCCGCACCGATCTGGGCGGTCACGAACGCATCAGTCTGGGGCGCTTGCCGTGCTGAATGATCAGGAGTTACTACGTTACAGCCGGCAGATTCTGCTGCAACACGTCGACATCGACGGCCAGTTGCGGCTCAAGGAAAGCCGCGTATTGATTGTCGGCCTCGGCGGCCTTGGCTCACCGGTTGCGCTGTACCTGGCCGCGGCCGGGGTCGGTGAGTTGCATCTGGCGGATTTCGACACGGTGGACCTGACCAATCTGCAGCGCCAGATCGTTCACGACACCGCCAGTGTCGGCCTGAGTAAGGTCGATTCGGCCATTCGTCGTCTGAGCGCAATCAATCCGGAAGTTCAGCTGATCGCCCATCGCGCCGCATTGGACGAGGACTCGCTGGCTGCCGCCGTTGCTGCGGTGGATCTGGTGCTGGACTGCTCCGACAATTTTTCCACCCGCGAGGCGGTCAACGCCGCGTGTGTGGCTGCACGCAAACCGCTGGTCAGCGGGGCGGCGATTCGGTTGGAAGGGCAATTGTCGGTATTTGACCCTCGTCGTCCAGAGAGTCCGTGTTACCACTGTTTATATGGGCACGGCAGCGAGGCCGAATTGACCTGCAGCGAAGCAGGCGTCGTCGGGCCTTTGGTCGGGCTGGTCGGCAGCCTCCAGGCGTTGGAAACGCTGAAACTGCTGGTGGGATTTGGCGAGCCACTGGTGGGCCGCCTGTTGTTGATCGATGCCTTGGGCACGCGGTTCCGTGAGTTGCGGGTCAAGCGTGATCCAGGCTGCAGCGTTTGCGGGGCAAGCCATGCGTGAAGCGCCGATCGCCGTATTCGACTCCGGTGTCGGCGGGCTGTCGGTGCTGGCCGAGATCCAGCGCCTGCTGCCCAACGAGTCTCTGTTGTACTTAGGCGATTGCGGGAATATCCCTTACGGCGAGAAAACCCCGGCATTCATCCGCCAGCGCTGCAGCGTCATGGCGCAGTTCTTTCAACAGCAAGGCGCCAAGGCGCTGGTTCTGGCTTGTAACACTGCGACAGTGGCTGGCGTTGCGGACTTGCGGCGCGATTTCCCCGAGTGGCCCATCGTCGGCATGGAGCCCGCGGTCAAACCGGCTGCTGCGGCGACGCGCAGCGGTGTGGTCGGGGTGCTCGCCACCACCGGTACTTTACAGAGCGCCAAGTTTACCGCCTTGCTCGACCGTTTCGCCACCGATGTGCGGGTGATTACTCAGCCTTGCCCCGGGCTGGTGGAGCTGATTGAAAATGGTGATCTGCACAGCGAGGCGTTGCGTCAGTTGCTGCAAGGGTATGTTGAGCCGCTACTGGCTGCTGGTGTAGACACGATCATTCTTGGCTGCACGCATTACCCCTTTCTGAAGCCGCTGCTCAAGCAGATGCTCCCGCACAGCATCAGCCTGATCGATACCGGTGCCGCTGTGGCGCGGCAGCTCCAGCGTCTGCTGGCCGAGCGTGAATTGCTGGCCGAGGGACCTGCTCGTCCCGCACAGTTCTGGTCGAGTGCGGACCCGGAGCATTTCAGAAATATATTGCCGATTCTGTGGAATATGTCTGGGGTTGTGCGAAGCTTCGATAGGTAGAGACGGTAGCAAGCGAATAATTGGGGTGAACTTCTGATTAAACGACGATTTCCATAGCTTTGTTTGTTGAGCAGCATAAAAACCATACCGAATTGTTCGGAAAAGGAAGTTTCTAATGAAGCGACTATTCTGTTTGGCCGCGATTGCGACCGCATTGATGGGGCACAGTTTTACCGCGCAGGCGGCAGGGGTGGAGTTCGGGGTCGGCCAGACCAGCGATTCGACCATGACCTACCGGCTAGGCATGCAGTTCGATTGGGACAAGAGCTGGTTGCAGAGTGACGTTGGTCGCTTGACCGGTTACTGGAGCGGCGCTTACACCTACTGGGAGGGCGACACAACAGCGAGCAACCACAGCTTGTCGTTCTCGCCGGTGCTGGTGTACGAATTTGCCGGTCAGACCATCAAACCCTACGTTGAAGCAGGGATCGGCGTAGCGGTGTTTGCCAACACCGAACTTGAAGATAACAAGCTCGGCAGTGCCTTTCAGTTCGAAGACCGTTTCGGGTTTGGTCTGCGCTTTGCCGGCGGACATGAAGTCGGGATTCGTGCCACCCACTACTCCAATGCCGGGCTCAGCAACCCGAACGACGGTGTAGAAAGTTACGCATTGCATTACACGATGCCGTTGTAAGCAGTACTGCACCTTTAATGTGGGAGCGGGCTTGCTCGCGAATACGATTTAACATTCAACACTGATGTTGACTGACAATCCGCTTTCGCGAGCAAGCCCGCTCCCACATTGGATTTTCGGTGGCCTGTTGTTGCTTACCGATACGCCGTCGCAATCCCCTGGCGTTCGGTGAGGCATTCCGGTGCGCCCATTTCGAACTCCCGGCAGATCAGCGGACGCTTTTCGTAGATGGTGCACATCATGCTGTTGCGATCCAGCGCGGCGCACCAGCCGTCATCCAGTCGCAGCATGACTTCCCCACCCCAATCATCGGTATCGATAAAGCGTTCGGGCACGCCGGTATCGGTGATCAGCATCACTTCAAGTTGGCAGCAGCAGGCCGCGCAGGTCGAACAGGTGACCGCGGGCTCGGTGACCTGGGTGTGGGGAATGGTTTTCATGGCGCGCAGTGTAAGGCAGTGGGCCCACGCTGTGTGAAAGGCCTGACAGACGCTCAGGTTTCACGGCATATCCTCGATCGGCGGATTGTTTCGCTCCATGCGCTTGCCGATTTCCAGTCCCGTCTGGCCGGGCTTTTGCGGCAGAGGCCAAAGGACAGGCATGAGCAGTTCCGGTATGGAGAGCTCTGCTGGACGATTCTCAAGTCTGTCGAAGACGTATCGCGCGGTTTTACTCGCTGACCAGTCAAGGTGCATCGGAACTTCAGTGTCCAGGGGGAGATCGATAAGCCCCGGACTGACCACAGTCACTTCGATGTTTTCCCGCGCCACGTCAATGCGTAACGATTCGAATAGCTGATGTAACCCGGCCTTTGAATTGCCCCAGGATTCGGCCCATGGCAGGGGCAGCCAGGTCACCGAGCTGGCCATGCCCACCAGATGCGGCGCCGTGCCCGCTTGTAACAGGGGCCGGGCGGCTGCGATGCAATAGCTGCTGGCAAGCAAGTTGGTACGCACGATGTGCTCGATGATGGACGAGTCGAACTGATAGGGGTCGACGTATTCGCAGGTGCCCGCGTTGAGGATCATGGTGTCCAGAGAACCCCATTCCTTGGCAATCTGCTCGCCGATTTCGCGCACCCGCTGGCCGTTGGTCAAATCACCCGCGACCACCAGCACTTGGCCGGGATAGCGTTGAGCCAGGGCTTTCAATGACGCCACTGAACGGGAGCTGACCGCCAGTTGGGCGCCGGTTTTCAGTATTTCTTCGGCCAGCGCGGCGCCAATGCCATTGCTGGCACCGGTCAACCAGTATCGCCTTGGAGGTGTACGACTCATCCCGATTCCCTTTTTAACCCAATAATTTCCCGATTCAATTTTATTGCGGTGACGATAAACCCTGTCGTGATGGCAGTTTCTTGAATGCGGCCAGGGCCCGTTCGCGGGAAGCACCCGTATGGACAATCGGTAATGGATAATCCACTACGCCGAACAATTCGTCGAGACTCGTCGGGTTGTGCAGGTGTTTTTTGTTCAGCCCGCTGAGTTCCGGCAACCAGTGCTTGATGAACACACCTTGCGCATCGAACTTTTCCGACTGGCTCAGCGGGTTGAAAATACGGAAGTAGGGCGCCGAATCGGTGCCGGTGGACGAACTCCACTGCCAGCCCCCGTTGTTCGCCGCCAGGTCACCGTCAATCAGATGCCGCATGAAGAAACGCTCGCCCTCACGCCAGTCGATCAGCAGGTTTTTGGTCAGGAACATCGCCACCACCATGCGCAAGCGGTTGTGCATCCAGCCGGTCTCCAGCAATTGGCGCATGGCGGCATCGATGATAGGCAGGCCGGTACGCGCTTGTTGCCAGGCCTTGAGGTCTTCCGGGGCGTCACGCCAGGCCAGGGCTTCGGTTTCCGGGCGGAAGGCGCGGTGCCGTGATACCCGTGGGTAACCCACCAGGATGTGTTTGTAGAACTCGCGCCACAGCAGCTCGTTGATCCAGGTGACGGTGCCGACCTTGCCGCTTTCGAACTCCCCCTGATTGCTTCGCAGTGCAGCGTGTAGACACTGTCGAGGGGAAATCACCCCGGCGGCGAGATAGGCCGAGAGTTGACTGGTGCCGGGTTTGGCCGGGAAGTCGCGCTCGCTGTGGTAATGATCGATCCGGGCATCGACAAACGAGTCGAGTCGGCGCCGGGCTTCGGTTTCACCGGCCGGCCAGAGGGCACGCAAGCTGTCGCCGGGCGTATCGAAACCCTCGACACGGGAGGGCGGTTCGTCGCTGCCGATATCCAGCGGAGCCTGGATGGCAGGGGGAACGACCAGCATGGGTAACGACGCGCGCAGGCGTTCGTAACAGACCTTGCGAAACTGGCTGAAGACCTGGAAGTAGGTTCCGGTTCTGGTAAGCACGGTGCCTGGCTTGAACAGCAACTGATCGAGGTGGCTGTAAAAGTCGATGCCCCGGGCGTTCAGCGCTTGGGCCACCGCTGCATCACGGCGTGTTTCATGGATGCCGTATTCCTCGTTGACGTGCACCGCGTCGATCTTCAACTGCTGGCACAGTTCGAGCAGCACCTTGGGGGCTTCATCCCAGCGGGCCGCCTGGCGAATCAGCAACGGGATGTTCAGGGCGTCCAGCGCGTGGCGTAATTCGCCCAGGTTGCGCAGCCAGAAATCCACTTTGCACGGTGCATCGTCGTGCTCAAGCCACTGCTGCGGGCTCAGCAAATACACCGCCACGCTCGGGCCACGGGCAGCGGCGGCCGAGAGGGCGGTGTTGTCGTGTAGACGCAAGTCGCTACGCAGCCAGATCAATTGCATGCTCGTATCCGTACGATTCATTAAGAAAGCGCCATTAAATGAGCCCGCGCTGAATCAGGTTCAGGTGGGCCGATAACGGGTCTTCGGCCAGGGACAAATCAGCAATGGCGGTGGTTTTTTCAGACAACTCGGCGTGGTGGATGCATACCGTTGCTCCGGCGATCATTTTTGGGCAGCTGACGCCATTCAAAAGTTTCGACAACTTTGAAAGATTCATCGCTTTGCTGGAATACAGCAGTACGCCGCGGGCTTGCAGGTGATCGACTGCCAGCGTCAGTTCGCCGGCAGGGAGTGGCCAGTCGAATACCTCCACCGGGCAATCGGTGCTGCTGATCAGCCAGGCGGTGAGCCACAGATGAGGCTCCAGTGGCAGGTCCGAGTGATTGATCAGCAGCATCGGCGCGGTGCGTAACTGGCGGTTGTTGTGATAGACCCTCGCGCCAAATTTGCTGCGCAACCAGGAATAGACAAACACCCGCTCCATCTGCGCGCCGAACTGGCCTTGCCAGCGTTGTTCCAGTTCCGCCAGTAACGGCATCAACAGGTGTTCACACAAGGTGCGTGGCGGATACAGCGCCATCGCCTGGTTCACGGTGTCATCGAGGGTGCGTTCGGCCAATTGAGTGACCGCGTGCAGCAGTGTCTGGCACAGCACCCGCCAATCGTTCCCGACGGGTTCGGTCAACACCTGAGGCGTATCGAGCAACTGCTTGACCTGGCTGACCGCCACGCCGCGATTGAGCCAGGTGAGGATGGTCAGGATTCGTTGAACGTGCTCGGCACAGAACAACCGATGCCCCTTGGGGGTGCGCTGAGGCACGATCAGCCCGTAGCGCCGTTCCCAGGCACGCAGGGTGACGGCGTTGACTCCGGTCTGCCGGGCCACTTCACGAATGGGCAGCCAGCCTGCGTCCAGGGCCTTCTTGAAGTCGGGGCCGAGGTCTTCGCGGGCACTGGTGTCTGGTGGGGGTTTCATTAGATCGCGTTTCGCAGACTGAGGTTTTCCGGGTGCGGTTGCAGGTAAACCTGTTGCGCAATGTACGGATCCGGGTGCTGGCGAAAGTAGTGTTTGAGCAACGTCAACGGCACCACCAGCGGCACGATGCCGTGGCGATACTGGTCGATGACGTGCTGCACTTCCCGTTTGTCTTCGGTGTTGATGACCTGTTTGAGATAGCCGCTGAGATGGTGCAGGACGTTGGCATGGGTGCGGCGCGTGGCGCATTTTTTCAAGGCCGCCATCAGTTCGCTGAAATAGCGCGGGCCGAGCACTTCGGGATCGGTCCGGCCCATGTTGCCCAGCAGGTTGCCCAGGGTTTTGTATTGCACCGGGTTATGGGCCATCAACAGGTATTTGTAGCGTGCGTGAAAATCCGTGAGGCCGCGCCGGGTCAGGCCTGTTTGCAGCAACTGTTGCCAGGCGCTGTAGGCGAACACGCGAGTGAGGAAGTTTTCCCGCAGTACCGGATCGTTGAGCCGGCCTTCTTCTTCCACAGGCAAATCGGGATGCCGCGCACAGAAGGCCCTGGCGTAAATGCCACGGCTACTGCCGTTCACCGGTGCGCCGTTGGCTTGGTAGACCTTGACCCGCTCCAGACCGCACGAAGGGGATTTCTGCATGAAGATATAGCCGCAGACGTCATCCAGCTCCACCGCCATTTTCCGAGCATATTCGGCCAGCGGTCGAGTGACATTGAGCTCAGGGTTGAGCGTGCCGACGGCGTCTGGATGTTCGGGATTGCCCACCAGGCGGATCGGTTCGCGAGGGATACCCAGGCCGATGGCGACTTCCGGACACACAGGGACGAAATCGAAATGATCGCAGAGGATGCGACTGCACAGCTGTGAGGTCTTGTGCCCGCCGTTGTAGCGCACTTCGGCCCCCATCAGGCAGGCGCTGATGGCTATTTTTGGTGGGGTATCTGACTGTGCAGGCATCGGAGCACCTCGAATCCAGACCTGTACAGGTTATTAGATCTGTACAGCATGTATCTCATCATAGAATCAAAGGTGTACAAGTCAATTTTTTTGTATAGGTTTTTAGCGAAGCTGCTGCCCATGTCGACAGCAGCGATGGGCTGGACTTGATTCAATTCACTGCAGGTGTTCGTGCAGCCGGCGGGCTGCTTCCTGACCACTGAGCCAGGCGCCTTCGACACGGCCGGACAGGCACCAGTCACCGCACACATACAGGCCCAGATCGGCATCGGCCAGGGCACCCCATTCATGGCTGCTGGCCGGCCGGGCATAAAGCCAGCGGTGAGCGAGGCTGAAGGTCGGAGCAGGCATGGCATCGTGCAGCAATTCGGCAAAGGCACCGTGCAATTGCTCGATCACCGCTTCCTTGGGCAGGTCGATATGCTGCCGGCTCCACGTGCTGGTGGCGTGCAGCACCCAAGTGTCGAGGGTGGTGTCGCGTCCCGGTTTACTGCGGTTGCGCGCCAGCCAGTCGAGGGGGCTGTCTTGCACGAAGCAACCTTCAATGGGGGTTTCCAGTGGCGTGTCGAACGCCAGGGCGACCGCCCAGGTGGGCTCCATTTTTACTCCGGCGGCGGCTCCGGCGAGTTTCGGTGCCGCAGCCAGCAGCGCGGTCGCCTGCGGGGCGGGCATGGCGATGACAACATGACTGAACGGGCCGTGAGTGAAACCCTCGGCGTCTTGCAGATGCCAATGTTCTTCGCCGCGATAGACCTCGGTGATGCGGCAGGCGAAATGCACTTCCAGATCCCCAAGCAGGCCGCGTGTGATCGCGCTCATGCGTGGCGTGCCGACCCAGCGTGTCTGTTCGTCCGGCGAGGGTCTGAGCTGGCCGCCATGAAAGGTATAGAGCTGCGGCGTCCATACGGCGACCCAACCATTGGTTTGCCAGCGCTGGACTTCAGTGACGAAGCGACGGTCGCGGGCGGTGAAATATTGCGCACCCATGTCCAGAGCACCCGCATCGCTGCGCTTGCTCGACATGCGTCCGCCGCTGCCGCGGCTTTTATCGAAAAGTTGAACGATATGCCCGGCCTCCGTGAGGGCCTGGGCGGCTGAGAGTCCGGCGATGCCGGTGCCGATGATTGCGATAGGTACAGTCATAGGGGCCTCGTTTACCTGTCTGTACAGACTACGCCGTGGTTCAAACCTGTACAATATTGTTTTTTGGTATAACTTTTAGCGTTCTTGTTCTGAGAGCTTGGCCTATTGTTAAACACAGAGCCTGCCCGATACCAAAGATCCCTGCTTATAAAAATAGACTAGTGATCCGGGTAAAACGCCACGCGAGGAAGAAGTCATGCACATATTGCTGACCGGCGGTACTGGTTTGATAGGACGTCAGCTCTGCCGACACTGGTTGAGTCAGGGACATCACCTCACAGTCTGGAGTCGCACACCCGCAAAAGTCGCCAAAATCTGTGGCGCTCAGGTACGGGGAATAGCACGGCTTGAGGATCTGGGACAAGAACCGGTGGACGCAATCATCAACCTTGCGGGGGCGCCGATCGCCGATCGGCTCTGGACTCATAAACGCAAAGCGCTGTTGTGGAGCAGCCGGATCACCCTGACCGAAACCCTGCTGGCCTGGCTCGAAAGCCGTGAACAGAAACCGCAGGTACTGATCTCCGGCTCAGCGATCGGTTGGTACGGCGATGGCGGCGAGCGGGAGTTGACCGAGGAGTCTCCACCGGTCATTGATGATTTCGCCAGCCAATTGTGCATCGCCTGGGAAGAAACCGCGCAGCGCGCCGAAGCCTTGGGCGTTCGCGTGATCCTGATTCGTACCGGGTTGGTGTTGTCCGCCGAGGGCGGCTTTTTGTCGCGGCTGTTGTTGCCGTTCAAACTGGGGCTGGGCGGGCCGATCGGCAACGGTCGGCAGTGGATGCCGTGGATTCATATCGAGGATCAAATCGCCTTGATTGATTTTCTTCTGCATCGCAATGAGGCCAGCGGTCCCTATAATGCCTGCGCGCCCAAGCCGGTGCGCAATCGCGAATTCGCTAAAACGTTGGGTGAGGTGTTGCATCGTCCGGCGTTCATGCCGATGCCGACCCTCGTCTTGAAGGTCGCCCTGGGCGAATTGTCATTGTTGTTGCTGGGTGGCCAGAAGGCCATGCCGACTCGCTTGCTGGAAGCGGGTTTCACTTTCCGGTTCACTGATTTGCGCGCGGCACTGGACGATCTGTCCAGCCGCCTCTGAAATAGGACGTTGCATGACCGATCACGCGTTGCTTCTGGTCAACCTGGGTTCACCTGCTTCCACCTCGGTGGCGGATGTGCGCAGCTACCTCAATCAATTTCTGATGGACCCGTACGTGATCGACCTGCCGTGGCCCGTCCGGCGTTTGCTGGTGTCGTTGATTCTGATCAAGCGCCCGGAGCAGTCGGCCCACGCTTATGCGTCGATCTGGTGGGAGGAGGGCTCGCCACTGGTGGTGCTCAGTCGTCGTTTGCAACAGGCCATGACCCGGCAGTGGACCCACGGGCCTGTTGAGCTGGCGATGCGTTACGGCGAGCCGTCCATTGAGTCCGCGCTGGTGCGGCTGGCTGCCCAGGGCCACAAGAAAGTGACCCTGGCGCCGCTCTATCCGCAATTCGCCGACAGTACCGTGACCACGGTGATCGAAGAGGCCAAGCGCGTGGTGCGGGAAAAAAATCTCGACGTGCAGTTCTCGGTTCTTCAGCCGTTCTACGATCAGCCGGAATACCTCGATGCGTTGGTGGCCAGTGTCAGGCCTTATTTGCAACAGGATTTCGATCACCTGCTGCTGAGTTTCCACGGTTTGCCGGAACGGCACCTGAAGAAGCTCAATCCGGGGCACAGCTTCGAAGGTGGCGGCGATTGCTGCGCCGGTGCCCCTCCGGAAGTGGTCGCGACGTGCTATCGCGGTCAGTGCCTGCGCACGGCCGCAGAGTTTGCCAGGCGCATGGGCATACCGGACGGCAAGTGGTCGGTATCGTTCCAGTCGCGTCTGGGCCGGGCCAAATGGATCGAACCCTACACCGAAGCGCGCCTCGATGAATTGGCCAAGAGCGGTGTGAAGAAAGTCCTGGTGATGTGCCCGGCGTTCGTTGCCGATTGCATCGAGACACTGGAAGAGATCGGTGATCGCGGGAAGGAGCAATTCCGCGAGGCGGGAGGGGAGGAGTTGGTGCTGGTGCCTTGCCTCAACGATGAGCCGCAATGGGCCAAGGCATTGACTGCCTTGTGTGAACGGGCGCCGTTGGCGCTTTAAAAGCTTCGCGGGCAAGCCCGCCCGCTCCCATATTTGATCGGTGTCGAACAAAAAAATCAGTGCTCACCGACTATCTAATGTGGGAGCGGGCTTGCTCGCGAAAGCTATCTCTCAAACAACAAAGAACTTAAGCCCTTACAACAGCGGCTCATCCGCCTTCTTGTGCTTCCAGCTGTCATTGCCCGGCAGCAACAGGTTCAGTGCAATCGCCACCACCGCGCACAGCGCGATGCCTTTGAGGCCGAAATCGTCCGGGCCGGTACCGGTGCCGACCAGCATGCCGCCGATCCCGAATACCAGCGTCACCGAGACAATCACCAGATTGCGTGCTTCGCCCAGGTCGATCTTGTGGCGAATCATGGTGTTCATCCCCACCGCGGCAATCGAGCCGAACAACAGGCAGAGAATCCCGCCCATCACCGGCACCGGGATGCTTTGCAGCAGTGCGCCGAACTTGCCGATGAACGCCAGGCTGATGGCGAAGATCGCTGCCCAGGTCATGATTTTCGGGTTGTAGTTTTTGGTCAGCATCACCGCGCCGGTCACTTCGGCGTAAGTGGTGTTGGGCGGGCCACCGAACAGGCCGGCTGCGGTGGTGGCAATGCCATCGCCGAGCAGAGTGCGGTGCAGGCCGGGCTTTTTCAGGTAATCACGACCGGTCACGCTACCCACGGCAATCACGCCGCCGATGTGCTCGATAGCCGGAGCCAGGGCCACCGGAACGATGAACAAAATTGCCTGCCAGTTGAATTCCGGTGCCGTGAAGTGTGGAATTGCGAACCACGGTGCCGCGGCAATCTTTGCGGTATCGACCACGCCGAAGTAGAACGCCATGGCGAAACCCACCAGCACTCCGGAAATGATCGGTACCAGGCGGAAAATACCTTTGCCGAACACCGCGACGATCAGGGTGGTCAGCAGCGCCGGCATCGAAATCATCATCGCCGTCTGGTAATGAATCAGCTCGGTGCCATCGCCGGCCTTGCCCATTGCCATGTTGGCGGCAATCGGCGCCATGGCCAGGCCAATGGAGATGATCACCGGGCCAATCACCACCGGAGGCAGCAAGCGGTCGATGAACCCGGTGCCCTTGATCTTCACGGCAAGGCCGAGGAAGGTGTAGACGAAACCCGCCGCCATCACGCCGCCCATGGTCGCCGCGAGGCCGAACTGGCCTTTGGCGAGAATGATCGGGGTGATGAAGGCAAAGCTCGAAGCGAGGAACACCGGTACCTGACGCCCGGTGACCACCTGGAACAGAATCGTCCCAAGGCCTGCGGTGAACAGCGCCACGTTCGGGTCGAGGCCGGTAATCAGCGGCATCAACACCAGGGCGCCGAAGGCCACGAACAGCATCTGCGCGCCGGACAGTACCGTGCGCCAGAGCGGATCGTTGAACTCTTGCTGCATGGTCACGCGTCCTTTTGCTTGGTGCCGAAGATCTTGTCACCGGCATCGCCCAAGCCTGGGATGATGTAACCGTGTTCATTCAGTTTCTGGTCAATGGAAGCGGTGTAGATGGTCACGTCCGGGTGAGCCTTCTCCACAGCGGCGATGCCTTCGGGAGCGGCCACCAACACCATCGCCCGGATGTCTTTGCAGCCAGCCTTTTTCAGCAAATCGATGGTGGCGACCATCGAGCCGCCGGTGGCGAGCATCGGGTCGATGATCATCGCCAGGCGCTCGTCGATTTCCGGCACCAGTTTTTCCAGGTAGGTGTGGGCTTCGAGGGTTTCCTCGTTGCGGGCCACGCCTACCGCGCTGACCTTGGCGCCCGGGATCAGGCTCAGTACGCCTTCGAGCATGCCGATACCGGCACGCAGGATCGGCACCACGGTAATTTTCTTGCCGGCGATTTTCTCCACCGACACCGTGCCGCACCAGCCTTCGATGTCGTAGCTTTCCAGCGGCAGGTCTTTGGTGGCTTCATAGGTCAGCAGGGCGCCGACTTCCTGAGCGAGCTCACGGAAATTCTTCGTGCTGATGTCGGCGCGGCGCATAAGGCCAAGTTTATGACGGATCAGCGGATGGCGGATCTCACGGATGGGCATGGGGAAAGGCTCCGGCGGCGGGCAAAAAAACCGGCCTAGATTAATCTATCCGAGGGTGTTGTCCTATAGACATACAGTACGTTAGTCCACAAACGCTTGATCTGGCCGTGCGGGATGCGTACCTTTGCCCGCTTTTCCGAATCCGTCCCTCCCCCTCAAACCCCTTGGAGAGCGCCATGTCCGCTGATCTCGAGCATATCCGTCAAATCATGCGAGAGGCTGACTGCCTGTACACCGAAGCTGAAGTCGAGGCGGCCATCGCCCGCGTCGGTGCACACATCAACGAACAACTGGCTGAAAGCAATCCGGTGGTGTTCTGTGTGATGAACGGCGGCCTGATTTTCGCCGGCAAGCTGCTCACCCATCTGCAATTCCCGCTGGAAGCGTCCTACCTGCACGCCACCCGCTATCGCAACGAAACCAGCGGCGGCGATCTGTTCTGGAAAGCCAAGCCGGAAGTTTCGTTCATCGACCGCGACGTGCTGATCATCGACGACATCCTCGACGAAGGTCACACCCTGGGCGCGATCATCGACTTCTGCAAACACGCCGGTGCCCGCAAAGTGCACACCGCCGTGCTGATCGACAAGGACCACGACCGCAAGGCTCGCCCGGACCTGAAAGCCGATTTCGTCGGCCTGCCGTGCATCGACCGTTACATCTTCGGTTACGGCATGGACTACAAAGGCTACTGGCGTAACGCCAACGGGATTTTTGCCGTTAAAGGCATGTAAGCAGGGCGACTGTCCGGGGGCGGTTTTTACCGCCGTGCGCAGTTCGCTTGAACTGCGTGTTCAGTCCTGCCCGGCGAGCCAGCGTTCGCTTT
Source organism: Pseudomonas sp. FP1742 (assembly GCF_030687145.1). Classification (NCBI taxonomy): domain Bacteria; kingdom Pseudomonadati; phylum Pseudomonadota; class Gammaproteobacteria; order Pseudomonadales; family Pseudomonadaceae; genus Pseudomonas; species Pseudomonas sp. FP1742. The sequence continues at coordinate 5,595,326 of NZ_CP117460.1, read as the reverse complement.
TGCGTCGAGCCTGTTCCAGGTTGTTCACGTAAGCCAACTGGCGCTGTTCCCGATGGATTCCTGCGCGCCTGAATTTCAGGCGCACCCGCGCAGCCGTCCCCACCAGAATCAGGCCGATGCCGTCGGTGCGGTAATCCCTGAGGATGTTGTCGAAAGCCGCCAGCGCTGTCATGTCCAGCATGGACACGGCACTCATCTCGACAATCACCACTTTGACCTCCGGGCTGAATTTGCGCAGCACGCCCAGGGCTTTTTCCGCAGCGCCGAAAAACAGCGGCCCGCGTATCGCATAGCAACGAACATGCTCCGGCATATCCTGCAAGGCTTGATGGAATTCGCGAGGCAGCTCGGCGGTGTCGGTGAGGTCGCTCATGCGCTTGATGAACAACCCGGCGGCCAGCAACAGCCCAACGGCAACGGCCAGCACCATGTCGAACAGCACTGTCAGGCTCAGACAGGTCAGCAAGACCAGTACATCGCTGCGTGGTGCGATGCGCAAGGTGTGCACGACATGCCGGGCCTCGCTCATGTTCCACGCCACCATCACGAGCAGTGCCGCCAGCGCGGCCATCGGCAAGTAGCTGAACAGCGGGGCGAGGACGAGTATCGCCAGCAGCACCACCGCACTGTGGATAATTGCCGCCAATGGCGAAAACGCCCCGCTGCGCACGTTGGTGGCGCTGCGGGCGATCGCCGCGGTGGCGGTAATGCCGCCGAACAACGGGGCGACCAGGTTACCGATGCCCTGACCCAGGAGTTCGGCATTGGGGTCATGTTTGCTGCCCGTCATGCCATCGGCTACCACCGCGCACAACAACGATTCGATGGCGCCGAGCATGGCAATGGCGAACGCTGGCGCCATTAATTGGCGGATCAGGTCGTAAGACAAATGCAGCGGCTGACCATTGGGGCCTGGCAGATTCCACGGCCAGTCGAAGCTCGGCAGAAACGGCGGAATGCCAGGGTGGCTGACGCCATCGACGATATAGCTGAAGCGTTCGCCCAGCGTCGCAATCGGTAACCCGCCGCTTTCCAGGGCCAGCCCCAGCAACGCGCCGACGGCCAGTGCCACCAGATGCCCCGGAATTCGTGGCACGAAGCGCGGCCAGACGATCAGAACCGCCAGGCACATAACTCCAATGATCCCGTCCCCCAGGCGGGCGCTGGGTAATGCCTGGAGCAGCGCACCTAATTGCTCGATGTAATGCTCGGCATGCCCGGTGGTACTCAGGCCCAGCAAATCCTTCAATTGGAGGGTGGCGATGACAATACCGATCCCGGCGGTAAAGCCCAGGGTCACCGGATAAGGGATGTACTGAATCAGCCGCCCGGCCCGAATCAGCCCCAAGGCAATCAGGATTGCCCCGGCAAGCATGGTGCAAAGCAGCAGGCCGCCCAGACCGTATTGCTGGGTGATCGGCAGCAGTATCACCACGAACGCGGCTGTCGGCCCGCTGACGTTGAAGCGCGAGCCTCCCGTCAGTGCGATCAGGGGGGCGGCGATCAGCACCGTATACAAACCTTGCTGGGGCGCTACGCCCACCGCAATCGCCAGGGCCATGGCCAGGGGGATGGCGATAATCCCTACCGTCACCCCGGCACTGATATCGCCGCGCAGGCGTCTGAGGCTATAACCTGCACGCAGGGTCTGACGCCAGGCGGCGAATAACGGGGGGATGGAGAATGGCATGGGGACTCCACAGTAGACGGCGCGCCGTCGAAACAGGGCTGAAGGCTCTTTCAGTATGGCCAGCCTTGCCTTCCAGAGTATTGATCTGGATCGGTTATTCGCTCGATTGATCACATGTTAGAGTGCTCGGCCTCGTCCCTGGAGCCTGTCATGAGTCTTTTGATCCGCAGCTGCGCCGCCCTGATGTTGGTCTTCAGCCTGCCCCTGGCCGCTGCCCCGGCACCGATGCACGTGCAGTTTTTGCCCCCGGACGACTTGACGCTGCGTGACGCCGAACCCGAGCAACAACAACTGTTGCAGGTCACCGAGTATTCGGTGGTCCTGGGTAGCCAGCGTCAGTCCAACCAACAGCCGATCCCGGTCACCTCACCGCTGCTGATCCGCCTCAAGGGCAAACCCTTGAACAAGGGCGCGACCATCAGCCAGGTGCTGGTCAACTTCGATGGCGAAAGCAAAAGCCTGAAAAAGCCGATCTACGACGACAAGAGCAAAACCCTGACGCTCTATTACCCGCTGGCCCAGTACCGCGTGGTGATCGACTTGCTGCGCAACGAAACGGTGTATTGCCAGTTTTTGAATTACGCCAACGGCCATATCTGGGCCGATCTGCACACCGGCAGCGTTCGTCCGCGTTGAGCCCCATGGCCGTGCGGGGGTAAACTGCCCGCCCTGTGAAATGTCTGCGAGCTGGAGTCGGCAATGCGTAAAGATAAGAAGCAAGTGATTGGTGACGAGATCGGCGATGCGCAGATCAAACTGTTCCTCGATTTCGAGCCGGTCGACGCCACTTCACCGTCGCTGCACAAACTGATCAAGGCGTACCGCGGCCTGCGCATCGATGACTTCGAGCGTTTTCTGACGTTCTTTGTCGAAGCCGGCTACGATCTGGACGGCAAGGATGAGCACGGCAATGATTTCGTGGCACTGATTCAGGATCAACGCAACGCGGCCGAGTACATCGAGTTGATCGAGAAGGCTCGCGGTTAACCTCAGACACACCAGTTGTTGCCCTGAGTTGGTTGGTGCTTGTGCTGTCCCCTTCGCGAGCAAGCCCGCTCCCACATTTGATTTGTGTACGCCGATCCACTGTGGGAGCGGGCTTGCTCGCGAAGGCGGTGTAACTAACACCGAGGATCTTAAGGCCATCTGTTGCACAGCCCATAAAAAAACGCCCCGCCCTCAATGAGGACGGGGCGTTTTTTATGCCGCCGAATCAAGCGTAGCTTTGGGTTTCGCTGCTTGCTTCAACCAGTTCCAGCGCGACGTTGTTCTGCGTATTGATCTTGCGATACAGCGCAGCATCGGTTTCCAGGACCTTTTCCCGAGCCGGGAAGATTTCCGCCAGTTTGGCAGCCCATTCGCCCTTGGCCTTGTTCGGGAAGCACTTCTCGATCAGTTCCAGCATGATCGAAACGGTCACCGAGGCACCTGGGGACGCGCCGAGCAGGGCGGCCAGGGAACCGTCCTTGGCCGCAACCAGTTCCGTACCGAACTGCAGAACGCCGCCTTTCTTCGGGTCTTTCTTGATGATCTGCACCCGTTGGCCGGCCACTTCCAGGCGCCAGTCTTCGGCTTTCGCCTGTGGATAAAAGCGGCGCAGGGATTCCAGGCGCTGCTCCATCGACTGCATCACTTCGCTGACCAGGTACTTGGTCAGGTCCATGTTGTTTTTCGCCACGGCCAGCATTGGGCCGATGTTGCCGGCGCGGACCGACATCGGCAGGTCCATGAAGGAGCCGTGCTTGAGGAACTTGGTGGTGAAGCCGGCGTAAGGTCCGAACAGCAGGGACTTCTTGCCATCGACCACACGGGTGTCCAGGTGCGGCACCGACATCGGTGGCGAACCCACTGCCGCCTGGCTGTAGACTTTTGCCTGGTGGTGCTTGACCACTTCCGGGTTGTCGCAACGCAGCCACTGACCGCTGATCGGGAAGCCGCCGAAGCCTTTGCTTTCTTCGATGCCCGAGGCTTGCAGCAGTGGCAGCGCCGCGCCGCCAGCGCCGAGGAAGACGAACTTGGCGTCGACTTCACGGGTGTTGCCGCTATTGACGTCCTTGATGCTGACGGTCCAGCCGCCGTTGTTACGCTTCAGGCCGGTGACGCGCTTGCAGTACTTGACCTGGGCATCGGGTGCGCTGGTCAGGTGCTTGAGCAGTTGGTTGGTCAGGGCGCCGAAGTTGACGTCGGTGCCGTTCATCACGCGGGTGGCGGCGAGGACTTCGTCGGCCGGACGGCCCGGCATCATCAACGGCATCCACTCGGCCATCTTGGCTTTGTCTTCGGTGTATTCCATGTCCGAGAAGGCATGGTGCTTGCTCAGGGTCTTGAAGCGTTCCTTGAGGAAGGACACGCCATTCTCACCCTGCACGAAGCTCAGGTGCGGCACCGGGCTGATGAACGATTTGCACGAACCGAAGGTGCCTTTCTTGGTCAGGTAGGACCAGAACTGCTTCGACACCTCGAACTGGGTGTTGATGTGCACGGCTTTCTTGATGTCGACGGTGCCGTCAGCGGCCTGCGGTGTGTAGTTCAGCTCACACAGCCCGGCGTGACCGGTACCGGCGTTGTTCCACGGATTGGAACTCTCCGCGGCACCGGAATCCATCAGCTCGACGACTTCCAGCTTGATCGCGGGGTCGAGCTCTTTGAGCAGTACAGCAAGGGTGGCACTCATGATGCCGGCCCCAACCAGTACTACGTCGACTGCTTCGTTATGCGCCATTTAACGCGTCTCCAAAATCTGCAGCACCAAATTGTCGGCATAGCTGCCAGGCGTTCCGGGGCGTGTCAGTGATGCCCCAGGTACCCATGGCCAGGATCGCCATGTCCGAATCTTCGCAATTTTTCGCAACTTCGACGGATGCATGCGGCCTGGCCTCAAGAGTCACATGAACTCATTTCGGCGCGCGGCTGGCAATTCGACTTATGGTCGAGACATCCGTTTGTGCAACCAAATCCGTAGTGGACAGGCTTCAGTCCCCGGTGTTCGAGGAATACTCGGTCCTGTGTCGTTGGGCTGTTGTAGACGCTAATGGTGCATGTTCAGACGCAAAACTATTCATTTGCTCGCCACACTCTTGTGAAGTTGTGAAAACCCGTTTTTTTCACGCTCTTTTGAAGACGTGAACCTCAAAAAAGGGCTGTCCCAGCCTGGCACCGTGCCCGAAGGGATTGCCGCCATGGGATACATGACAGGCAAAACGGGCAAACAGCTCAGTGACCGAGCGTAATGACAGCTCTGCAGATTCGCGAAAAGTGGGGGTTTTGCTTGAGAAACAGCAAGCACGCCAGCTTCACTCGATCTGTGTGGGCGGCTCTCTGTGGGCGGTTCGGGGTGTCAATACCGGGGCATTGAACGATGCTGCGAGGCCCGATCAGGAGACGTCCTTATAATCGGGGGGAGATTGTAACGAAGAAACGCAGGGAAATGGTCGTGTTTAATGACTTTTATTAGGTGTCCGGTCAGGTGGTCAGCAGTTGCTGCGCGTGTGCACGTGGCGGGTGCTGGCTGACACGGGCGCTGGCGGGCAAAGGCTGGTGCAGCCAGTTGAGGCGGATTTCTTCGATTTCGACCCAGCCATCACCCATGGGCTGGAGGCTGCACTGCTTGAAGGCCTGGCAGTGACCATTACGGTCGAGCAGGGCGAAGCTGCGGTGCAGCGGGCGTGGTGCGAACATCGAGATGAGAAAACGCATGGCAAAGTACCTTGTGGATAGCTGCCGTGAAGGTTGCCAGCGGGCGATGACGTGCGCGTGTCCGGGCGGTGACAAAAGTGTGACAGGAACCGCGCTGTACCGGGTTTGTCAGAGATTTCAGTAATCATTGCGCGAAGCTAGTTCGCCACAGTGGCGCACCGCTATACTGCAGGCACTGTTAGTGCCTGATTCTGGAGAGAAGAGCATGTTGCAACGCCTGTTGTTCGGTTTGATCACTGTGACCAGTTTGACCCTCGTCGGCTGCGCCCACAGCCCGCAACAACTGAACCCGGAACCCAAGCTGACGGCTCAGCTGGCGCCGGTCGGCCATGGTCAGCCGGTGGTGGTGCGTGTGGTGGACGGCCGTCCGTCGCCAACCCTGGGGACCCGTGGCGGTCTGTATCCGGAGACCAGTGCGATCACTGTGCAGGGCGCGCAGATTCTGCCGAAACTGCAGGCTCAGGCTGAGGCGGCCGTACGGTTGCTGGGCTTTACGCCGACGGCCAATGCGTTGAATGCACCGCAATTGACGGTGACCCTGGCCGAGCTGAAGTACCAGTCGCCCAAAGAAGGCCTGTATGTGACTGAGGCGACGATTGGCGCAACGTTCCGTTCGGATGTGCAGAATGCCAACCGTCGTTACAGCGGTCGTTATGGTGCGTCGCTGGATCAGCGTTTTGGCATGGCGCCGAACCAGGAAACCAATACCAAACTGGTCAGCGATGTGTTGAGTGATGCGTTGACCCGCTTGTTCAAGGACCCGACGATTGGTCAGGTGCTTGCCGAGTAACGGTTTGCGGCTTGTTTAAAGAACCCGGTGCCAGTGATGGCGCCGGGTTTTTTTCTGCCCGCAGATCCATTGTGGGAGCGGGCTTGCTCGCGAAGGCGGTGTGTCAGGTAACTGAATGTTGAATGCAAGAAAGCCTTCGCGAGCAAGCCCGCTCCCACAGGGGGATCAGCTGTGTGGCGCAGGTTTTGGCACGCTCACGTTATCCAGCATCCGATTCACCGCCAGTTCCGCCAGCATGACGATCTGTTGAATCGCCATCGCTGTGTGCCGGTGCGGCCCTTCCAGATACCCCGCAAAATCACTCGCCATCACGCTGGCCTGGGCCAACGATTCACAGGTGTGGGCCAACAGGTCTTCGTCTTTGATATCCGGCGCAACCATAAACATCGTGCTCGGTTTGCGGGCCACGGGGGATTTGAGGGCGGCTGGGTTGAGGTAGTGATCGAGCGCGCGGTTGGCGGCGTCGTGGAGTTTTTTTGAATCGAGGGATTCGTAGGGGGAAACGTCGTCGGTTTCTGGGGGATTCGGTGTTTCTTTAATCATGGCAAATCTCCATTGAGTCATTGGAGCTGCCACTTTTCCGTTTCCACACGAGTAGGTGGCAGCTGTGCGCAGGGTGGAAAACCGAGACAACGGACAAAACCCGGCAGACCCGAAGGCCTCCCACGCACAGCCGCCATAACTCAAAACGGCGGCCAGAAAAACGCCGCAGTATGCCATGGGACCATGTCTGTTGAACCTCGGGTTTCCACACCCGGTCGCTGATGTGCAGCGACCCCCAAAGCCTATCCACCCCATTTCCGAGCGACAACCTTCAAAACCTGTCGGAATCTTCCCTTTCAATCACTGCGTTTGTAGGACGCTCAAGCCGCCTCCGAATAGAAATCCAGAACACTCACCCCGGTCAGCAAGTCCGTCTCCGGCAAATCCGCATGTTGATGCCCGCCCAACGCGCAATACACCAGCCAATGCCGGTCCTGTACATTGAAGGCAAGGCTGCCGACTAAGGTTTGTTGTTCGTCGCTTTGGGCAATGAGGTAGAGGCGGTCCTGGTTTTCGGCGTGGAGCATGACGGGGTCCGTGTCGGTTTCGAGGGGCGACAGACTGGCGGATTCAGATGACGGCGCCATGACACAGGACAGTCATCGGCTAAATGGTTTCGTTATTTGTCGGAAAGCCGGGGCAGGTCAGGGCACTTTCGGTAGAATCCGCGCCGTGGTCGTCGGTCCCGGCGTCTGCTACACCGGTTTGCCTGAGGTTTGTGATGTCGCTGCAATTGATTTCGCTCTTTACCGCTCATCCTGCCAAATTGATCAACCTGCTGGCTTTGCTGTTTGCCTGCCCGGGCGGCTGGTTGCTGCATGCCACCCGTCGTCGTGAACAACGTGCCTTGGCCAGTATCGAAGCCCAGCGCCAGAGCCGACCCAGCGAAGAGCCAACGCTCGATTGGGCGACCTTGCGCATGAACCGGTTTTTCTACCGCTTCGGTTTTGCCTGCCTCGGGATGGCGTTACTGGTGTCGTGGGTCAGTACTCGCGTCTAACCGCGACGCGGTAACTTGTGGCGAGGGGGCTTGCCCCCGTTGGGCTGCACAGCAGCCCTGAAATGGCAATCGCTGGTCTTTCTGACATGCCCGCTGCCATCGGTTCTACGACTGCTGCGCAGCCGAACGGGGGCAAGCCCCCTCGCCACAGGGCGCTGTTGTCATTTCCAGCCATTGCCCTACAGCGGCAACCCGGCCTTGACCCGATACTGATTGCGCACCGGCGTCGCATATTGCAGCACCAGGAACGGACGATGCTCCTCAGGGCAAGCCTCCAGCCGGCGCTGCCACTCTTCCTGAGCCTTGGCCAGCTCATCAGCCGCAAACAGCTCGGCCGCTTTTGGCACCTGCAATTGCGGGTCAGCATCTTTCCACTGTGCATACGCCAGGTAGTGCACCGGGAACAACCGGTAACCGCCAAGGATCTGCTTGTCCATTTCGATCGCCAATTGCTTGGTGTCTTCGAACAATTCGGTGATGGGCGCGGCGAAGTTCACATGAACCCGGCCCTTGTAACCGGTAATGCCCTTGGCGATGCTCACGTCATCCTCGCCCGGCGCCTTGGTGTAGCTGCCAGTGGTGGCGCGAATATAGAGCTCGCGGGCCTTGGCCTGGTCGCACGGGTCGTATTCGTAGCTGATCGACACCGGGGTGAGGTTCAGCGAACGGATGACTTCGCCGAACGGCTCGTCCTTGCGGCTCATGTGGAACATCTTGAGGATCGCCGATTCGGTGCGGTCGTCACCGTCCTTGGCGCGACCTTCGGCCTGGGCGATCCAGATCGAGGCGCAATCGTTGCGGATCGAGTGGTTGATGTAGGCCGACAGCAATTGATACGCCGCCATTTTCTCGCGACGACCGGTAATCGAACGGTGCACGATGAAGCTTTTGTTCAGGCGCATCAGGTCACTGACAAATGGCTTTTGCAGCAGGTTGTCGCCAATGGCGATGCGCGGGGTCGGCAGGCCGGCGTGGTACACGGCGTAGTTGACGAAGGCCGGGTCCATCACGATGTCGCGGTGGTTGGCGATGAACAGGTAGGCGCTGCCGGATTTGAATTGCTCCACGCCGGTGTAGGTCACCCCGTCCGTGGCGCGCTCGATGGTGTGGTCGACGTAAAACTCGACTTTGTCCTGCAACGTGGCCACCGACGTGACGCCGGCGAACTCACGGCGCAGCCGATGCGCTATAAGAGGTTTGAGCATCCAGCCGAAGGCACCGGCAAAACGCGGGAAGCGGAAGTGGGTGAGGATATCTAGAAACGCCTTGTCGCCGAGCAGCCGTGCCAGCACCGCTGGGACTTCGCTGTCGTCGTAAGGTCGGATGGCATCGAATTCGCCCATCATGCTCTCTTGTTGGAAACGGCTAGGGTAAGTAAAGGTTTTGATCGAAAACCAACGGGGCACGGTCTGAAAAGGTAGCCAGACAAAAATAGCCCTGCAAATAGACCGGCGATTATACGCACAAGTCACCTGGGAGACCGCGATGCTGGAAACTGCGCAGTATGAATGTCCGTATTGCGGTGAAGAAGTCGAGGCTGTTCTGGATTTGTCTGGCGGTGATCAGACCTATATCGAGGATTGTCCGGTGTGTTGTCGTCCCATTACCTTTGTATTGCAGGTTCACGGTGAGGAATGGCACCTCGACGTCTACAGCGAAAACGAATGAAGGGGTTCACCCATGCAGCGTATCTACGAGCCGGAAAACCTGATGGAAGGCGAATTGCTGCTGAGCATGCTGGCCAGTGAAGGCATCGAGGCGCATCTGGTGGGCCGGGATTTGATCGGCGGCACCGGGGAATTGCCGATATTCGGCCTGCTGGGTGTATCGGTCGATAACGACCAGGCGCAATACGCCCGGGAGCTGATCGCCGCGTACAATGCCGCGCTGCCCCTGTCCGGCGATGAACCGGACAGCTTTCCCGGCACGCTGGTCTGTTAGGCTGACGTTCGTTTGATCAAGAGTCGTATTACCCCATGTGTGGACGTTATGCCCTGTTTCGCTGGAACCCCGCCTTCGCGGCCCTGCCCGGATTCCCCGCCGATCAGCAGGCCCAGTGGAATATCTCCCCCAACGATTCGGTACTGATGCTGCGTGCCGGTGCAGACGGGCAGCGTGAGTTGGCCCGTGCCCGCTGGGGCCTGACGCCGCCATGGCTGACCGACTTGTCCCGCACCCCGGCCCATGCCCGCGCCGAAACCGTGGCCGAGCAACCGATGTTTCGCGAAGCCTTGCGCCTGCGTCGTTGCCTGCTGCCGGCCAATGGTTTTTACGAATGGCGCGGCACTACGCGCAAACGTCCATATTGGCTGACGCCGGGGGAGGGCTCGACGCTGTACTTCGCGGCGATCTGGGAAGCGTATCCAGTGCAGGAGCAGGTATGGCTGAGTACGGCGGTGATCACCCAACCTGCTTCGAGTCAGCGTCGGCCGTTGATTCTCGATGCGGCGGGGCAGGAAGCCTGGCTCAATCCTGAAACCCCGCTACATGCCTTGCAGGCGCTGCTGGCCAGCGAACCTGCGCCATTGCGCGAGCGGGTGCTGGCGAACCTGGTGAATGATCCGAAGCTGAATGGGCCGGAGTGTTTGACCCCGGGTTGAGTGATTGGGTGTCTGTGCTGACGCCTTCGCGAGCAAGCCCGCTCCCACAGTGGATCTCCATTGTTCACGGATTTTGTATCCACTGGAGATCAAATGTGGGAGCGGGCTTGCCCGCGATGGGGTCCTATGATCAAACCTTGAACTGATTGATCAACCGCCGCTGCTGTTCCGCCAACTTGGTCAAGTCCGCACTGGCCGCGCTCGACTCATCCGCACCACCGGCCACTTCATTGGCCACTTGCCCAATGTTGATCACGTTGCGGTTGATGTCGTCGGCCACCGCGCTCTGTTCCTCGGCGGCGCTGGCGATCTGGGTGTTCATGTCGTTGATCACCGACACCGCCTGGGTAATGGTTTCCAGCGCTTGGGCCGCTTTCGCCGCGTGCTGCACGCTTTCGTCGGTGCGGTTCTGACTGTCCTCCATGACCCGCACCACATCCCGGGTGCCTTGTTGCAATTGCTGGATCATGGTCTGGATTTCTTCCGTGGCCTTCTGGGTTTTCTGCGCCAGGTTGCGCACTTCATCGGCCACCACCGCAAAACCCCGACCCTGTTCACCGGCCCGCGCGGCTTCGATGGCCGCGTTCAAGGCCAGCAGGTTGGTCTGCTCGGCGATGCCGCGAATGGCCGTCAGGATCGCGTTGATGTTTTCGCTGTCCTTGGCCAGGGTCTGCACCACGCCAACGGCCTTGCCGATTTCCACCGCCAGAACACCAATCGAATTCGACGTATCCCGCACGATTTGCATGCCCTGCGCCGCCGCCTGATCCGCATGGCTGGCGGCTTGCGCGGCCTGGGTGGCGTTGCGCGCCACGTCCTGGGCGGTGGCAGTCATTTCATGCACGGCGGTGGCGACCTGATCGATCTCGGCCATTTGTTTATGCACACCGATGTTGGTGCGAATGGCGATGTCGGCGGTGTGTTCCGACGAATCGCTGACGCTCTGCACCGATGTCACCACTTGGGTAATCATCGCCTGCAACTTGGCCAGGAAAGTGTTGAAACCCTTGGCGATCGAGCCCAATTCATCGGCGCGGTCGCTGGTCAGACGGCGGGTGAGATCGCCTTCGCCCTGGGCAATGTCGTCGAGCATCGCGACCATTTGCTTCAGCGGCCGGGCAATGCCGTGGCCCACCAGCCAGATCACCAACAAACCAATGCCGGCGATCAGCAAGCCGACCATGGCCATGCCAAAGGTGTCGGACTTGCGCTGTGCGTCCAGGTCACCCTGAAGTTTTTGCAGGTCGGCCATCACTGCATTCAGCGGCAGTTGCAGCATCAAGGTCCAGTGGGCGTCGGTCTGGCCGATGCCGAAGGGCAGGTACAACTCGATCCGGCCCTGGGCCTTGTCGACGGTGTAAGTCACTTCGCCGCGCTTGAGATTGGCCATGTTGGCAATCTGCTTGCTGTCGAGGATGTCGCTGACCTTTTCGCCGAATTTACTCGGGTCTTTGGTGTAGGCGACGATCCGGCCGTTACCGCCGATCAGGGCCATTTCCCCGGCGCCGCTGTACAGTTTCTGATTCGCCCCCAGGAGCATTTCCTGGATGAAGTTCACCGACAGGTCGGCGCCGACGATGCCCTGGAACGCACCGTTGAGCATGATCGGTTCAATGAAGGAGGCGAGCATGACGATCTTGTCGCCAACCTTGTAGGGCGCCGGATCGATCACGCAGGCTTTTTTGGTTTCTTTCGAGCACAGGTAGTACTCGCTGGCGCGCACACCGGTGGACAAGGTTTTCTGGTCGTCGACGTCGACCAGTTTGTCCAGGCCCAGGCTGCCGTCTTCGTTACGGAACCACCATGGCAGGAAGCGCCCGTTGCTGGCGTCGATGCCGACTACTTTGGTGTCGACGTAGGCCGCATCGTTGTGGTCGAGGGCGTTTTTTTCCCACCCAATGTAGGTGCCGAGAATTTTCGGGTTCCGGGCGACGTTTTCCTTGATCAGGCTGATCAGTTGCTCACGGCCCAGGCTCAGTTGCGGCTGGCCGTCGGCGCCTGGTGTGCCGATCAGCGCATTGACCCGCACCAGACCGCCGGCAATCAGCAGCGGCGCTTCGAGTTCGCGCTGGATCTGGCTGACCTGGGTTTGCGCCAGCGACGTCAGGCGCTGTTCGATGACTTGCTCGAACTGCGCCTGAGTCCGTTGCTGGACCATGTCTTGGGTCCGGGCGCCGGAAAACAGCGCGTACAGCACCAGGGCTGCGACAACGCTGAGCACAATGGCGCCGGCCAGGGCGGCAACGGAAAACTGGATCGACTTGAATTTCATGGGTGCTCCGCACGCAAGAGGACGTCTGCAGAGCTGTATCGGCACTGGGGCGGTGGGGCATGAGCCAGGTGTAACGAATTGGCTGTTTTAGAGTGCTGGATGTCGTAAATGAATCATTGCTGGCCGTGATCAGCCGCGGCGGACGCTGTTGTGTGAATTTTTTCCTACGGTGATCGGGGCTTTGTCTGAAATGTACGTGCTACACGTCCGTTGTATCTAGCGCCGATACAAATCCCCACCTAGGATACGCGGCATGTTTCCAGGGAGCTTCTTGATGAGTAAGACATTGGTTTTGTGTGCACTGAGTGCAAGTCTGCTGCTTGCCGGTTGTCAGTCGGTCAACACCACCAGCGGTGGCGCCGTGGGCGTTGAGCGCACGCAATACATGTTCAGCATGTTGTCGACCTCCGAGGTCAACCAGATGTACGCCCAGTCTTATCAACAGACCATCGGGGAGGCGAGCACCAAAGGCGTGCTGGATAAATCCAGTAACAATGCGAAGCGCGTCCAGGCCATCTCCAATCGCCTGATTGCCCAGGCACCGGTGTTCCGTCCGGATTCGGCCCAGTGGCAATGGGAAGTGAACCTGATCAAGAGCGACGAGCTGAATGCCTCCTGCGGGCCTGGCGGCAAGATCATTTTCTACAGCGGGCTGATCGACACCCTGCAACTCACTGACGACGAAATCGCCGCCATCATTGGCCATGAAATCGCTCACGCCTTGCGCGAGCACAGTCGTGAAGCGATGTCCAGGGCTTACGGTATCGAAATGGCCAAGCAGGGCGCCGGTGCGCTGCTCGGTCTGGGCCAGGACAGCCTGGCCCTGGCAGACACCGTGGCCAAATACGGCATGACCTTGCCCAACAGTCGCGAAAACGAAAACGAAGCGGACCTGATAGGCCTCGAACTGGCCGCCCGCGCCGGTTACAACCCGAACGCCGCGATCACCCTGTGGAACAAGATGAGCAAAGCCTCGGAAGGCGCACCGCCAGAGTTCTTGAGCACTCACCCGGCGTCGGGCAGCCGGATTGCGTCGTTGCAGGCGGCGATTCCGAAAGTCATGCCGTTGTATGAGAAAGCACGGAAGTCTTGAACTAAAAAAGGCGCTCTTGTTTTTTCAAGAGCGCCTTGAATCGCTTAGTGTTCTGTTTCGAGTTTGAATGTGTCCCTGAATATTCCGCCTGGGTCCTTTATTGGATAATCAATGGTGATGTACGTGAGGGCCGGGTTGTAATCATATTTGTTGCCAAACACCAAGAAAAACTCACACATAATCTCGTAATATCTTGAGTCCGACGTCTTTACGAAGTTGATCCGGAAAGGATTGTCTGCGCCATCTGAAATTTTGAAGTGAGAATTATCGCCTGCGGCAGGAAAGGTCCAGTAGTAGCTGTTCTGGTCATCGCTTTCGTGCTTGTCGGCAGACGAATAATAGCCTCCCCCAACGGTTGAGACGTTGAGGGTGGCACGTCCATGCAGTGCTTCCAGTTCTTTCAGGCCATTTTCAGTTCGGCCCTTCAAACAAATGCGCACACGTTTCGTATCAATCGGGTCCACTGTCGCGGTGTAGCTACAGTCGTTACTGAAAGGGGATGGGGGAATTAGAATAGGGTTGGTTTTAGAGGCGGAGCTGTCGGTATTCATGGTGACGATCCTTGTGTGTAGATCAGGAACCATGAAGATAAGCGTGGCGAGAAATCGCCGATAGCTGTCAGTTATGTCAGCTATCGATGATATTTTATTTATAGTCGTGCTCTATATCTGGCGCAAAGATATGGAAGTTATCCAATCCACCCACTGCTCTGCATCGCCTTGTACACCGCGACGATCGCCAGGATGAAGAACGCCGACGCCGCCAGGCGACGAATCAAAGTCAGAGGCAGTTTTTCCGCCGCAAAGTTGCCCGCCAGTACCACCGGCACGTTGGCAATCAACATCCCGGCGGTGGTGCCGATAATCACCAGCCACAGTTCCGGGTATTGCGCGGCCAGCATCACGGTCGCGACCTGGGTCTTGTCGCCCATCTCCGCAAGAAAAAACGCAATCAACGTGGTCAGGAACGGTCCGAACTTGCGGGCGGTGCTGGCTTCGTCTTCGTCCATCTTGTCCGGCACCAGTGTCCACAGTGCGGTAGCGGCGAAGCTGGCGGCGAGGATCCAGTGCAGCGTCGCATTCGAGAAGAAACTGCCGAACCAGGCGCCTACCGCACCGGCCGCCGCGTGGTTGGCCAGGGTCGCGGCGACGATGCCGGCAATGATCGGCCAGGGTTTGCGAAAACGAGCGGCGAGAATGAGCGCGAGCAGTTGCGTCTTGTCGCCGATTTCGGCCAAGGCAACGATTGCGGTGGGAACGAGAAGTGAATCCAGCATCAGGGTTTTCCTAAGGGGCGGGTCGACACGGCTATGACACGTACAGCCTTCCCGCCCCGGGTAAGGTGTTCGTGTCATAGGTCTTGTCAAACCCTGCGATCCGTCTGGTGCGGACGCGTGGGTCGCATACGCCATGGTCTGAGGACCAAGTATGTTGACGTATGCCGGACGAGCATGGCGCTCGTGGGAGACTACTCCCCTAGGACGGAGCGGATTCTGCCTAGGCAAATCCGATTGGGCAAGCCCCAATGTTGGTAGTTAATCGGCAGAACCTGTGGGAGCGGGCTTGCTCGCGAAGAAAACGCCGCGGTTTTTCAGGCCTTACGCGTCATCGTTCTTAGCGAGCAAGCCCGCTCCCACAGGAGCTTCGTCGCTCCAGGGCAAGCCCTCTTTTGCAAAAGCGTTTTCAGCCGCGCTTGGCCCGGTAGATGCGGAAACCCTGGCCTTCAGCCTTGATTGCACATACGCCCAAGTGCTCTTCGATCAGCGGCTGATACTTCAGGAAGCTGTTCGCTACCAGGCGCAGTTCGCCGCCGTTTTTCAGATGTTTAGCTGCTTTTCGCAGCAGGTTTTCCGTGGCGAAATAATCGGTGTGTACGCCGACATGGAACGGAGGATTGCTCAGAATCGCGCTCAAACCCATGGGCGCGGCATCAATACCGTCACCGGTCATCACTTCTGCTTCCAGGCCGTTGGCGGCCAAGGTCAGGCGGCTGCTGGCGGCGGCAAACGCGTCGACATCGAGCAAGGTCACCTGGTTGTGCGGGTAACGCCGCTTCACCGCAGCCCCCAACACCCCCGCGCCGCAACCGAAGTCCAGCAAGTGGCCGCTGGGCAGTTTGTCCAGATGCTCCAGCAACAGGGCGCTGCCACGGTCCAGTCGGCCGTGGCTGAACACACCCGGCAGGCTGATGACTTTCAACGGCCCTTCGGCCAACGGCAGTTCATAGGTCTGGGCCAGGCTTTCCAGCGACTTGGCTTCTGGCGCATTGGCCACGGTGACCTGCCAGAGCTGGCAATGCCGTGCGCTGTCGAGCTTGCGTGGTTTGCCGAAGGGGTTGAGCTGCTTGGCGGCGCCTTCGATGCCACTGCGTTTTTCGCCCACCAGGTACAACTCACGACCGGCCAGACGAGAAGCGAGGGCGTTGAGGAGGTAGTCGGTCAGGTCCTTGGACTTGGGCAGAAACACCACGGCGCTGTCGAATTCGCGCTCGGGCGCATTCACGCCAAAATGGCTGCGCCCGGCGAAACGGGCGTCCAGCGCGGCTTGATCGCCGGCATGCCAGCACCAGCCGTGGGCATCGGGCAAGCGGCCCAGCAAGTCGTCGGCGGGCAAACCGGCCAGCAATACCGAACCCTGGAACAACTCGGCCTGACGAAGCAGTACTTCACTGCGCGGATCCATACTCTGCTCCTTGAAAAAAAGTGCCGCAGTTTATCAACTGACGACCCGCAGCGCTTTACCGCTGAAATAAGCCTGAGCGTTTTCCGTCAACTGGCCAACGATCCGTTGCCGCGCCTCGCGACTGCCCCAGGCATTGTGCGGGGTGACGATCAGCCGTGGAATGTCCTGGGCCAACAGCGGGTTGCCCGCACTCGGTGGTTCGACGCTCAACACGTCGGTGGCCGCGCCACCCAGGTGGCCGTTGCGCAGGGCGTCGGCCAAGGCCTGCTCGTCAATCAAGCCACCGCGTGCGGTGTTGACCACGAAAGCACCGGGCTTCATCGAAGCCAGTTCGCGGGCACCGATGAAGTGGCGAGTGTGTTCGTTGAGCGGGCAGTGCAGGGTCAGGGCATCGATTTGCGGCAGCAGTTCATTCAGCGGCAAGCGATCCGGCCGGGCAGGACGCCCGGGAATCTGCCCCAGCAAAACACGCATGCCGAACGCTTCGGCCAGTCGTGCCACGGCACTGCCCAGTTCCCCGTGGCCGAGCAGGCCGAGGGTTTTGCCTTCGAGTTCGACGATCGGGTAATCCAGCAGGCAGAACTGTTTAGCCTGCTGCCAGCGACCTTCGGCGACGGCTCTTTGATAGTCGGCCAGGCGCGTCGCCAGGTTCAGCAACAACATGATCGTGTGCTGGGCCACCGACGGCGTGCCGTAACCCTGACAATTGCAAACGGTGATCCCATGGGCGCGAGCGGCGGCAAGGTCGACGTTATTGGTGCCGGTGGCGGTGATCAGGATCAACTTCAACTCGGGGCTGGCCGCCATGGCCGCCGCATCGATCAGGATTTTGTTGCTGATGGCGACGGTGGCGCCTTTGAGGCGGTCGATCACTTGCGCAGGCGTAGTCTGGGCGAACAGTTGCAAGTCGCTGAAGCAGTCGCGCAACGGACTGAGGTCGAGATCGCCGAGGTCCAGGGACGGATGGTCAAGGAAAACGGCGCGGCGAGAGTTCGTCATCAACTGTACCTTTTGTGCATTGAACTGAGGGCGTAATCTGCCGAGCCTACCAGATGAAACAAGCAGTTACGCTTGGCCAAAAGGAGCCCCCATGTACTGGACAGAATTCTTGACCGTTGCGCTGATTCACCTGCTGGCTGTTGCAAGCCCGGGCCCGGATTTCGCCGTGGTGGTGCGAGAGAGCGTGACTCACGGTCGCCGTGCCGGGACCTGGACGGCGCTGGGCGTCGGTTCGGCGATTTTCCTGCACGTTGGTTATTCGCTGCTGGGGATCGGGCTGATCGTGTCTCAGTCGATCGTGCTGTTCAACGCCTTGAAATGGGCCGCTGCCGCGTACCTGCTGTACATCGGCTACAAGGCCCTGCGCGCACAACCGGCCAAACCTGCAGCTGACGACCTGCACCAGGAAGCGGGTGAGCGCACCGCGCGGGGCGCTTTCACTGCGGGGTTCGTGACCAATGGCCTGAACCCGAAAGCCACGCTGTTTTTCCTGTCGCTGTTCACCGTGGTGATCAACCCGCACACGCCGTTGGCGGTACAGGCCGGTTACGGGATCTATCTGGCAGCGGCAACGGCGCTCTGGTTTTGCCTGGTGGCGATGTTGTTCAGTCAACAGCGCGTGCGTGCTGGTTTCGCCCGCATGGGCCATTGGTTCGACCGGACCATGGGCGCGGTGCTGATCGCCATCGGCGTGAAACTCGCGTTCACCGAGATGCATTGATCGCGCTGAGTGTCTACGGGGGATTGAGTTCGCTCAATTTGTTCAGCGCGTTCAGGTATTCCCGAGGGTTTTCCCCGAGCAAGCGGCGAAACATCGCGCTGAACGCCCGAGCACTGCCGTAGCCCAGATCGCGCGCCACGCTCTGCACGCTTTCCCCGGCGAGCAGACGCGGCAGGGCTTCCATCAGGCGCAGTTGCTGGCGCCAGGCATTGAAATTCATCTTCAGTTGCTGCTGGAACAGCCGCGCCAAGGTTCGAGAACTGGCGCCGACCTGCTGTGCCCAGTCTTCCAGGGTGTTGGAGTGATTCGGTGTGCGCATCAGCGCCAGGCAGATGCCCAGCAGGCGTCGATCTTCGGGCATTGGAATGTGTAGCGGAAGGTTTTCCAGGCTGGCGATTTCTTCCAGCATCAGCCGCTGAATCAATGAGTTTTTCGCGTGTTGCGGACCTTGCACCGCACGCAGGATCAGCTCACGCAGCAGTGGCGTGACGGCCAGCACGCAACACTGTTGCAGCGTTGGCGGCGACAGTTCGGGGGCAATGAACAGCGAACGCATGCGCACCTCGCCCGACATGAAAATTTCATGCGCCACCAATGGTGGAATCCACACGGCTCGGGTTGGTGGAATGACCCAGGCACCTTGCGCAGTGACCACTCGCATGGTGCCGCAAACGGCGTACAGCAACTGAGCTTCGCGGTGTTGATGCAGTTCCTGGTGAGCACCGTCCACGTAATCTCGTGGATAGGCGCTGACCGGCCCGTGCAGGAAATGGCTGATTAACATGTCAGATCCAATGACTTTGTTGTCAGAATTACTCTTTTTCGCCAACTTAGCATAAGCCGCTCACTACAACGTAAGCGTGCCGCGATGAACCAATCCAGAAATGTCCTCCGCTATATCAACGCAGCCCATGTGATCGATCACATGTTCATGCTGATTTTCCCCGCCGCCGTTCTCGGCATGACCCAGGCCTTCGCACTGGACTACGCCGCGCTGATCGGCCTGTCTCTCGGTGGCTTTATTGCCTTTGGCGCCTGTTCGCTGCCGGCCGGCTGGCTGGGGGATCGCTGGAGCCGACGGAAAATGATGCTGGTGTTTTTTTTCGGCATTGGCGCTTCGGCGATCTTTACCGGCGTGAGCAGCAGCGCACCGATGCTGGTACTCGGCCTGACGCTGATCGGTATTTTCGCCGCGATCTATCACCCGGTGGGCACCGCGATGCTGGTGGCTTACGCGCACAACCGGGGCCGCGAAATCGGTATCAACGGTATGTGGGGCAACCTTGGCGTGGCGTTTTCGGCGCTGATCACCGGGTTGCTGGTGGCGCAACTCGGCTGGCGTTCGGCATTCGTTTTGCCTGGCGTGGTGGCGATTGGGCTGGGCATCGGTTTCGCGTTTCAGGTGCGCGAAGAACCGATCCCCAAGCGTGCGCACACACCGCTCAAAGATGCGGCTGGCCAGCGGATTTCCATGGTCATGGTGTTCGGCGTACTGGCCTTGGCCACCGCGACCGGCGGTGTGGTGTTCAACGCCACGACCATGACCTATCCGAAATTGTTTCAGGAACGCCTGCACGATTTGTTTACTTCACCGCAAATCCTTGGCGTCGTGGTCAGCCTGGCATATGCCTTCGGCGCCGTGGCGCAGTTGAGCATCGGCCGGGTCTTGCATCGTTTCAGTCTGAAATGGCCGTTCATAGTGTTGACGCTGTGCCAGGCGCCACTGTTGTTCGGGTTGGCCTATGTCGACGGCTGGGCCGTGATCGTGTTGGGTGCGGCGTTCATGTTCGTGGTGTTTGGCCAGGTTACGGTGAATGATGCGATGGTCGCCAACTTTGTCGCGCCGCAATGGCAATCCCGAATCTTCGCGCTGCGTTACTGTTTATCGTTCGGTGCCAGTGCTACCGCGATTCCGCTGATTTCGTTCGTCGAACCGCGCCAAGGTTTTGTAGGCCTTTACCTGATATTGGCGAGTATTGCGGCGTTGACCTTCGTGGCTGCAATGGTTTTCCCCCGGACACCAGCCGAGGCTGCCCTCGGAAAAATGGCGTAACGGCTGACGAACTCTCGCAAATGCTGGCGCAAAGCTAGCATTTGTACGGCTCTGCAAATCATACCTTTGGCTGATTTGACTGGCGTTCAAGGCCTCTAGAGTGCTTAGCTTTAGCAGCCAAGACTGTGCAGTCAAAAAGGGACTCTTATGTTGCAGACTCGCGTTATTCCTCCAGCCGAGGGCGCTTACCGGTATCCGCTGTTGATTAAACGGCTGCTGATGTCCGGCGCTCGTTACGAAAAAACTCGCGAGATCATCTACCGCGATCAGTTGCGCTACAGCTATCCGACCCTGATCGAGCGGGTTGCGCGGCTGGCCAATGTGCTGACAGAGGCCGGCGTGAAGGCCGGTGATACCGTGGCGGTGATGGACTGGGACAGCCATCGCTACCTGGAATGCATGTTTGCCATTCCGATGATCGGCGCGGTGATTCACACCATTAACGTGCGACTGTCGCCGGAACAGATTCTCTACACCATGAACCACGCCGAGGACCGCTTTGTGCTGGTCAACAGCGAGTTCGTCGGGTTGTACAAGGCGATTGCCGGGCACCTGACCACGGTGGAGAAAACCCTGCTGCTGACCGACTTGCCGGAAAAGACTGCCGAGCTGCCGAACCTTGTCGGCGAGTACGAGCAATTATTGGCCGCCGCGAGCCCGCAGTACGACTTTGAAGACTTCGACGAAAACTCGGTGGCCACCACGTTCTACACCACCGGCACCACCGGTAACCCCAAAGGCGTGTATTTCACCCACCGGCAACTGGTGCTGCACACCATGGGCGTGTCGACCATCATGGGGGCCATCGACAGCGTGCGCCTGTTGGGTACCAACGACGTGTACATGCCGATCACCCCAATGTTCCATGTGCACGCCTGGGGCTTGCCGTATGTGGCGACCATGCTCGGGCTCAAGCAGGTCTATCCGGGCCGTTACGACCCCGAGTATCTGGTGGAATTGTGGCGCAAGGAGAAGGTGAGCTTCTCCCACTGTGTGCCGACCATCCTGCAAATGGTCCTCAATGCCAAGGCTGCGCAAAACATCGATTTCGGTGGCTGGAAAATCGTCATCGGCGGCAGTGCGCTCAACCGTGCGCTGTATGAAGCAGCCAAAGCCAAGGGCATTCAGTTGACCGCCGCTTACGGCATGTCGGAAACCGGGCCATTGGTATCGTGCGCGCACCTTAACGATGAGCTGATGGCCGGCACCGAAGACGAACGCACCACTTACCGGATCAAGGCCGGAGTGCCGGGGCCATTGGTCGAGGCGGCGATCATCGACACCGACGGCAACTTCCTGCCTGCCGATGGTGAGACCCAGGGCGAACTGGTGCTGCGTGCGCCGTGGCTCACCGAGGGTTATTTCAACGAGCCACAGAAGGGCGCCGAGCTCTGGGCCGGGGGCTGGCTGCACACCGGCGACGTGGCGACCCTGGACAGCATGGGGGTGATCGACATTCGTGACCGGATCAAGGACGTGATCAAGACCGGTGGCGAGTGGATCTCTTCCCTGGATCTGGAAGACCTGATCAGCCGCCACCCTGCGGTACGCGAGGTAGCAGTGGTGGGCATCGCCGATCCGCAGTGGGGCGAGCGCCCGTTTGCGCTGCTGGTGGTTCGCGAAGGGCATCAGATCGGGGCCAGGGAACTCAAGGAGCATCTCAAGCCGTTCGTTGAGCAGGGGCACTTGAGCAAATGGGCCATCCCGAGCCAGATTGCCGTTGTTACTGAAATTCCCAAGACCAGCGTCGGCAAACTCGACAAGAAGCGCATCCGCGTCGACATCACCGAATGGCAGGCCAACAACAGCACCTTCCTCTCGACGCTTTAAGCGTCATCTGGCGTGCCCGAAAGGGCGCGCCAGAGCCACCAAGCAAGCGCTTGGCTTGTGAAATCCGAATTTTCAGCCATCCTTGCCGTGCCGACATGTGTCGGACTGGCGAAAGGACTGTTCCAGAGTGGCCGGCAGCTGCAAATCACACTTTAGAGGGATCAAGCACTACTACCTGCTGGCTATAGTCCGCTCAAGGATTTTTAAGAACGGAGCTCACGCACAAAACGGGGCAATGCAACTTTGGAGTGACTTCGGGACCACTTGGCTTCCGGTCACCCACAACGTTTTTAAAAGTACTCAGCCATAACAATAATGCACATGGAGTAGCGTCGATGACATCAGTAAACCAGTTCTGGCGCCGGGCGAAACTGCCCCTGGCGGTCAGTCTCGCCTCTTCGCTCGCCGGGCCAGCATTCGGCGTCAGTTTCAACGTCGGTGAAATCGAAGGTCAATTCGACTCATCCCTGTCGATCGGGGCCAGTTGGTCTACTCAGAGTCCCAACAAGAACCTCATCGGTGTCAATAACGGGGGCCATGGCCTGTCCCAGACGTCCGATGACGGTCACGCCAACTTCAAGAGCGGTGAAACCTTCTCGAAAATCTTCAAGGGTATCCATGACCTTGAATTGAAATACGGCGACACCGGGGTCTTTGTCCGGGGCAAATACTGGTACGACTTCGAACTCAAGGATGAAAGCCGCGAATTCAAGGACATCAGCGACAGCAATCGCAAGGAAGGCGCCAAGTCTTCCGGCGGCCAGATCCTCGACGCCTTCGTCTACCATAATTACTCCATTGCCGATCAGCCGGGCTCCGTGCGTCTGGGCAAACAGGTGGTGAGCTGGGGTGAAAGTACCTTCATCGGCGGCGGTATCAACTCGATCAACCCGATCGACGTATCCGCATTCCGTCGTCCTGGCGCCGAGGTCAAGGAAGGTCTGATTCCGGTCAACATGTTCTACGTGTCCCAGAGCCTCACCGACACGCTGTCGGCCGAAGCCTTCTATCAACTGGAATGGGACCAGACCGTTGTCGATAACTGCGGCACCTTCTTCTCCCAACCCGACATCATTGCCGACGGTTGCGACAACAACCTGCGCGTGCTGAACAAGCGTTCGACCATTCCGGGCGCCGCCTTGCCTACATTGACCAGGCTGGGCGTCGACGTTAACGACGAAGGTGTACTGGTACGTCGTGGCCCTGATCGCGATGCACGGGACAGCGGCCAGTGGGGCGCGTCCCTCAAGTACATGTTCGAGCCGCTGGACACCGAGTTCGGTGCCTACTTCATGAACTATCACAGCCGTGCGCCGATCTTCAGCGCTACGGGGGCTCCAGCATCGGCCTATGCGCGGGCAGCGGCCTTGCCGGGGGCGCTTCGGGCTCTGGCGCCGTTGGTGGTCGCGGGTAACTCGAACTATTTTGTCGAGTACCCGGAAGACATCCGCCTCTATGGCTTGAGCTTCTCCACCACCCTGCCCACCGGCACGGCGTGGAGTGGCGAGATCAGCTACCGTCCGAACGCACCGGTGCAACTCAACTCCACCGACATTCTGTTCGCCGGCGTGCGTCCATTGGGTGGCGCCCTGACCAATGCTTCGCTGCTGAATGGTGTGCCAGGTCAGGACTTGCATGGCTATCGCCGCAAGGAAATCACCCAGTTCCAGACCACCCTGACGCACTTCTTCGATCAGGTCATGGGCGCCAGCCGTCTGACCCTGGTGGGCGAAGTGGGCGTGACCCATGTCGGCGGCCTGGAAAGCAGCTCTGATGTCCGTTATGGCCGTGACCCGGTCTACGGACCTGGTGAATTGCCGTCCACCGGTGGCCTCGACACCTGTTCGGCGATTCTCAACACCAGCACCATCAACGGTGCCGGCGCAGGTGCTGCCACCAACAACCGCAGCCGTAATTGCAACAACGACGGCTTCACTACGGCCACTTCGTGGGGCTATCGCGCCCGGGCCATCTGGGATTACAACGACGTATTTGCCGGGGTGAACCTCAAGCCGAACGTGGCCTGGTCCCACGACGTGAGCGGTTACTCGCCCGGCCCTGGCGGCAACTTCGAGGAAGGTCGTAAGGCGGTGAGCCTGGGTCTGGATGCCGAATACCAGAACACTTACACCGCGAGCCTGGCGTACACCAACTTCTTCGACGGCAAGTACACCACCGTGGATGACCGCGATTTCGTTGCGCTCAGCTTCGGCGTGAACTTCTAAGCACTGTATTTTCAGGACGAACACATTTATGAAAATAACAAAGAGTCTGTTCCACGTTGGCGTTCTGGGGCTTTCGCTGCTGGCGACCGGTGTCATGGCGGCGGTCCCTGCGGCCGAAGCGGACAAGCTGGGCAAGAGCCTGACCCCGATGGGGGCCGAGATGGCAGGCAACGCCGACGGCTCGATCCCTGCCTGGAAACCCATGCCGAAAAACGCCGGTAGCGTGGACAGCAAGGGGTTTCTGTCTGATCCGTACGCGAGTGAAAAACCGCTGTTCACCATCACCGCGCAGAACGTCGACCAGTACAAGGACAAGCTCGCGCCGGGCCAGTACGCGATGTTCAAGCGCTACCCGGAAACCTTCAAGATGCCGGTCTATCCATCCCATCGCGGCGCCACCGTGCCGGATGAGGTGTTTGCCTCCATCAAGAAGAACGCTACCAACACTAATCTAGTGTCCGGCGGTAATGGTCTGGAGAACTTCGAAACCGCGATCCCTTTCCCGATTCCGAAAAGCGGCGTTGAGGTGATCTGGAACCACATCACCCGTTATCGCGGCGGCAGTGTGACCCGTCTGATAACCCAGGCCACGCCGCAGCCGAACGGCTCGTTCAGCCTGGTGTATTTCGAGGATCAGTTCGTGTTCCGCGACAGGATGAAGGATTTCGATCCGAAGAACCCGGGCAACATCCTGTTCTACTTCAAGCAGAAAGTGACCGCGCCGGCTCGTCTGGCCGGTGGCGTGCTGCTGGTGCATGAAACCCTCGACCAGGTTAAAGAACCGCGTTCGGCGTGGGTCTACAACGCCGGGCAGCGCCGTGTGCGTCGTGCGCCGCAAGTGTCCTACGACGGGCCGGGTACCGCTGCCGATGGCCTGCGTACCTCCGACAACCTGGACATGTACAACGGTGCGCCGGATCGCTATGACTGGAAGCTCGAAGGCAAGAAAGAGATGTACATCGCCTCCGACAGCTACAAGCTCGATTCGCCACAGCTGAAGTACGCCGACATCATCAAGGCCGGTCACATCAACCAGGATCTGGCTCGCTATGAACTGCGTCGGGTCTGGCATGTGGTCGCGACCCTGAAGGAAGGTCAGCGTCACATCTACGCCAAACGTGACTTCTACATCGACGAAGACACCTGGCAGGCGGCTGTGGTCGACCACTACGACGGTCGCGGGCAACTGTGGCGCGTCGCCGAGGCTCACTCCGAGAACTACTACGACAAGCAAGTGCCGTGGTATGCCCTCGAAACCTTGTACGACCTGCAGTCGGGCCGCTACCTGGCACTGGGCATGAAGAACGAAGAGAAGTCGGCCTATAACTTCGGTTTCACCGCCAGCACCGCCGATTTCACTCCGGCCGCGTTGCGTCAGGAAGGCGTTCGCTAAAAACGTTGTAACCCGAGGCCGCATCCTCGAAAAAAACGCCCCGACTGGTTCGGGGCTTTTTTTTGGAAGTTCATAAAGAGCGTCGTAGCAGCTGTCCGGTATACCGACATTTTTGGTTGTAGTCTTTTTGTAGTCATTTGTAGCAATAACCTTCAATAGCTCTTCGTTTACCGCTAGGCTGCGGACATCTGTAACGCCGCCATCAGTATTTCAAACAAGAGCCGGCCATGACTGATCTGTCCCCACTTCCGGGTCCTGCAAGCGTTGCCGTCGCGGCACTGGACGGGCGCTTTTTCCGGCCTCCACTGCCCGACGGCCATGTGCTGCGGCCGCGTCTGTGCGAGCGCCTGAGTGCAGGCCTGGGTGGCAGGCTGCTGCTGGTCAGCGCGCCGGCGGGGTTCGGCAAGAGTTCATTGGCGGTGGAGTTTTGTCAGGGACTACCGGATCACTGGCAAAGCCTGTGGCTGGGTTTAAGTCCACGGGACAGCGATCCCGGCCGCTTTCTTGAGCGGTTGCTCGAAGGTCTTCAGGAGTATTTTCCGCAACTGGGCAGTCAGGCGCTGGGGCTGCTGAAAATGCGCCAACGTCATCAGCCATTTGCCTTCGAAGAATGGCTGGACGGTTTGCTCGATGAACTGGCCGTGCATCTTTCACCCGGTAAGCCGCTGCTGCTGGTGCTTGATGACTATCATCTGGCCCAAGGCCCGGTGCTTGATCGTTGTCTGCAGTTTTTCCTCAATCATTTACCCGATGGCCTGCTGGTCATGGTCACCAGCAGGCAGCGTCCCGACTGGCATCTGGCGCGGCTGCGGCTGTCGCGACAGTTGCTCGAGCTGCATGAGCAGGATCTTCGACTGACCCACGATGAAGCCCTGAGCCTGCTTGATCGACACAGCATTTCATTGCGTGGCGAGGCGCTGGAGAATCTGATCCAGCGCAGTGAAGGCTGGGTGGCCGGGTTGCGCTTCTGGCTGCTGGCGGCCTCCGAGGCGGGCAGTGAGGGCGCATTGCCCCAATCGTTGTACGGTGGGGAAGGGCTGATTCGCGATTACCTGCTCGAAGAAGTCATCGATTGCCTGCCCGCCGAGGTGCAGTCATTCCTGTACGAGACCGCGCCTCAGGAGCGCTTTTGCAGCGAACTGTGCGACGCCGTGCGCGAAGCCCATGACAGCGCCGAGATCCTGCGTTTCCTGCTGGCGCATCAGGTGTTCCTGGTGCCGCTGGACGAACACGGTCACTGGTTTCGCTATCACCACCTGTTTTCCGACCTGCTGCGCAGCCGGCCCACCGCCCAGGCGATGGTACCGACGGCCAGCCTCCATCTGCGTGCTTGCCGCTGGTTCAATGCCCAAGGGTTACTCGATGAGGCGGTAGAGCAGGCGTTGCGTGCCGGGCATCTGGACGTTGCAGCAAATCTGGTACAAAACCTCTCTGAAGAACAGCTGCTGGCCGAGCAGAACGTCGGCATGCTGCTGCGCTGGAAAATGGACTTGCCCGACAGCCTGTTGATCAGCACGCCACGGCTGATCGTGCTCTACAGCTGGGCGTTGGGGCTGGCCTGCCAGCTGGACGCTGCCGAGGAGCTGGCCAGTCATCTGAGCCGCTTCCTGCCGGCCCCATCGGCTACCGCGCAAAAATCCATGCTGGCGCAATGGCTGGCCCTGAGCGGCATCATTGCCCGGGGGCGAGGCAATCGCGAGCTGACGTTGCTCTATTGCACCGAAGCACTGGAAAGCCTGCCGGCCAAACGCTATGGGCAGCGGCTGATGTGCCTCTCGACTTTATCCAATCTGGCCATTGCCGACAGCGACCTCTGGCGTGCACGAGGGTTGAACCGTGAGTCCCTGGAGCTGGCGCAACGGGTCGGCAATCCGCTGTTCGAGGCGCTGGCTCATTACGATCGCGCCCGCGTGCTGCAGGCGCGTGGGGAGATTCTTCGTTCACTGGATGAAGTCCGTCAGGGGTTGCAACGCTTGCAAGGTTTATCCCCTCAACGACT
The DNA here is from genome assembly GCF_030687145.1 of Pseudomonas sp. FP1742. Taxonomy (NCBI): domain Bacteria; kingdom Pseudomonadati; phylum Pseudomonadota; class Gammaproteobacteria; order Pseudomonadales; family Pseudomonadaceae; genus Pseudomonas; species Pseudomonas sp. FP1742. Next base: position 5,567,741 of record NZ_CP117460.1, on the reverse strand, counting down.
CTATGCGGTGCGCGCACGCCTGACCTTGTACGAGGGTTTTTTACTGGCCCTGCGCTTGCAACCCCAGGCCGCACGGGCACGTTTGCTCGCGGGGTTGGGTGAAGCCAGGGCCTGTCGTGACATCAGCGTACTGATCGGCCACTGTGTTATTGCCCGGCTGGACGGCAGCAGCGGCGAATTTGCAAAAGCCTTCGCCGAACTCGCCGAGGCCGAGCGGCTGATGCACATCTGGGACGTTCCGCCGATTTACTATCTGGCGATGATTACCCTGGTCAAATGCGAGCTGTGGCTGGCCCAGGGCCGCATCGATCTGGCCGAAGCCTGGCTCGCGCGATTGGGCCAGACCTACAACGGCGAGCACCCGGCGGCCCCCCCGGAATTCCATCCACAACTGCCGCTGCACATTGAGTTGCAACAGGCGGTGCTGGACATGATGAAGGGCCAGCCCATGCTCGCCGAAGGGCGCTTGAACGCACTGCATGAACACGGTCAGCGCAGTGGCCGGCAGATGCTCAGCGTGATGGCGCTGAGTCAGAAAGTCATGCTGTTGCTGGTGAGCGGGCGCGAACCCGAGGCCCGCAAGGCGCTGGCCCAGGCTTTGGAAGCGGCCGCCGGAGGTGTCCTGCAACCGTTTGACCGATTACTGGCTGAGCACGCGGACTGGCTGCGTGGGCAACTTCAACTCTGTGCGCCGACGGCCGTTTCGCAGAGCCTCTCGGAAAAACTTCCGGCCATGGTTTCCCGAGCGGTGGTGGAGTCATCCCCTTCGGAACAGCTCAGTACGCGCGAGCTGGCCGTTCTGCGGCTGATCGCGCAAGGGTGTTCGAATCAGGAAATCAGTGATCAGTTGTTTATTTCATTGCACACAGTCAAGACCCATGCCAGTCATATCAACAGTAAGTTGGGGGTGGAGCGGCGTACGCAGGCCGTGGCTCGGGCGAAGGAGTTGGGGGTATTGGGGTAACGCATTGTTACGAAGCAGATGCGCATAAATGGATTAAGGCAATTTTGTGCCAAAATTGGCCATTCCTGTTTTCCGAGCGTGCCCGATGTCTCAGCAACCCACCCTCATCCGCGAAACCTTCCCCGTCGGCCCGTTGCAGTGCAACTGCACAATCATCGGCGACCCGATCACCAAAAAGGCCATCGTGGTCGACCCGGGTGGCAATCACGAACTGATTCTGGCGCGGCTCGACGCCCTGGGCCTGAAGGTGGTCAGCATCATCCATACCCACGCGCACCTCGATCACTTCCTGGCCTCCGGCCAGATGAAGGAGAAAACCGGCGCGACCCTGCACCTGCATAAAGAAGATCAATTTCTCTGGGACAATCTGGAGATGCAGTGCCAGATGTTCGGCGTGCCTTACACCCCGGTGCCATCGCCGGATCGCTGGTTGGCCGATGATGAAGAGTTGGCGTGCGGGTGTGGCGTGGCGTTGCACACGCCGGGTCATACACCAGGTTCCATGAGCTTCTGGTTTTCAGAGGCTAAGCTGCTGATTGCCGGTGACACGCTGTTCAAGCGTGGGGTAGGGCGCACGGATTTGTGGGGTGGCGATCAGGCAACGCTCGTGCGATCGATCAAGCAGCGGTTGTATACCCTCGATGAAGAGGCAACCGTAGTGGCCGGGCATGGTCCGGACACCTGTCTGGGCGATGAAATGCGCGGTAACCCCTTTGTAAGAGCTTGAAGGGCTTTGACGGAATTTTTGTCGTTGCCAGTGATCCAACGCCCGCAAAGGTTCATTGCTTAAGTCCGTTGCACCACAGAATGCAAAAAAGTAGGAGCTCCTCCATGTTCACCTCGCGTCGTTTGATCGTTGTCGCTACTGCAGTGGCTCTGTTGTCCGGTTGTGCATCGCCGAACCCTTATGACAACCAGGGTCAGGCCGATGGCAGCTCCACGGGCATGAGCAAAACCGCCAAATACGGTGGCCTCGGCGCCCTGGCCGGTGCGCTGGCCGGTGCTGCCATCAGTCACGATAACCGTGGCAAGGGCGCGCTGATTGGCGCCGCCGTGGTGGGGGCTTCCGCCGCCGGTTACGGTTACTACGCCGACCAGCAGGAGAAAAAGCTGCGCGCCAGCATGGCCAACACCGGGGTTGAGGTGCAGCGCCAGGGCGATCAGATCAAGCTGATCATGCCGGGCAACATCACCTTCGCCACCGATTCGGCGAACATCGCGTCGAGCTTCTATCAGCCGCTGAACAATCTGGCGGGCTCGCTCAAGGAGTTCAACCAGAACCAGATCGAGATCGTCGGCTACACCGACAGCACCGGCAGCCGTCAGCACAACATGGACCTGTCCCAGCGTCGTGCGCAGAGCGTGGCGACCTACCTGACCTCCCAGGGTGTCAGCGGCGCCAACCTGTCGGCACGTGGCGCCGGGCCGGATAACCCGATTGCCAGCAACGGTGATGCCAATGGCCGGGCGCAGAACCGCCGTGTCGAGGTCAACCTGAAGGCGATTCCGGGCCAGCAATATGGCGGTCAGCAACAGCCAGGCACTGTTCAGCAGTACCCATAAGCAGCTGATCTCTCCCTGAAATGAAAATGCCCGATCCTTAAATGATCGGGCATTTTTTTTGTGCCGCCTGTACTGACCTCTTCGCGGGCAAGCATGGCTGTCACAATATTTCGCTCATCGCCGATCCATTGTGGGAGCGGGCTTGCCCGCGAAGAGGCCTGAACAGGCGATGAAACGCTTCAGAAATGAAAAAGCCCCCGGACAATCACTCGTCCGAGGGCTTTTTCATGTCGCGCGAAACCTGATTACTTCTTCAGGCCGTAATGCTCATCGAGCATGCCCGGCGCGTTCGGGGCTTTGGGAGCGTAATCGCGAGGCGGTTCCTGATCGCGCGGTGGCGTCAGGCGTTCCCGTGGAGCCTGCGCCGCGTCGGCGTGCAGGGCAGCCAGCAAGCGTTGGCGAGTCTGCTCGTCCAGGGCCAGGCGGTTGGCGCCCTCGGCGAGATGATCCTGCACTTCCTGATAGCTCTGAGTCAGTTTCTTGACCAGGTTTGCAGTGCTGTTGAAGTGGGTGACCACTTCGTTCTGATAATTGTCAAAACGTTCCTGAATATCATCCAGCTGACGTTGCGTGCGGTTAGGCGCGGCATTCGGCACCAGGCGAGCGATCAGGAATCCAATGGCGACACCCACAACCAGGGCAAGAGTCGGCAACAACCAAACTAAGAGCGAGTGTTCCACGAGTCCTTCCTCTATAAACGGCTTTGCTTTACGTTAACGGCTCGAACCTGCGCTGTATACCGCGATTCACTCGCAATAGATTGGCACAGACAATTGGCTAGACGAGTCGACCCGATTCGAGGTCACGGAGTTCCTTCCTTGCTTATGCGCGAAACCCCTGTAGTGATTGACGGCCCAGTCGGCCAACTGGAAGCCCTGTATCTGGAAAACAAGAGCCTGGATATTGAACAGCCCCGGGGCCTGGCGCTGATCTGCCATCCGAACCCGGTGCAAGGCGGCACCATGCTCAACAAAGTCGTCTCGACCTTGCAGCGCACCGCACGCGATGCCGGTTTGGTTACCTTGCGTTTCAATTACCGTGGCGTCGGTGCCAGTGAAGGCATGCACGACATGGGCACCGGCGAAGTCGACGATGCCCAGGCAGCGGCCGAGTGGCTGCTGGCCAAACATCCTGAATTACCTTTGACCCTGTTCGGTTTCTCCTTCGGCGGTTTTGTTGCGGCCAGTCTCGGCGGACGCCTGGAAGCCACGGGCGAGCAGATCAAGCATCTGTTCATGGTCGCGCCTGCGGTCATGCGTCTGGGTGATCAGGATCAATTGCCGCAACAAGGTACATTGACCCTGATCCAGCCGGAAACCGACGAAGTGATCGATCCGCAACTCGTTTACGATTGGTCCGACGCACTCGATCGCCCCCATGAGCTGCTGAAAGTGGCAGAATGCGGACACTTTTTTCATGGCAAGCTGACCGATCTCAAGGATCTGATCCTGCCGCGTCTTTCGAATTGATTGCAGTCTGACAAGCGATTACCCATGACGACTCGTACCCGTATCCTCACCGGCATCACCACCACCGGCACGCCACACCTGGGCAACTACGCCGGGGCTATCCGCCCGGCGATTCTTGCCAGCCGTGACAGCAATGCCGATTCGTTCTACTTCCTGGCCGACTACCACGCCCTGATCAAATGCGATGACCCGCTGCGCATCCAGCGCTCGCGTCTGGAAATCGCCGCGACCTGGCTGGCCGGTGGTCTGGATGTGGATCGCGTGACCTTCTATCGTCAGTCCGACATCCCGGAAATCCCTGAGCTGACCTGGCTGCTGACCTGCGTGGCCGCCAAGGGGCTGCTCAACCGTGCCCACGCCTACAAGGCATCGGTGGACAAGAACGTCGAGAACGGCGAAGACCCGGATGCGGGCATCACCATGGGCCTGTACAGCTACCCGGTGCTGATGGCAGCGGACATCCTGATGTTCAATGCCCACAAGGTGCCGGTGGGCCGTGACCAGATCCAGCACGTGGAAATGGCCCGTGACATCGGCCAGCGCTTCAACCACTTGTTCGGCCAGGGCAAGGAGTTCTTCACCATGCCCGAGGCGCTGATCGAGGAAAGCGTCGCCACCTTGCCAGGCCTCGACGGTCGCAAGATGTCGAAGAGCTACGACAACACCATCCCGTTGTTCAGCAGCGCCAAAGAGATGAAAGACGCGATCTCGCGGATCGTCACCGACTCCCGTGCTCCGGGCGAAGCCAAGGATCCGGACAATTCGCACCTGTTCACCTTGTTCCAGGCCTTCGCAACACCGGCACAGTCCGACGAGTTCCGCAGCGAATTGCTCCAGGGCCTGGGTTGGGGGGAGGCGAAGAACCGACTGTTCCAACTGCTCGACAGCGAGCTGGGCGAGTCCCGCGAACGTTATCACCAGTTGATCGAGCGCCCGGCAGACCTGGAAGACATCCTGCAGATCGGCGCCAAAAAGGCCCGTGCCGTGGCCACGCCGTTCCTTGGCGAGCTGCGTGAAGCAGTCGGCCTGCGCTCTTTCATTGCCCAGACCCAAGTCGCTGCGGTCACCAAGAAGAAAGCCGCGAAAGCCGCGCGTTTTGTCAGCTTCCGTGAAGACGACGGCAGTTTCCGCTTCCGTCTGCTGGCGGCCGATGGCGAACAACTGCTGTTGTCGCGCCACTTCGCTGACGGCAAAACCGCAGGACAAGTGACCAAACAGCTGCAATCCGGCCAACCGCTGGACGTACGCAGTGAAGACCTGAGCTTCAGCGTGTGGCTGGAAGGCGAGTGCGTTGCCGACAGCCCGGCCTTCGCCGACAGCGCTGCTCGTGATGCGGCCATCGACGCGTTGCGGGTTGCGTTGACACCGATTCAGGAATAACCAACGGCTCGGTCCGACCAAGGGCCGATTGCCATTCCCACGGGCCGTCGCTACAGTGACGGCCCGTTTTTGTTGCCTTGCTAACGAATTATGACGCCCCTAGAACGATATCAAGCTGATCTGAAACGCCCGGAATTCTTCCATGATGCAGCCCAGGAAACGGCGGTGCGTCATTTGCAGCGCCTGTACGACGATCTGGTCGCAGCCTCGCAGAACAAGCCAGGCCTGCTCGGCAAACTATTTGGCAAGAAAGACCAGGTGCCGGTCAAGGGTCTGTACTTCTGGGGCGGCGTTGGTCGCGGCAAGACTTACCTGGTCGACACCTTCTTCGAAGCGCTGCCGTTCAAGGAAAAGACCCGCACTCACTTCCACCGCTTCATGAAGCGCGTACACGAAGAAATGAAGACGCTGGGCGGCGAGAAAAACCCGCTGACCATCATCGCCAAGCGTTTCTCCGACGAATCGCGAGTGATTTGTTTCGATGAGTTTTTCGTCTCCGACATCACCGACGCCATGATCCTGGGCACGCTGATGGAAGAGCTGTTCAAGAACGGCGTGACCCTGGTCGCGACCTCGAACATCGTGCCGGACGGTCTGTACAAGGACGGTCTGCAACGAGCGCGCTTCCTGCCGGCCATTGCGCTGATCAAACAGAACACCGAGATCGTCAACGTCGACAGCGGCGTCGATTACCGTCTGCGTCACCTGGAGCAAGCGGAGCTGTTCCACTTCCCGCTGGACGAGGCCGCCCAGGAAAGCCTGCGCAAGAGCTTCCGGGCCCTGACGCCGGAATGCACGGCAGCCATCGAGAACGATGTACTGGTGATCGAGAATCGTGAAATCCGTGCCGTGCGTACCTGCGATGACGTGGCCTGGTTCGACTTCCGCGAGCTCTGCGACGGCCCACGTAGCCAGAACGATTACATCGAGCTGGGCAAGATCTTCCATGCTGTGTTGCTCAGCAATGTCGAGCAGATGAGTGTCACCACCGACGACATCGCCCGGCGTTTTATCAACATGGTCGACGAGTTCTACGACCGTAACGTGAAGCTGATCATCTCTGCCGAAGTCGAGCTTAAAGACCTCTACACCGGCGGTCGCCTGACCTTCGAGTTCCAGCGCACGCTTAGCCGCTTGCTGGAGATGCAATCACACGAGTTCCTGTCCCGGGCGCACAAGCCGTAAGATATTTCGCAAATGAAAAAGGCCTGCAATGCAGGCCTTTTTCATGCGCGGCAGATTTCCTGTGGGAGCGGGCTTGCTCGCGAAAGCTGTCTGACATTCAACATTGATGTCGACTGATACACCGCTTTCGCGGGCAAGCCCGCTCCCACATTGGATTTGTGTCTAGTCCTTAAGCCGCCTGCTGAAACTGCTGCCGATACTGGTTCGGCGACAGCTCCGTATGCTGGCGGAACAGCCGGGCGAAGAAGCTCGCATCGTCGTAACCGACTTCATAGCTGATGGTCTTGATGCTCTTGCGGCTGCCGGACAGCAAGCCCTTGGCCGTCTCGATGCGCAGCCGTTGCAGGTAATGCAGCGGCTTGTCGCCGGTGGCGGTCTGGAAGCGGCGCATGAAGTTGCGGATGCTCATGCCGTGTTCGCGGGCCACGTCTTCGAAGCGGAATTTATCGGCGAAGTGCTCTTCGAGCCAATGCTGGATTTGCAGGATGATCACGTCCTGATGAAGTTTTTGCCCGCCGAAGCCGATTCGTCCCGGCGCATAGCTGCGCTGCACTTCGTAGAGAATGTCGCGGGCCACGGCCTGGGCGACGTTGGCGCCGCAAAAGCGCTCGATCAGGTAAATGTAGAGGTCACAGGCCGAGGTGGTGCCGCCGGCGCAATACAGGTTGTCGGCGTCGGTCAGGTGTTTGTCCTGATTGAGCTGAACCTGCGGGAAGCGTTCGGCGAAGGCGTTGAAGAAACGCCAGTAAGTGGTCGCTTCCTTGCCGTTGAGCAGCCCGGCTTCGGCGAGCCAGAACACCCCCGTGGCCTCGCCGCAAAGCACGGCGCCACGGGCGTGTTGCTCGCGCAGCCATGGCAGGACCTGTGGATAACGTTTGCATAGAGTGTCGAAATCGTCCCAGAAGGCGGGGAGGATGATGACATCGGCATTTTCCAGGCCGCCGTCCACCGGCATGATCACGTCGCTGAAGCTGTTCACCGGTTTGCCGTCGGGGCTGACCAACCGGGTTTCAAACGCCGGTGTCAGGCCTTGGCCCAGTTGTTTGCCATAGCGCAGGCTGGCCAGGTGGAAGAAATCCTTGGCTTGCATGAGGGTGGAAGCGAAAACCCGGTCGATAGCCAGGATACTGACGCGCCGCAAGGGCTTTGAGACTTGGTTAGACATAATTCAACTTTATTTTTATAGGGGAAAGTGGTCACCAGACGGCTGGATCGTCTTATTTTTTGTCGGATGTGTCCAGTGTCCTGTATCGGAAGCGAGGCTTAGTCTCTGAAGGTCAATTCCGTCTAACAATAACGACAGGTGCCGCATGATCCCCAGAACCTTGTTCAGCCCCGACCACGAACTTTTTCGCGACAGCGTGCGAACGTTCCTCGAAAAAGAGGCCTTGCCGTTCCATGGGCAATGGGAAAAACAAGGCTATATCGACCGCAATCTCTGGAACAAGGCGGGGGAGGCGGGGATGCTCTGTTCCCATCTGCCGGAAGAATACGGCGGGCTGGGCGCTGACTTTCTCTACAGCACGGTGGTGATCGAGGAGATCGGCCGCCTGGGGTTGACCGGGATCGGCTTTTCTCTCCATTCGGACATTGTTGCGCCTTACATCCTGCATTACGGCAGTGAAGCGCTGAAGCACAAATACCTGCCCAAGCTGGTGTCTGGCGAAATGGTGACGGCCATTGCCATGACCGAGCCGGGTGCCGGTTCCGATCTGCAAGGGGTGAAAACCACCGCCGTGCTGGAGGGTGACGAATACGTGATCAACGGTTCGAAGACCTTCATCACCAACGGCTTTCTGGCTGACCTGGTGATCGTTGTGGCCAAGACTGATCCCAAGGCGGGGGCGAAGGGCACCAGTCTGTTTCTGGTGGAGGCCAACACGCCGGGTTTCGCCAAGGGCAAGCGTCTGGAAAAGGTCGGCATGAAGGCTCAAGACACCTCGGAGCTGTTCTTTCAGGACGTTCGAGTGCCCAAGGAAAACCTGCTGGGCCAGGCCGGGATGGGCTTCGCTTACCTGATGCAAGAGTTGCCGCAGGAGCGCTTGACGGTCGCGGTGGGTGGCTTGGCGTCAGCCGAAGCGGCGTTGCAATGGACGCTGGATTACACCCGTGAGCGCAAGGCGTTCGGCAAGGCTATCGCCGACTTCCAGAATACCCGCTTCAAGCTCGCTGAAATGGCGACCGAGATCCAGATCGGCCGGGTCTTCGTCGATCGTTGCCTGGAACTGCATCTGCAAGGCAAGCTCGACGTGCCGACGGCGGCGATGGCCAAGTACTGGGGCACCGACCTGCAATGCAAGGTGCTCGACGAATGCGTGCAGTTGCATGGCGGTTACGGCTTCATGTGGGAATACCCGATCGCCCGGGCATGGGCGGATGCGCGGGTGCAGCGGATCTATGCCGGGACCAATGAAATCATGAAGGAGATTATTGCGCGGTCGCTGTAATGCAGCGTGATCGTTCCCATGCTCTGCGTGGGAACGATCGTCGACGTAAGTTACGGCGCAGGATTCGGCTGATCCTGGTGAATCGCCTCAATGCCTGCCAGCACTTCATCCGACAGCTTCAAATCGACACTGGCAATGTTGCTGTCCAGTTGCTCAAGCGTGGTGGCGCCAATGATGTTGCTGGTCACGAATGGCTGTTGTGTGACGAACGCCAGCGCCATCTGCGCCGGGTCCAGGCCGTGTTTACGGGCCAGTGCCACGTAACGACTGCACGCTGCTTCCGACTGTGGGTTGAAATAGCGGCTGAAGCGGCTGTAGAGGCTCAGGCGACCTTTGGGCGGGCGCGCGCCACCTTCGTATTTGCCCGACAGGAAGCCGAACGCCAAGGGTGAGTAGGCGAGCAGACCGCATTGTTCGCGGATCGCGATCTCCGCCAGGCCGACTTCGAAGCTGCGATTGAGCAGGTTGTAGGGGTTCTGGATCGACACCGCGCGTGGCCAGCCACGGGCTTCGGCGAGGGCGAGGAAGCGCATGGTGCCCCACGGGGTTTCATTGGACAGGCCGATGTGGCGGATCTTGCCGGCCTTGACCTGCTCGTCCAGCGCTTCGAGGGTGTCTTCCAGTGGCGTTAGATTGGCTTCGATCTTGTGTTTGTAACCCAGCTGACCGAAGAAATTGGTGCTGCGTTCCGGCCAGTGCAGTTGATAGAGGTCGATGTAATCGGTCTGCAAGCGCTTGAGACTGGCGTCCACGGCTTCGCTGATGTGTTGGCGGTTGTGCCGCAGGTTTTTGTCGCGAATGTAATCGATGGTGTTGCCGGGGCCAGCGATCTTGCTCGCCAGGATCCAGTCGGCGCGGTCACCGCGGCTTTTGAAATAGTTGCCGATGTAACGTTCGGTGGTGGCGTAGGTTTCGGCCTTGGGCGGTACCGGGTACATTTCGGCGGTGTCGATGAAATTGATCCCGGCGCTCTTGGCCCGTTCGATCTGGGCGAAGGCTTCAGCCTCGCTGTTTTGCTCGCCCCAGGTCATGGTGCCGAGGCAGAGTGCACTCACGTTCAGATCGGTACGGCCTAGCTGGCGATAGTCCATCGGGTGCTCCTTGGGCAAAACAATCATAAAAGCAGGTTGAAATATTTTTCGCAATCTGCATAATTGCGCACCTCTTTCTGCAGTGGAAGTGATGCGCCGCCGCCGAAGAATCTTGCCGTTGAACGGACGCGCCGACCCGAGCCCCCGAAAGCGTCTGTATCCGGCTGCCTTTGACTTGTCAAAGTACGCACTATTCAGTAAGATCCGCCGTCTAATTTACAGGGCGGCCCCTGAGGCTATAAAGAATGAAAACTTTTACTGCTAAACCGGAAACAGTAAAGCGCGACTGGTTTGTCGTCGACGCTGCTGGTCAGACCCTGGGTCGTCTGGCCACTGAAATCGCGAGCCGTCTGCGTGGCAAGCACAAGGCTGAGTACACTCCTCACGTTGACACCGGCGACTACATCGTCGTAATCAACGCCGAGCAAGTACGTGTTACTGGCGCTAAAACCACTGACAAAATGTACTACTCCCACTCCGGTTTCCCGGGCGGCATCAAGTCGATCAACTTCGAAAAGCTGATCGCTAAAGCCCCTGAGCGCGTGATCGAGACCGCGGTCAAAGGCATGCTGCCTAAGAACCCGCTGGGTCGCGACATGTATCGTAAGCTGAAAGTCTATGCGGGCGCTGCTCACCCTCATACTGCTCAGCAGCCCCAAGAACTGAAGTTTTAACGGAATAGTTCATTATGTCGGCGACTCAAAATTACGGCACTGGCCGTCGCAAGACTGCAACCGCACGCGTTTTCCTGCGTCCGGGCACTGGTAACATCTCCATCAACAACCGTTCGCTGGATAATTTCTTCGGCCGCGAAACTGCCCGCATGGTAGTTCGTCAGCCGCTGGAATTGACTGAGACTGTCGAGAAGTTCGACATCTACGTCACCGTGATCGGCGGTGGTGTAAGTGGTCAAGCTGGCGCAATCCGCCACGGTATCACTCGCGCTCTGATGGACTACGACGAAACTCTGCGCGGTGCTCTGCGCAAAGCCGGCTTCGTAACCCGCGATGCACGTGAAGTTGAACGTAAGAAAGTCGGTCTGCGTAAAGCGCGTAAGCGTCCGCAGTACTCGAAGCGTTAATTCGCTTTCACGTTCAAAAAGAACGCCCAGCTTCTCGCGAAGCTGGGCGTTTTTTTATGGGCGCGATTTATCAGGGAATTACGCTGTGACAACTTGCCACATCCGCAGAGGCCCTATACTGCAAGGCTTGGCAGTGGAGCCCTTCGGTAATTACCTTGTCAGAATTGGGGCTTTTCATTACCATTCGGCAAAATTTTTATAAGTTCAGATTTTTACTTAGTAGACGCCTGATTTAACAGGCCACAAAGCTGATGGGAGAGGACTGAATGAGCAATGACGGCGTGAATGCAGGCCGGCGTCGCTTCTTGGTAGCAGCCACATCCGTGGTGGGTGCTGCAGGAGCGGTGGGGGCTGCGGTCCCGTTCGTGGGGTCATGGTTTCCCAGTGCCAAGGCGAAAGCCGCAGGTGCACCGGTGAAAGTGAATGTCAGCAAAATCGAGCCAGGTCAGCAAATGATTGCTGAGTGGCGCGGCCAGCCGGTGTTCATCGTCCGCCGTACCGAGGAAATCCTGGGGAATCTGAAAAAGATCGAGGGCCAGTTGTCTGACCCCACCTCCAAGAACTCGACACAACCGGCTTATGTCGACCCGCAAACGCGTTCGATCAAGCCGCAAGTCCTGCTGCTGATCGGTATCTGTACTCACCTGGGGTGCTCACCGACCTTCCGTCCGGAAGTGGCACCTGCCGATCTGGGCAAGGATTGGGTCGGGGGCTACTTCTGCCCTTGCCACGGTTCCCACTACGATTTGGCTGGCCGCGTCTACAAGTCGCAACCCGCGCCTTTGAACCTGCCAGTTCCCCCGCATTCCTATGAGACCGATGACATCATTGTCATTGGCGTCGATACGGAGAAAGCGTGATGAGCAAGTTCATGGATTGGGTTGATGCGCGCTTTCCCGCAACCAAAATGTGGGAAGACCATCTCAGCAAGTATTACGCCCCGAAGAACTTCAACTTCTTCTATTTCTTTGGCTCCCTGGCGCTGCTCGTTCTGGTCAACCAGATCGTTACCGGTGTCTGGCTGACCATGAGCTACACCCCGTCGGCGGAAGAAGCGTTTGCTTCCGTCGAATACATCATGCGCGACGTCGAGTACGGCTCGATCCTGCGTCTGTTGCACTCCACCGGCGCTTCGGCGTTCTTCATCGTGGTTTATCTGCACATGTTCCGTGGCCTGCTCTACGGTTCGTACCAGAAGCCGCGCGAGCTGGTGTGGGTGTTCGGCATGCTGATCTACCTGGCGCTGATGGCTGAAGCCTTCATGGGTTACCTGCTGCCGTGGGGCCAGATGTCCTACTGGGGTGCCCAGGTGATCATCTCGCTGTTCGGTGCGATCCCGGTCATCGGTAACGACCTGACCCAGTGGATCCGTGGTGACTACCTGATTTCCGGTATTACCCTGAACCGCTTCTTCGCCCTGCATGTGGTGGCCTTGCCGATCGTGATCCTCGGTCTGGTGGTACTGCACATTCTGGCGCTGCACGAAGTCGGTTCGAACAACCCGGACGGCGTGGACATCAAGAAACACAAAGACGAAAACGGCGTACCGCTGGACGGCATTGCCTTCCACCCGTACTACACCGTGAAAGATATCGTCGGCGTGGTGGTGTTCCTGTTCATCTTCTGCACGATCGTATTCTTCTTCCCGGAAATGGGCGGCTACTTCCTCGAGAAGCCGAACTTTGAAGTGGCGAATGCCTTCAAGACTCCTGTGCACATCGCTCCGGTCTGGTACTTCACACCGTTCTACGCGATTCTGCGGGCGGTTCCGGACAAGCTCCTGGGTGTTGTTGCCATGGGTGCTTCGATTGCCTTGCTGTTCGTCCTGCCCTGGCTTGACCGTAGCCCGGTCAAGTCCATGCGCTACAAGGGCTGGCTGAGCAAGATCTGGCTCTGGGTGTTCTGCATCTCCTTCCTGATTCTTGGTTGGCTGGGTGTCATGGCGCCTACCCCGGAGCGTACGTTGCTGTCGCAGGTATGTACCTTCCTGTACTTCGCCTACTTCATTCTGATGCCGTTCTACACCAGGCTCGAGAAGACCAAACCGGTTCCGGAAAGGGTGACTGGCTGATGAAAAAGCTATTTGCTGTACTGATTCTTGCGGCGATGCCTGTACTGTCCTTTGCGGCCGAACCGGGTGGGCCCGAGCTGGAAAAGGTCGACATCGACGTTTCCGACAAAGCCGCCATGCAAGACGGCGCGCGTACATTCGCCAACTACTGCATGGGCTGCCACAGTGCCAAGTTCCAGCGCTACGAGCGTGTCGCCGATGACCTCGGCATTCCTCATGAGCTGATGCTCGAGAAACTGGTGTTCACTGGCGCCAAGATTGGCGACCACATGAGCATCGGCATGCAGCCGGCTGACGCCAAGGCCTGGTTCGGTGCGGCGCCGCCCGACCTGACCCTGGTGGCTCGTGTGCGTGGCACTGACTGGCTCTACGGCTACCTGCGTTCGTTCTATGAAGACCCGTCGCGCCCATGGGGTGTGAACAACAAGGTGTTCCCGAACGTCGGCATGCCTAATGTTCTGGTCGGCTTGCAGGGTCGTCAGGTGGTAGGCTGTAAACAGATTCAAGTCGTCGACGAAGGTAAGAAGCAATACGATCCTCTGACCGGCACCGCCTTGACCCATGAGGCGTGCGATCAGCTGACTGTATTGCCGAAAACCGGCACGCTGACCGAAGAGCAGTTCAACGAGAAGGTCAAGAATCTGGTGACCTTCCTGGCCTATTCGGCCAACCCGGTGAAGCTGCAGCATCAGCGCATCGGTACCTATGTGTTGCTGTACCTGGCGTTCTTCTTCGTATTCGCTTACTTGCTCAAGCGTGAATACTGGAAAGACGTCCATTGATTAAGCTGTAAGCCATTGCTGTTAATCGCGCGCGCCCAGGGGCGTCTCTGAAGGTGTAACGAGTCTGGTGATCCAGGCGTTACGGGAGGCGCCCTCTGGGCGCGCGTGTTTTTCCGTTTTCGATAATTTCAACAAGCGAGGAGGACCGCCATGGGCGTGACCAATCGGTTGGCCTGTTACTCCGACCCCGCCGACCACTATTCCCACCGAGTGCGCATCGTACTTGCAGAGAAGGGTGTCAGCGCCGAGATCATTTACGTGGAGGCTGGTCGCCAGCCACCTAAACTGATTGAAGTGAACCCTTACGGAAGCCTGCCCACCCTGGTCGATCGTGACCTGGCGTTGTGGGAGTCGACCGTGGTGATGGAATATCTGGATGAGCGTTACCCGCACCCGCCGTTACTGCCGGTTTATCCCGTGGCGCGTGCCAACAGCCGTCTGCTGATTCATCGTATTCAGCGTGACTGGTGTGGCCTGGTGGATCTGATTCTGGATTCGCGGACCAAGGAAGCAGCCCGTGTAGTGGCTCGTAAAGAGCTGCGCGAAAGCCTGACAGGCGTGTCGCCGTTATTCGCCGACAAGCCGTTTTTCCTCAGTGAGGAACAAAGTCTGGTGGATTGCTGCCTATTGCCAATACTCTGGCGATTGCCGATTCTGGGTATAGAACTGCCGCGGCCTGCCAAGCCGCTGCTTGATTACATGGAGCGCTCGTTTGCGCGTGAGGCTTTCCAGGCGAGTCTGTCTGGTGTCGAACGCGATATGCGCTAAGGCTTAAGGAGCCGCTATGAACTCCAGTCGACCTTATCTGGTCCGCGCGCTCTACGAGTGGATTGTGGACAACGATTGCACCCCGCACATGCTGGTCAATTCCGAGTATCCGTCGGTGCAGGTGCCTCAGGGTTTTGCCAGTGACGGGCAGATTGTCCTGAACGTATCCCCGGCAGCCGTGCGTCATTTGCACATGGATAACGAGGCGGTCAGTTTCGAGGGGCGCTTCGGTGGTGTGCCGCACACGCTGTACGTGCCTATCGCGTCGATCCTGGGCATTTACGCTCGGGAGAACGGCCAAGGCATGGTGTTCGATATGGAATCGCCGCTAGAGGACGAGGAAGACATCGAGCCGGATGATGATGTTCCGCCACCCGACAGCGAGCCACCGCGTCCCAGCGGTCGACCAAGTTTGAAGGTGGTGAAGTAATAAAAAAGGCGATCCGCAAGGATCGCCTTTTTTATTACTGTAGGGGCCAGGCTTGCCGGCGAAGGCGATCTCAAGGATGCCATCGCCGGTAAGCAAGTATCAGTCGATGTACTCAAACAGCTTCACGATCTTCTGCACGCCGGAAACGCCCTGCACCAGATTGGTCGCCTGCGCCGCTTCCTGCTTGGTCAGCAGGCCGAGCAGATACACGATGCCGTTTTCGGTCACGACCTTGATGCGCGAGCCCGGGATAGAGGGATCGGTGAGCATCTGGGTCTTGATCTTGGTGGTCAGCCACGTGTCGTTCTGGCGCGCCAGCAGCGAGGAGGGCTGCAGCACTTGCAGCTCGTTGTGTACCTTCTTCACGCGCTGAACGGAGGCGGCAACCTGTTCGGCCTTGGCCTTGAGGTCGGCGCGCGGGGTTTGCCCGGCCAGCAACACCACGCCGTTGAAGCTGGTGACGACGATGTGCGAGTTGTTGTCCAGGTCCGGATCGGCCTTGGCGATGTTTACACCGGCCTTGGTTTCGATCAGGGAGTCGTCGATTTTGCTGCCGAAGGTGCGGGTGCCACGGTCATCGTCGATTGGCGCTTCGCGGCTGGCGTTAACCACCGAGGTGCAGCCGCTGATGCCGAGGCACAGGGTCAAGGCCAGAAGGCCTAGGCGATTAGGGGTCATTCTTCACTCCCGAACAGTTGGCTGTCGATCAAATCGCAAAGGCAATGGATCGCCAGCAGGTGGACTTCCTGGATACGTGCAGTGACGTTGGCCGGTACGCGAATCTCGACGTCCTCGGGCAATAGCAGTGACGCCATGCCGCCGCCATCACGGCCCGTCAATGCTACGACAATCATTTCGCGATCATGTGCGGCCTGGATCGCTTGAATTATGTTCGCCGAGTTGCCGCTGGTGGAAATCGCCAGCAATACATCACCCGGCTGGCCCAGGGCGCGGATCTGTTTGGAGAATATTTCGTTATAGCTGTAATCGTTGGCGATCGAGGTGATCGTCGAGCTGTCGGTGGTCAATGCAATGGCCGGCAGGCTCGGGCGCTCGCGCTCGAAGCGGTTGAGCAGCTCGGACGAGAAGTGCTGCGCATCACCGGCGGAACCGCCGTTGCCGCAGGACAGCATTTTACCCTCGTTGAGCAGGGCGTTGACCATGACCTGGCTGGCTTGCTCGATGTGCGGTGCAAGTACGTCCATCGCCTGTTGCTTGGTGTCGATACTGGCCTGAAAAAGCTGGCGAATTCGCGATTGCATGTCCATCTGTGTGACCTTAATTAGCGCGGCTACTCGGCACATGAATGTGCAGCCCGCAAAGCAAAGAGCAAAAGTGTTGGGTGAAAGTGTCCGGTTCGGGGTGCAAGCGATCAACTGTCGAAGGCATTCTGCAACCAGTTCAACTGATCAAGGTTGCTGTCGATGGCAACCACGTCGAAGCGGCAGGGGGAATTGGCCCAACGCGACTCGCGCTGAAGAAAATACTGCGCGACGAAAATCAGTTTCTGCCGTTTGCGCCCATCGATGCTATCGAGTGCGCCACCCCATTGGGTGTTTTTTCTGTAGCGGACTTCGACGAATACTACTGTATCGCCATCAAGCATGACCAGATCAAGCTCGCCGCGTTTACACAACCAGTTCTGCGCCAGCAGGCGCAGACCCTGTTGTTGAAGATGCTCGAGCGCATGGCGCTCGGCATCCTTACCGCTTTGCTGGCGTGACCTGTCGGGCATCAGCGCGAGGTGTCCGGCAGGCGTTGAACCTGACCACTGACGAACTGTGCCCATGGCAGCTGACGCTCGACCCGTTGATTCTGAGTCATGCCCAGGCTGCCCGACTGGCCTTCGATGCGGCTGTCCGGCAAGGCCTTGAGTTGCCCCAGGCGCGGTGCCAGGCGATAGGCGTCAACGCCCATCGCGTACAGACGGCCCAGGCTGCCACCGGCTTGTGGCCATTGTGCGGTGACCTGTTTGCGCAGCGGGTCGTTGGCATCCAGCAGCCATGGGGTTTCGCAGAAGCGAATGCCGTTCATGTCGTTGTACTGGTTCTGGTCGCCGCTGGCGCTGAACACGTGGGAGGTGGCGTAAACCGGTACATCGCCCGCGTACTGGAAGTTCAGGGTCGGTTTGATCTGTTGAGCCTGTTGTGGGGTTGCGGCCAGGAAGATGAACTCGATGTCCTGACGACGCGAAGGCTGGGCGGCTACCTGCGAGCCAACGGTGCTTTGCAGGCTCTTGGCGCGGCCTTCGCTCTGGCGCAGTTGGAACATGTCGGCAATCTGCTGGGCCAGTTGCACCGGTTGATCGACACGCTCGGTGGCGACAATGCTGCCGCCGTTGGCTTGCCAATCCTGGCTGAACGCCCTGAGTACGCGGTCGCCCCATTCGCCTTTCGGCACCATGATGGCGGCGCGATGCAGGCCATCGGCGCGTGCACGACGGGATACTTCGCGCGCTTCGTCTTCAGCGGCAAGGCCGAACTGGAACAGCTGGGCCGGACCTTGTTCGCCTTCGCTGTAGTTCAACGCCAGAGTGGTGATCGGCAATTGCGGGCGAGCGCTGAGTTGTTTGACCAGCGGTTTTTCCAGCGGTCCTACCACCAGTTGCACGCCGTCGGCCTGGGCCTTGCGATAGAACTCGTCGAGGGAAGTCAGGCGCGAGCTGTCATAGAACTCGATGGCTGGCGGCTTCTGCCCGGCTTGTTGCGCCTGGTAGTGAGCGGCCATGAAGCCTTCGCGTAATGCTTTGCCGACCGAAGCCAGCGGGCCGTCTTGCGGCAGCAGCAGGGCAATTTTGCTCAGGGGCTGGCTGGCCAGTTCTTTAAGCTTGGTCAGTGGCAACGGCAGCTGGATGGCAGCCGGGTGCTTTGGATTCTTCGCGCGCCAGTTGTCGATCGCGGCTTGTTGCTGTTCCAGGGTGCCGGCCGTTTTCACTGCCTGGGCCAGGCTCAACCAGCCGCCGAGGTCGTCGTCGGTGGTCGGCTGCAATTGATCGGTTGGCAGCGAGGCGATCAGGGTCCAGATGGCTTCGTGGTTTTTACTCGCGGCTTCATCGTTCAGCATGGGCGCGATGAAAATGCGTTCCCGGGCGGCGGCCAGAGTCTGGCCATCGGCCTCAAGGGCGCGGGCATGGACGGTGCCGGTACGAACCTGTTGTTCGACTGGCAGTTCGCTCAGGCGTTGCAGGCTCGGATGGCTCAAGGCCGTCAGCGCCGCTTTGGGTTGATTGCGCACCATCGCCAACTCAGCCGCCAGGGTGCTGGCGAAGACCTGTTGGCCAGGCTTGAGTTGTTCCATCGGTACTTGTTGCAGGATTTGCGCGGACTGGCCGGCATTGCCCTGACGATAAGCCAGGTCAGCCGCACTCAAGCGCAGCAAGGCTGCCTTGTCCGGCGTTTTGCTTTGGGCGGCCTGTTCGAGCAGTTGCTCGATACTGGCATCCGGGGTCCGAGGAAGTTCGCCAAGGCTGGAGGAGGGTGAGCTGGCGCAAGCCGCCAGCAAGGCAGCGAGGCAGAGGGCAGAGAACAGCCGCAGGCAAGCGATCATGTAAGTGTTCCTGATACTCGATCAAATTAGCGTGGAATTGTACCCAAGCGCTGGCCGGGGCGCGATGTTACTGGCGTGAATCGATCAATTTAGCTCGTGCAAATGTTGCTGCACTGCACAAAAGGGCGGAAAACCGAGGGTTGCTCGCAGGTATCACGAATGTCGCTACGCGCTACAATGGCGGCTTTTACCGATCATGAGGTGTGCGCTTTGACTGCTCCAGGTGCTTTGAATTCCGCTGCTGGCTCGCTTTATGTGGTGGCGACGCCCATCGGCAACCTGGACGACATCAGTGCGCGCGCGCTGAAGATCCTGCGCGAGGTTTCCTTGATCGCTGCCGAAGACACTCGTCACTCCCAGCGATTGATGCAGCATTTCGGCATCCCCACGCCGCTGGCGGCCTGCCATGAACACAACGAGCGGGATGAAGGCAGTCGTTTTATCACACGTCTGTTGGCGGGCGACGATGTGGCGTTGATCTCCGACGCCGGGACACCGCTGATTTCCGATCCGGGTTATCACCTGGTGCGTCAGGCCCGCGCCGCCGGGATCAATGTGGTGCCGGTTCCGGGCGCCTGCGCATTGATCGCGGCATTGTCGGCGGCGGGGTTGCCATCGGACCGTTTCATTTTCGAGGGGTTTTTGCCGGCCAAGGCGGTCGGCCGGCGCGCTCGCCTGGAGCTGATAAAAGAAGAGCCGCGCACGCTGATTTTTTATGAAGCCCCCCACCGCATCCTTGAATGCCTGCAGGACATGGAGCTGGTCTTCGGCGCCGAGCGCCCGGCGTTGCTGGCGCGCGAACTGACCAAGACCTTCGAAACCCTTAAAGGCTTGCCGCTGGCCGAATTGCGCGAGTTCGTCGAATCGGACAGCAACCAGCAGCGCGGTGAGTGCGTAGTGCTGGTCGCCGGCTGGACTGCCCCGGAAACAGAAGACGCTGTCAGCAGCGAGGCCATGCGTATCCTCAATCTGTTGCTCGAAGAAATGCCGCTCAAGCGTGCGGCCGCATTGGCGGCGCAAATAACCGGCGAGCGCAAGAATGTGCTCTATCAGGTCGCTCTGGATAAACAGAAGGGCGAGTAAAAACCGACGCACAGTGCCGGCCAGAGGCTTTTAGCGCTTGTTCTTCGGTCGCTCTGCCGTTAACCTTCGCGGCGGAGAGTCGATCGGACAGTCGCTGCCTCCTATGAAAATTAGGGGGGGGAGGAAAGTCCGGGCTCCATAGGGCGAAGTGCCAGGTAATGCCTGGGAGGCGTGAGCCTACGGAAAGTGCCACAGAAAATAACCGCCTAAGCGCTTCGGCGCCGGTAAGGGTGAAAAGGTGCGGTAAGAGCGCACCGCACGTCTGGCAACAGTTCGTGGCTAGGTAAACCCCACTTGGAGCAAGACCAAATAGGGTCCCAAGGCGTGGCCCGCGCTGGGACCGGGTAGGTTGCTAAAGATGTCCAGTGATGGCCATCGTAGACGAATGACTGTTCAAGACAGAACCCGGCTTACAGATCGACTCTCCACCTTTTTTTCTTCTCTGCTTCAATCTTTGGCAGTGATGTGCGCGATGTGTGTAATGGCAATTTCCCTCCCTGCTGAATCAATAGCAGAAGCGCTTTTGTAATACCGAAAAAATCTTACTCTTAACAAACTACTTTAACTTCTGAATCCAGCCTTCTGTGCTGATTCAAGTTATTGAACAAATTCAGCCGTCAGATTCTCGTTCCCCCTCCTTTTGCGCTCCTAAATCTCCGTTCTGTAAGGCTTTTCCTTCTATCCGCGCCTTGACGGTGTGGTGGGGGCATTCCTATAGTGTGCGCAAGTGGCGGAAAGTGGCATGAAGTGGGTTTTTTGAGCGCAAAACGCTAATATTTGGAGAAACGCTGACGTGTTTCGCGGAGCTAACGCTATCAGTCTCGATGCAAAGGGCCGTCTCGCCATGCCGAGCCGGTACCGTGACGAGCTCGTTTCGCGTAGTTCCGGTCAATTAATCGTCACCATCGATGCCGTTGATCCGTGTTTGTGTGTTTATCCCCTCGATGAGTGGGAAATTATCGAAACCAAACTGCGCGCACTGCCTTCGCTTCGCGAAGAAAACCGCCGCCTGCAACGTTTACTGATTGGTAATGCCGTCGACCTCGAGCTCGATGGCAGTGGTCGTTTTCTGGTTCCGCCGCGTCTTCGCGAATATGCCAAGTTGGATAAGCGCGCAATGTTGGTGGGCCAACTGAACAAGTTCCAATTGTGGGACGAGGATGCCTGGAATGCGGTTTCTGCCGCTGACCTGGCTGCCATTCAACAACCGGGCGCCATGCCTGATGAACTGCGTGATTTGATCCTGTGACTATTGATAGCGGCTTTAACCACATCACCGTACTGCTTGACGAAGCCGTCGAGGCTCTCGCCGTACGTCCTGATGGCTGCTATCTGGACGGCACGTTCGGACGCGGCGGGCACAGTCGGTTGATCCTCAGCAAGCTCGGGCCTGATGGCCGGTTGCTCGGATTCGACAAAGATCCTCAAGCGATTGCCACCGGGCAAACGCTAGCGGCCGAAGACGGCCGCTTTGTCGTTGTACAGCGCAGCTTTGCCGAGCTCGGTTCGGAAGTCGCCGAACGCGGTCTGGCCGGCAAGGTCAGCGGTGTTCTGCTCGACCTCGGCGTGTCTTCTCCGCAGCTCGACGACCCTGAACGCGGTTTCAGTTTTCTCAACGACGGTCCATTGGACATGCGCATGGACCCGTCCCGCGGGATCAGTGCCGCCGAGTTCGTCAACACCGCGCCGGTGGAAGAAATCGCCCGGGTATTCAAGGAATACGGTGAAGAACGTTTCTCCGGCCGCATGGCGCGCGCCGTAGCCGAACGTCGCGACATCAAGCCATTCGAGCGCACCGCCGATCTGGCTGAAGTGCTGAAAGTCGCCAACCCTGCGTGGGAAAAAGGCAAGAACCCGGCCACTCGCGCATTCCAGGGGCTGCGCATTCACGTCAACAATGAATTGGGCGATCTGGAAGCCGGCCTTGAAGCTGCGCTGGAGTGCCTGGAAATCGGCGGTCGTCTGGTAGTGATCAGCTTCCATTCGCTGGAAGACCGCATCGTCAAATTGTTCATGCGCAAACTGGTGAAAGGCGAGTCCGACAATTTGCCGCGCAACTTGCCGGTACGTCACGTCGCCTTCGAACCGAAAATCAAAGTCCATGGCAAAGCGCAGTCCGCCTCCGAGGCCGAACTCAAAGCCAACCCACGTTCCCGTAGCGCCATCATGCGTGTCGCGGAGAAACTGCGGTGAGCAAGCTCTTCGCCAAGCCACTTCCCGGCGGAAGCTTTTTCATGACGCTGCTGTTTGTCGGCGTGCTCGTGTCGGCCATCGGCGTGTCCTATAGCGCCCACTGGAACCGTCAGCTATTGAATTCGCTGTACAACGAATTGAGCGTGCGCGACAAGGCGCAGGCGGAGTGGGGCCGGTTGATTCTCGAACAAAGCACCTGGACCGCCCATAGCCGTATCGAAGTGTTGGCGACCGAGCAACTGAAGATGCGCATCCCTGGCGCCGCTGAAGTGCAGATGGTGGCGCCATGATGAAACTCGAAGGCGCACTCTTTCCATGGCGGTTCCGTCTGGTGCTGGGCTTGCTTGGCATCATGGTGGCGGCGATTTCCTGGCGCATCATCGATCTGCAAGTGGTTGACCGTGACTTTCTTAAAGGTCAGGGCGACGCACGCAGCGTTCGTCATATTCCGATTCCGGCTCACCGTGGTCTGATCACCGACCGTAACGGCGAGCCGTTGGCCGTGAGCACCCCGGTCACCACCCTGTGGGCCAACGCCAAGGAAATGCAGCTGGCCAAAGAAAAATGGCCGGCACTGGCGGCCGCCCTTGGGCAGGATCCGAAAGCCCTGGCCGAGCGTCTCGAAGCCCAGGCCAACAAGGAATTCATTTATCTGGTGCGCGGGCTGACGCCTGAGCAGGGCCAGGCCGTGCTCGATCTGAAAGTACCGGGCGTTTATGGCATCGAAGAGTTCCGGCGTTTCTACCCGGCCGGTGAAGTCACCGCCCACATGGTCGGTTTTACCGACATCGACGATCACGGGCGCGAAGGCATCGAACTGGCCTATGACGAATGGCTGGCCGGGGTTGCCGGCAAGCGACAGGTGATCAAGGACCGGCGCGGCCGGCTGATCAAGGATGTCCAGGTCACCAAAAACGCCAAGGCCGGCAAGCCCTTGGCGTTGTCCATTGACTTGCGTCTGCAATACCTGGCCAACCGCGAACTGCGCAACGCAATCATCGAGAACGGCGCCAAGGCCGGCAGCCTGGTAATCATGGACGTGAAGACCGGCGAGATCCTCGCCATGGTCAACCAGCCGACCTACAACCCGAACAACCGTCGCAACCTGCAACCGGCGATGATGCGTAACCGCGCAATGATCGACGTGTTCGAACCGGGTTCGACCATGAAAGCGATTTCCATGAGCGCCGCGATCGAAACCGGGCGCTGGAAACCGAGCGATACCGTCGAGGTGTACCCGGGCAGCCTGCAGATTGGTAAATACACGATCAAGGACGTATCCAAGACCGAAGGCCCGGTGCTCGACCTGACCGGCATCCTGATCAATTCCAGTAACGTCGGCATGAGTAAGGTCGCGTTCGATATCGGCGGCGAAACGATTTTCCGTCTGGCGCAGAAAGTCGGCCTCGGCCAGGACACCGGCCTCGGCTTCCCGGGCGAGCGCGTCGGCAACCTGCCGAACTACCGCGAATGGCGCAAGGCTGAAACCGCCACGCTGTCCTACGGCTACGGTGTTTCCGTGACCGCGATCCAGTTGGTCCACGCCTTCTCGGCCCTGGCCAACAACGGTCGCCTCGCGCCGCTGACCCTGATCAAAACCGACAAGGCGCCGCAAACCACTCAGGTACTGCCGGAAGCCGTCGCGAAAACCATGCAAACCATGCTGCAACAAGTGATCGAAGCCCCGCGTGGTGTATTCCGTGCCCAGGTGCCGGCGTATCACGTGGGCGGCAAGTCGGGTACCGCGCGTAAAACGTCGGTCGGAACCAAAGGCTACGCCGAGAACTCCTACCGCTCGCTGTTCGCCGGTTTCGGCCCGATGAGCGACCCGCGTTACGCGATCGTGGTGGTGATCGATGAACCGACCAAGGCCGGTTACTTCGGTGGTCTGGTATCGGCGCCGGTGTTCAGCAAAGTGATGTCCGGGACTCTGCGCCTGATGAACGTCACCCCGGACAACCTGCCGGCCACTCAACAGGCGAACGCCGCCCCGGTCGTTCCGCTGAAAGCTAATGGAGGGCGCGGCTGATGTCGCTGAGCCTGAACAAGATTTTCGCCCACGCCGGCCATGATCTATTGATCCGCGAATTGGCGCTGGACAGCCGTAACGTACGGGCCGGCGATTTGTTCCTCGCGGTCCCGGGCGGCAAGTTCGACGGCCGTGCGCACATCGCCGACGCCTTGCAGCGCGGTGCCGCTGCCGTAGCGTATGAAGTCGAAGGCGCGACCGTGCTGCCGATTACCGATGTGCCGATGATTCCGGTCAAAGGCCTGGCGGCACAACTGTCGGACATCGCGGGGCGCTTTTATGGCGACCCGAGCCGTCACCTCAATCTGATTGGCGTGACCGGCACCAACGGTAAGACCAGCGTGACTCAATTGGTCGCGCAAGCCCTCGATTTGCTCGGTCAACACTGCGGCATCGTTGGTACCCTGGGCTCCGGTTTCTACGGCGCGCTGGAAAGCGGCCTGCACACTACGCCGAATCCGATTGCGGTGCAGGCGACCCTTGCCGATTTGAAGAAAGCCGGCGCCAAAGCCGTGGCCATGGAAGTCTCTTCCCATGGGCTGGATCAGGGCCGTGTAACCGCATTGGCCTTCGATGTAGCGGTAATGACCAACCTGTCGCGCGATCATCTGGATTACCACGGCACCATGCAGGCCTATGGCGAAACCAAGGCCAAGTTGTTTGCCTGGAATGATCTGAAGTGCCGGGTGGTCAACCTCGACGACGATTTTGGCCGGCAACTGGCGGCTGATGAGGGTGAGTCGCGGTTGATCACTTACAGCCTGGAAGACTCCAGCGCATACCTGTATTGCCGCGAAGCGCAGTTCAATGATGAAGGCGTGCGCGCCACATTGGTAACGCCTCAGGGCGAGCACCATTTGCGCAGCACCTTGCTCGGCCGTTTCAACCTGAGCAACGTGTTAGCCGCGGTCGGTGCCTTGCTCGGTCTGGACTACGCGCTGGACGAAATCCTCAACGTGCTGCCGAAACTCGAAGGTCCGGCCGGTCGCATGCAGCGTCTGGGCGGCGGCACTCAGCCGTTGGTGGTGGTCGATTACGCCCACACCCCGGATGCGCTGGAAAAAGTCTTGATGGCCCTGCGTCCTCACGCCAAAGGCCGGTTGTTGTGCCTGTTCGGCTGTGGCGGTGATCGCGATCGCGGCAAGCGTCCGTTGATGGCCGAAGTGGTCGAGCGCCTGGCCGATGGCGTACTGGTCACCGACGACAACCCGCGCACTGAAGACCCCTCCGTGATTTTCGACGACATCCGCGCCGGTTTTACCGCTGTGGATAAAGTCACCTTCGTCGCCGGCCGTGGCCAGGCGATTGCCCAGTTGATCGCCGGTGCTTCGGCGGATGACGTGATTGTCCTGGCCGGTAAAGGCCACGAGGACTATCAGGAAATCAACGGCGAGCGCCACGCTTTCTCCGATCTGGTCGAGGCCGATCATGCCCTGACCGCGTGGGAGGTGGCCCATGCTTAAAGCCTTGAAACTGAGTGAACTGACCGGCGCGCTGAATGCCCGTCTGGTTGCCGCTGATGCCAGCTTCGACGGCGTGAGCATCGACAGCCGCGCGATCAAGCCCGGCCAGCTGTTTATCGCTCTGGCCGGCCCGCGTTTCGATGGTCATGACTATCTGAATGATGTCGCCGCCAAAGGCGCCGTCGGTGCCCTGGTCGAGCGCGAAGTGGCTGACAGCACGCTGCCGCAACTGTTGGTCAAGGACACCCGCCAGGCCCTCGGCCAGTTGGGCGCGATCAACCGTGCCGCGTTCACTCAGCCGGTTGCGGCCGTTACCGGGTCCAGCGGCAAGACCACGGTCAAGGAAATGCTGGCGAGCATCCTGCGCACCCGCGGTCCGGTGTTGGCGACCCGTGGCAACCTGAACAATGACCTCGGCGCTCCGCTGACCTTGCTCGAACTGGCGCCGGAGCATACCGCTGCGGTGATCGAGCTCGGCGCTTCGCGCATCGGCGAAATCGCCTACACCGTCGCCATGACCAAGCCCCACGTGGCCATCATCAATAACGCCGGGACCGCCCACGTCGGTGAGTTCGGCGGGCCGGAAAAAATCGTCGAAGCCAAGGGCGAGATTCTCGAAGGGCTGGATGCCGATGGCATCGCCGTGCTGAATCTCGACGACAAGGCCTTCGACATCTGGAAGACCCGTGCCGTCGGTCGAAAAGTGCTGACTTTTGCCCTGAGCAACGTCAACGCCGATTTCCATGCCAGCGACCTGGATCGCGATGCCCGCGGTTGCCCGGCGTTCAACCTGCACAGCCCTGAAGGTGTGGAGCGGGTTCAGCTGAATCTGCTCGGCACCCATAACGTCGCCAATGCCATGGCCGCTGCCGCTGCCGCGAATGCTTTGGGTGTGTCGCTGTTCGGCATCGCCACCGGCCTTGGCGCGGTGCAGCCGGTCAAGGGACGCACCGTCGCGCAACTGGCGCCTAACGGCATGCGCGTAATCGATGACACATACAACGCGAACCCCACCTCTATGTGCGCCGCCGTTGATATACTCGCCGGCTTTTCCGGTCGCACCGTTTTGGTGCTCGGAGATATCGGCGAGTTGGGCGCGTGGGCAGAGCAGGGGCACCGCGATGTGGGTGCGTACGCCCGCGGCAAGGTTTCCGCGCTTTACGCCGTCGGGCCAATGATGGTCCACGCCGTGAACGCTTTCGGCGAACAGGCCTTTCACTTCAGCACGCAGGCTGAACTGATCAAGGCCCTGGAAGCCGAGCAGGACACAAACACTACCTTTTTGATCAAGGGCTCGCGCAGCGCCGCGATGGAAAACATCGTCGCCGCTTTGTGCGGGACCAGTCTGGAGAAACATTAATGCTGCTGCTGCTAGCGGAGTATCTGCAACAGTTCTACAAAGGCTTCGCGGTCTTTCAGTACCTGACCCTGCGCGGGATCCTCGGTGTGCTGACCGCGCTGGTCTTGTCGCTGTGCTATGGCCCGTGGATGATCCGTACTCTGCAGAACCGTCAGATCGGTCAATCCGTTCGCAACGACGGCCCGCAATCGCACCTGTCGAAGTCGGGTACCCCGACCATGGGCGGCGCGCTGATTCTTTCCTCCATTGGCGTCAGCACATTGCTTTGGGCTGACCTGACCAACCGTTACGTTTGGGTCGTGTTGCTGGTGACCCTGCTGTTCGGCGCCATCGGCTGGGTCGACGACTACCGCAAGGTCATCGAGAAAAACTCCCGCGGCCTTCCGAGCCGCTGGAAGTATTTCTGGCAGTCGGTATTCGGCCTGGGCGCAGCGATCTTCCTTTATATGACTGCCGCGACGCCGGTGGAAACCACCCTGATCCTGCCGATGCTCAAGGACTACAGCATTCCGCTGGGCGCCGGCTTCATCGTCCTGACCTATTTCGTGATTGTCGGCTCGAGCAACGCGGTCAACCTGACCGACGGCCTCGACGGTCTGGCGATCATGCCCACTGTGATGGTCGGCGGTGGCCTGGGGATCTTCTGCTACCTGTCGGGTAACGTGAAGTTCGCCGAATACCTGCTGATTCCTTACGTACCGGGCGCGGGTGAGCTGATCGTGTTCTGCGGCGCCTTGATTGGTGCGGGCCTGGGTTTCCTCTGGTTCAACACCTACCCGGCGCAGGTCTTCATGGGCGACGTCGGCGCGTTGGCGCTGGGTGCGGCCTTGGGCACCATCGCGGTGATCGTCCGTCAGGAAATCGTTCTGTTCATCATGGGCGGTGTGTTCGTGATGGAGACCCTGTCAGTCGTCATTCAGGTTGCTTCCTTTAAGCTGACCGGTCGCCGTGTGTTCCGCATGGCACCGATTCATCACCACTTTGAACTCAAGGGCTGGCCCGAGCCACGCGTGATCGTCCGTTTCTGGATCATCACCGTGATTCTCGTGTTGATCGGCCTTGCCACCCTGAAGCTGAGGTAGAACGAGTGTCTCTGATCGCTTCTGACCACTTCCGCATCGTTGTCGGCCTCGGCAAGAGCGGCATGTCCCTGGTTCGCTTCCTGGCGAATCGGGGCGTGTCGTTTGCTGTCGCCGATACGCGGGAAAATCCACCGGAACTGGCCACGCTCAAGCGTGACTATCCGCACGTGGAAGTGCGTTGTGGCGAGCTGGACGTCGAATTCCTGTGCCGCGCCGACGAGCTCTACGTGAGCCCCGGCCTGGCGCTGGCGACCCCGGCCCTGCAGGCTGCCGCCGCCCGTGGCGTGAAAATGTCCGGCGACATCGAGCTGTTTGCGCGTAACGCGAAAGCGCCGATTATCGCCATCACCGGTTCCAACGCCAAAAGCACCGTCACCACCCTGGTCGGCGAGATGGCGGCTGCGGCCGGCAAGCGTGTTGCCGTCGGGGGCAACCTCGGCACGCCGGCGCTGGATTTGCTCAGCGACGACGTCGAGCTGTACGTGATGGAGCTGTCGAGCTTCCAGCTCGAAACCACCGATCAGCTCAACGCTGAAGTGGCGACCGTGCTCAACGTCAGCGAAGACCACATGGACCGCTACAGCGGTCTGCCGGCCTATCACCTGGCCAAGCACCGGATCTTCCGGGGCGCCAGGCAGTTTGTGGTCAACCGTCAGGACGCCTTGAGCCGTCCGCTGATGGGCGAAGGTCAGCCATGCTGGACCTTCGGTTTGAACAAGCCCGACTTCAAGGCGTTTGGTATCCGGGAAGAGGACGGCGAGAAATACCTGGCCTTCGAATTCCAGAACCTGATGCCGGTACGCGAGCTGAAAGTTCGTGGCGCGCATAACCAGTCCAACGCCCTGGCGGCATTGGCGCTCGGCCACGCTGTCGGCCTGCCGTTCGACGCCATGCTTTCGGCCCTGCGCAATTTCGCCGGGCTCGAGCATCGCTGCCAGTGGGTGCGCGACCTGGGCGGCGTAGGCTATTACAACGATTCCAAGGCCACCAACGTCGGTGCCGCTCTGGCGGCCATCGAAGGCCTGGGCGCGGACATCGACGGCAAGCTGGTGCTGATCGCCGGTGGCGATGGCAAGGGCGCCGAATTCAAGGATTTGCGTGATCCGGTGGCGGCCAACTGCCGCGCCGTCATTTTGATGGGCCGTGACGCCGACAAGATCGGTGAGGCCATTGGCGATGCCGTACCGCTGATTCGCGCGGGTTCGCTGATCGAAGCGGTCGCGCAATGCCGCGCCATCGCAGAAAAGGGCGACGCGGTGTTGTTGTCGCCGGCCTGCGCCAGTTTCGACATGTTCAAGAACTATGAAGACCGTGGTCACCAGTTCGTCCGCGCCGTGGAGGATCTGGCATGAGCCTGAGAAACATCATCAAGCCATATCCGTCGCCGATCATCACCGGGCGCGGTATCGACCTCGACTTCCCGATGCTCGCCGGCTGCATGGCGCTGCTCGGCCTGGGGCTGGTCATGATCGCATCGGCATCGACCGAAGTGGCGGCGGTGCAGTCGGGCAGCGCCCTGTATTACATGATTCGCCACCTTATCTACATCGTGCTGGGCCTTGGTGCCTGCGTCGTCACCATGATGATTCCGATCGCCACCTGGCAACGCCTGGGCTGGCTGATGCTGCTGGGTGCATTCGGTTTGCTGGTGATGGTGATCGTTCCGGGGATCGGCCGTGAAGTGAACGGTTCGATGCGCTGGATCGGCTTCAGTTTCTTCAACGTTCAGCCTTCCGAAATCGCCAAGGTGTTCGTGGTGATCTACCTCGCCGGTTATCTGGTGCGTCGCCAGAAAGAAGTGCGTGAAAGCTGGATGGGCTTCTTCAAGCCGTTCATTGTGCTGCTGCCGATGGCGGGCCTGTTGCTGATGGAGCCGGACTTCGGGGCCACCGTCGTGATGATGGGGGCAGCGGCGGCGATGCTGTTCCTCGGTGGGGTCGGGCTGTTCCGTTTTTCCCTGATGGTTGTCCTGGCTGTCGCGGCGGTGGTGTTGCTGATTCAGATGCAGCCGTATCGGATGGCACGTCTGACCAACTTTGCCGATCCGTGGGCCGACCAGTTCGGTGCCGGCTACCAGTTGTCCCAGGCATTGATCGCGTTCGGTCGCGGCGAATGGCTGGGCGTCGGCCTGGGCAACAGCGTGCAGAAACAGTTCTACCTGCCGGAGGCCCACACCGACTTCGTGTTTTCGGTGCTGGCTGAAGAGCTGGGGGCCGTGGGTTCCTTGTGCACGGTGGCGCTGTTCGTCTTCGTCTGTATTCGTGGCATGTACATCGGCTTGTGGGCCGAGAAAGCGAAACAGTTTTTTGCCGCCTACGTTGCTTACGGCTTGTCGTTCCTGTGGATCGGCCAGTTCCTGATCAACATCGGCGTGAACGTCGGCCTGCTGCCGACCAAAGGTCTGACCCTGCCATTCCTCAGTTATGGCGGCAGTTCGTTGGTGATCTGCTGTGCCTGTCTTGGCTTGTTGCTGCGCATCGAGTGGGAGAGTCGAACCCATTTGGGCAGCGAAGAAATGGAATTCCATGAGAGCGACTTCGCCGAGGAGCCGAACCATGGGCGCTAACGTACTGATCATGGCTGGCGGCACCGGGGGCCATGTGTTCCCGGCACTGTCCTGTGCGCGTGAGTTCCAGGCCCGTGGCTACACCGTGCACTGGCTCGGCACGCCCCGGGGGATCGAAAACGATCTGGTGCCGGCGGCCGGTATTGAATTGCATCGGATCCACGCCAGCGGTTTGCGCGGCAAGGGCAAGTTGTCCCTGCTCAAGGCGCCGATCATGTTGCTCAAGTCGGTCTGGCAGGCACGGGCGATCATTCGTCAGCTGCGGCCGGTCTGCGTGGTCGGCTTTGGTGGTTTTGTGACCGGCCCCGGCGGTGTTGCCGCCAGACTGGCCGGCGTGCCGGTCATCGTTCATGAGCAGAACGCCGTGGCCGGTACCGCCAATCGGTTGTTGGTGCCGTTGGCCGCCCGAGTCTGTGAAGCGTTCCCCGACACCTTTACCCTGTCGGACAGCCGTCGCACCACCGGTAACCCGGTGCGCACCGAGCTGTTCCTCGAAACACCGCGACCTGCCCTGGCTGGTCGCAAGGCGCGTTTGCTGATCCTGGGCGGAAGCCTGGGCGCAGAGCCGTTGAACAAGTTGCTGCCTGAAGCCCTGTCGCAAGTCGCCCCCGACCTGCGCCCGGACGTGTTTCATCAGGCCGGCAAAAACCACGATGAAGTGACTGCAGAGCGCTATCGCGCAGCTGGCGTCGAGGCGCAAGTGCAGCCTTTCATCAAAGACATGGCCCAAGCCTATGGCTGGGCCGACCTGGTGGTGTGCCGTGCAGGTGCGTTGACCATCAGCGAACTGGCGGCCGCCGGTCTGCCCTCGATGCTGGTGCCTTTGCCCCACGCGATCGACGATCACCAGACCCGCAACGCCGATTATTTGGCCCGTGAAGGCGCAGCCTTCCTGATGCCGCAAAGAACGACTGGCGCAGCGGACCTTGCCGCTCGCCTGACAGAGGTCTTGATGCAACCGCAACGACTCAACGACATGGCCACCGCGGCACGCCGCCTGGCCAAACCCGATGCCACCCGTAACGTGGTCGATACCTGCCTGGAGGTGGCCCATGGTTGAGAATCAGAAAGCCATGCCGCAACCGGAAATGCGCCGCATCCGTAAGATCCACTTCGTCGGCATCGGCGGCGTGGGCATGTGCGGCATTGCTGAAGTTTTATTGAACCTGGGCTATGAAGTGTCCGGTTCCGACCTGAAAGCTTCGCCGGTGACCGAGCGCCTGGAATCTTTTGGTGCGCATATTTTCATCGGCCATCGTGCCGAGAACGCCGCAGCCGCCGACGTGCTGGTGGTGTCGAGCGCCGTCAACACTTCCAACCCGGAAGTCGCCACCGCCCTGGAACGCCGGATTCCAGTGGTGCCGCGTGCCGAGATGCTGGCCGAGCTGATGCGCTACCGCCACGGCATTGCCGTCGCCGGTACCCACGGCAAAACCACCACTACCAGCCTGATCGCTTCGGTGTTCGCCGCCGGTGGCCTGGACCCGACGTTCGTCATCGGTGGCCGTCTGAATGCCGCGGGTACCAATGCCCAGCTCGGCACCAGCCGCTACCTGATCGCCGAAGCCGACGAAAGCGATGCCAGCTTCCTGCACTTGCAGCCGCTGGTGGCCGTGGTCACCAACATCGACGCCGATCACATGGCGACCTACGACGGTGACTTCAACAAACTGAAGAAAACCTTCGTCGAGTTCCTGCACAACCTGCCGTTCTACGGGCTGGCGGTGGTGTGCCTGGACGATCCGGTGGTGCGTGAAATCCTCCCGCTGGTGAAACGTCCGACGGTCACTTACGGCTTCGGTGACGACGCCGATGTGCGCGCCATCAATGTGCGTCAGCAAGGCATGCAGACCTTCTTCACCGTGCTGCGCCCTGACCGCGAGCCGCTGGATGTCTCGGTGAACATGCCGGGCAACCACAACGTGCTGAACGCGCTGGCGACCATTTGCATTGCCACTGACGAAGGCGTCAGCGATGAAGCCATCGTCCAGGGCCTGTCCGGGTTCCAGGGGGTCGGTCGACGCTTCCAGGTGTACGGCGAACTGCCGGTCGAAGGCGGCAACGTGATGCTGGTGGACGACTACGGCCACCACCCGACCGAAGTCGCGGCCGTGATCAAAGCCGTGCGCGGTGGCTGGCCGGAGCGCCGTCTGGTGATGGTCTACCAGCCGCACCGCTACAGCCGCACCCGCGACCTGTACGACGATTTCGTCAATGTGCTGGCCGACGCCAATGTGTTGCTGCTGATGGAAGTCTACCCGGCCGGCGAAGAGCCGATTCCGGGCGCCGATAGCCGCAAGCTGTGCAACAGCATCCGCCAGCGCGGTCAGCTCGACCCGATCTACATCGAGCGCGGTGTCGACCTCGCGCCGATCGTCAAGCCGCTGCTGCGTGCCGGCGACATTCTGCTGTGTCAGGGCGCCGGTGATATCGGCGGTCTCGCACCCAAACTGTTGAACAGTCCGTTGTTTGCCGGGGCCGTTGCCGCACCGGTAGAGGGGAAGTTGAAATGACTGCTGCTTACGCCAACCTCGTCTCCACTGTCGCACCGAAAGATTTCGGGCGCGTCGCCGTGCTGTTCGGCGGCAAGAGTGCCGAGCGTGAAGTGTCCCTGAAGTCGGGTAACGCGGTGCTCGAAGCGCTGCAAAGCGCCGGTGTGGACGCATTCGGTATCGATGTGGGTGATGACCTGCTGCAGCGTCTGCTGAGCGAGAAAATCGACCGCGCCTTCATCATCCTCCACGGTCGTGGCGGTGAAGACGGCAGCATGCAGGGCCTGCTCGAATGCGCAGGCATTCCGTATACCGGCAGCGGCATTCTGGCTTCGGCCCTGGCCATGGACAAACTGCGCACCAAGCAGGTCTGGCACAGCCTCGGCATTCCGACGCCTCGTCATGCCGTGCTGAGCTCGGAGGCCGATTGTATTTCGGCGGCCGCGGAACTGGGCTTCCCGTTGATCGTCAAACCGGCCCATGAAGGTTCCAGTATCGGGATGGCCAAAGTGACTTCCACGTCTGAATTGATCGAGGCGTGGAAAGCGGCCAGTACCTACGATTCGCAAGTGTTGGTCGAACAATGGATTCACGGTCCGGAGTTCACCATCGCCACCCTGCGTGACCAGGTGTTGCCACCAATTGCCTTGGGCACGACGCACAGTTTCTACGACTACGACGCCAAGTACATCGCCAACGATACCCAGTACCGCATTCCGTGCGGCCTGGACAGCGACAAAGAAAAGGAACTCATGGACCTCACGGCCAAAGCTTGTGAGGCGTTGGGTATCGCCGGTTGGGGCAGGGCAGACGTGATGCAGGACGCCGACGGGCAGTTCTGGTTCCTGGAAGTCAATACCGCACCGGGCATGACCGATCACAGCCTGGTGCCGATGGCGGCCCGTGCCGCCGGCCTGGATTTCCAGCAACTGGTTCTGGCGATTCTGGCCGCCAGTATGACCAGCAACGAAGAGCCGCGAGGGTAAGACCATGCAAGGCGCACAGCTGAGACATCAGCCCTCCGCACCCGGCCGCAAGCCGGTGCCGCGGGGTGCCAGCCGAATGGTGGCCAAAGAGCCGATGTCCGCGCGCCTGCCGAAAGCCAACTTTGGTTTTCTCAAAAGCCTGTTCTGGCCCGTGCTGTTGGTCGCATTGGGGTTCGGCACTTATGAAGGCGCACAGCGATTGCTGCCGTACGCCGACCGGCCGATCACCAAGATCGCCGTACAGGGCGACTTGAGTTACATCAGTCAGCAAGCGGTGCAGCAGCGGATCGCCCCCTATGTGGCGGCGAGCTTCTTCACCATCGACCTGGCGAGCATGCGCACGGAGCTTGAACAGATGCCATGGATTGCCCACGCCGAAGTGCGTCGGGTATGGCCGGATCAGGTAGTGATTCGCCTGGAAGAACAACTGCCGGTGGCCCGTTGGGGCGATGAGTCGCTGTTGAACAACCAGGGGCAGGCGTTCACCCCGCGCGAGCTGGCGAACTACGAACACTTGCCACAGCTGTTCGGCCCACAGCGGGCCCAGCAGCAAGTGATGCAGCAATACCAGGTGCTGAGCCAGATGCTCAGGCCATTGGGTTTCTCGATTGCACGCCTGGAGTTGCGTGAACGAGGCAGCTGGTTCCTGACCACCGGCGCCGGAAGCGCGGGCCCGGGAATCGAACTGCTGCTGGGACGCGGCAACCTGGTGGAAAAGATGCGCCGCTTCATTGCCATCTATGACAAGACGCTCAAAGAGCAGATTACGAACATTGCGCGCATCGATCTGCGCTACGCCAACGGCCTCGCCGTTGGCTGGCGGGAACCTGTAGCGCCCACGACAGCCCAACCCGCTGTCGCGAAGAATTAAGAAGAGGCAGGACCCATGGCAAACGTGCAAAGCGGCAAAATGATCGTCGGTCTCGATATCGGTACCTCCAAGGTGGTGGCGCTGGTAGGCGAGGTCTCGGACGACGGCACGCTCGAAATCGTCGGGATCGGTACTCATCCGTCCCGCGGCCTGAAAAAAGGCGTAGTGGTGAACATCGAGTCCACCGTCCAGTCGATCCAGCGCGCTATCGAAGAAGCGCAGCTGATGGCCGGTTGCCGAATCCACTCGGCGTTTGTCGGCGTGGCCGGCAATCACATTCGCAGCCTGAATTCCCACGGCATCGTGGCGATTCGTGATCGCGAAGTCAGCTCCGCCGACCTGGAACGCGTCCTCGACGCCGCCCAGGCTGTGGCAATCCCGGCTGACCAGCGTGTGCTGCACACCCTGCCGCAGGATTATGTGATCGATAACCAGGAAGGCGTTCGCGAGCCGCTGGGCATGTCGGGCGTACGTCTGGAAGCCAAGGTTCACGTGGTCACCTGCGCCGTCAACGCCGCACAGAACATTGAAAAATGCGTGCGTCGCTGCGGCCTGGAAATCGACGACATCATTCTCGAGCAACTGGCTTCGGCGTATTCGGTGCTGACCGACGACGAGAAAGAACTGGGCGTGTGCCTGGTGGATATCGGCGGCGGCACCACCGACATCGCGATCTTCACCGAAGGCGCGATCCGTCACACCGCGGTGATCCCGATTGCCGGTGATCAGGTGACCAACGACATCGCGATGGCGTTGCGCACCCCGACCCAGTACGCCGAAGAAATCAAGATTCGCTATGCCTGCGCCCTGGCCAAACTGGCCGGTGCCGGCGAAACCATCAAGGTGCCGAGTGTCGGCGACCGTCCACCGCGCGAATTGTCCCGTCAGGCCCTGGCCGAAGTGGTCGAGCCGCGTTACGACGAGCTGTTCACCCTGATCCAGGCCGAACTGCGTCGCAGCGGCTACGAAGACCTGATCCCGGCCGGCATCGTGCTGACCGGCGGTACGTCGAAAATGGAAGGCGCGGTCGAACTGGCCGAAGAGATTTTCCACATGCCGGTTCGCCTGGGCGTGCCCCATGGCGTCAAGGGCCTGGACGACGTCGTCCGCAACCCGATCTATTCCACCGGCGTTGGCCTGTTGATGTACGGCCTGCAGAAGCAGTCCGACGGGATTTCGTTCTCGGGCATCGGCAGCCGCGACAGCTACAGCAATGACGAACCGAAAGCCGCTCTGCTCGATCGCATCAAGAGCTGGGTACAAGGCAATTTCTAAAGCTTTACCGCAACACCGCTTCAAAAGCAGTAGGCGAAAAAACTAGAGAATGTAAGGAGAGGGAAAATGTTCGAACTCGTAGACAACATCCCCGCAAGCCCGGTTATTAAAGTTATCGGTGTTGGCGGAGGCGGCGGCAACGCTGTCAATCACATGGTCAAGAGCAACATTGAAGGCGTTGAATTCATCTGCGCCAACACTGATGCCCAAGCGCTGAAAAGCATCGGCGCGCGGACCATCCTGCAACTGGGCACCGGCGTGACCAAAGGCCTGGGTGCTGGCGCCAACCCTGAAGTAGGTCGTCAGGCCGCTCTGGAAGACCGTGAGCGCATTGCCGAAGTCCTGCAGGGCACCAACATGGTGTTCATCACCACCGGCATGGGCGGTGGTACCGGTACCGGTGCTGCGCCGATCATCGCCGAAGTGGCCAAGGAAATGGGGATCCTCACCGTTGCGGTGGTGACCCGTCCGTTCCCGTTCGAAGGCCGCAAGCGTATGCAGATCGCCGACGAAGGTATTCGTCTGTTGTCTGAAAGCGTCGACTCGTTGATCACTATTCCCAACGAGAAGCTGCTGACCATCCTCGGTAAGGACGCAAGCCTGCTGTCGGCTTTCGCCAAGGCCGACGATGTGCTGGCCGGTGCCGTTCGCGGTATCTCCGACATCATCAAGCGTCCGGGCATGATCAACGTCGACTTTGCCGACGTGCGTACCGTGATGAGCGAAATGGGCATGGCAATGATGGGCACTGGCTGCGCCAGCGGTCCGAACCGTGCACGCGAGGCCACCGAAGCGGCCATTCGCAACCCGCTGCTCGAAGACGTGAACCTGCAAGGTGCACGCGGCATCCTGGTGAACATCACCGCCGGCCCTGACCTGTCCCTGGGTGAGTACTCCGACGTGGGTAGCATTATCGAAGCCTTCGCTTCCGAGCACGCGATGGTCAAGGTCGGTACCGTTATCGATCCGGACATGCGCGACGAGCTGCACGTGACTGTTGTTGCTACCGGTCTGGGCGCTAAAATCGAGAAGCCTGTGAAGGTCATCGACAACACCGTTCACACCTCGATGGCTTCCCAGCCACAACAACAAGCCCCTGTTCGTCAGGAACAGCCTGCGGTGAACTACCGTGACCTGGACCGTCCGACCGTCATGCGCAACCAGGCTCAGGCCGGTGCTGCGACTGCCGCGAAGATGAACCCGCAAGATGATCTGGATTACCTGGACATCCCGGCTTTCCTGCGTCGTCAGGCCGATTGATGAAATGTATCAGGGGTATTAGGGTGATTGGTGTTCAGCAAAGGTCTGGTCTGCTATCATCGCCAGCCTTTGTTGATACCAGTTCGCAATTTGCGCTGAAGCGGCCCATGCCATGATTAAACAACGCACCCTGAAGAATATTATCCGTGCCACAGGTGTCGGCCTGCACTCCGGGGAGAAGGTCTACCTGACCCTCAAGCCAGCGCCTGTCGACACCGGCATTGTGTTTTGTCGTGCTGACCTCGACCCTGTGGTGCAGATTCCTGCCCGCGCGGAAAACGTTGGCGAAACCACTATGTCGACCACGCTTGTTAACGGTGACGTCAAAGTGGACACGGTGGAGCACCTGCTCTCGGCCATGGCTGGCCTGGGCATCGATAACGCCTACGTCGAGCTCTCCGCGTCCGAAGTCCCGATCATGGATGGTAGCGCTGGACCCTTCGTATTCCTGATTCAATCGGCCGGCCTGGAAGAGCAGGACGCCGCCAAGAAATTCATCCGGATCCTGCGGGAAGTGACAGTGGAAGACGGCGACAAGCGCGCCACTTTCGTCCCTTTCGAAGGTTTCAAAGTGAGTTTCGAGATCGATTTCGATCACCCGGTTTTCCGTGACCGCACACAAAGTGCAAGCGTGGATTTTTCCAGCACTTCGTTCGTAAAAGAAGTCAGCCGCGCGCGTACCTTTGGTTTCATGAGTGATATCGAGTACCTGCGCAAGCACAACCTCGCACTCGGCGGCAGTGTTGAAAACGCTATTGTGGTCGACGCGGATGGTGTACTGAACGAAGACGGCCTTCGCTATGAAGACGAATTCGTGAAGCACAAAATCCTCGATGCGATTGGTGACCTCTACCTGCTGGGCAATAGCCTGATTGGTGAGTTCAAGGGCTTCAAGTCCGGACACGCATTGAACAACCAGCTGCTGCGCAAGTTGATTGAGCAGACAGATGCTTGGGAAGTCGTGACGTTCGAAGACGCCAGCACCGCACCGATCTCTTACATGCGTCCTGTTGCGGCCGTGTAAGCAAAAAACCTCTCTAGTTTTTTAAAGGCTACCTTCGGGTGGCCTTTTTTTATGCCTGCGGGAAAGAAATGAGGTGCCAGCCGTCACACCGCAGATTTCACTACGCAGCGACCACCCGGTTCCGCCCGTTTTCCTTGGCCTGATACAGCGCCTTGTCCGCCGCAAACAGCAGCTGTTCCAGGCTGATGTCGGTTGCCGTCGTCCAGGTACTGATACCAATACTGACAGTAATCGGCGACACATCACCCCCCACCAACGGCAATTGCTCCACCGCTATACGGATTTTTTCGGCAATCTGTTGGGCGCCGGCGCTGTCGGTTTCAGCCAGGATCACTGAAAACTCCTCGCCACCATACCGGGCGACCAGGTCCGCGGGCCGTCGAACATGGGTGTCGATCACCTTGGCCACCGAGCGCAAGGCATCGTCGCCACCCTGGTGGCCATGGCGATCATTGAACGCCTTGAAGTGATCGATATCGATCATCAGCAGCGACAACGGCTGACCGGAACGCTGGGCACGAAACCACTCATGGTGCAGGGCCTGATCCAGGCTTCGGCGATTGGCCAGACCGGTCAAGGGATCGGTGGCGGCCAGTTGTGCCAGTTCCTGCTCGGCACTGTGGCGTCGACGCAGCTCCCGGCAGAGCAACCAGGTCAGCCACAGCAGGCTCACGCACAGGGCAACAGTCGCAGAAGTGACCACCACCGCGGTGCGCTTCCAGGCCGCAAAGACTTCATCGCTGGACAGCGCAACGATGACAATCAACGGCAAATTCCCGACCTTGGAGAAGGTGTACAAGCGCTCATCGTTGTATCGACTGGACATGCCGGTGAAGCTGCCGTTGCCTTCTTTGACGATACGCTGGAAATTGGGGCGGTTACTGAAATCCTTGCCGATCAGCTCTTCGGCCAGGCGGGGTTGGTGGGCCAGGAGAATCCCGTCCTTGCTGATCAGGCTGACCGTACTGTCGCGGCCGATGCTCAAAC
Source organism: Pseudomonas sp. FP1742 (assembly GCF_030687145.1). NCBI lineage: Bacteria > Pseudomonadati > Pseudomonadota > Gammaproteobacteria > Pseudomonadales > Pseudomonadaceae > Pseudomonas > Pseudomonas sp. FP1742. The sequence goes on along the minus strand of NZ_CP117460.1, from coordinate 5,528,293 downwards.
TGTTGAACAACTGATCGAAGTAGCTCAAGCGCATGGCGGCTTCGGCCACGCCGAGGAACTCACCCTGGGTGCCGTTCACCCGGCGGCTGAAACTGATCCGCCAATCCTGTTCCGGCGGCCGGGCCCTGAAGGGGCGACTGATGAACATGCCAGGGTCCGGGTTGTTGATGTGGGTCTGGAAGTACTCGCGATCGGCAAAGTTGCCCTTTCTGGGCTCCAACGAGGCCGAGTCGGCGATCACGTCGCCCTTGTTGTCGAGCAATAAAATGTTGCCCTTGTACGGCGCGGCGGTGGCACGGTCGAAATAGGCCAGGTGGCGAATGGCAGGGGAAACGCTCTTGAGGTCTTCACGCTGGGAGGCCGCGATCAACCCCAGCAGGGACACATCATAAAGTTCTACATTGCGCAGCACATCGGCGTCGATCAATTGCACGATATTGTTGGCGGCGCGAGCGGCGGACAATTCGGCATTGGCGCGTTCGCGGATCAGCAGAAACGCCACGATGCTCAGTATCGCAATCACCAACAACACACTACCGAGTACCAGAAGCCGCTCCGACCGCGTCGAATCGTTCGGATGGTGGGATTTCGTACTGCTCACACTCATGGTTCTGACTTCTGCAAATAAGGCGTGATAAAAGTGCTTTTACAAGAATCGGGCAGAGTCCCAGAAACCGGTCGAGTCCAGCGCGCTTGTATAAATGCCGGACAAAAAAAAGGCCAGCAAAACATGCTGGCCTTTTGCTAATTGAAGCTTAGAAGACATTCAGCGGGTAGTCGACAATTACCCGGTATTCGTCCGTGTCCTGATCCAGCGTACCGTAACCGTTGCCGCCACGGTTAGACGCCCATTGCAGACGCATCGCCAGGTCTTTGGCCTTGCCACCCTGGACCACGTACTTGAGCTCGATGTCTCGTTCCCGATGCCTGGCGTTTCTGCCGTCGGCGCTGTACCACGAGGCGTAACCGCGGCTGTCCGGATCGACCTTGGTCAGGTCCAGTTCACCCCGTGAGTAGGACACCGCCGAGGTCAGGCCGGGCATGTCGAGGCCAGCAAAGTCGTAGGCGTACTTGAGTTTCCACGAGCGCTCATTCGGACCGTTGAAGTCCGAATACTGCTGGGAGTTGTCGAGATAAATGCTGTCGCCCTGGCTGATGTAATCGAACGGCGTGTTGCCGTTGACCCGTTGGTAGGCGGCGGTGACGCTGTGATGGCCCACGCCGACGGTGAAATGCAGGCTGTAGGTGTTGTTGTCGATGTTACCCAGCAGTGCATCGCCGGTGTCTTGCGTGTGATAGAAGTGCAGGCCCGGGTTGAGGCTGACCAAGTCATTCAGCGCATAGGTGTAATCCAGGTCGTAGTAGTACTGGTTCCAGATGTCCTTGAGTTCGGCCGCATACAGGCTGCTGGTCAGGCCCGGCAGGCCGCTCCAGGCCACGCCGGCCCAATTCAAATGCTGGCTTTCATCGCCATCGGCCAGGCTGCCATAGGATGTGCCGATGCGGGTGTGGCCGCTCTGGTTGTAGAGTTTGGTGAAGCTGGCCTGACCGCCCTCGATCATCAACCCGTCGAAACTGTGGTTGGTCAGGCTGACGCCGCGAAAGGTCTGCGGCAGCATGCGGGTTTCGCCACCGGCGATCACCGGGTTGGCAAGGAACAGGTCGCCGGCCTTCAATTCGGTATCGAAGGCCCGCATTTTCAGGGTGCCGCCAGCCGTGGAAAACGAGCCCGGTGCCTTGCCGTTGCCATCGCTGATCGGCAGGATGCTCGACCCGTCGGTGCCACCGCCGCCGTCGAGCTTGAGCCCGAGCATCGCGTGGGCATTAACGCCGAAACCGACGGTGCCTTGGCTGAATCCCGATTCGAAGCGGCCGAGAAAGCCCTGACCCCACTCGATGTTGTCATCGGCCTTTTGCAGGCGATTGCGGTTCATGTAGTAGTTGCGGGCATTGAGGTTGAGGCTCGACCCATCGACAAAGCCTTCGCGGCTGGATTCGTCGTCGGCCTGCGCGTTGTTGGCCATCGTTGCAGTGATTGCAATGAACAGCGGACTGAATCTGAGAGGGAAACGCACGTGCGGTAAAGCTCCTTGGGTCAACTAAGTATTTCATTGTTTTGAAGTACGGATGTTTGTTGTCAGGGAAGACGAACTGAAGGGGTTTAAAACCACCACGAAAAAAAGCCGCTGATAGCAGCGGCTTTGAAGACAACTTTTCAAAGGGAAGAGCCGATGAAAAGTGTCGAGGGAAACAGAGCGATACGTATGGATCAGCTGTCTTTCTCAACCCGTGGCTGGGCTTGAGTGCTCGACGCTTGAGGGGGTTGCGCAGCCTCTTGGGCCTTGGCTGTCAGTTCGCTTTGATACTGTTCGTAGGCTTTGGCGCGTTCGGCATTTTGTGCGACGAATGTCTGCGACTCTTCAGCCATGGCGAACGGAGACAGGAACAAGGACGACAAAACGAAAGCGCTGGCAATACCCATACTGTTGGACATCTTTAAACCTTCTTGCTTGGCAAGTGCTGTTTGATGGGGCAACGATAAGGGGGATCAGGGATGGGAAAAAGAGTCGATCAGGATAAGGACTGTTGCCTGCACGGCAACAGTCACTGCGTTGGCAAGGAGGTGTAGGGGGGTAAGCAGAAAGTCACTGTTTCCTCGGGATCAGGCGGATATCAAAATTCCCTTCGAACTCATGCGTGCCCTCATCAACCTCCGCCCAGAACTTAAAAGTCCCCGATGCATAGCTTGTTTCATAATCGAATGATTTGAGTGTTAAATCGCCTGCTTGAGCCGTGTACTGAGTCCTGTGGGCGCCCTCTTGGCGAAAGTATGACAGTGTAATGACCTTTGGCCAGTTGCCTCCAACCGGCAAAGCTACCCCCACCTCAGCGTCTTTGAAAAACTCGATTTGAATACCCCTGGAGTTTTCAGCGTCAGTAAACATCTGCCCGTAAAGAGTTATGCCGTCTCTGGAGCCTTCTCTGTATGAAACGACACTCGCATTAATGGGGCCCTCATAGGATTTGGTCGCAATCAGTGTGCCTTTGGATTCTTGCACTACATTTTCGGTAGTCATGCCGAATTCCTGTTCGTGATGAAGAGAGGTCTTGCCGATATCTTGGGAGATGGCAAGGTTCTTCATTTGGGACCGTAAGCATCGAGCTGTCTACTGTCAGAAATAATAGGTTGAACGTGTTTTTTGCTTTCAGCAGACAGTCGCTACATATTTCGAAATCAAACCGGTAAATGAATCCCGAAGGTATTCATCCCATGATCACTGCGCACAAACACATCCCCGCCATGCATCAGCGCAATCGCCTTGACGATCGCCAACCCCAGGCCATGGTTGTTGCCACTGTTACTGCGTGACGCATCGACCCGGTAGAAACGTTCGAACAGGCGCGGCAGATGCTCATTGGCAATCGGCGACCCCGGGTTGGCGACGCCGATGCTCACTTGATGCTCTTCGACTTCGATCCGCACCTGAATCACTTGCCCTGGCGCTGTGTGCTGCACCGCGTTGCTCAGCAAGTTGATCAACGCCCGGCGCAGATGTGCGATCTCGATACGGACCTGCGCATCACCACTGACCTCGACCTGAACCTGCGCATCCTCAAGAATGAAATCCAGGTATTCCAGCGTCGTCGCTACTTCGGCGGCCAGTGAGGTGGACGTCAGTTGGGTGGCCTTGCTGCCCTGATCCGCGCTGGCAAGGAACAGCATGTCGTTGATGATCGAGCGCAGCCGTTCCAGCTCTTCGAGGTTCGATTGCAGCACTTCGAAATAGTGTTCGGCGGAACGCCCGCGTGTCAGCGCAACCTGGGTCTGACCGATCAGGTTGGTCAGCGGCGAGCGCAGTTCATGGGCCACGTCGGCATTGAACGATTCCAGCCGCGAGTAGGCCTGTTCGACCCGTTCCAGGGTGGCGTTGAACGAGCTGACGAACTGATCGAGCTCCGGGGGCAATGGCGATAATTGCAGGCGCCCGGACAGCCTCGGTGGTGCCAGGCGCTGGGCTTCCTGGGACAACTTGATCAGCGGTTTGAGGCCGATCCGCGCCACCCAATAACCGAGTAGCGAGGCCAGCAATACTCCAATGATCGCCAGGCTGATCAGGGCAATCAGCAAGTGGTGCTGCGTCTCGTAAAAGGTTTCGGTGTCGATGCCGATCATGAAGCGCAGCGGCGGGCGCTGGTCCTTGGCCGGCAACTCGGTTAGCAGCACTTTCAGCGGGTACGGATGGTCGGGCAATTCCATGTCGCGCATGCCCAACCGGCCTTGGGCGAACGCGCGGATCGACGCGTCGGGTTGGCCGTATTCATAACCGGGATTACCGCTGACCACCCAAAAGCGAATGCGTTTGTCTTCTTCGCTCAGCAGTTTGAGCTTGGCGTTGATCTTCACCCAATGCTCGGGCGTGCCGTAACGGTTGAGCGCCGATTCGAGCACGCTGTAGCGGGCGTCGAGTTCGGCTTCGGGCAGCAGGCCCAAGCCCTTGTCGACCTGTTGATACAGCGCACCACCGATCAACAGGAACACCAGCAGCGCCACCAGCGTAAACATCCCGCTCAGGCGCAGCGCGATGGAGTTACTGGACACCACGGCTCTCCAGCACATAACCCATGCCACGAATGGTGTGCAGCAGTTTCTCGTCGAACGGCCCGTCGAGCTTGGCCCGCAGGCGTTTGATCGCGACTTCGACCACGTTGGCGTCGCTGTCGAAATTAATATCCCAGACCATCTCGGCGATGGCGGTTTTCGAGAGGATTTCACCCTGTCTGCGCGCCAACACACTCAACAGCGAAAACTCCTTGGCGGTCAGATCCAGACGGGTGCCGGCGCGAGTGGCTTTGCGGCTGATCAAATCTATCCACAGGTCGGCGATGCTCACCTGCACCGGCTCATGGCCACCGCTGCGCCGGGTCAGCGCTTGCAGGCGCGCCACCAGTTCGAGGAAGGAAAACGGTTTGCCGAGGTAATCGTCCGCGCCATCGCGCAGGCCTTTGATGCGGTCTTCAACCCGCTCGCGGGCGGTGAGCATGATCACCGGGGTTTGCTTGCGCGCACGCAATGCGCGCAGCACGCCGAAACCGTCGAGGCCCGGCAGCATGACGTCGAGGACAATCACCGCGTAGTCACTTTCCAGCGCCAGGTGCAGGCCTTCGATGCCATCGCGGGCAACGTCCACGGTGTAACCCTGTTCCGTCAGGCCGCGGTGCAGATAGTCCGCGGTTTTTTCCTCGTCTTCGATAATCAGAACGCGCATGACCCCGCCTCAGTCTGTGGTCGCCAGCACCGGCTGCTGTGCTGGTGTGGGTCTATGGAATATCCGCTCAAGCCACAAGTATATGACCGGCGTGGTGAACAACGTCAGCGCCTGGCTCACCAGCAAACCGCCGACCACCGCGATGCCCAACGGTTGGCGCAGTTCGGCGCCGGTGCCATAACCGAGCATCAGCGGCAAGGCGCCGAGCAGGGCGGCAAGCGTGGTCATGATGATCGGCCGGAACCGGGTGAGGCAGGCTTCATGGATCGCCTCTTGCGGTGGCAGGCCACGTTTGCGCTGGGCGTCCAGCGCGAAGTCGATCATCAGGATGCCGTTCTTCTTGACGATACCGATCAGCAGCACCAGCCCGATCAGCGCCATGATCGAAAAGTCCTGGCGGCAAATCCACAGCATGATCACCGCCCCGAGCCCCGCCGAGGGCAGGGTCGAAATGATCGTCAGCGGATGCACGAAGCTTTCGTACAGCACGCCGAGAATGATGTACACCGCCACCAGCGCCGCGAGAATCAGCCACGGCTGGCTGGCCAGCGAACTCTGGAACGCCTGGGCCGCGCCCTGGAAGTTACCGCTGATGGCCGCTGGCATACCGATTTCAGCCTTGGCCTGGTTGAGCATGAGCACCGCATCGCCCAGCGCCACGCCGGGCGCCAGGTTGAATGACAGGTTGGCCGCCGGGAACATCCCGTCGTGAGCGATGGACAACGGGCCGATGGTCGGCGCATCGAACTTCGCCAGGGCCGACAGCGGCACCATTTCCCCACTCAGCGGCGAGCGCAGGTAGAAATAGTTGAGGCTTTCGGCCTTGCCGCGCTGTTTGGTGTCCAGTTCCAGAATCACGTTGTACTGGTTGGTCTGGGTCTGGAATTCATTGATCTGCCGCTGGCCGAAGGCATCGTACAGCGCTTCGTCGACATCGCTGGCGGTCAGGCCGAAACGCGCCGCGGCGCTGCGGTCGATGCTGATGTGGGTGATGCTGCCGCCCAGTTGCAAGTCGTTGGAAATGTCACGGAACGCCGGGTTGCTGCGCAGTTTTTCTGTCAGGTGCTGGGTCCAGGTACTCAGGAGGGCGCCGTCGTTGCTCTTGAGCACGTATTGGTACTGGGCGCGGCTCGGGCCGGAACTGAGGTTGATGTCTTGCCCGGCGCGCAGGTACAACACGATGCCCGGGACTTTCATCAATTGCGGGCGAATCCGGTCGATGAACTGGCTGGCGGACACGTCACGGTCGCCGCGTTTTTTCAGCGAAATCCAGAAGCGGCCGTTGGCGATGGTCTGGTTGCTGCCTGAAACGCCGACCGAGTGCGAGAACGTCTCGACGGCGGGGTCGGCGGCGACGATTTCGGCCATCGCCAGGTGTTTTTTCACCATGTCGCCGTAGGAAATGTCCGCAGCGGCTTCGGTGGTGCCGAGGACGAATCCGGTGTCCTGTACCGGGAAGAAACCTTTGGGGATGAAGATATAACCGGCAATGGCCAACCCCAGCGACAGACCGAACACTCCGATCATCAACGTCTGATGGGCGAGGGCGCGGCGCAGGCCCTTATCGTACAGCGCCAGCAAGCGCTCGCCGAACCCCGGCTTGCTGTGGGCATGATGCACCGGTGCGCGCATGAACAGCGCGGCCAGCGTCGGTGCCAGGGTCAGGGACACCACCACCGAAATCAGGATGGTCGAGGTGGCGGTCAAGGCGAACTCCTTGAACAGCCGCCCGACCACGCCGCCCATGAACAGCAGCGGAATGAACGCCGCCACCAGCGAGAAGCTGATGGAAACCACAGTAAATCCGATCTCGCCGGCGCCCTTGATCGCCGCCTCGCGCATACCGTCGCCGGCCTCCAGGTGGCGGTGAATGTTCTCCACCACCACAATCGCATCGTCCACCACGAACCCGACAGCCACCACAATCGCCACCAGCGTCAGGTTATTCAGGCTGAAGCCCATGATGTACATCAGGGCGAAACTGGCAATCAGCGACACGCCGAGCACTGCCGTCACAATCAGGGTCGCCGATAACTGACGCAGGAACAGCGCCATCACTGCCACCACCAGCAGGATCGCAATCAGCAGGGTGATTTCCACTTCATGCAGCGAGGCGCGGATGGTCTGGGTGCGGTCGATCAACACTTTGACCTGCATCGAGGCCGGCAGCATGGCCTCCAGCGTTGGCAAGGCCGCTTGAATACGGTCGACGGTCTCGACGATGTTGGCGCCCGGCTGGCGGAAAATCACCAGGTTCACCCCCGGCTTGCCATCGGCCCAGGCCTGGATGTAGGCGTCTTCCGAACCGCTGACAACTTTGGCCACGTCCTTGAGATGAACCGGCGCGCCGTTCTTGTAGGAAACGATGAGTTGGCTGTATTCCTCGGGGTGGAACAACTGATCGTTGGTGGATAAGGTCGAAATGCTCGACTCGCCGTACAACGCACCCTTGGCCAGGTTGAGGCTGGATTGCTGGATCGCTAGACGAATGTCCGCCAGGGTCAGGCCGATGGCGGCGAGTTTGTCCGCCGACGCTTGCACGCGGATCGCCGGACGTTGCTGACCGCTAACGTTGATTTGGCCTACGCCGTCGATCTGGCTGATCTGACGGGCGAGCAGGGTTTCTACCAGATCGCTGAGTTCGGTGCCGGGCATTTGCGGCGAGTTGATGCTGAGGATCAGCACCGGGCTGTCGGCCGGATTGACCTTCCTCCAGGTTGGCAGGTTCGGCATATCTTTGGGCAATTTGCCGGCGGCGGTGTTGATGGCGGCCTGGACTTCCTGGGCGGCGGTGTCGATGCTTTTGTCGAGGGTGAATTGCAGGGTCAGGATGGTCGAGCCCAAGGCGCTGCTCGAGGTCATCTGGGTCACGCCGGGGATGGCGCTGAATTGTACTTCAAGCGGCGTGGCCACCGACGAGGCCATGGTCTCCGGGTTGGCCCCGGGCAGCTGCGCGGCCACCTGAATGGTCGGGAATTCCGCTTCCGGCAGTGGCGCAATCGACAGTCGCGGGAAGGCGATGACGCCGAGCAATATAAGGGCAAAGGTCAGCAGGATCGTCGCCACCGGATGATCGATGCACCACGCGGAAATGGAACCGTGGCCCTTCATGGTTTTGGCTCCGACTGGACCACTTGCGCTGGCTCGCTCAGTACTTGCACGGTCGAACCGGGTTTGAGCCTCGATTGGCCGTCGCTGACCAGCACATCGCCCGGTTTAACGCCTTTGATGATGTCCTGGCCGCTGCCTTGATAGACCATCTGCACCTGCACGGCCTCGACCTTGTCGCCATTGACCCGGTAGACGAAATGTTGATCGAGCCCGCGTTGTACGACGGTGGGCGGCACCACCAGCGCATTTTTATCCAGCGCTGTCTGAATCTTTACCGTCACCAGCAGACCCGGCCAGAGTTTCTGTGCGGGATTGGCGAATTCGGCCTTGGCACGGATGGTGCCGGTGTTGGCGTTGATCTGGTTGTCGATCAGGGTCAGGTGACCTTCGCCCAGCAGGTTGCCGGTTTCGCCGTCGGTGTCGGCACCGATGTAAGCCTTGACCGGCGTGTGCTGTGGATCGTTGATCAGGCCTTGCAGGGTCGGCAGCATTTGCTGCGGCAGGGAAAACTCGACGGCGATCGGGTCGATCTGGGTCACCGTGAACAGGCCTTGGGTGTCGGTCATGCGCAGGAAGTTGCCTTCGTCCACCGTGCGAATACCAACGCGGCCGGTGACCGGGGAGCGAATCTGTGTGTAGGAAAGCTGCACCAGAGCGGCGTCGATCGAGGCCTGATTGCCTTGGGCGGTGGCTTTGAGTTGATTGACCAGGGCTTGTTGCTGGTCGTAGGTCTGCTTGGACACGCCGTCGTCGACACTGAGCAGTTTGTAGCGTTTGAGGTTGACCTGTGCCACTTGCAGTTGCGCCTGGCTTTCGCCCAGTTGTGCCCGAGCCTGATCGAGGCTGGCGCGGATCGAGCGGTCATCGAGGGTGGCCAGCAGGTCGCCCTGGTTCACCAGTTGGCCTTCCTTGACCAACAACTTGGTGAGGATACCGTCGATCTGTGGGCGCACGACCACGCTGTGCAAGGACAACACCGAGCCGATGCCGCTGACGTAACGGGGCACATCTTTTTCGACGACGCTGACCACCCGCACGGGAATGGCGGTGGGGGCGGCCAGTTTGGTGGTGACGGGTTTGGCGGCGTACCACACGCCCAGCGCTGCCAGGGTGATCAGAAGGGCGGCGAGCAGGGCGGTTTTTTTCTGAATTCGCATGCGAGTGGGGCGCCGGGCTGAGTGGTCTGGTTTTGTCAGGTTTATACCTTCCTTTATAAACCTGTTCGCCCGTCAGGAACGTGACGGGTAACTGACGGCGCTGTCAGTTTGGACCTTTCTGGGTTGCTGCTGATTCCCTTGATCAGTGGTGAGGGACGAGTGCACACCGCTCCCACAGGGGGCATCGTCTTCAAGGGTTGTGTGGACGGCAGCTCAGTCAGCACAAAACCCGACGGACTCGCTCGCGGCTTGAAGCTTGCAGACCCCGACACAGGTATACTGCCGCCTTTCGCGGCTCGCCTACCGGGCCCGACTCTTTGAGCATCACCCGGAGCTTTCATGACTTCCCCGACACAACCGCCGGTTGCCGACGCTTTGCGCGACGACCAGGCAGACCTGCCCGACAGCGTCGACTCCAGCGCCGACAGCGAAACCAAAGCGGCGATCCCGGCGTTCAAGTTTCCGTTCAAGCCGGGCGAACTGGCTGCGGCGAAGAATGGCAGCCAGCCTTGGTACAAGAACGGCGCCAAGAACGGCCACACCAAGACCCCAGGCGCAGCGCCACCCGGCACTCGTCGTTCGATGGGTAAGCGTTGAGATCTTAACTCTGCGGTGCCTGATCTGCCGTCTTCGCGAGCAAGCCCGCTCCCACAATTGATCTTCATGAAACACAGATGTTGTGTACGACGAAGATCAACTGTGGGAGCGGGCTTGCTCGCGAAGAGGCCCGGACAAGCAATACATGCCTCGGGCTCAGGCCGCCCGCAACGAAATAAACGCATAGTTCAGCGGTGCTTCAGTCGCAACCTGCGCCCCGGCGGCCAGCACTTGCCCGGCGATATCATCGCCAGACACATGAAACACCCATTCACCGCTCGACCCCGTCAGCTGCGCCACCTGATCGATAACCATGGCAAACGCAGTCATGTCGGGCAGATAAGCGGTAAACCCATCGCCCTTCAGCGCTGTGGTCCTAATCCCCAACCGCGCGCAAATCGCATCTTTAGCCTGAATCTCATCGCGATCCGCCTGACGGGAGCGCTGGATCAAGCCTGCGAGTTCCTGATCGACCAGTTCACCCCCAACAATCAGATCCGGACCTTTTTCCCATGACTCGGGCGGGCATTCCTTTATCGTTGGGTTGAGCGGGATGTGCGGGTTGATTTCCATTGGATAGATGCGGCACACCAGCGGTCGGCGTTCGTAGATGCGGCAGAGGTTGTCTTCGTCAAGATTCCGGCAAGGGCCGACGTTGTAGGCGGCGAAGGTGATCGCCACGTGCGCTTCGCAGGTGCCGCTGCGAACCAGCGCCGAACGGCGTTCGGCGTGTTCGCGTTGTTGTGCTGGCAGGCCCAGGCCATTGGCGAGAAAGGCTTCCACCAGCACGATCACCTGGCCGCCATCGGCCGCCCACATGCGGGCTTCGGCCAGTGTCAGGGGCACATGGTGGTCGGTGCAGCATTTGCCACAACCTACGCAGGAAAACGGTGTATTCATTGAACGGCCAGTGACCTGTCAGGGCATGAAGCGGCGACAAGAAGCCACCGCAAAGGCCTGTGCCGAAGCAAGTTATGCGCCAGTCACTGTGTTTTTGCCGTTGGGCGGATGGAGTCCCATTCGGTGACGTAGGCGGTTTTGCTCTTCTTGTTGTAGAGGCACAGCTCGGTGCCTTGCTGACCTTTCATGTGTTTTTGCGGGTACTGGCCTTGCAGCAGGAGCGCGGTATAACCGACCCGGTCATCGAACTGCGCGGGGTTGCCGACGGGTTGGGGGTTTTTCAGGCCGCTGGTCTTGGTGCAACTGGCCAGTACGGCTTTGTCGAAGGCAGCCCAGGCGTCGGGGCTGGAGGCGTGGGCCTGGGTGGCGAGGGTGGTGAGGCAGAGGAAGGTCAGGGTGGTGGCTTTCATGATCAGGCATCCTTGGCGTGTAGTGGTCGAGGTCGAAGTATGCCTGATGGTTTTATGTGGGTTGTGTGGGCCTCTTCGCGAGCAAGCCCGCTCCCACAGGGTTCATTGTCGTTCACAGATTCGGTGTATGACACAAAGCAACTGTGGGAGCGGGCTTGCTCGCGAAAGCGGTGTGTCAGACAGGCACGGGCTCCCGCCGGACCACATACATTCCGGCACTTTCATATAAACGCTGCGCCCGAAGGTTGTCTTCCCGCACCTTCAAATCCACGAAACCTTCGCGGCGCTGCGCAAACACCTTGAAAGCATGAAGCAGCAGCGCACGGCCAAGTCCAACGCCTTGAACGCGCGGATGCACCACCAAATCCTTGATATAGGCACTGGTCCAGCACTGAGCGACGCCGACGATACCTTCGGCATCCAAAGCGATGAAGCACAAGGCTGGATCGTATTCGGGATCGGCTTCAAACCGCTGTTGCCAGATTTCCAGCGCCGGTACGCGGCCGCCGCCATCCCGATAACCCAGCTCCATCAAGTGATGAACGGCTTCGGCAAGTTCGGGACGGTACTCGGTCAGCTCAACGCCATTTGGCCAAGTGGAAAGCGGCACATCCTCAGCGAGGTTGCGCCGCATCAGAAAGCAAAAGTCCTTGGCCAATACTCAGTGACCTTGTTCTGCGATAGCCCTGGCCGCCTCGATCAGGCACTTGGTCAGTTCCGGCGAGGAGAATTTGGTCAGCACCGCGTTGGCCCCGGCCAGGCGCGCTTTCTCGCTGTTCATCGCACTGTCCAGCGAGGTGTGCAGCAGCACGTAGAGGTGCGAGAAGTCGGGGGTTTCGCGCAAGGTGCGGGTGAGGGCATAGCCGTCCATCTCGGACATCTCGATGTCCGAGACGATCAGGTTGATCTGCTGGGCGGTGCCTTGCAGGTCCAACAGGCAGTCGATAGCTTCCCTGGCGCTGCGGGCGGTATGGCATTGCAGGCCGAGGTTGCGCAGGGTGTGCACTGATTGTTGCAGGGCGACCTGGCTGTCATCGACCACCAGAATCCGTGCATTGCCCAGCACTTCAGCGTCTTCCATGCTCAGTTCGGTCGGGGCCATTTCGATCTGCGCCGGCGCAATGCCGTGGATGACCTTTTCGATGTCCAGCACCTGCACCAGCGTGCCGTCGACCGAGGTCACGCCGGTGATGTACGAGCGCACACCGCCGGAGCCGAAGGGTGGTGGGCGGATGTCGGTGGTCAGGCAGTGGACGATCTTGCTCACCGCCTGAACGTGCAGACCCTGCTTGGAGCGGCTGACGTCGGTTACGATCAGGCAGCCACCGTTCGGGTCTTCCAGCGGGCGCTCGCCGATGGCGCGGCTCAGGTCGATTACCGACAACGACGCGCCGCGCAGGGTGGCGATGCCTTTGACGTGGGGGTGTGACTCCGGCAGCTTGGTCAGCGGCGGGCAGGGGATGATTTCGCTGACTTTCAGCAGGTTGATCGCCATCAGCTTGCCGCTGCGCAAGGTAAACAGCAGAAGCGAAAGTGAATCTGCGCGGGCTTTATTGGAGGACATAAAAACCTTCTGTGGAAAAGATGAGGCGATGATGAGCATCGCCAACAGCTATCGATGCCGGGTTATCGACTTGTTGGGGGCTGGCTTTAGGGGAAATGCCCATTGCCAGCCAAACGGTGACCCTGTGGGAGGGAGCTTACCTGTGGCGAGGGGGCTTGCCCCCGTTCGACCGCGAAGCGGTCGTGAAACCAGCGATGAAGCTCTAGCTGGAAAAAGCGGGGAGCGCTTCGCACTCCAACGGGGGCAAGCCCCCTCGCCACAAATACCGCCCAACATAATAACCGCGTTATTTCATACCCAACCGCTTGGCCATCCGCCCCAGGTTCGCTCGATCCAGACCCAACTCCCGTGCCGCGCTGGCCCAGTTGTGCTGGTGCCGTTCCAGGCAAGCGCTGATCAGTTGGCGCTGATAATGCTCGGTGGCTTCACGCAAATCCCCCGCAACCAATACAGCCGCCGGTGCAGCATCCACCGGTTCTGGCGCGGGTTCAATGCTGCCATTGGGTAAATCCAGATCCGCCGCGCTCAAACTGAGAATCTTCGGCCGTTGCTTGCAATTACCCAGCGCCTTCAACGCACTGCGGCCAATCAAGTGCTCCAGCTCCCGTACATTCCCCGGCCAACCATATGCCAACAATGCCGCTTGGGCATCGCTGGTCAGGCGCAGGCTGTTGAGGCCCATGCGTGAGCGGTTTTGTTCAAGGAAATAGCCGCTGAGCAGCAGCACATCCCGACCACGATCCCGCAGCGCGGGTACCAGCAGCGGGTACACGCTCAGGCGATGATAGAAATCGGCACGATAGCGACCGCTGCGCACTTCTTCGGCCAGGTCGCGGTTGGTCGCCGCGATCAGTCGCACGTCGACCTGATGCTCCTTGTCCGACCCCAGCCGCTGCAATTGCCCGCTCTGCAGCACCCTGAGCAATTTGGCCTGCACCGCCAGCGACAGTTCGCCCACTTCATCGAGGAACAACGTGCCGCCATTGGCCAGTTCGAACTTGCCGCGACGATCGTTCATCGCGCCGGTGAAGGCGCCACGCACATGGCCGAACAGTTCGCTCTCCACCAGGGTGTCCGGCAGGGCGGCGCAATTGAGGCTGATGATCGGTTTGTCGGCCCGGGGCGACGCGGCGTGGATGGCTTGGGCCACCAGCTCTTTGCCGACCCCGGTTTCCCCGGTGATCAACACAGTGAGATCGCTGCCGCCCACCAGATTGATCTCTTCCACCAGTCGCTTGTAAGTCTTGCTCTGGCCGATCATTTCACGGTTCTGCTGGCCGCTGGCCTGGCGGTAAACCTCGGCGCGCTGATGTTCGTCTTCGACGCGATTGGCCAGCCGTTCGATGCGCTCGGCGGCGTTTACGGTGGCGGCGGCGAGGCTGGCGAAGGCTTGCAGGGCATCCAGTTCGATCGGCTCGAAGCGCTCAGGGTCGAGGGCGTCGAGGGTCAGCAAGCCCCACGGGCGCTCGTCGATAAACAGCGGGCAGCCCATGCAGTCGTGGACTTCCAGGTGCTCGTGCAAACCATCGACCAGGCCGTCATACGGATCGGGCAAGTCGCTGTCGGCGGCGAAGCGAGTCGGGCCGGGACTGCTGAGCAGCGCTTCGAAGCGCGGGTGTTCGCTGACCTTGAAGCGGCGGCCGAGGGTGTCGGTGCTCAACCCGTCCACAGCCAGCGGCACCAGCCATTCGCCGTCGAGTCGCAGCAGGGCGGCGGCGTCGCAAGGGAGCAGGGCGCGCATCGCTTCGAGCAAGCGCCGGTAGCGCTCGCCTTCGGGCAGTTCGCGGGACAGGTCGGAGACCAGGGGCAGCAAGGTCGTGAGCAGTAATTTTGCAGTCATAATGACTCCGTGTAGTCGGTGTGACTATAAAGCCTCCGGTGTCGATATGACTACTTAGCTTTTAACTATTTGATTTTTAAGACTTTAATTGTTGGCATGGAAACTGATAAGCAAAGGGTATTCATATAAAGCCCAGGAGTTGCTCTTATGCTTAGCGTTCAAGACCGTGCCATCGTCAAATCCACCGTGCCGCTGTTGGAAAGCGGTGGCGAGGCATTGATCACTCACTTCTATCGCATGATGCTCTCCGAATACCCGGAAGTCCGCCCGCTGTTCAACCAGGCCCACCAGGCCAGCGGCGATCAGCCCCGCGCCTTGGCTAACGGCGTGTTGATGTATGCGCGGCACATCGACCAGCTCGATCAGTTGGGCGACCTGGTGGCGAAGATCATCAACAAGCACGTGGCCCTGCAAATCCTCCCGGAACATTACCCGATCGTGGGCAGCTGCCTGTTGCGAGCCATTTCTGAAGTGTTGGGCGAAGAGATCGCCACCCCTGAAGTGATGAACGCCTGGGGCGCGGCCTACAACCAATTGGCCGAAATCCTGATTGGCGCCGAAGCCAGCATCTACGACCAGAAAGCCCAGGCACCGGGCGGCTGGCGCGGCGCGCGGGAATTCATCGTGGCGGCCAAGGTCGAGGAAAGCGCGGAAATCATCTCGTTCTACTTCGAACCAGCGGACAAAGGGCCGATTCTCGCGGCCGAGCCCGGCCAGTACATCGGCATGAAACTGATCCTCGATGGTGAGGAAATCCGACGTAACTATTCGCTGTCGGCATTGGCCAACAAGGGTCAGTACCGCATCAGCGTCAAGCGCGAAACCGGCGGTCGTGCCTCCAACCATTTGCACGATCAATTGCACGTCGGCGCGAGCATCATGCTGTTTCCGCCAGCGGGCGATTTCACCCTGACCGCCAGCGACAAACCGCTGGTGCTGATCAGTGGCGGCGTCGGCATCACCCCGACGCTGGCAATGCTCGAGGCGGCGCTGGCGACCGAGCGGCCGGTGCACTTTATCCACTGCGCGCGCAACGGCAGCGTTCATGCCTTCCGCGACTGGATCGACGGGCTGGCCGAGCGTCATCCGCAGCTCAAGCGTTTCTATTGCTACGCCGAAGATGATGGCGTCAGCCCGGCGGCAGACAAGGTTGGTCTGTTGAGCCAGGAGCAACTCGGCGAGTGGTTGCCGCAGCAACGTGATGTGGATGCGTACTTCCTGGGGCCTAAAGGCTTCATGGCGGCGATCAAGCGTCACCTCAAGGCCCTGGGAGTGCCGGAGAAGCAAAGCCGTTACGAGTTCTTCGGGCCGGCTGCGGCGTTGGAGTAAGCGGTTGCGGCGACTCGGGAGACCGAGTCGCCTGCTTCGCGAGCAAGCCCGCTCCCACATTTGATTTGCGTATAACGCGGTCTAGTGTGGGAGCGGGCTTGCTCGCGAATGGCCGCACCACGGTCCCGATTCGTAAAAAACGCTTAAAGGTTAATCCGTTCTTAACCGGTTTATCGTTTATTCCCCGATGCTGATGATAGGCGCTCGTTCGTTTACATGATCAGGATCGCCCCATGACTCACGTCACTATCTCCCGCCGTTTAACCCTGACCGGCTTCAGCCTGACCGCCGCGCTGCTGGCGAGTCCGTTTGCCTCTGCCGAACCGGCCTTGCTCCAGCCCCAGAGCCTGATCGTCGATCAGAGCCTGCCCAAGGCGCAGCGCGATGCCATGGAGTTGGCCGCCCGGCGTTACGGCAGCTTCTGGAACACCGGGGAGGAGGCGTTGGCCAAGGCGGCCTTGTCTGAGCAGTTCGTCGACAAGACCCCGCCCGAAGGCCGGGTTCAGGGGCCGACCGGGCCGTTATTGGCGTCGAAGTTCTTTCGCACGGCGGTGCCGGACCTGAGCTGCGAGATCGAGCAAATGATCATCGCCGGTGATCGGGTGGTGGTGCATCTGCACTTTCGTGGGCATTTCACCGGTCCGTTCAAGGCTCTCAAAGGTCAGGGCCAGCGTGTAGACTTCCGGGCAACCGATATCTATCAGATCGACAACGGTCGCATTGCGGCCAATTGGCATATCGAAGACAACATCAGCCTGATGCAGCAGCTGCAAGCGCAGCCGCCGGCGAGCTGATCCACGGACACAGAAGGGATACGCGATGAGCGAGGAAACAATGCGGTTGGGACGTGAACGGCGCTATCTGGTGTTGCTGGGCATCATCTGCCTGGCATTGATCGGTGGCGCGCTGTACATGCAAGTGGCTCTGGGCGAGGCGCCGTGCCCGCTGTGCATCTTGCAGCGCTACGCGTTGTTGCTGATCGCGCTCTTCGCGTTTATCGGCGCGGCGATGCGCACCCGTCGCAGCATCACGCTGTTCGAGGCATTGGTGGTGATCAGCGCCATCGCGGGCGTCGCGGTGGCCGGGCATCATGTCTACACCCAGTTGTACCCGGAGGTCAGCTGCGGCATCGATGTGCTGCAGCCGATTGTCGACGGTCTGCCGCTGGCGAAGATCTTCCCCCTGGGCTTCCAGGTCGACGGTTTCTGCTCCACGCCGTACCCGCCGATCCTTGGCTTGTCCCTGGCGCAGTGGGCGCTGACGGCGTTCGTGCTGGTCGTGGTGCTGGTGCCGCTGCTCATTTGGCGTAACCGCAAAGCATTGCGCTGAGTCTGTTCGCGTACCGTTGCAGGAAACAAAAAAAACGCCCCGGTCCTTGTTGAGAGGTCGGGGCGTTTTGCATGTTCAGAGGCCCGGCGAAAGGACCTTGATGCGCGACAATTATGGAGGCGACAGGTGTGCGACACGTTGTCACAGCTTGAGTGTCACAGCGCCTTTCAATGCGTTGAATCGAGGCTCCATCTTGCACCGAATACGGGCTCTGCAAGCCACCGCGGCTTTTTGCGCAAACCAGCCGAAACAGGCAGTTTTAACAGGCCTTGGCGAATCGCCAGAGCCCTTGTCATATAGGGGGTAGAGCTGGGTCGATGGCGAGTGTAGAGCGTTGGAAGCTGTCTGAACTTCGCACGGTACACCTACATTTTTTGGTGTTTTTGTTGAGAATTAATTTCGATACCATGGCCCACTTTTGCAAAAACCGTGAATGATTGTTGCTGGAACGGATAAAAATTATTTCGGGATGAGACATGGTTTATGAATCGTTACATATCTACAATCGCCCGCACTGAATTCCCGGCACTGCTCACACTGACTCAAGTGCATGAGTAGAACAGGGAGTCGAGAAGCCTGATGGCCTCATGCGACTCCCCGTTGTCGGTGCCTTCCGACGATCCGCACCAAATGGAATTGGTCTGTAACAAGGCCCTTGACCACGAATTCGAATAAGAACACACCGCAGGCCCAGCAATTGTCGAACCGCGTCTGACGCGCGA
Organism: Pseudomonas sp. FP1742; assembly: GCF_030687145.1. Lineage (NCBI taxonomy): Bacteria > Pseudomonadati > Pseudomonadota > Gammaproteobacteria > Pseudomonadales > Pseudomonadaceae > Pseudomonas > Pseudomonas sp. FP1742. Next base: position 5,510,067 of record NZ_CP117460.1, on the reverse strand, counting down.
CGGGCAGGCCCTTATTCAATCCAAGAAAAATGCCAACCCTTGGCAGGGTGAAGTGTTGGCGATCAAAACCCAACTGCATTGCGCAAGCTGCTTTAGAGGTCGTGAGATGAGTAAAAACAGGTACCCCAGACTACTAGGCTTATTGCCGCTGCTCGGCACGTTGTTGCTGGGAGGCTGCAACATGACCTTGCTCGATCCCAAGGGCCAGGTCGGCCTGGATGAGCGAAACCTGATCATCACCGCAACGCTGCTGATGCTGTTGGTCGTCGTGCCGGTCATCGTCATGACGTTCCTGTTCGCCTGGAAATACCGCGCTTCCAACCCGAATGCCGTCTACACGCCAAAGTGGTCCCACTCCACCAAGATCGAAATCGCGGTGTGGACTATTCCGGTACTGATCATCATTGCCCTGGGTTACGTCACCTACAAGTCGACCCACGCACTGGACCCTTACAAGCCGCTGGAATCCGACGTCAAGCCAATCACCATTGAAGTGGTCGCGCTGGACTGGAAGTGGCTGTTCATCTACCCGGAACAAGGCATTGCCACGGTCAACAAGATCGTGTTCCCGGCGCACACCCCGGTCAACTTCAAGATCACTTCCGACGCCGTGATGAACTCGTTCTTCATCCCTGCTCTGGGCGGTCAGATCTACGCGATGGCGGGCATGCAGACCAAACTGCACCTGATCGCCAACCAGAACGCTGAAATGGACGGTATCTCCGCCAACTACAGCGGCGCGGGTTTCACCGGCATGAAGTTCAAAGCTATCGCCACTTCTCAGGAAGATTTCGACGCCTGGGTAAGCGAAGTCAAAAAGGCACCTAAACAGCTTGAAAAAGCTGAATACGAAGCCCTTTCCAAGCCAAGCCAGAACAACCCAGTCGAGCTCTACTCCTCGGTCACGCCGAACCTGTTCCAGATCATCGTCGACAAGTACGAAGGCATGAAACCGGGCAAGCCAATGCACCACGAGAAGAAAGAGCACGAAGTGGCCGCCATGGAAGGGATGGACATGAGTTCGCATTCAGCTGCCGGGGCAGAGGAGTAAACGATGTTTGGTAAATTAAGTTGGGAAGCGGTCCCGTTCCACGAACCGATCGTGATGGTGACCATCGCCATGATCGCGCTCGGCGGTCTGGCACTGTTCGCTGCAATCACCTACTTCAAGAAGTGGACCTATTTGTGGACCGAGTGGTTGACCTCGGTCGACCACAAGAAAATCGGCGTGATGTACATCGTCGTCGCCATGGTCATGCTGCTGCGTGGTTTTGCCGACGCCATCATGATGCGTACCCAGTTGGCCATGGCCACCGAGGGTTCGCCTGGCTACCTGCCACCTGAACACTATGACCAGATCTTCACCGCTCACGGTGTGATCATGATCATCTTCATGGCGATGCCATTCTTCACCGGCCTGATGAACCTTGCAGTGCCGCTGCAGATCGGCGCCCGTGACGTTGCCTACCCGTTCCTGAACTCCCTGAGCTTCTGGCTGCTGGTTTCCGGCGTGGTGCTGATCAACCTGTCCCTGGGCGTTGGCGAATTCGCCAAGACCGGTTGGGTTGCCTATCCGCCGCTGTCGGGCCTGCAATACAGCCCGGGCGTGGGGATGGATTACTACATCTGGGCGCTGCAGCTATCCGGGCTAGGTACGACGCTGACGGGGGTCAACTTCCTGGCCACCGTGCTGAAAATGCGTACCCCTGGCATGAAGCTGATGGACATGCCGATCTTCACCTGGACCTGCACCTGGGCCAACGTCCTGATCGTGGCTTCGTTCCCGATCCTGACCGCTACCCTGGCTTTGCTGACGCTTGACCGTTACATGGATTTCCACATTTTCACCAATGAACTTGGTGGCAATCCGATGATGTACGTCAACCTGTTCTGGGCTTGGGGTCACCCCGAGGTTTACATCCTGATTCTGCCGGCGTTCGGGATCTTCTCCGAAGTCATCTCGACCTTCACCGGCAAGCGTCTGTTCGGTCACCACTCGATGGTCTACGCATCGGGCGCGATCTCGATCCTGGGCTTCATGGTCTGGCTGCACCACTTCTTCACCATGGGTTCGGGTGCCAGCGTCAACGCCTTCTTCGGTCTGGCGACGATGCTGATTTCGATCCCGACGGGTGTGAAGCTATTCAACTGGCTGTTCACCATTTATCAAGGCCGTCTGCGTTTCACCAGCCAGGTTCTGTGGACCCTGGGCTTCATGGTGACCTTCGCCATCGGCGGCATGACCGGCGTACTGCTGGCCATCCCGGGTGCTGACTTCGTACTGCACAACAGCCTGTTCGTGATCGCGCACTTCCATAACGTGATCATCGGCGGCGCGGTATTCGGTTACATCGCAGGTTTCGGCTTCTACTTCCCGAAAGCGTTCGGCTTCAAGCTGCACGAAGGCTGGGGCAAGGCAGCATTCTGGTTCTGGATTTCCGGCTTCTTCGTCGCGTTCATGCCGCTCTATGTACTGGGCTTCATGGGCATGACCCGTCGTCTGAACGCCACCACCAACCCTGAGTGGGTACCGTACCTGTACGTTGCCATGTTCGGTGCGGTGATGATCGCTGCGGGTATCGCCTGCCAGCTGATCCAGCTGTACGTGAGTATCCGTGACCGCAAGCTGCCGCAGAACATGTGCGAGCACGGCGACCCATGGAATGCCCACACCCTGGAATGGTCGACTTCCTCGCCACCACCGTTCTACAACTTTGCCGTGCTGCCAAAAGCAGAAGGCATCGACCCGTTCACCGAAGCCAAGGAAAACGGCACCGCGTACAAGGCTCCGGCCAAGTACGAGCCGATCCACATGCCAAACAACACCGCGACCGGTCTGGTCATGGGTGCTCTGTTGACCGTGTTCGGTTTCGCGATGATCTGGCACATCTGGTGGTTGGCCATCGTTGGTCTGGTTGGCACCGTGGGCTACTTCGTGATCCACGCTGCACGCGATGATCAAGGCTATATGGTGCCGGTCGACGTGATCGAGCGCATCGAAGCCGAGCAGCACAAGCGTCTGGTAGCGGCCGGGAAAATTCCAGCCACCGCCACCCGTGTTGAAACCTCGTTGGAACAGGCTTAAACCATGTCGAACTTAGTGACCAATGCTGGACACACCCATGTCGATGGACATGGGCATGATGACCATCACCACGACTCGGGCGAGATGACCGTATTCGGTTTCTGGCTCTACCTGATGACCGACTGCATTCTGTTTGCGTCGATCTTCGCGGCGTACGCGGTACTGGTTAACAACGTAGCGGGTGGCCCGTCGGGCCACGACATCTTCGAGCTGCCATACGTACTGGGCGAAACCGCTCTGCTGCTGTTCAGTTCGATCACCTACGGCTTCGCCATGCTGGCGTTGTTCAAGGGCAAGAAGAACCAGGTCCTGGGCTGGCTGGCCCTGACCTTCCTGTTCGGCGCCGGCTTCATCGGCATGGAAGTCAACGAGTTCCACATGTTGATCTCCGAGGGCTTCGGTCCTAGCCGCAGCGGCTTCCTGTCCGGGTTCTTCACCCTGGTCGGCACCCACGGTCTGCACGTGACCAGCGGTCTGATCTGGATGGCGATCATGATGTATCAGGTGCAGAAAAACGGCCTGACGGCGACCAACAAGACCCGTCTGAGCTGCCTGAGCCTGTTCTGGCACTTCCTGGACGTGGTGTGGATCTGCGTATTCACCGTTGTTTATCTGATGGGGACTATGTAAATGGCTAACGCTCATTCCCACGATAGCCACGACGCCGGCCACGGCAGCGTCAAGTCCTACGCTATCGGTTTCATTCTGTCGGTGATCCTGACGGTCATTCCTTTCGGCCTGGTGATGTACCCGTCGCTGCCTAAAGCCCTGACCCTATGGATCGTACTGGCCTTCGCAGTGATCCAGGTGCTGGTGCACCTGGTGTACTTCCTCCACCTGGACCGTTCGGCAGCGCAGCGTAACAACGTGATTGCGTTTGTTTTCGCCGCGATCGTAATCGTCCTGTTGGTAGGCCTGTCGCTGTGGATCATGTTCAGCATCCACACCAACATGATGGCGCACTGAGGTAAGTCCGGATGTCCTTGAAGCACTTTATCCAAATCACCAAACCGGGGATCATTTTCGGTAACGTGCTTTCAGTGGCAGGCGGATTTTTCCTGGCCTCCAAAGGGCATGTCGATCTGGCCATCTTCCTGGCCGCGATGATCGGCACGTCCCTGGTAGTAGCCTCCGGTTGCGTGTTCAACAACTGCATCGACCGCGACATCGACCTGAAGATGGAGCGCACCAAGAACCGGGTGCTGGTCCAGGGCTTGATCTCCCTGAAACTGGCCCTGGCTTATGCGACCGTCCTGGGTGTCGCCGGCGTTGCGTTGTTGTACAAGGTGGCCAACCCGTTGGCCGCGCTGTTCGCGGTGATCGGTTTTGTCATCTACGTCGGCTTCTACAGCCTGTACCTCAAGCGCAAGTCGGTTCACGGCACGCTGGTGGGCAGTCTGTCGGGGGCGATGCCGCCGGTGATCGGTTACGTCGCAGTCAGCAATAACTTCGACATGGCCGCGCTGACGTTGCTGGTGATGTTCAGCCTGTGGCAGATGCCGCATTCCTACGCCATCGCAATCTTCCGCTTCAACGATTACCTGGCCGCATCGATTCCGGTGCTGCCGGTGAAGCGCGGCATTGAAGTGGCCAAGAAGCACATCCTGCTCTACATCCTGGCCTTCCTCGTGGCGACCTTGATGCTGACCTTCAGCGGCTACGCCGGCATGAGCTACCTCGCCGTCGCCGCGGCCATGGGCATGTACTGGCTGTACATGGCCTGGACCGGCTACAAGGCAGTGGATGACACGGTCTGGGCACGCAAGCTGTTCGTGTTCTCGATCTTCACCATTACTGCGTTGAGCGTGATGATGTCCCTGGACTTCAAAGTGCCGAGCGAGTTGCTGCTGACGTACGCGCCTTAAGCGTCGGATGTTGTAAAGAAAAGCCCCGCCTTTCGAGAGAATGGCGGGGCTTTTTGTTGGGGGCGATTCAGGTGGTTCTGAGCTCGAGCCCCTTTTGCATAACTCTTGGTTGTGCGAAGGATCAGATTGTTTAGGAAAACGGAGTATGGCATTTAGGAAGTCTCCTAATGCCAGCACCTGCTTTGCTCGCTACGGTTCAGCTGGGCCGGGCAGGGATGAATGACCATCTCGGGTCAGGATTAGTATCGTGAAGGGAAATGGAATCAGAGGGCAAGGACGTGCAGGATTTTCAGCGATCTCTATTATTTTCAATCGTGTTGTCGATCACCTTTGGGCCGATTGCCTTGATTATATTGAGGCAGTCCATCTTGCATGGACGATTGAGCGCCGTACCAGGTGCGTTCGGAGCAGCCCTGGCGGATGCTCTGTATGCCGCAGTCGCGTTGATGGGGGTAGCGCTGATCAAAACCTTTGTATTGGGCTATCTGGATCTTCTGACAGTTGTCTCAATAGCCTATCTCTTCTATTTGGGTATAAGGATCACTGCGTCCTCTGATTCGACAATGAGCATCACACGCCAATCAGGCTTTTTCTCTGTGTTTGCGTTAACGCTGAGCAATCCGTTGACCATTGTGGCAATCACCTCTTATGTCATCGCTAATCACTCAGACGAAGCGACTGTTAACGTGCCTCTTTCGCTCGCTGGTTTTTTCGTCGGCAGTCTCGCCTGCCAGATGGTGTACGTAATGGGGGGCGATGTTATTGGAAGGGCATTGTCTGGAAGGAAAAGCACTCGCCTATTGAATTGGTCTAGTGGTCTTTGTCTGATCGTTTTCTCTTTATGGAAACTACAAGATTTCATCAGGGCTAAACCGTTTTTGTGGGCGGTTTGAGATGGCGTGCAGCACCTGAGCCGAGTGCCAATCTCGTGCGCGCAGGCAATAAAAATCCCCGCTCGATGGCGGGGATTTTTGTGTGCAGCGTTTAGCGTTACTGCGCGGCGATGCTGTAACCGTCGAACGCGGTCTGCTGCTGCAGCGCGGTGATGATGTTTTTTCGGTTGACCGGTTGTTCGGCCCCGGCATTGTCCAGGAACGTCTCGCTTTCCAGCTCCGCTTCTTCACCTTCGCCGACGAAAGTGAAGCCCAGGAATTCCAGCGCTTCACGGTCAACGTTCAGGCGCGAGCGCGGGGTGCGCAGGGGCAGGGTGACGCTGATGCCGTCCTTGCTGATGGTGAACACTTCGACTTCTTTCTTGGCGCGAGCTGCTTTGCTCTTGCCGTTGCTCGGGTTGCTGATGGCCTGGTGAGTTTGGTTGAGCACCTTCAGCGCCAGGCCATAAACGATTTCCTGGAATGCCGGATCGTCCTTGAAGCTGGACAGAATACGGCTGATCGGGAATTTGCTGCTCAGGTCTTCCAGGGCCGCAATGTCGGCCGCTTCGGCGTCTTTCAATTGCTTGAGTTCGCCCATCAATTCGTAGGCTTTATCGTCATCGAAGCTGTCGTGAGCCTGGCGAATCGCGGCGCGCAGTTCGCGGATCTGGTCGCTTTCCCGGGTGGATTGAAAAGCGTCCAGAACCATCTCGCTGATGGTCTTGGCCTGAGGCACGTGTTGTGAAAGATTGATGGAGTTTTCGTATTCCGCTTTGGACGACAAGGTGACTACGGATTCAGCGGTATTGGAATCGGACATTGAAATTTCACTACTTCTCTAACTTGGATTGAGGCGAGAAAGCACGGGGCCTTTTCAGGCCGCCTAATCTATTGGACCCGCGCTGCGTTGTCACGGATGAACAGGTGGCTGGTCAGTATTTTTGGTGAGAGAGCTTTTAGCCGGCTGACATTTGCGGGCGTTTTGCCTGGAGTGTCAGTAGCACCCGATAAAATTTCACCGCCCGCCCGCTGATCAATCCGCAGACAAACCCCGTCGCCGAAGCGTTGAGCAGCACCATCTCAACTGTGACGGCTAACTCCGGATACACCTCATCCTGATAGCCGAAGTAATAGTTCACGGCAAAAAACAGCAGGTAGAACACCAGGGTTTTAACCGTGCCCGGTACGATCAGCCCGGTTTCCGGATCATCCAGCTCAATACCCTTGCGCGAAAATACAACCAGTGCCGTGAGGCTGCCCAGAGTGACAGCGGCCAACCAGCAGCCAATCGATATTTCAGGGCTCAGCGTCAGGTTCAGCGAATACAACGACCAACCGAGCCAAAGCGGTGGGGTGACAAGCAACGACGTTTTGCTTTCATGGGTGGGGGAAAAGGCTTTGACGCCGTAGTAACAGAGCAGCAGAAAGATCGCATAAACCCACAGCGGGGTGTTTTGCAGGGTGTTGAGCATTACGTAGCATCCGTGCCGGGAATGAAGGGTCCGGATAATAGCTGCTGCCGTGGCAGAGGCTACCGACTATTTCCCCATCGAATTCATATTCATCGAACGAGTCATCCACTGCTCCGCCGTTTGCTCATCCACCGGCAAGGAAAAACGAAAAGTCGCACCGCGTCCGGGCACGTCGATCAGCTCGATCTCGCGACCGTGCAATTGCAGGATCCGGTGCACGATCCTCAGCCCCAGCCCCCCATCGCGTCGTGCGCCGCCAATGTTGAACGGACGCAGGAACAGGCCTTCGCGTAACTCGGGGGCGATGCCGGGGCCGGTGTCGCTGACGGTTACTTCGATAAAACACCCTTGAGGGCGGAGGCTGAGTTCGATTTCTCCGCCTGGGGGCGTGTGGCGCAGGGCGTTGTCGAACAGGTTGGTCAGCACCCGCTCGATCAGCCCCAGGTCGGCGCAGGCCACGGTGGCGTTGGGGGCGAAAGTGGCCTTGAGTTCGATCTGGCGTGCTTCGGCGCTGAGTTCGAATTTCTGGAAAATGTCCTGCACCAGATCGGTCAGGGAGAAGCGTTCCAGCACCGGTTGCACGAAACCGTGTTCCAGCCGCACCAGCTCCAGCAACGATTGCGCCAGGCCGCCGACCTTGCGGCTCTGATCCAGAGCGATTCCCAGATAGCGACGGCGGTCGGCGGGGGACAATGTGGCGTCCTTGAGCGACAGGGTTTCCAGGTAACCGTGCAGCGAGGCCAGCGGTGTGCGCAGGTCGTGGGAGATGTTGGCCACCAGTTCGCGACGCTCCTGATCCTGACGGGTCAGCGAGCGCCATTGTTCGCCGAGGCGCGCTTGCATCTGCCGGAAGGCCGCGTCGAGTACCGCTATTTCATCGTGGCTGGCGGCCTTTTCTACCGGTTCAGGCTCTGGTTCTGGCGAGGCGGACGGAACGCCATTGATATCGAACTGACTGACTTTCTCGGTCAAGCGCCGCAATGGCCGGGTGATCAGGGCAAATGCCGTGAGGCCGGCAATCAGGCACAGCAACGCCACCAGCCCAATGGACAACAATGCGGTATTGAGCGCGGCGCTGGTGGCACCGCGTTCGGCGAAGCGGTCGTGCTCTTCACTGAGCAACACCACATAGAGATAACCGGCCGGCTGACCGTTGACCCGCAAGGGCGCGGCGCTGAACACCTTGCGACCGTCGACGCTGCGCGGATCGTCGCCCAGAATCGGCAGGGCCTCGCCTTTTAGCAAACGCTGGATCGGCACCAGATCGACCTGCTCCCGATGTATCCGGCCTTCGGGCGCGGCGCTGCCGACAATCCGGCCTCCTGTGTCCAAGAGATAGACCTCGACACTGGGATTGACCAGCATCAGTTGGCTGAACAGTTCGCGCACGGCATTGGGCATCGGGCCATTGCGGTCCATCAGCACGGTGTCGTGGGCGATGTGTTGCGCCAGATCCCGCGACAAACCCTGCACCACTTCCAGTTCATGCATCTGGTTGGAGCGCACCTGCATCCATACCGAAGTGCCGCAGCACACCAGCAACAACACGGCGAACACCAGGGACAGGCGTTGAGTCAGGGTCAGCCTCATGGCTGCTCTCCGCTTGCTGCGAATTTGTAGCCACGGCCCCACACCGTGAGGATGCGCGCCGGCTGCGCCGGATCGGCTTCGATCTTGGCGCGCAGGCGGTTGATGTGGGTGTTGACCGTGTGCTCGTAGCCTTCGTGGCTGTAGCCCCACACCGCGTTGAGCAGGTCCATGCGCGAGAAGACTTTGCCAGGTTGGCGGGCGAAGAAGTACAGCAGGTCGAACTCCCGTGGCGTGAGGTCAAGGCGCTGGCCATCGAGGGCGACTTCACGGGTGATCGGGTCGATGGACAGGCCGTCCGTGATCAGGCTGCCGGCGTCCATTTTCAGGTTGCGGGCCATGGCGTCGACCCGTCGCAGCAGTGCCTTGACCCGTGCCACCAGCTCGAGCATGGAAAACGGTTTGGCCAGGTAATCGTCGGCACCAAGCTCCAGCCCCAGAATCCGATGCACTTCGCTGGAGCGCGCACTGGTGATGATGATCGGTGTGTAGCGGGCCATGGCCCGGGCACGGCGGCAGATTTCGAGGCCGTCGACGCCGGGTAGCATCAGGTCGAGGATCAGTGCGTCCCAGCTTCCTTGTTGCAACAGACGCATGCCCTCATCACCGTCGGCGCAGTGCACCACCTCGAACTGCTCATCGCGCAGATGCAGGCAGATAAGGTCGGCGATGTGCAGGTCGTCCTCGACCACCAGCACGCGTTTGGTCTGTTCCATGGAGCTCGATCCTTTGTGACGCAATGAACACATTGTGCGGGTTTTCCTGAGGTTGAGTTATCACGAATTATTTAACTCCTCGTGAGGATTTGGCGATCAACTCAAGCCTAGGCTGTGTTCCATGCAAGGCACCTGGAATTTTGGAGAAGGCCCATGTTTTCACGGCGACAGTTTCTTGTAGCGAGCGGCGGGCTGGGGGCTGCAGCCCTGGTGATAGGTGTATTGCCAAAATTTTCCGCAAGCGTCGCGCTGGTCGATGAAGCCCGCGCGCAGGAGGTTTTCGAGGTGACTTACAGCGACAGCGAATGGCGCGCCAGGCTCAGCGCCGAGCAGTACGAAATACTGCGCGAAGAGGGCACCGAACGGGCCTACAGCAGCCCGCTGAACAATGAGCACCGCAAGGGCGTTTTTGCCTGCGCCGGTTGTGATCTGCCGTTGTTTTCTTCCGACACCAAGTTCGACAGTCGCACCGGTTGGCCGAGCTTCTGGGCCCCCCTGGACAATGCGGTAGCCACCCGGCAGGACCGCTCCTTCGGCGTGCTGCGCGAAGAGGTTCACTGCCGTCGTTGCGGCGGTCATCTGGGCCATGTCTTCGAAGACGGGCCAAAGCCCACTGGCTTGCGCTACTGCATGAACGGCCTGGCGCTGACCTTCAAGCCGCAGGCGTGATTCATGGGTATTTACGTTCACTCACTTGATGCAGGTCGACGTTATGTGGCTTCTGGTCCTCGCTTATCTCGGTGGTGTGCTGACGATTGTCAGCCCGTGCATTCTGCCGGTATTGCCCTTTGTCTTCGCTCGCACCGGGCAGCCGTTCATGAAGAGTGGCTTGCCGTTGCTGGCGGGAATGGCGCTGACCTTCGCGCTCGTCGCCTCGTTGGCGGCGGTGGGCGGCGGTTGGGTGGTGCAAGTCAATCAGTACGGTCGCTGGCTCGCGTTGCTGTTCGTTGCACTGTTCGGGCTGACGCTGTTGCTGCCGCGGTTGGCCGAACGCCTGACGCGTCCACTGGTGGCAGCCGGCGGTCGGCTGTCGGAAGCCGCGGGCGCCGATGCCCGGCCGCGTCCCGGCGCTTCATTCCTGATCGGCGTCGCCACGGGCCTGCTCTGGGCACCCTGCGCCGGGCCGATTCTGGGCCTGCTGCTGACCGGCGCGGCGCTGCAAGGGGCAAGCATCGCGACCACTCTGTTGCTGCTGGCTTACGCGGCCGGTGCCGCCACTTCTCTCGCCGCGGCACTGCTGCTGGGCGGTAAGGTCTTCGCCGCAATGAAGCGCTCGATAGGCGCGGGCGAGTGGCTGCGTCGAGGCCTGGGCGCCGCGATGCTGGTTGGTGTGGTGGCGATTGCCCTGGGGCTGGACACCGGGATTCTGGCGCGGGTTTCAACGGCGTCCACCGGCGGTATCGAACAGGCGCTGGTCAACCGGTTGGCCAGTAAGACTCCGGCCAACAGCGGGGCGATGCTGGCGCAGATTCCACGGGCCGGCGATCAACCCGCCGGCAGAATGATGGCCGCTGGCGACGCGATGAAAGTGACCGCGAGGTCACTGAGCGCACTGCCGGTTGAAGGCAACCTTCCATCGCTGGACGGCGCTGTGCAATGGCTCAACTCACCCCCTCTCACCGCCCAGGCGTTGAAGGGCAAGGTCGTGTTGGTGGACTTCTGGACTTACTCCTGCATCAACTGCCTGCGGACCCTGCCGTATGTAAAGGCCTGGGCCGATAAGTATCGCGATCAGGGTTTGGTGGTGATCGGTGTCCACGCGCCCGAGTTTGCCTTCGAGCGGGATGTCGGCAATGTCACCAAAGCCATGAAGGATCTGGGCATCACCTACCCGGTGGCCATTGATAATGACTACAAGGTCTGGCGTGCTTTCAACAATGAATATTGGCCGGCCCATTACTTTGCCGATGCTCAGGGTCGCATTCGTTATCACCACTTTGGTGAAGGCAAGTACGCCGAATCCGAGCGGGTGATTCAGCAACTGTTGCGAGAGGCGGGGGCGGCGAAAGTCGCGGACGGGCTGATCAATGCCAACGCCCAGGGTGTTCAACTCGCCCCGGACATGAATGAGGTGCAATCGCCCGAAACCTATGTCGGCTACCGGCGGGCGGAGCATTTCGCCTCTGAAACCGGCCTGGTGCCTGACAGGGCGACGGCCTATAGCCCACCGTCACAACTGGCACTCAATGACTGGAGCCTGGACGGTCAATGGGCTGTCGGTCCGGAGCGGGCCGTTTCAAACGCGGCGGCCAGTCGTATCGTCTATCGCTTTCATGCTCGTGATCTGCATCTGGTGTTGGGGCCCGGTGCTGACGGTAAACCGGTGCGTTTCAAAGTGTTGATTGACGGTAAGCCCCCAGGCGATGCCCATGGTATTGACGTGGCGCCTGATGGCAGTGGCAGCGTCACCGAGCAGCGGTTGTATCAACTGGTGCGCCAGAGCGCAGGCGTAAAGGACCGGACGTTCAGCATCGAATTTCTCGATCCGGGTGTGTCGGCGTATGCGTTTACCTTTGGTTGATCGTCCCCATTCATTCAGGAGACAACCCATGAAAACTCCATTCAACTGGCGTCGCAGCTTGCTGGGGTTGGCTGCCGCCAGCATTATCGGCCAGTGCTCTGCGTTTTCTTTCGCAGGCGCTGAAGAGGCGGTCGTCATCCCGGCGCCGACGCTCGATGAAACCACTCAGGCGCACAGCGAAACGGCGGTTTTTGCCGGTGGTTGCTTCTGGGGTGTGCAAGGGGTGTTTCAGCATGTCAAAGGGGTGAAGAACGCCGTCTCCGGTTACGCCGGTGGCGCAGCCAACACCGCTCAATACGAGCGAGTCAGCGAGGGGGATACCGGCCATGCGGAGGCCGTCGAAGTGACCTTCGATCCGGCTCAGGTCAGTTACGGCACCCTGCTACAGATCTATTTCTCAGTGGCCCACAACCCCACTGAACTCAACCGCCAGGGTCCGGACCGAGGCACTCAGTATCGGTCGGCGCTATTCCCGAAAAACACAGAACAGCAACGCGTCGCCCAAGCCTACATCACTCAGCTCGACGCCGCCCATTCGTTCAACAAACCGATTGTTACCAAGCTGGAAAGCTACAACGGTTTCTACCCGGCGGAGGAGGAGCATCAGGACTTCCTGACCGAGCACCCGACGTACCCCTACATCGTGATCAATGATCTGCCGAAAGTGTCGCAGTTGAAGCAGTTGTATCCGGATCGGTATCAGGAAAAGCCAGTGTTGGTGAAAGCGGGCATGTAGGCAGACGGCGGGCAGGGCGGCGTCGCCTTACCCCGAAATCAGATTCTTGCCCGCGATCTTCGACCGATACAGCGCCTGATCGGCCCTGGCCAGCAACCCGGTCTGTTGTTCTTCTTCAAAGCGCTGCACCACGCCAAAACTCATGGTCACTTGAAAGTCCCCGACCGGTAGCAGGCTCGACAGGCCATGACGGATTCTTTCAGCGAGTGCCCTGGCGTCGGCCAACAAGGTATTGGGCAGGATCAGGATGAATTCGTCACCGCCCCAGCGCGCCAACAGATCGCCTTCGCGCACGCAGTGCTTCACACACTCGATTGCTTGCACCAACGCTGCATCTCCCAGGGCGTGGCCGTAGTGATCGTTGATGTTTTTGAAGTCATCGAGGTCCATGGCGATCAGCGAAAGAGGCTGGCGAAAGCGTTGGGCGCGGTCGCATTCCTTGGGTAAGGTTTTTTCCAGTCGATAGCGATTGGCGATGCCGGTCAGCACATCGGTTTCTGCCAGTTTGCGGTTTTCTTCGAGTTGAATTTGTAACTGCTGATTGACCCGGGACAACTCCCGAGTGCGCTCTTCGACGATGGCTTCCAGGGATTGATTACGTCGCTCCAGTTCTTCGAACAGGCGTTTCTTGTCTTCGATGCTGCGGTGCGCGCCGATCATTCGCGCCACCGAGCCATCGGCGTTACGTGCCAGCACGTAGCCGCGATCTTCGATCCAGGTGTAAGTGCCGTCGCGCATGCGGCAGCGATACTCGGCCTGATAACCGGGAGCCCGCTGATCCAGGTAGTCATCAAACAGCGCCATGACCCGCGAATAATCATCGGGGTGGATCACGTTTTCCCAGGTCAACACGTTGTTATCCAGGGAATGAGGCGTATAGCCGAGCATCTCGTACCACCCGGGGTTGCGGTAGACGAACCCGGTGTTGGCGTTCCAGTCCCAGATGCCATCGCTGACCAGTTCCAGAATGGTGTGCAGCATGTCTTCGTTAAAATCTGACAGATTGAACTTCAATGGCTCGATATTCGATGCCTCACCCATCACCGGTCTCCCTGTCGTCCCTGATATCAACGTGACTCGTCAGTCGCGGAGATTAGTTCATGGCGTATTCCCCCGGCTAGTGTTTGCCCCACCACTGCAGTGCAAAGTCGACGAAGCTGCGCAATTTCGGCAAACGGTAGCGGTCCTGGGCGTACACCAGGTTCATCGGCCGACTCGGCAGTTGGTAGTCCTGCATCAAGGCCACCAGTTTTCCGTCCCGAAGGTCTTGCTCCACCAGCGCATCGGGCATCATCACGATGCCCATGCCGGTTCGCGCCGCTTGATGCAGGCCCGCCGAGCTGTTGATCAGCATCGGCCCGCTGACCTCCACCATGACTTCGCCTTCGGGTCCTTTCAGGCGCCATTGTTTTTCTACCGAGTGCCAGTCATCTCCGGCCGGGTAGGCGAAGGCCAGGCAGTCATGGTGTCGCAGGTCGGCGGGTTTTTCCGGTGTGCCTCGACGCGCCAGATAATCCTTGGATGCGCACAGGGTCATCGTGTAGTCGATGAGCGGGCGAGAAATCATGTTGGACAGCTCGGTCGTGCCCAAGCGAATCGCCACATCGAAACCGTTATCAAGCAGATCCAGGCGCTGGTTGGTCAAAACGACGTCGAGTTTGACTTGCGGACAGCGCAGGGTGAATTCGCTCAGGGCCGGCGCGAGCCGTTCGGTGCCGAAGGTCAGCGGTGCGGTGATGCGCAGAGTACCGCTCGGCTCGTCGAGGGTTTGTTCGGCCAGGCGTTCGGAGTCAGCCACCAGCCCCAGCACTTCGAGACACCGCTGATAGTACGCCGTGCCGAATTCCGTCAAACGCTGACGCCGTGTCGTACGGTTGAGCAAGCGCACACCCAGGCGTTGCTCCAGAGCCCGCAGGTGATTACCGACCATGGTCGTGGACATTTCGCACTGCAAAGCGGCGGCGGTCATGCTGCCGGCTTCCACCACTCTTACGTAAACGGTCATTGCCTGGAATAAATCCATTATCAAGCCCAGCTTTAAAATGATTGAAGTGTTGCAGTATTTATCCAGCTCAGGTGGCTAACCATACTGCAAAAACACCGACTATTGATGGAGCTTGATGTCATGACCGCCGCCTGCCTGATGAGCACTTACCAACCCTTGGCCCTGAGTTTCAGCAAAGGCCTGGGCACGCGCCTGTGGGATCAGGCCGGTCGTGAATACCTGGACGCGGTGGCGGGCGTGGCGGTGACTAATGTCGGTCATTCCCATCCGCGAATCGTGTCGGCCATCAGCGAACAGGCCGGGCTGCTGTTGCACACTTCCAACCTGTACAGCATCGACTGGCAACAGCGGCTGGCGCAGAAACTGGTTCGTCTGGCGGGCATGGAGCGGGCGTTTTTCAGCAACTCCGGCGCCGAAGCCAACGAAACCGCGCTGAAACTCGCGCGGCTTTACGGCTGGCACAAAGGCATCGAGCAGCCGCTGGTAGTGGTCATGGAGAACGCTTTCCACGGCCGGACCCTCGGCACCTTGTCGGCCAGTGACGGCCCGGCGGTGCGCCTGGGGTATAACAAGTTGCCGGGGGACTTCATTAAAGTTCCATTCGGCGACCTCGCTGCCCTGGAGAAGGCGCAGAAAGCCCACGGCCCACGCATTGTGGCGATTCTGATGGAGCCGATTCAGGGCGAAAGTGGTGTGCAAGTGGCGCCGCCCGGTTATCTCAAAGCGGTGCGCGAGCTCTGTGACCGGCGCGCCTGGTTAATGATGCTCGACGAAATCCAGACCGGCATCGGCCGTACCGGCCAGTGGTTTGCGTTCGAGCACGAAGGCATCATCCCGGACGTCATGACCTTGGCCAAAGGCCTGGGCAATGGAGTTCCCATCGGCGCCTGCCTGGCCCGGGGCAGAGCCGCAGATTTGTTCACACCCGGCAGCCACGGCAGTACGTTCGGCGGTAATCCGCTGGCGTGCCGGGTGGGTTGCACCGTGCTGGAGATCATCGAGGAACAAGGCCTGCTGGAAAACGCCAGACTTCAGGGTGAACGCCTGCTTGCCAGATTGCGCGTCGAACTGGCCGACGACCCGAACGTTCTGGCAATCCGTGGCCAGGGCTTGATGATCGGTATTGAACTGGCCCAACCGATCCGCGACCTGACCATGATCGCGGCGCGGGATCACGGCTTGCTGATCAACGTGACACGGGGCAAGACCATTCGCCTGCTGCCACCGCTGACGATCGATGAGCGGGAAGTGGAGATGATTGTCAGAGGTGTTTGTCGGGCGCTGAAGGCAGCCTGACACTTTCTGGATATACGCCGGTTTCCCTGTAGGAGCCGCAGAAGGCTGCTCCTACAGAACCGGTGTTTCCGTCAGTGGGATAAATCCCCAAAAAAATGGCGAGATCAATCAGTCGGCTGGTTGCGCTGCACTGACGAAAACCGAGACTTCAGCCCGGTTCATCAGTTGAAGTTTCGAACCGCTAAACCCTTCAAACAAACGCTGATGCGCGGCAAACCCACTGGACCCTTCGCGAGTACGGTAGCTACCGGCCCATTCCAGTAACGCTATCAGCAACTCATCATCTTCGTCCCGCTTCGCTTCTCGCTGGCGAATGTTGTTTACGCAATCTTCGTCTTCCAGACACAGCCAGATCAGTGCTGTGGCTTGCTCCACAAGCTCGCTGACCATCCAGCCGTAAACACCTTCGATAACCCAGCGCTCTTCACTTGCCGCTACCCGCGCCATTCCCAATGCCTCGGCGCGGGGACGGGCGATGCTGTGTTCATCGGATACCCAGTGAATCAGATCGAGATCGGTCCAGGGCGCTTGCAGGTGGCTGGCCAGTCGTTTGGCCAGCCAACTCTTGCCGGAGCCGGAGTTGCCGATGATCAGGGTGCGGGTGAGGTTCAGGGGATGGGCGTAAATATTGCTCATGGCAACCCGGACAAAATCAGTCAGCCGTTTCAGAAGTTTCAGGCGCAATCATTCGCGTCTTCGGCGATCCATCCGCATTGAATTGATAAATATCCTGCGGCTGGCCCTTTTCATTGAAGAACACTTGGCCGATTCCTGCCGAATTCCACAGTCGTTCCCCTGCTTCGGCGTGTTCCGGGATGTGCGGAACAATGCGCATGCGTCGGCGTTTAGTCAGCCAGTTAAGGGGCGAGCGGGGCGAGTAGAGCCAACGGTTGAGGCGGTCGAACCATTCGAGCAGGGCTGGCGGGAATTCGTTTTTGATGCCGCTGCTGGTGATCTGCCAGATGCGTGGGCCGGCCTTGCGGTGTCGGATCAATACTTCGTAGACGAAGGAGTAATGCACATCGCCGGACAGCACTACGTAGTTACCGGGTGTGCGGGAGTGTCGGAAAATGTTCAGGATCACCTGGGCCGCGCCACGATGGGCCATCCAGTTTTCGGCGTCTACCAGCAGTGGATAACCGCACCAGCTGAATACACGCTGCACGGTTTCGATCAGTTTGACGCCGAAGATCGGCGCCGGCGAAACGATGATCGCCGAAGGGTGATCGAGCAAATCCTGTTGCAGCTCACTGAGCGCTTCCCAGTCCAGCAAGCCCGACGGCTGCTTGAGGTTCATCTCGCTGCGCCAGCGCCGGGTGCGGGTGTCGAGCACCACCAGCGCCGGACTGGTAGGCAGTATGTAATGCCACTTCTGAAAACTCAGCAGCTCGTCGATCAGGCCATCCTGGACGTTGCTGTCGAGATAATGGTCTTGCCCCGAGGCACTCAGTAACCGGGCTTTTTCCAGCACGTCGCCAAATGCATCCGGGTTGTTGCCCCAGCCCTGACACAACATATAAGCCAGCAACGCGTTGCCGATGATGCGCTTGGAGAACGGATGGCCATAGGCTGTTTCCTCCCATTGCGCGGAAAGATTCCAGTCGTCGGTAATATCGTGGTCGTCGAAAATCATCAGGCACGGTAGATGCGCCATCGCCCGCCCGACACTACCCAGCCCCGCCTTGAACCCATCGATGCGTGTCTGTTCCAGGGCATAGCGCTTGCTTCGCTCGGGCGTCAGTGTCGGTGGTTGTGGTGCGATCAGCGTCCAGGACGTTGGCGACCATACCAGCAGATACATCGCCATGACTTCGGCGAAGGTCACCAAATGATTGTCAGCGCTGCTGCTGGTGAAAATCGGCTTACGCGCCCCACCGAAAAAACGCTCGCGCAGGGTTTCGTTGCTCTCAAGCGCCGGTAACAAATCCGCGCGATGGTAGTAACTGGCAGGATGTTCGTAGAGGCTGGCGCTGTCGCTGACCACCGCACCATCAAGGTGTTCGTCGAACAGCCCCAGGCGCCGGATCAAGGCATGAATCGCCCGCAACATCGGCCCCGCGACATCATCTGCATACACCTGATCGCCACTCATCATTAATAGAGCCGGACGCTTGCTTGCGTCCGGCTCGGATGCAAGCAGGCGGTCGACACACAGCAAGCCGTCGGCCGCCGGGTGGTGAGGTTTACGGCAGGAGCCATGCAGCAACTGATCGACCTGTGAGCGCAACACAAAATTTGGGCAACGCGCTTCGCCATAGAGTAGGTGAGGTGCCCATTCGGCGATGCCCGACGGCGCGCCATTCGCTTCGGTGATCAGCAGGTCGTATTCGATCAACGTGTCGCAGGGCAGGGCGGTGTTCAGTGGCACATCAATCAAATGAATGAACGCGTGGGTGCCGACGGGAATGATCGTGCATTGGTCCGCATTGAGGCGGGTATCGATTCCTTGCAGGCGTAGTGTCAGCGTCAGTGTTCGCGACCCCACCAGCCAGAGCACCAGCCGCGTAGGCGCCAGGCGCCGTAATAGTGGGCCGGCCAGGACTGGTGGCAGTGATTGATGGCCGTCAGTTAATCGCAAAGACATGGATATCCAGTTCGAGGCTTTTGGCGCGCAGAAGCGCGCGATCATAACGCAGCTGGTGATGAGGGTTGGTTTTGTCGATGGGCTGTGCAAGTGAAGCTGGACTGCTTAAGAAACAGTAGTCGGTGCTCGGGCCGACGTGTCGGGGTAAGGAAAAATAATTGCAGTAGGTGGTTGACCAAGAAATTTAATGCTGTACTATTCGCCTCCCGCTAACGAGAGATCGGAAGCGCAAGTGGTTGAAGTTGCAAAGGAAACTTTGAAAACTTCGGAAAATAACCGCTTGACAGCAACAGAGGCTGCTGTAGAATGCGCGCCTCGGTTGAGGCGAAAGCTCTTAACCAACCGCTCTTTAACAACTGAATCAAGCAATTCGTGTGGGTGCTTGTGGAGTCAGACTGATAGTCAACAAGATTATCAGCATCACAAGTTACTCCGCGAGAAATCAAAGATGTAACCAACGATTGCTGAGCCAAGTTTAGGGTTTCTTAAAAACCCAAAGATGTTTGAACTGAAGAGTTTGATCATGGCTCAGATTGAACGCTGGCGGCAGGCCTAACACATGCAAGTCGAGCGGCAGCACGGGTACTTGTACCTGGTGGCGAGCGGCGGACGGGTGAGTAATGCCTAGGAATCTGCCTGGTAGTGGGGGATAACGCTCGGAAACGGACGCTAATACCGCATACGTCCTACGGGAGAAAGCAGGGGACCTTCGGGCCTTGCGCTATCAGATGAGCCTAGGTCGGATTAGCTAGTTGGTGAGGTAATGGCTCACCAAGGCGACGATCCGTAACTGGTCTGAGAGGATGATCAGTCACACTGGAACTGAGACACGGTCCAGACTCCTACGGGAGGCAGCAGTGGGGAATATTGGACAATGGGCGAAAGCCTGATCCAGCCATGCCGCGTGTGTGAAGAAGGTCTTCGGATTGTAAAGCACTTTAAGTTGGGAGGAAGGGCAGTTACCTAATACGTAATTGTTTTGACGTTACCGACAGAATAAGCACCGGCTAACTCTGTGCCAGCAGCCGCGGTAATACAGAGGGTGCAAGCGTTAATCGGAATTACTGGGCGTAAAGCGCGCGTAGGTGGTTCGTTAAGTTGGATGTGAAATCCCCGGGCTCAACCTGGGAACTGCATTCAAAACTGTCGAGCTAGAGTATGGTAGAGGGTGGTGGAATTTCCTGTGTAGCGGTGAAATGCGTAGATATAGGAAGGAACACCAGTGGCGAAGGCGACCACCTGGACTGATACTGACACTGAGGTGCGAAAGCGTGGGGAGCAAACAGGATTAGATACCCTGGTAGTCCACGCCGTAAACGATGTCAACTAGCCGTTGGGAGCCTTGAGCTCTTAGTGGCGCAGCTAACGCATTAAGTTGACCGCCTGGGGAGTACGGCCGCAAGGTTAAAACTCAAATGAATTGACGGGGGCCCGCACAAGCGGTGGAGCATGTGGTTTAATTCGAAGCAACGCGAAGAACCTTACCAGGCCTTGACATCCAATGAACTTTCCAGAGATGGATTGGTGCCTTCGGGAACATTGAGACAGGTGCTGCATGGCTGTCGTCAGCTCGTGTCGTGAGATGTTGGGTTAAGTCCCGTAACGAGCGCAACCCTTGTCCTTAGTTACCAGCACGTAATGGTGGGCACTCTAAGGAGACTGCCGGTGACAAACCGGAGGAAGGTGGGGATGACGTCAAGTCATCATGGCCCTTACGGCCTGGGCTACACACGTGCTACAATGGTCGGTACAGAGGGTTGCCAAGCCGCGAGGTGGAGCTAATCCACAAAACCGATCGTAGTCCGGATCGCAGTCTGCAACTCGACTGCGTGAAGTCGGAATCGCTAGTAATCGCGAATCAGAATGTCGCGGTGAATACGTTCCCGGGCCTTGTACACACCGCCCGTCACACCATGGGAGTGGGTTGCACCAGAAGTAGCTAGTCTAACCTTCGGGAGGACGGTTACCACGGTGTGATTCATGACTGGGGTGAAGTCGTAACAAGGTAGCCGTAGGGGAACCTGCGGCTGGATCACTCCTTAATCGACGACATCAGCTGCTCCATAAGTTCCCACACGAATTGCTTGATTCATTGAAGAAGACGATAGAAGCAGCTTTAAGCTCCAAGCTGATAGCTCAATGCTAACAGTTACGCGCTCGAAATTGGGTCTGTAGCTCAGTTGGTTAGAGCGCACCCCTGATAAGGGTGAGGTCGGCAGTTCGAATCTGCCCAGACCCACCAATTTTGTATGGGGCCATAGCTCAGCTGGGAGAGCGCCTGCCTTGCACGCAGGAGGTCAACGGTTCGATCCCGTTTGGCTCCACCATTAACTGCTTCGAAACGTTTGAGAGTTTAGAAATGAATATTCCGTTGTGAATATTGATTTCTAGTCTTTTGATTAGATCGTTCTTTAAAAATTTGGGTATGTGATAGAAAGATAGACTGAACGTTACTTTCACTGGTAACGGATCAGGCTAAGGTAAAATTTGTGAGTTTAATCGCGAATTTTCGGCGAATGTCGTCTTCACAGTATAACCAGATTGCTTGGGGTTATATGGTCAAGTGAAGAAGCGCATACGGTGGATGCCTTGGCAGTCAGAGGCGATGAAAGACGTGGTAGCCTGCGAAAAGCTTCGGGGAGTCGGCAAACAGACTTTGATCCGGAGATGTCTGAATGGGGGAACCCAGCCATCATAAGATGGTTATCTTAAGCTGAATACATAGGCTTAAGAGGCGAACCAGGGGAACTGAAACATCTAAGTACCCTGAGGAAAAGAAATCAACCGAGATTCCCTTAGTAGTGGCGAGCGAACGGGGACTAGCCCTTAAGTTGATTTGAGATTAGCGGAACGCTCTGGAAAGTGCGGCCATAGTGGGTGATAGCCCTGTACGCGAAAATCTCAATGAAATCGAGTAGGACGGAGCACGAGAAACTTTGTCTGAATATGGGGGGACCATCCTCCAAGGCTAAATACTACTGACTGACCGATAGTGAACTAGTACCGTGAGGGAAAGGCGAAAAGAACCCCGGAGAGGGGAGTGAAATAGATCCTGAAACCGTACAAGCAGTGGGAGCCCACTTTGTTGGGTGACTGCGTACCTTTTGTATAATGGGTCAGCGACTTATTTTCAGTGGCGAGCTTAACCGAATAGGGGAGGCGTAGCGAAAGCGAGTCTTAATAGGGCGTCTAGTCGCTGGGAATAGACCCGAAACCGGGCGATCTATCCATGGGCAGGTTGAAGGTTAGGTAACACTGACTGGAGGACCGAACCGACTACCGTTGAAAAGTTAGCGGATGACCTGTGGATCGGAGTGAAAGGCTAATCAAGCTCGGAGATAGCTGGTTCTCCTCGAAAGCTATTTAGGTAGCGCCTCATGTATCACTGTAGGGGGTAGAGCACTGTTTCGGCTAGGGGGTCATCCCGACTTACCAAACCGATGCAAACTCCGAATACCTACAAGTGCCGAGCATGGGAGACACACGGCGGGTGCTAACGTCCGTCGTGAAAAGGGAAACAACCCAGACCGTCAGCTAAGGTCCCAAAGTTATGGTTAAGTGGGAAACGATGTGGGAAGGCTTAGACAGCTAGGAGGTTGGCTTAGAAGCAGCCACCCTTTAAAGAAAGCGTAATAGCTCACTAGTCGAGTCGGCCTGCGCGGAAGATGTAACGGGGCTCAAACCATACACCGAAGCTACGGGTATCACTTAGGTGATGCGGTAGAGGAGCGTTCTGTAAGCCTGTGAAGGTGAGTTGAGAAGCTTGCTGGAGGTATCAGAAGTGCGAATGCTGACATGAGTAACGACAATGGGTGTGAAAAACACCCACGCCGAAAGACCAAGGTTTCCTGCGCAACGTTAATCGACGCAGGGTTAGTCGGTCCCTAAGGCGAGGCTGAAAAGCGTAGTCGATGGAAAACAGGTTAATATTCCTGTACTTCTGGTTATTGCGATGGAGGGACGGAGAAGGCTAGGCCAGCTTGGCGTTGGTTGTCCAAGTTTAAGGTGGTAGGCTGGAATCTTAGGTAAATCCGGGATTCTAAGGCCGAGAGCTGATGACGAGTGTTCTTTTAGAACACGAAGTGGTTGATGCCATGCTTCCAAGAAAAGCTTCTAAGCTTCAGGTAACCAGGAACCGTACCCCAAACCGACACAGGTGGTTGGGTAGAGAATACCAAGGCGCTTGAGAGAACTCGGGTGAAGGAACTAGGCAAAATGGCACCGTAACTTCGGGAGAAGGTGCGCCGGTGAGGGTGAAGCATTTACTGCGTAAGCCCACGCCGGTCGAAGATACCAGGCCGCTGCGACTGTTTATTAAAAACACAG
The DNA here is from genome assembly GCF_030687145.1 of Pseudomonas sp. FP1742. Lineage (NCBI taxonomy): Bacteria > Pseudomonadati > Pseudomonadota > Gammaproteobacteria > Pseudomonadales > Pseudomonadaceae > Pseudomonas > Pseudomonas sp. FP1742. The sequence goes on along the minus strand of NZ_CP117460.1, from coordinate 5,486,999 downwards.
CACTCTGCAAACACGAAAGTGGACGTATAGGGTGTGACGCCTGCCCGGTGCCGGAAGGTTAATTGATGGGGTTAGCTAACGCGAAGCTCTTGATCGAAGCCCCGGTAAACGGCGGCCGTAACTATAACGGTCCTAAGGTAGCGAAATTCCTTGTCGGGTAAGTTCCGACCTGCACGAATGGCGTAACGATGGCGGCGCTGTCTCCACCCGAGACTCAGTGAAATTGAAATCGCTGTGAAGATGCAGTGTATCCGCGGCTAGACGGAAAGACCCCGTGAACCTTTACTATAGCTTTGCACTGGACTTTGAATTTGCTTGTGTAGGATAGGTGGGAGGCTTTGAAGCGTGGACGCCAGTTCGCGTGGAGCCATCCTTGAAATACCACCCTGGCAACTTTGAGGTTCTAACTCAGGTCCGTTATCCGGATCGAGGACAGTGTATGGTGGGTAGTTTGACTGGGGCGGTCTCCTCCTAAAGAGTAACGGAGGAGTACGAAGGTGCGCTCAGACCGGTCGGAAATCGGTCGTAGAGTATAAAGGCAAAAGCGCGCTTGACTGCGAGACAGACACGTCGAGCAGGTACGAAAGTAGGTCTTAGTGATCCGGTGGTTCTGTATGGAAGGGCCATCGCTCAACGGATAAAAGGTACTCCGGGGATAACAGGCTGATACCGCCCAAGAGTTCATATCGACGGCGGTGTTTGGCACCTCGATGTCGGCTCATCACATCCTGGGGCTGAAGCCGGTCCCAAGGGTATGGCTGTTCGCCATTTAAAGTGGTACGCGAGCTGGGTTTAGAACGTCGTGAGACAGTTCGGTCCCTATCTGCCGTGGACGTTTGAGATTTGAGAGGGGCTGCTCCTAGTACGAGAGGACCGGAGTGGACGAACCTCTGGTGTTCCGGTTGTCACGCCAGTGGCATTGCCGGGTAGCTATGTTCGGAATAGATAACCGCTGAAAGCATCTAAGCGGGAAACTAGCCTCAAGATGAGATCTCACTGGGACCTTGAGTCCCCTGAAGGGCCGTCGAAGACTACGACGTTGATAGGTTGGGTGTGTAAGCGCTGTGAGGCGTTGAGCTAACCAATACTAATTGCCCGTGAGGCTTGACCATATAACACCCAAGCAATTTGCGCTTAAAGAGCCAGATTGCGGTGTGTGAAGACGCAATGAACCGAAAGTTCGAGAGCAACACACAAACTATCGCATACCCAATTTGCTGAAGCGTCGAAAGACGGTTCGGTACCCGAATTTCTTGACGACCATAGAGCATTGGAACCACCTGATCCCATCCCGAACTCAGCAGTGAAACGATGCATCGCCGATGGTAGTGTGGGGTTTCCCCATGTGAGAGTAGGTCATCGTCAAGATTAAATTCCGAAACCCCTATCTGCGTATGCAGGTAGGGGTTTTGTTTTGTCCGCAGGAAAAGTCTACTTCGCTGGCAATACAACAATCTGCCGGGCTACAAGAAGAATCTGGTCGAGAAACAAACGCGTCAGGGTGAACCTCAAATCCGGCACCAGTGCCTGGGGCTAGGTGTGAGCCTGACTTCTGGAGGTTTCACGCCGACGGGCAAGGACTCTCGCCGGCGATGATCATGCGGGCCCAGGCTGAAGCTCATCAATTGCCTGGGAGGACGCTCACTTTGGGGGGAGGAGGATAGCGACCCACACCACCAAAGTGATCGCTGCCGCCAACACACTACACGCCCCGGCGATCAAATGACGGACGACGGGATATTCAGGCTGCTTGAGTCTGGCGATCACCAAGAGCCAGGTGCCGACGAAGGCGCCCAAAACCGCCATCAACGTATAGAGCGCGAATGAGACGCCCTGTGCCGGGGCGGCCCCATCGGTGTAAATCCATTTATTGAACAGAATCAGCACCGCTGTTCCGACAATAAAACTGCTTACCGCACCTGCCAGGTTAGCAAGCCACAAATTCACGGTGCCGCGGTTCTTCACTACCCAAATCCACATCCCCGCTGCCGCAGCGAGGGACATCAATACGCCAATTAGCAGCATTCAATCCTTTTCCTTGTTCGCAATAACCCTGAAACCGCCATTGCTCATCTTTGATGAGATGAGGTGATGGCGACACGATATCAAATCAATGGGGTTGCGCCGAAGGATGTTGCTGCCTGATGTGAGTTTGGTCTGTGTTTAGCCCCTTCACTCCCGGAATATAAAGTCGACCTTAAAATCTCAGGAACACCCCTTGGCCCGTCTCAACAGGCCAAGGGGAACGTGTGAACCTAAGCCTCCCAGCCCGCCCCACTGACCGCTGCCTGCGCCAGTGGGTGCAAGTCTGCTCCCTGATGTGTCGTCTGCCAGGCCAGCAACTCCTTGCGCATACCAGGTGTCCAGTACATCTGCAGATGATTACGCACACCGAGCACGGCCTGTTGCGGGTCCGGTTCGCTGGCGAAGTACTGGGCGATCTGGTTGGCCATCTTGATCAGGTTGTCCGTACTCATCGGCGTACCTCGGCTTTTGTCCCGGCGCTGCGTTCATGGCGACGCTCGTCAAGCAGGCGTTGTTGTTCGTCGCTGAAGGCCTGATAACGTTTTTGCCACTCGGAAGGGTGGTAGACGCGGCTGACCTCGACGGCGGTGACCTTGTATTCCGGACAGTTGGTGGCCCAGTCGGAGTTGTCGGTGGTGATGACGTTGGCCCCTGATTCCGGGAAGTGGAAGGTGGTGTACACCACGCCCGGGGCGACCCGTTCGGTGACCCGCGCCCGCAGTACGGTCTGGCCGGCGCGGCTGCCGATGCCGACCCAGTCACCTTCGTTGATGCCACGGCTCTCGGCGTCGGTCGGGTGGATTTCCAGCCGGTCCTCGTCGTGCCAGGCGACGTTTTCGGTACGCCGGGTCTGGGCGCCGACGTTGTACTGGCTGAGGATGCGCCCGGTGGTCAGCAGCAGCGGATAGCGACTGTTGACCTTTTCCTCGGTGGGCACATAACCGGTGAGCATGAAGCGCCCCTTGCCACGCACGAATTCCTCGATGTGCATGGTCGGCGTGCCGTCCGGTGCCGCGGCGTTGCACGGCCATTGCAGGCTGCCGTGACTATCCAGTGCGGCGTAGCTGACGTTGGTGAAGGTCGGCGTCAGGCTGGCGATTTCATCCATGATTTCCGACGGATGCTTGTAGTTCATCGGATAGCCCAGGGCGTTGGCCAGGGCCACGGTGCCTTCCCAGTCGGCCTTGCCGCCCAGAGGCTCCATGACCTTGCGCACCCGGGAGATGCGCCGCTCGGCGTTGGTGAAAGTGCCGTCTTTTTCCAGGAACGAGGCGCCCGGCAGGAACACATGGGCGAACTTGGCGGTTTCGTTGAGGAAAATGTCCTGCACCACGATGCATTCCATGGCCGACAGCGCCGCGGTGACGTGTTGAGTATTGGGGTCGCTCTGGGCGATGTCCTCGCCTTGGCAGTACAGGCCCTTGAAGCTGCCAGCCAGTGCAGACTCGAACATGTTGGGAATGCGCAGGCCCGGATCGGGTTGCAGGGTGACGTTCCAGGCCTGTTCGAACTGCGTCCGTACCACCTCGTTGGAGACGTGACGGTAACCGGGCAGTTCGTGGGGGAAGGAGCCCATGTCGCAGGAGCCCTGAACGTTGTTCTGCCCACGCAACGGGTTTACACCCACGCCTTCGCGACCAATGTTGCCGGTGGCCATGGCCAGGTTGGCGATGCCCATGACTGCGGTACTGCCCTGGCTATGCTCGGTGACGCCCAGGCCGTAATAGATCGCCGCGTTGCCGCCGGTGGCATACAAGCGTGCGGCGGCACGGATGTCGGCGGGTTCTACGCCGCAGACAGGGCCAAGGGCTTCCGGCGAGTTTTCCGCGCGGCTGACGAACTCTTTCCAGTGGGCGAAATCGTTGCCCTCGCAACGAGCGTCGATAAAGGCCTGGTTGAGCAGACCTTCGGTGATGATGACGTGAGCCAGGGCGTTGAGCATGGCGACGTTGGTGCCCGGGCGCAGGGCCAGGTGCAGTTCGGCGCGGGCATGCACCGTGTCCACCAGATCAATGCGACGTGGGTCGATGACGATCAGTCGCGCGCCTTCACGCAGGCGGCGCTTGAGCTGGGAGGCGAACACCGGGTGAGCGTCGCTGGGGTTGGCACCCATCACCAGGATCACGTCAGCCTGCATCACCGAGTCGAAACTCTGTGTGCCGGCGGATTCGCCCAGGGTTTGTTTCAGGCCGTAGCCGGTCGGTGAGTGGCAGACTCGCGCACAGGTGTCGACGTTGTTGTTGCCGAACGCGGCGCGCACCAGTTTTTGCACCAGGTAGGTTTCTTCGTTGGTGCAGCGGCTGGAGGTAATGCCACCAATCGAGTCGCGGCCGTACTTTTGCTGCAATCGGCGGAATTCGCTGGCGGCGTAGGTCACCGCTTCATCCCAGCTGACTTCCTGCCAAGGGTCGTGAATCGATTTACGGATCATCGGCTTGGTGATGCGATCCGGGTGGGTCGCGTAGCCCCAGGCAAAGCGCCCTTTGACGCAAGAGTGGCCGTGGTTGGCCTGGCCGTTCTTGTCCGGAACCATGCGCACCACTTGGTCGCCTTTCATCTCGGCGCGGAACGAACAGCCCACGCCGCAATAGGCACAGGTGGTGATCACGCTATGTTCGGGCTGACCCAGTTCGACCACGCTTTTTTCCATCAGCGTCGCGGTCGGGCAAGCTTGTACACAGGCGCCGCAGGACACGCATTCCGAGTCGAGGAAGTTATCGCCACCGGCAGCCGCGACCCGGGATTCGAAACCGCGACCGGTAATGGTCAGGGCAAACGTGCCCTGGGTTTCTTCGCAGGCGCGCACGCAGCGGTTGCAGACGATGCACTTGCTCGGGTCGTAGTCGAAGTACGGGTTGGAGGTGTCCTTCACGTCGTCCAGATGGTTCTCGCCCTCATAGCCGTAACGCACTTCCCGCAGGCCGACCTGGCCGGCGACGGTTTGCAGCTCGCAGTTGCCGTTGGCCGAGCAGGTCAGGCAATCCAGCGGGTGATCGGAGATGTACAGCTCCATGACGTTGCGGCGCAAGGTCGCGAGCTTCGGCGTCTGGGTGTGCACGCTCATGCCCTCGCTGACCGGCGTCGTGCAGGATGCGGGGTAGCCGCGCATGCCGTCGATCTCCACCAGGCACATGCGGCAGGAGCCGAACGCTTCCAGGCTGTCGGTGGCGCACAGTTTGGGGATGGTGGTGCCCAGCAGCGCGGCGGCGCGCATCACCGAGGTGCCTTCGGGCACGCTGATGCTTTGGCCGTCGATGTTCAGGGTGACTTGCACCTGGCTTTCGCGGGCCGGGGTACCCAGATCCATATCGGTTTTCGGGTCGAATACAGTGATCATTGCTCGGCCTCCGAGGCTTGCAGACCGAAGTCGGCGGGGAAGTGCTTGAGGGCGCTGACGACCGGATAGGAGGTCATGCCACCCAACGCGCACAGCGAACCGTATTGCATTGTGTCGCACAGGTCCTTGAGGATGATCGCCTGCTCATCGCGACCGTTCTGGTCAGGCGCAGCCAGCAGACGGTCGATCACCTCAACGCCCCGGGTCGAGCCGATACGGCACGGCGTGCATTTGCCACAGGATTCCTCGGCACAAAACTGCATGGCGAAGCGCGCCATGTGGGCCATGTCCAACGTGTCATCAGCCACCACCACACCACCGTGGCCGAGCATCGCGCCCATGGCGGCGAAGGCTTCGTAATCCAGCGGTGTATCGAATTGCGACGGCGGCACCCAGGCGCCGAGCGGGCCGCCAACCTGCGCGGCCTTCAGCGGCCGGCCACTGGCGGTCCCGCCGCCGTAGTCTTCCACCAATTCCCGCAGGGTCAGGCCAAAGGCCCGCTCCACCAAACCGCCGTGACGAATATTGCCCGCCAGCTGGAAGGGCATGGTGCCCAGGGAACGGCCCATGCCGTAATCGCGATAGAACGGCGCGCCCTTGGCCAGAATCAGCGGCACCGAGGCCAGCGTCAGCACGTTGTGCACCAGGGTCGGCAAGCCGAACAGGCCCTGCAAGGCCGGGATCGGCGGCTTGGCGCGGACAATCCCGCGCTTGCCTTCGAGGGAGTCCAGCAGCGCGGTTTCTTCACCGCAGATGTAAGCGCCGGCACCGACCCGCACTTCCATGTCGAAGGCCATTCCGCTGCCGCCGACATTGGCGCCGAGGTAACCGGCGGCCCGGGCGATGTCCAGCGCCTCGCGCAGGGTGGCCACGGCCTGTGGATATTCCGAGCGCACATAGATGTAGCTGTAGGTGGCGCCGACGGTGATGCCGGCAATGGCCATGCCTTCGATCAGCAAGAAGGGGTCGCCTTCCATCAACATGCGGTCGGCAAAGGTGCCGGAGTCGCCTTCGTCGGCGTTGCACACAATGTATTTCTGCGTCGCCTGGGTAGCGCGCACCGTGCGCCATTTGATCCCGGCCGGGAAAGCCGCGCCGCCACGGCCACGCAGGCCCGAATCGAATACTGCAGTCGCGGTCTGCTCGCCGCCCAGAGCGATGGCCTGGGTCAAGCCCTCGAAGCCGCCATGAGCCCGGTAATCCTCCAACGACAGCGGCCGGGTAATGCCGGCGCGGGCGAACAGCAGGCGTTGTTGGCTCTTCAGATAAGGCAACTCCTCCACCAGCCCCAAGGCCAGCGGATGAGCGGACGACTCGCCTTGCAGCGCATCAAGCACGGACGGCACATCGGCAGCGGTCAGCGGGCCGAAGCCGATACGACCTTGCGGGCTGTCCACTTCCAGCAGCGGTTCCAGCCAGTACAGGCCGCGCGAGCTGGTGCGTTGCAAATCCAGCGGCAGACCGCGCTCCTGGGCCTGAGTGGCCAGGGCCACGGCCACCTCATCGGCGCCCACGGCGCGGGCAAGAGAATCACAGGGCAGATAAAGCGTCGGCATCATGCGTCCTCCTGGCAAGCATCGAGCAGGGCATCCAGGCGTTCGGCAGTGAGCCGCGCATGCACCTGACCATCCAGCTCCAGGGCGGGCGAGCAGGCGCAGGCGCCGAGGCAATACACCGGGCGCAGACTGATATTGCCGTCGGCGCTGCTGCCGTGGTCGTCCAGTTGCAGACGTTCGCGCAACTGCGCCGCGAGCTGCTCGGCGCCGCGGCTCTGGCAGGATTCGGCCCGGCACAGACGCAGGATATGTCGGGCCGGAGGCGCGGTGCGGAAGTCATGGTAGAAGCTGATCACCCCGCGAACCTCGGCCTGACTCAGGTTGAGGGCGTGGGCAATCTCGGGAACGGCGGCATCGGGGATGTAACCGATGCCCTCCTGAATATCATGAAGGATCGGTAACAGCGCGCCGGGCGAACCCTTGTGGCGCTCCAGCAGGTTGTTGACCATAGGCAGGTGCAACATCTCATCGGGCATACAGCATTCCTCACGGTCACGGGCAAACCAGGCGGTTGTCGGTTGTCCGAAAGTGTCGGCTGCGGCATTCACACCACGTCACGATATCGTGGCAGGCCGTTGGCCAGGGCACCCTGAGCGGGCATCTTGTTGTGCCCGGTGCGGTCTTCGCCGCACCTCTACTGGGCATAAAGGGCAGCTTGCCACGGCGCTATTGATTGAACTGCACCAAAGCGACGTGCTCGGTTCTGCCTACGACTATCCATTAAGTCTAGATGAGCGTGGCGTGGGGCGTTCGCTCACTGACCTAATGCCCTGAGGGCCTGTCGATGGCTGATATATATCAAGCATCACAGGTAAGAAACAGCATCAGATCCGTGGGCAATTCCAGGGAGCAGATGCGTTGATTTATTGCGCTGTAAACCGAAAGCCCCACAAACATCCACTCTGAGCCAAATGATAAAAAGCCCCGAAAAATGTCGAGGCTAATCCCAAATGCCAGTCAGCCCACACAACCCCTGTGGGAGCGGGCTTGCTCGCGAAAGCGCCAGCCCAGCCAACATCAATGCTGATATTTGGCCAAAATCCCAAGCAGCCCACTCCCCCAGGCGTCATACCAACCAACGACAGGCATCAAAACAATCCCGCCATTGTTCAACCGCTACGCTTCAGACTTCTCCGCCGCCTGCTTAGCTGTCGATGCAGAAGCCCGATCCCGCGCCAGCACCTTCACCGCATCATCAACCACCGCCTTACTCATCGCCGTCAAATAATGCGCGGCCCAGGCATGGCGGCTTCAGGCATCGCAAAAAATGTCACTGCCGTCAGATGGACCGTCCCCTTTTTATGCAATTGTTTCTCCCGCACGACAACGCTACCCTTTACGCCGTTTGGAATTTAAGTTTTTAACAGGAAAAAATAATATGGATATTCAGCACTTCTATCCTTCAGTGCGCCGCTTTATAAAAATTGACGCGATCATACTCCTTTTTATTACCCCGCTTTTTGTTCATGCGGACATTACAGAGGAAGAGGCGACGGCTAACTGTCTTAAAGTTAGTGAATACTCCGCCGAGGGCGGAAAGTATTACAAGCTTAAGCAATACGCCAAGGCTCGGGAGCAATACGAGCGGCAGGTCGGCTGGTCGGAGAGTTGTCAGCTAGGCGAAGAGGCAGTTGCGATGGCCTACAATAACGTCGCTCTCACCTATGTACACGAAGGCAATTACCTTAAGGCCCGGGCATGGCTGAATATTCTTCCAAACGACAAAAAGTCGATTTTCAACCTTGAAAAATTCAGTAGCGATATAAAAAACTCGGTAGAGAAACTGTCTGCTAAGTCAGAAGGGCAATATTGGCAATATGCCGGGGCTTCGTTATGGAACACGATGACTATCAAGCCGCAGGGTCAGAAATACAAAGTTGATTTTCAGGGTTATTACGCTGGCCTGATGGCGATGTACTACGGTCCCAATATAGGTGAGTTTTCAACGGTATTAGAGGTTGATAATGGCAAGGCTCAATATGCCATGAGTGGAGATGACGAAGGCGACTGCGTATACGACTTTGACATTAAAAAAGATCTGCTCACTGTAAAGCGCACGGCAGGTGAGTGGTGCGGCTTTGGTCATAATGTGGGGGCTGAAGGCGTTTATAACAGGGTTGAGTTCTAGCAGCTTTCTTGAAGTCGCGAAATTTGGCAAACAGCCGAAACCTTACATAGTCGGACTGGTATTTGTACGAGTGTCGCCAGTAGCAATCCCAATAACTGATCATGCGTGCTTGCGTCGTTTGAGAGTACGCCCGATTGTCCCGAATAAAACGACCGTAAAACGCCGGATCGAACTTTGTCCTCCCTTTTCTTCGCGTCAGGCCGGTTCCCCGATGCACCACCACTGTACTGCAACCTCATCGTCAGGTTGAGTTACGTCATGCCCGTGCTCGATGAAATGCGCTGGAGCGTGCAGGGCAAGAACATCACTGATCCGCTCTGGTTTAAGCGTGTTAGTTTCACCGAGAAAACCCAGATAGTAGTCTCGATCATAGAAGAGGGTGACCTCGCTCTGATGAACCCATGGCCACACCAGCAGGCAGGCGACCCGGTAGTAACCCTGTGAGTGGTCGGCAGCGTTGGACAGGTGGCTGGCGGCTTCGAGCAGTTGCTGAATGCAGAAGGCCTGAACTTCGATCCTGGCTTGAGGGCCTTGGACCAGGGCCGCGTGCACCGGGATCTTCCAATGTGTGTAGCGCTCCATGTGCTCGGATCGCGGGTGAAACTCGTCGCGAAAACTGGACGCCCAGCGTTCCAGAGCGCGAAGGCGGCGGGGAATGCCTCTGAGTGGCTTGTTGCTAAGGGCGATTTGTCGCATTGATACGTCCTTGTGATGCCGAAAAAGTCTTTCGTTGTTGTCTGCCGGCGCAATGGAAAAGTGGACAGGTCCATTTTTATATCAGCCAAACCCCTGTCCAGTATCACCCGGTGTAAAGGGGCACCAAACGTGCTTCCACCCGATCACTCACTGAATGTCTTTCAAGTAATCCTTAAGCGCAATAAGCGGAACATCAAGGTGCTCCAGCGTCTGCGCAGCTCCGAAATCAGCCGACAATCTATCTAGTTCTCGACCCAGCGCCGTACCAACTCCACCTATCGCCTCAAGCGCCAGACCTACGCATTCAGCCACTTTGACCTTAATGGTCTCGACATCCCGCCGCCGCACCAGCAACTCAAACACATCCCGCTGGTAATCACCCATGACCAGATCATCACGCAAAATCGGACTTGAATCTTCCGTCTCGTAAGCCAGTTTGAGGGAGAAGAGGGCGACGCTTTCCAGCTGCAATTCCATGGTGGGAATCCTTGTGAAATGTTCCACCGGTGCGGGACGTGCGTAAGAGAAGCAAGATCAAAAGATCGCAACCTTCGGCGGCCCCTACACGACAGCGGTGCGGGCAATGGCTTTTCTACAGACGAAAAAAAAGGCCTTGCAAAGCAAGACCTTTCTTAATTTTGGTGCCCCGAGGGAGACTCGAACTCCCACTCCTTTCGAAAACGGATTTTGAATCCGCCGCGTCTACCAATTCCGCCATCAGGGCTCAATGGCGGCGAAGTATAGAGAGGTGAATACCGCTGGTCAATCAGGTACATGGAGAATTTTTGATATTTCCGCTAGACTTCCCGGCCCTGCTAGACGAACCCCATCATGCGCGTTGCTGACTTTACCTTCGAGCTCCCTGATTCGCTGATTGCTCGCCATCCTTTGGCCGAGCGTCGCGGTAGTCGCCTGTTGACCCTGGATGGGGTCAGCGGCGCCCTGGCACACCGTCAATTCACTGATTTGCTTGAGCATTTGCGCCCAGGCGATTTGATGGTGTTCAACAATACCCGGGTGATTCCGGCGCGGCTGTTTGGCCAGAAAGCTTCCGGCGGCAAGCTGGAAATTCTGGTGGAGCGGGTGCTCGACAGTCATCGCGTGCTGGCCCATGTGCGCTCCAGCAAGTCACCGAAGCCGGGGTCGAAGATCCTTATCGATGGCGGTGGCGAGGCCGAGATGCTGGCGCGTCACGATGCGTTGTTCGAGCTGGGGTTTGCCGAAGAGGTGTTGCCGCTGCTCGATCGCGTCGGGCACATGCCGTTGCCTCCTTATATAGACCGCCCGGATGAAGGCTCGGACCGCGAGCGTTATCAGACGGTGTACGCCGAGCGTTTGGGCGCGGTGGCGGCGCCGACGGCGGGGCTGCATTTTGATCAGCCGTTGATGGAGGCGATTGCCGCCAAGGGTATCGAGACCGCATTCGTGACCTTGCACGTCGGCGCGGGCACGTTCCAGCCGGTGCGCGTGGAGAAGATCGAAGATCACCACATGCACAGCGAATGGCTGGAAGTCGGCCAGGACGTGGTCGATGCCGTTGCAGCCTGCCGCGCTCGCGGCGGTCGAGTGGTGGCCGTGGGGACCACCAGCGTGCGTTCCCTGGAAAGTGCCGCGCGTGATGGCGTGCTCAAGCCGTTCAGTGGCGACACCGATATCTTTATCTACCCAGGCCGGCCGTTTCATGTAGTCGATGCCCTGGTTACCAACTTCCATTTGCCCGAATCCACGCTGTTGATGCTGGTTTCGGCGTTCGCCGGTTATCCCGAGACCATGGCCGCCTATAAAGCCGCCGTCGACAACGAATACCGCTTTTTCAGCTACGGTGATGCGATGTTTATCACCCGTAATCCCGCACCACGTGGCCCTGAGGACAAAGAATGAGTCGCCAAAGTCGTATGTCGTTTGAGTTGCTTGCTACTGACGGCAAGGCGCGTCGCGGTCGTTTGACCTTCCCGCGCGGTACCGTCGAGACCCCGGCGTTCATGCCGGTGGGCACGTACGGTACGGTCAAGGGCATGCTGCCGCGGGATATCGTCGCCACCGGCGCGGAAATCATTCTGGGCAACACCTTCCACTTGTGGCTGCGTCCTGGCACCGAAGTGATCAAGAAGCATGGCGACCTGCACGATTTCATGCAGTGGAAAGGCCCGATTCTGACCGACTCCGGCGGTTTCCAGGTGTTCAGCCTGGGCGCCATGCGCAAGATCAAGGAGGAGGGCGTGACCTTCGCCTCTCCGGTCGACGGCGCCAAAGTGTTCATGGGCCCGGAAGAGTCGATGCAGGTCCAGCGTGACCTGGGCTCGGACATCGTGATGATCTTCGACGAATGCACCCCGTACCCGGCCGACGAAGACGTCGCTCGCGTATCGATGGAGCTGTCGTTGCGCTGGGCTCAGCGTTCGAAAAACGCCCATGGCGACAACACCGCGGCGTTGTTCGGCATCGTGCAGGGCGGCATGCACCAGGATCTGCGCATGCGTTCGCTGGAAGGCCTCGACAAGATCGGCTTCGACGGCCTAGCCATCGGTGGTCTGTCGGTGGGCGAGCCCAAGCACGAGATGATCAAGGTGCTCGATTACCTGCCGGGTCAGATGCCGGCTGACAAACCTCGTTACCTTATGGGCGTTGGCAAACCGGAAGATCTGGTTGAGGGTGTGCGCCGCGGTGTGGACATGTTCGATTGCGTGATGCCAACCCGTAATGCCCGCAACGGGCATCTGTTCATTGATACAGGCGTGCTGAAGATCCGTAACGCGTTCCATCGCCATGATGATTCGCCGCTGGATCCGACCTGCGATTGCTACACCTGCCAGAACTTCTCCCGCGCTTATCTGCATCACCTGGACAAGTGCGGCGAAATGCTGGGAAGCATGCTCAATACCATCCATAACTTGCGCCATTATCAAGTGCTTATGGCTGGTTTGCGCGAGGCTATTCAACAGGGTACATTGGCCGCCTTTGTCGATGCCTTCTACGCCAAACGCGGGTTGCCTGTTCCGCCTTTGGACTGAGTTTTCTGACCCCAAGATTCAACATTTGCAACTGGAGTGCTAAATGAGCTTTTTTATCTCTAATGCCATGGCTGACGCTGCTGCACCTGCGGCAGGCCCGATGGGCGGCGGCTTTGAGTGGATTTTCCTGGTCGGTTTCCTGGTCATCTTCTACCTGATGATCTGGCGTCCACAGGCCAAGCGCGCCAAAGAGCAGAAGAACCTGCTGAGCAGCCTGCAAAAAGGTGACGAAGTTGTGACCACCGGTGGTATCGCCGGCAAAATCACCAAAGTGTCCGACGACTTCGTGGTTCTGGAAGTTTCCGACACCGTTGAAATGAAGTTCCAGAAAGGCGCCATCGCCGCCACGCTGCCAAAAGGCACGCTCAAAGCGATCTAAGTTACAACTTCTACTCAATCGACGGGGCGCGCAAGGCGCCCCGCGTCATAAGCGGGCGGCGTGATGCTGAACAAATACCCTCTGTGGAAATACATTCTGATCCTGGCGGTGCTGGCGGTCGGTCTGATTTATTCCGCTCCCAATCTATATCCTGATGACCCGGCCATTCAGGTCAGCGGTGCAAGCACTGCGCTGCAAGTCAATCAGGCTGATCTGGACCGTGTGAGCACCGCGCTCAAGGAATCCGGGATCAACGTCAAGGCGGCCACGCTGGCGGCAAACGGCAAGGGCGGTCTGATTCGCCTGGTCAAGGCTGAAGACCAGTTGCCAGCCAAAGACGTCGTGCGCAAGGCATTGGGCGATGACTACGTCGTTGCACTGAACCTGGCGCAAACCACCCCGCAATGGCTGCGCAGCCTGGGCGCGCACCCGATGAAGCTGGGTCTGGACTTGTCCGGTGGTGTGCACTTCCTGCTGGAAGTGGACATGGACAAAGCCCTCGACGCACGCCTGAAAGTCTACGAAGGCGATGTGAAGAGCCTGTTGCGCAAAGAGAAACTGCGCTATCGCAGCCTGCCGCAACTGGGCGGTGCCATTCAGCTGGGCTTCTCTGATGAAGACTCCCGCGAACAGGCCCGTGCGCTGATCCGCAAGAACTTCAACGATTTCGACATTGTTCCGGCCGACCTCAATGGCCAACCGGTACTGCGTCTGGCGATGACCCCGGCCAAGCTGGCGGAAATCCGTGAATACTCCATCAAGCAGAACTTGACCACGGTACGCAACCGCGTCAACGAGCTGGGTGTTGCCGAACCTATCGTTCAGCGCCAGGGCGCCAACCGCATCGTGGTTGAGCTGCCGGGCGTGCAAGACACCGCAGAAGCCAAGCGTATCCTCGGCAAGACGGCCAACCTGGAGTTCCGTCTGGCGGCTGAGCCTGGCGCTTCGAAAGCCACTTCCGAGGAATTCGAGTTCCGTGAAGGCAAGCGTCCTCCGGCTCTGATCGAGCGTGGCCTGATCATCACCGGCGACCAGGTGACTGACGCCAAGGCGGGCTTCGGCGAGCACGGTACGCCAGAAGTGAACATCCGTCTGGATGGCCACGGTGGCGAGCTGATGAGTCGTGCGACTCGCAGCAACGTCGGCCGCAGCATGGCGGTGATCTTCATTGAACAGCGTCCGGTCACCACTTACGTCAAGCAAGTGGTCAACGGTGTCGAGAAAGACGTGCCGGTCCAGACGTTCAAGGAAGAGAAGAAGATCATCAGCCTGGCGACCATCCAGTCGCCGCTGGGTGCCCAGTTCCGCATCACTGGCCTGAACGGACAGGGCGAATCGTCCGAACTGGCGCTGCTGCTGCGTGCCGGTGGTCTGGCGGCTCCGATGTACTTCGCTGAAGAGCGCACCATTGGCCCGAGCCTGGGTGCCGACAACATCACCAAAGGTATCGATGCATCGTTGTGGGGCATGCTGTTTGTCTCGCTGTTCATCATGGCCATCTACCGCTTCTTCGGTCTCATCGCCACCGTCGCGCTGGCGGTGAACATGGTGATGCTGCTGGCCTTGATGTCGCTGCTGGGTGCAACGCTGACCCTGCCGGGTATCGCCGGTATCGTATTGACCATGGGTATGGCGGTCGATGCCAACGTTCTGATCTTCTCGCGGATACGTGAAGAGATCGCGGCCGGCATGACCGTACAACGGGCAATCAACGAAGGCTTCGGCCGGGCATTCACCGCGATTCTCGACGCCAACCTGACAACCTTGTTGGTGGGCGGGATTCTCTTTGCCATGGGCACCGGCCCGGTCAAAGGGTTCGCCGTGACCATGTCCCTCGGGATCTTTACCTCGATGTTCACGGCCATCATGGTGACCCGCGCGATGGTCAACCTGATCTTCGGCGGTCGTGACTTCAAGAAGTTGTGGATTTAAGGGGCTGCCATGTTACGTACAATCAACTTCATGGGCGTTCGCAACTTTGCGTTCGGCGTCACATTGTTCCTTACCGCGCTGGCAATGTTCAGTGTCTTTCATAAGGGCATGAACTGGGGCCTGGACTTCACCGGCGGTACGCTCATCGAGCTGACCTACGAGCGTCCGGCCGATGTCACCAAGGTGCGTGAGCAACTGGTTACAGCCGGTTATCACGAAGCCATCGTGCAGAACTTCGGTGCCACTACCGATCTTCTGGTGCGCATGCCTGGCGAAGACCCGCAACTGGGTCACCAGGTGGCTGAAGCGCTGCAGAAAGTCGGCGGCGACAACCCGGCTCAGGTCAAGCGTGTCGAGTTCGTCGGCCCGCAAGTGGGTGAAGAACTGCGCGACCAGGGCGGCCTCGGCATGCTGATGGCGCTGGGCGGCATCCTGATCTACCTGGCGTTCCGCTTTCAGTGGAAGTTTGCGGTCGGTGCGATCGTGTCCCTGATCCACGACGTGATCGTGACCGTCGGTATCCTGTCGTTCTTCCAGATCACCTTCGACCTGACGGTGCTGGCGGCGGTACTGGCGATCATCGGCTACTCGCTCAACGACACCATCGTGGTATTCGACCGGGTTCGTGAGAACTTCCGCGTCCTGCGCAAGGCCAGCCTGATCGAGAACATCAACATCTCGACCACGCAAACCCTGCTGCGGACCATGGCGACGTCGATCTCCACCTTGCTGGCAATCGCGGCCCTGCTGTTCTTCGGCGGCGACAACCTGTTCGGCTTCTCCATTGCCCTGTTCATCGGTGTTCTGGCGGGTACTTACTCCTCGATCTACATCGCGAACGTGGTGCTGATCTGGCTGAACCTGAACAGCGAAGACCTGATTCCTGTGGCGACGAGCGAGAAGGAAGTCGACGACCGTCCATAACGGTTATCTTTTTCCTGCTGCAAGCCGAGAAGGCGCGAGTGTTGAACTCGCGCCTTTTTTTATGCTCCAAGGCTGGGAGAAGCGCGGGTATGTCCCGTCTGTTATAGCCAGGAGGTTCATGTGAACAAGTCGTTGCTGGTTGGTGCGGTATTGGGTGCTGTCGGTGTGACTGCCGGGGGTGCTGTTGCCACCTACAAACTGGTTAAAAGCGGCCCTGAGTATGCACAAGTGCTGGCCGTTGAACCGGTCAAGACACAAATCAAAACTCCACGTGAAGTGTGCAAGGACGTTACGGTGACCCGGCAAGCGCCGGTGAAAGATCAACACCAGATCGCCGGTACGGTGGTCGGCGCCCTGGCTGGCGGCCTGTTGGGCAACCAGATCGGCGGCGGCACGGGCAAGAAAATCGCCACAGTGGCCGGTGCGGTCGGCGGCGGTTATGCGGGTAACAAGGTGCAGGAGGGCATGCAGGAGCGTGACACCTACACCACGACTCAGACTCGTTGCAACACGGTCAATGACATCAGCGACAAGGTCGTAGGCTACGACGTTCGTTATTCGCTGGACGGCAAGGAAGGCAAAGTGCGGATGGATCGCGATCCGGGCAATCAGATTCCGGTCGACAAGGATGGCAAGCTGATCCTGGGGCAGAACGAACCGGCCCGGTAAAGAGCTGAGCGTCTTACTCAAAAAGAAGCATCCCGCAAGGGATGCTTTTTTTGTGCCCGAATTTCATGTGTCACCCTCAACGTGTTATGCAAGACTCTTCATTTTTGCGGCCTTTTGTCCGCCAGTTCTGAGCCCCCATGCCTGCCATCGATCATCCCCTGATAGACCAGTTCCTCGACGCCTTGTGGCTGGAGAAAGGCCTTTCCGATAACACCCGCGATGCCTATCGCAGCGACCTGGCCTTGTTCAACGGCTGGCTGCAGGAGAAGGGCCTGGAGCTGATCAATGCCGGGCGGGAGTTGATCCTCGATCACCTGGCCTGGCGCCTGGAGCAAAACTACAAACCCCGTTCTACGGCGCGATTTCTCTCCGGTGTGCGTGGTTTCTATCGCTATTTGCTGCGGGAGAAGCTGATCGCGGTCGATCCGACCCTGCGCGTGGATATGCCGCAACTGGGCAGGCCATTGCCTAAATCCTTGTCGGAAGCCGATGTGGAGGCCTTGCTGGCCGCGCCGGACTTGAGCGAGGCCATCGGCCAGCGTGACCGCGCCATGCTTGAGGTGCTTTACGCCTGTGGCTTGCGGGTAACGGAGCTGATCAGCCTGACGCTGGAACAGGTCAACCTGCGTCAGGGCGTGCTGCGGGTGATGGGCAAGGGCAGCAAGGAGCGGCTGGTGCCGATGGGCGAGGAGGCGATCGTCTGGGTCGAGCGCTACATGCGCGATGCCCGTGGCGAGCTACTGGGCGGGCGTCCCAGTGATGTGCTGTTCCCAAGCCAGCGCGGCGAGCAAATGACCCGCCAGACCTTCTGGCATCGCATCAAGCACCAGGCCAAGGTCGCCGGGATCGGCAAGTCGCTGTCGCCGCATACCCTGCGCCATGCCTTCGCCACGCATCTGCTCAACCACGGCGCCGACTTGCGGGTGGTGCAAATGCTGCTGGGTCACAGCGACCTCTCGACCACCCAGATCTATACTCACGTCGCCCGGGCGCGCTTGCAGGATCTGCATGCCAAGCATCACCCGCGCGGCTAACCGGGGTGAGAGTGGTTTTAGGTGGGAGCGGGCTTGCTCGCGAAGGGGGCCTGACATTCAACATTGATGTTGCCTGATATACCGCATTCGCGAGCAAGCCCGCTCCCACATAGAGGCCAGAGCCTTCTAGATGCCTTGTATCACCGGGAGTCGGCCACAGGGGCCTTATGTGGTAGGCTTTGCCGGTTTGCACGATGGGCGGTTATGACCCGGTGTTTCGGCACGGGCGTTCTGATCGTCCCATTTGTCCGCCTTCAGGAGTTCTCATGCGTCTGACCCAGATTTTCGCCGCCGCAGCCATTGCGTTGGTCAGCACCTTTGCCGTCGCCGATGACGCGGCCGACAAAGCCATTCGTAAAAGCCTGGAAAACCTCCAGCTCGAGGTGCCGGTCGAAACCATCACCGCCAGCCCGTTGCCAGGCCTGTATGAGGTCAAACTCAAGGGCAGCCGCGTGCTCTACGCCAGCGCCGACGGTCAATACGTGGTTCAGGGCTACCTGTTCCAGCTCAAGGACGGCAAACCGGTCAATTTGACCGAAAAGACCGAGCGCCTGGGCATTGCCAAACTGATCAACGGCATTCCAGTGGCTGAAACCGTGGTCTACCCGGCCATCGGCGAAACCAAATCGCACATCACCGTCTTCACCGACACCACGTGCCCGTATTGCCACAAGCTGCACGCCGAAGTGCCTGAGCTGAACAAACTCGGTATTGAAGTGCGTTATGTCGCGTTCCCGCGCCAGGGCCTGGGCTCGCCGGGTGACGAGCAACTGCAAGCCGTGTGGTGCTCGAAAGACAAGAAAGCCGCCATGGACAAAATGGTTGATGGCAAGGAAATCAAGGCCGCCAAGTGCGATAACCCGGTTTCCAGGCAGTTTGCCCTCGGTCAGTCGATTGGCGTGAACGGTACACCGGCCATCGTTTTGGCCGACGGTCAGGTCATTCCGGGCTACCAGCCTGCGCCACAAGTCGCCAAACTGGCACTGGGCGCGAAGTAAATTCGCATCGTCACGGCCAGCCTTTGACGAGCGTGGTCCGGCGGCAGCATTTGCCGGGCCATCAATAGAGAGCCGCGAACCTGCGGCTGTTTTCACGGCCGGCCTTGAGTCGGCCGTTTTATGGGGAGTTCACAGTGAAACCGGTCAAAGTAGGCATCTGTGGGTTAGGGACCGTCGGTGGCGGTACCTTCAACGTACTTCAGCGCAACGCCGAGGAAATTGCTCGTCGTGCCGGGCGTGGAATCGAAGTGGCACAAATTGCCATGCGCACGCCAAAGCCTCAGTTCCAGACGACCGGTATTGCGATTACCAACGATGTCTTCGAAGTGGCCACGAACCCTGAGATCGACATCGTCATAGAGCTGATGGGCGGCTATACCGTTGCCCGCGAGCTGGTACTCAAGGCCATCGAGAATGGCAAGCATGTGGTCACCGCGAACAAGGCACTGATTGCCGTTCACGGTAATGAAATTTTCGCCAAGGCTCGCGAGAAGGGCGTGATCGTTGCGTTCGAAGCGGCCGTGGCCGGCGGCATCCCGGTGATCAAGGCGATCCGTGAAGGCCTGTCCGCCAACCGTATCAACTGGGTGGCCGGCATCATCAACGGCACCGGTAACTTCATCCTTACCGAAATGCGTGAGAAGGGCCGGACCTTCGAAGACGTGCTGGCCGAAGCGCAGGCCCTGGGTTACGCCGAAGCCGACCCGACGTTTGACGTCGAAGGCATCGACGCCGCCCACAAGCTGACGATCCTGGCGTCCATCGCGTTCGGCATCCCGCTGCAATTCGACAAGGCCTACACCGAAGGCATCACCAAGCTGACCACCGCTGACGTGAACTACGCCGAAGCGCTGGGCTATCGCATCAAGCACCTGGGCGTGGCGCGCAGCACCGCGGCCGGTATCGAGTTGCGCGTACACCCGACGCTGATCCCGGCCGATCGCCTGATCGCCAACGTCAACGGCGTGATGAACGCGGTGATGGTCAACGGTGACGCCGCCGGTTCGACCCTGTTCTACGGTGCTGGCGCCGGCATGGAGCCGACCGCTTCGTCGGTGATCGCCGACCTGGTGGACGTGGTTCGCGCCATGACATCCGACCCGGAAAACCGCGTGCCGCATCTGGCCTTCCAGCCGGATTCGCTGTCGGCCCATCCGATCCTGCCGATCGAAGCCTGCGAAAGCGCCTACTACCTGCGCATTCAGGCCAAGGACCATCCGGGCGTACTGGCTCAGGTGGCGAGCATCCTGTCGGAACGCGGCATCAACATCGAATCGATCATGCAGAAGGAAGTCGAGGAACACGACGGCCTGGTGCCGATGATCCTGCTGACCCACCGCGTGCTGGAGCAGCACATCAACGACGCGATCGCCGCCCTGGAAGCCTTGGCGGGCGTGGTCGGTCCGGTCGTACGGATCCGCGTCGAGCACCTGAACTAAGCCGTTATCGTTCACCGGGCCCGCAGGCGGGCCCGGGTTTGCGAACACTGTCTATTGGAGCCAGTCATGCGTTATATCAGTACCCGCGGCCAGGCACCGGCCCTGAATTTCGAAGACGTCCTGCTGGCCGGTCTCGCCACCGACGGCGGTCTGTACGTCCCGGAAAACCTGCCACGTTTCACCCAGGAAGAAATCGCTTCCTGGGCCGGCCTGCCGTATCACGAGCTGGCCTTCCGGGTGATGCGCCCGTTCGTCGCCGGCAGCATTCCGGATGCCGATTTCAAAAAGATTCTTGAAGAAACCTATGGCGTGTTTTCCCACAGCGCCGTAGCCCCGTTGCGTCAGCTGAATGGCAACGAATGGGTGCTGGAGCTGTTCCACGGCCCGACCCTGGCGTTCAAGGACTTCGCCCTGCAACTGCTCGGTCGTCTGCTCGACTACGTACTGGAAAAGCGCGGCGAGCGCGTGGTGATCGTTGGCGCTACCTCCGGCGACACCGGTTCGGCCGCCATCGAAGGCTGCAAGCACTGCGAAAACGTCGACATCTTCATCCTGCACCCGCACAACCGTGTGTCCGAAGTGCAGCGTCGCCAGATGACCACCATCTTCGGTGAGAACATCCACAACATCGCCATCGAAGGCAACTTCGATGACTGCCAGGAAATGGTCAAGGCGAGCTTCGCCGACCAGAGCTTCCTCAAGGGCACGCGCCTGGTAGCGGTGAACTCGATCAACTGGGCGCGGATCATGGCCCAGATCGTTTACTACTTCTATGCAGCCCTGCAACTGGGCGGCCCGGCGCGTTCGGTGTCGTTCTCGGTGCCGACCGGCAACTTCGGCGATATCTTCGCCGGTTACCTGGCGCGCAACATGGGCCTGCCGATCAACCAGTTGATCGTCGCCACCAACCGCAACGACATCCTGCACCGCTTCATGAGCGGCAATCAGTACGTCAAGGAAACCCTGCACGCCACGCTGTCGCCATCGATGGACATCATGGTCTCGTCGAACTTCGAACGCCTGCTGTTCGACCTGCACGGTCGCAACGGCGCGGCGATAGCCGGTTTGATGGACACCTTCAAGCAGGGTGGCGGTTTCAGCGTTGAACAGGAGCGCTGGACCGAAGCACGCAAGCTGTTCGATTCGCTGGCGGTGGACGACGCTCAAACCTGCGAAACCATTGCCGAAGTCTTCGAGCAAACCGGCGAGGTGCTGGACCCGCACACCGCCATCGGCGTGAAGGCCGCGCGCGAATGCCGTCGTAGCCTGGATATCCCGATGGTGATCCTGGGCACGGCTCATCCGGTCAAATTCCCGGACGCGGTGGAAAAAGCCGGTGTAGGAAAAGCACTCGAACTACCTGCACATCTTTCTGATTTGTTTGAGCGAGATGAACGTTGCACCGTGTTGCCGAACGACCTGAAAGCCGTGCAGGCCTTTGTCAGTCAGCATGGCAACCGCGGCAAGCCACTGTAACCGGTAAAAGCTGTCACATTTTGAAGCCCGTCTCCTGACGGGCTTTCTCATATCTGCATGCCACACTTGTCGGGTTTCGTAAATGAAGAGCCGCCCATGAAGGACGGGCGAGACGATTACCAAGGAAGTGGCAATGCTGTTTTTTAGAGGGTTCAAGCCAGCCGTGTGCTGGATATTATTGTTGGGTGCCCTGGGCTTTGGACCCTGGGTAAAAGCTGCACAATTGACGGCACATGAATCCAGGGAGCCAGCCGCCGTCGCTCCCGTGAAGCTGGACGCTCAGGAGCTGCAATGGATTGCTGAACATCCGACAGTCATCGTCGCGTCGGCGCAGTATCCGCTGTACCTGTTCAAGGATGAGCATGGTCAGTGGAACGGGTTGAATAACGATGTGCTCAACCGTATCAGCGCCATGACAGGGCTGCAGTTTCTCCATGAAGAGACATTTTCCACCGCTCAATTGCTGGAGCGGCTGGAGAGCGGCGTGGCAGACATGAGCACCACACTGGCAATGAGTGAGGAGCGCAAGGAGTTTCTGGATTTCAGCCATGCGTTCGGTGGTGCGGGCTGGGTATTCGTCGGGAGAGCGGGGGCGCCACCGGTGCAATCCATGAACCAGCTGTCAAAAAGGGTGCTGGCGCTGCCGGCCCGGCACGCACTGGAAGCCACCATTCGTCGCGACTATCCGGCCATCGAGCTGCGCTCGGTCAAAACCTACGCCGAGGCCAGGGCGCTGGTCGAAAGCGGCGACGCCTATGCCACCATCGAGAACGAAACCGGGGCGCAACTCTATCCCTCCGGGCAGCTCAAGGTGGGCCATATGGTAGAGGGTAAATGGGAGGCCGATCATCTGGCTGTACGCAAAGGACAGCCGCAGTTGTTGAGCATCCTCAACAAGGCACTCGAAGCGTTTCCGCCTGCCGAGTTACGCGCGATTCGCTTGAAGTGGCTCGATGGCATTGTTCCTGTACAGACGCCTTCGACCTGGCAGCAAATAACCGAATGGGGCTGTTGGAGCGTTTTTTTTGCCAGTGTTTTTGCGCTGCTATCCCTGCTGTGGAACCGGCGACTCACGGTGTTGATCCAGCAACGTCGGGACGCCGAAAAAGACCTCAATGACCAGCTCGCCTTCCAGCATGCCTTGATAGACGCCATGCCCGATCCGATGTTCGTGCGTGATCTGGAAGGGCGCTTGATCATGTGCAACAAGAGTTATGAAGAGGGGTTGTCGACCCGTTTCGACCAGATTCAGGGGCGCCAATTGATCGAACTCGATGTCTTGCCCAAAGAGACTGCCGAGCAACTGCACGCCGAGTTCATGGCCCAGCTCGGTACGCGCAAGACCCGCTTCAGCGAACGTCAGTTGATGTTCAAGGACGGTGTCAGGGACATCTATCAGTGGACGGTGCCGTTTTACAGTGCGGACGGTCAATTGCGAGGGCTGCTGGGCGGATGGACCGATCTGGCCAAGCGGACAAGGCAGGTGGGCAGCGTAATGCCGGTCAGTTAACGCAAGTCATGTGGGAGCGGGCTTGCTCGCGAAGAGGAAGTGTCAGTCGACATTAATGTTGTCTGATGTACCGCCTTCGCGAGCAAGCCCGCTCCCACAGGTTCTACGCCTCATGAAATGGCTGTTTTTTTACTGTCATCTTTTCCGGGCATGCTTTATCAACCAGAGGCGCCGGTGCGCCTGCCGTTGGAATTCAGAACTTTCTTCTCGGGCCTGTGGTCATTTACTGTGGATACGCCCCAGGCACTTTGTTTTCGGACTATTGAGTGGTGATCGAGATGGAAAGTATCAGTCTATTGCTCGGTGAGGCTCTGAGCCCGTATCAGGTCACGTTGACTCCATCGCGTACCCATGGCGAATGCCTGGTGACGCTGAAGAATGCGACCGGCGCTATTGTGGTCGAACGGCTGTTCAATCAGGCCCAGTTAACCGATAAACGTCTGCTGACGGATGTCGTCGACGGGCTGCACCGCGACGTGCTGATCGCGGAGGGACGCCTGGAGCCCTGTGTCATCGCGGCGTTGCGCAATGCTGCCCAGGACAAGCGCCTGGCCAGCCGAAATTGAATTGTTTTTTGTGGGAACCTTCCTGCGCCAAGGTCAGTCAGACCATGTAACAGCAGGATCAAGCATTGTGCTCCGGTGCTTGTAGCTTGCTGCTACTGGTCTGTAATACAGGCCACGTTTAACCCCGAGTCGTCTCCCCACTTCTCGGGGTTTCTTTTTGCCTGCGATTTGTCACGGCGTGGCCTGGCGCTCGAAAAAGGCCCTGGTTTCTTCGAGGTAGTCCTTGCGTCTTTGCGGATCGAGCCAGTCGGCATACAGCGGGGCCAGACGCTCGCGGGGCAGGGTGCGCAGTAGCTGATTGATTTCACTGATCGCCTGTCGGCCCTGGGGTGTATTCGAGCAACCGATGTACACGGGCAGGTATTTGCCCGCGCCTTTGACCGGGTAGAACTCCAGCTGCTCATCGGCCAGGTTTTCCTGATGGGCCTGATAGCGGATTTCCGGCCAGTAACCCAATACCACCTGCAAACGACCCAGGCGCTGCATCTGCAACAGGCTGCCGAGGGCGTCGTTGCCGTAGTGGGGCGTCAGCGCACCGGCCGGCGCCTGTTGCAGCAAGGTGTCGAGGAACTGACCGTAACGACGCTCGGCGATCACCCCGACTTTCTGTCGGCCGCTGGCCAACAGGGCCGCCAGATCGACTTCACCGTTGGAGATAAAGGGTTCCAGCACCGACTGGTCTTCACGGCGGATCACCAGCCCATTGCTGACTGCCAGGAAGGCCGGAATGGAAAACGCAATCCATTGTTCGCGCTCCTTGCTCCAGATCAGCGAGGGGTCGCAGGTGAAGGATTCTTCGTGAAGCATCTGCATGCCGCGGGCGCGATTGACCCGCATCAGGGTGTGTTGGTATTGCGGCATGCCGGCGGTCAGCAGCGGTATCAGTTGATCGATAACCCCCTGACCTTTTTTCGGACCTTCAAAGGTCGTCAGCGGCGGCAGGTCGCGCAGCAGCCAAAGCAAATGCGCTTCAGGTTGCGCCAGGGCCGGGGAAACCAGCCCTGACAACAACCCGAGCGCCGCGAGCAGGCGCCCGCTGCCGAGGTAATCGATGGTGGATGAAAGCAGGCGATTCAGCTTAGATGGCCCCGTCTTCACGCAGCTGTGCGATCCGTGCCGGGTCGTAGCCCAGGTCGTGGAGGACCTGCGCATTGTGTTCACCCAGTTGCGGCCCGACCCATTCGGAGGTGCCGGGTGTCTCAGAGAGTTTCGGTACGATGCCGGGCATCTTGAAATCCTTGCCGTCGGGCAGCTTGGCTTGCAGGAACATTTCCCGGGCCAGGTACTGTGGGTCGTTGAACATGTCTTCGGCGCTGAAGATCCGGCTGGCGGGAACGTCGGCCTGGTTCAGTTGCTCGATCACCGCGTCCAGCGGCAGTGAATTGACCCAGCGGTCGATCACCCCGTAAATCTCGTCGCGACGGCTGTCGCGTCCGTCATTGCTGGCCAGAGCAGGGTCGTTGGCCAGGTCCTCGCGCCCGATGATCAGCATGAAGCGCTTGAAGATCGCATCGCCGTTGGCGCCGATCTGCACGTGTTTGCCGTCGGCGCTGGTGTGAATGGAGGAGGGCGTGATGCCCGGCATGATGTTGCCGGTGCGTTCGCGGATGAAGCCGAACACGTCGAACTCCGGCACCATGCTTTCCATCATGGCGAAGATCGCTTCGTACAGCGCCACATCCACCACTTGGCCCAAGCCACCGTTGACCTCGCGATGACGCAAGGCCATCAGAGCCCCGATCACGCCCCAGAGCGCGGCAATCGAGTCGCCGATGGAGATCCCGGTGCGCACTGGCGGCCGGTCCTCGAACCCGGTGATGTAGCGCAGGCCGCCCATGGATTCACCGACCGCACCGAAGCCCGGCTGATCTTTCATCGGCCCGGTCTGGCCGAAGCCCGAGAGCCGCACCATCACCAGTTTCGGGTTCAGTGCGTGCAAGACTTCCCAGCCCAGACCAAGCTTTTCCAGCACGCCGGGACGAAAATTCTCGATCAGGATGTCCGCTTCGCTGAGCAATTGTTTCAGGATCGCCAGGCCATCCGGGTGCTTCAGGTTCAGGGTCAGGGATTTCTTGTTGCGCGCCTGCACGAACCACCACAGCGAGGTGCCTTCATACAACTTGCGCCATTTGCGCAACGGATCACCGCCGTCGGGGGACTCGATCTTGATCACTTCGGCGCCGAATTCGCCGCAAATACGCGAGGCAAACGGCCCGGCAATCAACGTACCCAATTCGATGACTTTCAGACCCGAGAGCGGTTTATTGGAGAACGGCATGCGAAATCCTGTAGGACAAAGGCTGAGCGAATACAGCGTTTTATCATAGGCCGCCATCCATCGCCCAAAGTTGATTCGCCTTCAATTCGTTGATTGCCCTCTTGCATCGGTTAGACTTGCCGCCTTTCCCCGTATCAAGAAGCCCGTTCATGGCCCAGCCGTCCACGACCTACAAGTTTGAACTGAACCTCACCGACCTCGACCGCAGCGTCTACGAGAACGTGAAGCAGACCATCGCCCGTCACCCTTCGGAAACCGAAGAGCGCATGACCGTGCGGCTGCTGGCCTACGCCTTCTGGTACAACGAGCAGCTGTCTTTTGGCCGCGGTCTGTCAGACGTGGATGAGCCGGCGCTGTGGGAAAAGAGCCTGGACGACCGTGTCCTGCACTGGATCGAAGTCGGCCAGCCAGACGCCGACCGCCTGACCTGGTGCTCGCGTCGCACCGAACGCACCAGCCTGCTGGCCTACGGCAGCCTGCGTGTCTGGGAAGGCAAAGTAATCCCGGCAATCAAGACCCTGAAAAACGTCAACATCGCCGCCGTGCCCCAGGAAGTGCTGGAAACCCTGGCCAAGGACATGCCGCGCGTTATCAAGTGGGACGTGATGATCAGCGAAGGAACGATTTTCGTCACCGACGACCGTGGTCAGCACGAAGTCCAGTTGCAATGGCTGGCCGGCGAACGCGGCTGATTATTCTCCGCTTGGCCGCGTCCCCCCGGTTTTATCCTACGTATTCAAGAGAAGCACCTGTCACCCCATGCGCATCGAACCTCGCCTGTTGCCCGACACCCTGCCATTCCTCGGTGATATTCCACCGCTGCTGACCCGCCTTTACGCGGCGCGGGGCGTGCAGTCCGAGGCTGAACTGGACAAGAGCCTGGCGCGGCTGATTCCGTTCCAGCAGCTCAAGGGCATCGAGGCGGCGGTGGATTTGCTGGTAACGGCGCTGGAGCAGCGTCAGCGGATTCTGATCGTTGGCGACTTCGATGCCGATGGCGCGACGGCCAGTACCGTGGGCATGTTGGGGTTACGCTTGTTGGGCGCGGCACATGTCGACTATCTGGTGCCAAACCGCTTCGAGTACGGCTACGGCCTGACCCCGGAAATCGTCGAAGTGGCGTTGACCCGCGAGCCGCAGTTGCTGATCACCGTGGACAATGGCATTTCCAGCGTCGAAGGCGTGGCAGCGGCGAAAAAGGCCGGGCTCAAGGTGCTGGTCACCGATCACCACTTGCCCGGCGACGAGCTGCCGTTGGCCGATGCCATCGTCAATCCGAACCAGCCGGGTTGCGAGTTCCCGAGCAAAGCCCTGGCCGGTGTCGGGGTGATTTTCTATGTACTGATGGCCCTGCGCGCGCGCCTGCGCAGCCTGGGCTGGTACGAGAGCAAGCCGCAGCCGAACATTGGCGAATTGCTCGACCTGGTGGCGTTGGGCAGCGTCGCCGACGTGGTGCCGCTGGATGCCAACAACCGGATTCTGGTGCATCAGGGCCTGGAGCGAATTCGCGCCGGGCGCGCGCGGCCGGGGATCAAGGCGATCCTTGAAGTGGCCAAGCGTGATCATTCGCGTATCACCTCCACTGACCTGGGCTTTATCCTCGGCCCGCGCCTGAACGCGGCAGGAAGGCTGGACGACATGAGCCTGGGCATCGAGTGCCTGCTCACCGAAGACGCTGGCGCCGCCCGTGAAATGGCCGCTCAGCTGGATGGCATGAACCAGGACCGTAAATCCATCGAGCAGGGCATGCAGCGCGAGGCGCTGGCCCAACTCAAGGATCTGCCGGTGGAATCGATGCCGTTCGGCCTGTGCCTGTTCGATCCCGAGTGGCACCAGGGTGTGATCGGTATCCTCGCCTCGCGTATGAAAGAGCGCTATTTCCGTCCGACCATTGCCTTTGCCGATGCCGGCGATGGCCTGCTCAAGGGCTCGGGGCGTTCGGTTCAGGGCTTTCACATTCGCGATGCCTTGAGCGTGGTCGCGGCGCAACATCCGAACCTGATCAGCAAATACGGCGGCCACGCCATGGCGGCTGGCCTGACCTTGCCGGAAGCGAATTTTCCGTTGTTCGCGCAAGCCTTCGACGCCGAAGTGCGCAGGCAAATGCGCGAAGAAGACCTGACCGGGCGACTGCTGTCGGACGGCACCCTGGCGGTCGAGGAGTTTCACCTGGAACTGGCCCGCGCCCTACGCCACGCCGGACCTTGGGGGCAACACTTTCCGGAACCGCTGTTTCACGGGGTGTTCCAGTTGGTCGAGCAACGGGTGGTGGGCGAGCGGCACCTTAAAGTGGTGCTCAAGAGTGAATGTGGCTCGGTGAAGCTCGATGGCATTGCCTTCGGTATCGACCGCGACATCTGGCCGAATCCGACCATCAAGTGGGTGGAATTGGCCTACAAGCTCGACCTCAATGAGTTTCGTGGCAACGAGACCGTTCAGTTGATGATTGCCCACATCGAACCGCGTTAAGCCCTTCGCGGGCAAGCCCGCTCCCACAGGATCTGCGCAAATCCTGTGGGAGGGGGCTTGCCCGCGAAAGCGATTTCCCTCACACCGAATCTCTCGGAACCCTCCCTGATCCCGCGATGTCGACTAGGCTCTAAGCACTGCTTGATTATCCTTGTGACGTCTTGTCGAATTTTTTGCCCGCGGGGGCGGGTGCTGCACCTTTTTCCTGTCACTCGTCGACTATTCAAACAGAACCCTGGAGCCTGCCCACTGATTCGAGAGGTGCCCCATGAGTCTGCTGCTTGAACCCTATACCCTTCGTCAATTGACCCTGCTTAACCGCATTGCGGTGTCGCCAATGTGCCAGTATTCCAGCGTCGATGGGCTGGCCAATGACTGGCATCTGGTCCATCTCGGCAGCCGCGCGATCGGCGGCGCCGGTCTGGTATTTACCGAGGCCACGGCGGTCACCGCCGACGGGCGCATCACCGCCCAGGACCTCGGCCTGTGGAATGATCAACAGATCGAATCCTTGCAACGTATTACCCGTTTCATCGCCGCTCAGGGCGCCGTCGCCGGCATTCAGTTGGCCCATGCCGGGCGCAAGGCCAGCACGCATCGGCCGTGGCTCGGCAAGCATGGCAGCGTCAAGCCGGAAGACGGCGGCTGGATCCCGGTCGGCCCTTCGCCGATCGCTTTCGACCCTCAGCACACCCCACCCAAGCAGCTCAATGAGAGCGAGATCGCCGAGATCGTCCAGGCCTTTGTCGATTCGGCCAAACGGGCGCTGACCGCCGGTTTCAAAGTGGTCGAAGTGCACGCCGCCCATGGATATCTGCTGCATCAGTTTCTTTCGCCCCTGAGTAATCAGCGGCGCGATCAGTACGGCGGCTCGTTCGAAAATCGCATTCGGCTGGTACTGCAAGTCACCGAAGCGGTTCGGGCCGTGTGGCCTGAGGAGTTACCGGTGTTTGTGCGGGTATCGGCCACCGACTGGGTGGAAGACGGCTGGAACCCCGACGAAACCGTGGAGCTGGCGCGACGCCTGAAAGATCTGGGCGTGGACCTGATCGATGTCTCATCGGGCGGTACGGCGGTAAACGCCGAGATCCCGACCGGCCCCGGTTACCAGACCCGTTTCGCCGAGCGCGTACGCAAGGAGTCAGGCATTGCCACCGGTACCGTCGGCATGATCACCGAACCGGCCCAGGCCGAGCACATTCTGCGCACTTGTCAGGCCGACATCATCTTCCTCGCCCGGGAGTTGTTGCGCGATCCGTATTGGCCGCTGCATGCCGATGACGATCTGGGCGGGCACAAGGCGATCTGGCCGGCGCAATACCAGCGGGCCACCCATCGTGATCAGCCGATTCATGAATCGGATTTGCGTGACTGAAGATCGCTATGAAACCAAAAAGCCCCGGTCAGGTTGATCGGGGCTTTTGCATTTTTGTGTCGAGAGGTTTGTCGGCTGTCCTGCCGCCTTCGCGGGCAAGCCCGCTCCCACAAGGGTCGGCGGCGTACACAAATTTTGTGAACACCCCCATCACTGTGGGAGCGGGCTTGCTCGCGAAGGGGCCATTTCAGACCCCGACTAACTCTCAGGTGTACTTACGCTTATCAGGCGCTGGCGGGAAATACTGGTACAACCAGGTTTCACTCAACGTGCGGTCATTGGTGCGAATGAACAACCGCAGCTCCACCGGCGCCACGCTGTCATTGGTCGGGTACCAGTCGAAGGTGATTCGGTAGCCTTTGATGTCATCGAGCACCAATACATTGAAGTCCTTCACTTCACCGTTCGAACAGGTCACCACCGGCTCGATCCCGGCGCCTTCGGGCAAGCGGTCCAGGCCGCCCCCGGTGAAGTCCACGGCGAAGCGGCGTGCCCAGACTTCCGGGTAGTGCTCGCCTGGGGCCCAGCCTTCGACGAAGCCGCCCATGCCC